>JBKCVA010000185.1:0-19413 GCA_046318115.1 Lysobacterales bacterium | reverse complement strand
CTGCGCCTGCGTCGCCATGCTGCAGAGTGTCGTCAAGCTCATCGCGTCCCAGACCTTCAAGCATCGGCCGGGGCGTTCAAGGCCACGACCCGACAGGCCGAAGCCGCACAAGCACATGGCGTACAAGACTTGTTGAGGCTTGACTTGGGTGGATTGGCGGCTCACCGGCTGTCAGGAAGAAGCAGCAGACGCTGCTCGCGCATCTGGCTTGAGGCACCAACGTCATTCGCGACGCTCCGCCCAGTCCGCCGCGGGCTGAGAAGACCCTAGTCGCGCCCGCAGGTCGTCACCTTCCGCTAAAGTCGGCGCGCGGCGAATGGCGCCGCTGGATTGTTCGGGGGCGGCATGAGCTTCATCAGTGAATTCAAGGCCTTTGCCATGCGTGGCAACGTCGTCGACCTGGCGGTGGGCGTGGTCATCGGCGCGGCCTTCGGCAAGATCGTCGGCTCGCTGGTCGACGGCATCATCATGCCGCTGATCGGCCTGATCATCGGCGGCGTCAACTTCTCCGACCGTGCCATCACGCTGAAGGAAGGCGCTGAGGGCGTGGAGCCGGTGCTGTTCAAGTACGGCGCCTTCCTTCAGACGGTGGTCGACTTCACCATCATCGCGTTCGCGATCTTCATGGTGATCAAGCTGATGAACCGCCTGCAGCGCAAGAAGGAAGAGGCGCCCGCCGCGCCGCCGGCGCCGCCGGAAGACGTGCTGCTGCTGCGCGAGATCCGCGATCTGCTGCAGCAGAACAAGGCGTGATCCCGGGCCTCAGGCGACTGAGGTCCGCCTGCGCGAGATCCACGATCTGCTGAAGAAGTGATCCGCGGGCCGGGCGCTAGGAGCTGCGCCCGGCCTTTCCGCACATGCCGACGCCTTCGGGGACTGGCATCGTTCTCCAGATACTCCTGCGGAAGACTTTCCATGCGTCTGCACGCCTGCCTGCTCGCTGCCGCCTTCGCGCTCAATGCGCATGCCGCTGAACGTGTCGAGCCAGCGGTGACGCCGCTGTCGGCCGACAGCCTGCAGAACGCTGCCGCCCTGCGCGATCAGCATGTCGAAGCCGGTACGGCTTACGCGATCGTCGAATCACTGACCACCGAGGTCGGGCCGCGCATGGCCGGCACCCCAGCGGATGCCCGCGCGATCGAATGGGCGCTGGCGAAGTTTGGAGCGCTGGGCTTCGATGACGTGCGGATCGAGCCCTTCAGCTTTCCCTACTGGCGGCGCGGTCACGAGCGCGGCGAGATTCTTGCGCCGTTTCCGCAGCCGCTGGCGATCACCGCGCTGGGCGGCAGCATCGGCACCGGCAACAAACCGCTGGAGGCCGAGATCGTGGCCTTCGACAGCATCGCCGCGCTGCAGGCCGCCCCTGCGGACGCAGCCGAAGGCAGGATCGTCTTCATCAGCCAGCGCACCCAGCGCGCCCGCGACGGCCGCGGCTATGGGCTCAGCGTGATCGGCCGCAGCTCGGGCGCGGTCGAGGCGGCGAAGAAGGGCGCGGTGGGGCTCATCATCCGCTCGATCAGCACCAATACCGACCGCTTCCCGCACACCGGCATCATGCGCTACGCCGACGACGTGAAGCAGATTCCCGCGGCGGCGGTCTCGAACCCCGACGCCGACCTGCTGACACGCATGATCGAGCGCGGCCAGCCGGTGCGCATCCGTCTCGACATCGACGCCGAGAACCGCGGCGAGGCGACCAGCTACAACGTGATCGGCGACATCCGCGGGCGCGAGCGGCCGGACGAGGTCGTGGTGATCGGCGGCCACCTCGATTCCTGGGACCTCGGCACCGGCGCGCTCGACGACGGTGCAGGCGTGGGCATCACGATGGCGGCGGGCGCCGCCCTGCTGAAGCTGGAGCAGCGTCCGCGCCGCACCGTGCGGGTGATCGCCTGGGGCAATGAGGAACAGGGCCTGATCGGCGCGCGCGCCTATGCTGCGCTTCACGCCGAGCAGATGGCGAAGCATGTGATCGGCGCCGAGAGCGACTTCGGCGCGGGCCGCATCTACGCCCTGCGCGCAGGCGTCGAGCCGGCGTACTGGCCGCTGCTGGAGCAGATCGCCGAGGTGCTGGCGCCGCTCGGCATCCCCTTCGAGCGCGAAGGCGGCGGCCCTGGCCCGGACGTGGGCCCGCTGGTGCAGCGCGGGGTGCCCTGGGCGCAGCTGGCGCAGGACGGCATGGACTATTTCGACTACCACCACACGGCCAACGACACCCTGGACAAGATCGACAGCGAGGCGCTGGACCAGCAGGCGCGGGCGTATGCCGTGTTCGCCTATCTGGCGGCCGAAGCCGAGAGTGGTTTCGGCCGGGTGCCCACGCAGCGCTGACGGATCTCAGGGCTCGCGAGCGAGGGCGCCAGCGCGGGCCCGAACGCCTCGGGCAGGCGCAGCCCGCACGCCCTCAGCGCCGGTATTCCGCCGAGGCCGCGAGCTCTTCCTCACCCTGCGGCGAAACCGTGTACAGCCGCAGTTCGAGTCGGCCTTCCTCCGGGCAGTCCAGCTCAAGTCGCCAGGTCCAGGCCGCGCCCGCGCCCTCGCCGCCCTGCCCGCTCAAGCGCAGCAGCCCGCTCTCGTCCAGCCAACCGCGCAACGCCAGCACCTCGGCACCGCCCACCGCACCGCCGACGCCGCTGTCCATCCAGGCGCCGCTGGCTCGGCGACTGCCCGGGTCCACCGCCAGCAGAAGGTGGCCCTCGCGGATGCGGTCTTCGAAGGTCCACACGTAGCGCAGGCGCGCGCGCGCGGGCGTGCCCGCCTGTACGCAGCGCAGCCAGGCGTTGGACGTGTGCTCGGGATGCGCGGCATGGCCGGCATGGAGGCGGGTCACGCCTTCCCAGTCGCCGCGCAGGGTCGCCAGCAGGTCGATGTCTTGGCTTGGGTCCATCTGGGCGCTTCCGGCTCGCGCGTTCGGGTCGAGCCGCATGCTGGCGCGGGCCGCGCGCTGCGTCGCGTGACGGGCGTCACGCCAGCGCGGGAAGCCCGCCGCCTCGTCAGCGCCCCAGCACCTGCTTGAGGGCGCCGAGCACGCGGTCAACGCACTCCGGCCGGCTGCTTTCGCCCATCAGTCCGATGCGCCAGACCTTGCCGGCCAAGGGGCCGAGGCCTGCGCCGATCTCGATGCCGTGCTCGTTGAGCAGCGCACGGCGCAGGCCGAGGTCGTCGGCACCCGCGGGAATGCGGATGGCGTTGAGCTGGGGCAGGCGCGCGGCCTCGGGGACCAGCAGCTCCAGCCCCAGCGCATCGAGCCCCTCACGCAGGCGCAGATGGTTGGCCTGGTGCTGCGCCCAGGCGGCTTCGAGCCCTTCTTCCGCCAGCATCAACAGGCTTTCGTGCAGGGCATACAGCATGTTGACTGGCGCGGTGTGGTGGTAGCTGCGGCCACCCTCGCCCTGCCAGTAGTTCATCACCAGCGAGAGATCGAGGAACCAGCTCTGCACCGGCGCCTTGCGCGCACGCACGGCGGCCACCGCGCGCTCGGAAAAGCTCACCGGCGACAGGCCCGGCGGGCAGGACAGGCATTTCTGCGAGCCCGAATAGATCGCATCGATGCCCCAGGCGTCGACCTCGAGCGGGATGCCGGCGAGGCTGGTCACGGCATCGACGATGGACAGCGCGCCATGCGCCGCCGCCAGCGCACACAGCGCCTGTGCATCCGAGCGTGCGCCGGTCGAGGTTTCGGCGTGGACAAAGCCCAGCGCCTTGACGCCCGGGTTCGCCGTCAGCGCCGCCTCGACCTTGTCGACGCTGACGGGCTGGCCGAAGTCATCCTCGACCACGATCGGCACGCCGCCGGCGCGCAGCACGTTTTCGCGCATGCGTCCGCCGAACACGCCGTTGACGCAGACAATGACCCGGTCGCCCGGCTCGATGAGGTTCACCACGCAGGCTTCCATGCCGGCCGAACCCGGCGCGGAGATCGGAAAGGTGAGCGCGTTCTGCGTGCGGAAGGCGTAGCGCAGCAGCAGCTTGATCTCGTCCATCAGGCCGACGAAGGCGGGGTCGAGATGGCCCAGAGTGGGTCTGGCCAACGCGTCGAGCACGCGCTGCGGCACGGTGGAGGGCCCCGGCCCCAGCAGCAGTCGCTGGGGCGGCTGGAAGGAACGGCTCGGCAGGGCGACGTTTGGCGGCATGGGCTGAAAGGTCCGGGGAGGGCAGCCCGGGAACCTCGCAGGGGGCTGCTCCGGCGTCAAGCAGAGCCCACACCCTGCGCTGCGCTCGTCATACCCCGCTCCTGGCGGCCTGCGACTTGCATGCAGCGCCTGCCCCCAACCGCAGGAGCCCGCCGATGCTGGGCATGGTGTTTACCGAACTCATGGAGATGGTCGAACAGCGATTCTCGCCGGAGCTCGCCGACCGCGTCCTCGTTCGCGCCGATCTGCCGCACGGCGGCGCCTACACCGCGGTGGGGTACTACCCCCATGAGGAAATGGTGCGTCTGGTGGGCCTTTTGTCTGAAGAGACCCAACTGCCCACGGATGTCCTGATCAAGACCTTCGGCGAGCACCTGCTGGGCCGCTTCGAGCTGGCCTACCCGGAGATGTTTGCAGGCAAACGTACCCTCTACGACTTCCTCGCCAGCATCGAGCCGCACATCCACGTCGAGGTGCTCAAGCTTTACCCGGAGGCAAAGCTGCCGCGCTTCGAGGTGGTCGAGCGCGGCCCGCGCCATCTGCACCTCGCCTACCGCTCGCCGCGTCGCATGAGCGCGCTGGCCGAGGGACTGATCCTCGGCGCCGCGGAGCGCTACAAGGAACCGCAGCGCCTCAGCCAGCGGGAGGCTCCCGAACTGGGCGGCGAGGCGATCGTGTTCGAACTGCATGCCCTGCCCTGAGCCGCCCGCGCCCGCCTCGAACATGCCCGGCCTGATGCTGCCTCCCACGCCCGACCCCTCCGATCGCGAGGATGGGGCGCAGCTCGCCCTGCTGCGGCGACAGCTGGAACGCGAGCGCGAAGCGCGGCGTCAGGCGGAAGCCCTGCTCAACGCCAAAAGCCGAGAGCTGTACACCAGCGCAGAGCGCGCGCGCGAAGCCGAGCACACGCTCGCGCTGGCGCTCTGGGCCAGCGGCGAGAGCGTCTGGGAATGGGACGCCGCCAGCCGCCGCGTCAGCGTTCGCAGCTTCGACGACGGCCGCCTGCACGTGCTCGACAACGCCCCTCAGCTGCTGCTGGACGAAGCCAACAGCGTGCATCCTTCGGACATCGATGCATCGCGTGCGACCTGGCTCAGCTACCTGCGCGGCGAGACCGCCGAACTCGAATGCAGCCTGCGCCTCCGCCTGGGCGAGCGTTGGCGCTGGGTGCGGGTGCGTGGTCGCGCGGTCAATCGCAGCCCCACCGGACGCATCGACCGCATCATCGGCACCCTGCGGGACGTCACCGCCGAACGCGAAGCCGAAGAGGCCCTGCGCCTCCTGAGCGACGCCTTCGACAAGGCCCGCGAGCCCATGCTGATGCTGGACCGCCGTGGCGTGATCCACGAATGCAACCGGGCCTTTCATGACCTTGTCGGTATCGACAGCTTCGGCCAGGGCAGCCACGTGTTCAGCCTGCTGCAGGGTGACCGCAGTGCGCTGGAGCACCTGCTTGGCGAAGTCGGCGAAGGCTGGCGTGAAGAGATGCAGCTCAAGCGCGCGGACGGCAGCCTGCTGCCGGTCGAGCTCAGCATCCTGCGGGTGATCGAAAGCGCCGAGCGCCGCGGCACGCTGGTTGCCACCGTCAGCGATCTGAGCCTGCAGCGCAGTGCGCAGGCGCGCGCACAGCGCGCCAGCCTGCTGGATGGCCTGACCGGGCTGGCCAACCGCGCGCACTTCGAGAGCCGCCTGAAGCTGCGGATGGCGCGCGAGGACGGCGCCCCCCTGGCCCTGCTGTGGGTCAATCTCGACGGCTTTCGCGCGATCAACGATTCACTGGGTCACGCCGCCGGCGACGCCTTCCTGTTCGAGACCGCGCAACGCCTGCAGGATCTGGCCGGCGAGCGCGACGAACTGGCGCGCTTGAGCGGCGACGAGTTTGCCCTGCTGCTGGACGGCGAGGATGCCGGCGGCCGGGCCCCCGGGCTCGCGCGCCAGCTGATCGAGGCCTTGGGCACGCCCATGCAGATGGGCGATCGGATGGTTTCAGTCAGCGCCAGCGTCGGCATCGCGCTGTTTCCCGAGGATTCCCGCCAGGCCGACCAACTCCTGCAGCAGGCCGAAACGGCGATGCGCAAAGCCAAACAGCGCGGCCGCTCGCGTGCGGAATTCCACCGCGGCGAACTGGGCAGCGAGGCCACCCGCCGACTGGAGTTGATCACCGAGCTGCGCCGCGATATCGAGGCCGGCGCCATGGACACCGTGCTGCAGCCCAAGGTGAGCGCCGGCGGGTACGTGGTCGGCTACGAGCTGCTGATGCGCTGGAACAACCCGCGCCTGGGCTCCGTATCGCCAGCGGCCTTCATTCCGCTGTCCGAGGAGTTTGGCCTGGTGGGCGCCCTCGGCCGCATCGCGATGGAGCGCGCGGCCACCTTCGCGGCCCATCTGCTCCGCCTCGGCCTGCATACGCCGGTGGCGCTCAACCTGTCGCCACGCCAAGTCTTCGACCCCGACACCGAGCAGCAACTGGTGGCGACCTGCGCCCGCCACAGCCTGCCCCACGACATGCTTGAGATCGAGCTGACCGAGTCCGCGCTGCTGGAGAACATCGAAGCCGGCCGCAGCTTCCTGCGGCGCCTGTCCGAGCAGGGCTTCAAGCTGTCTCTGGACGACTTCGGCACGGGCTTCTCCTCTCTGGCTTACCTGCGCCGCCTGCCTTTCAACACCATCAAGATCGACCGCTGCTTCATGGACGACATCGACACCGACACGCGCGCCTTCCGACTGCTGGAGGGCATGGTGACCCTGTGCCGATCGCTCGACATCGCGGTTGTCGCCGAGGGCGTCGAGACGCCCGTACAGCGCGCCCTGCTGGTGCGGATGGGCGTGGACCAGATGCAGGGCTTCCACTTCGCGAGGCCAATGCCGGCCGAGGACGTGCTGCAGCTGGCCACGCGTCGACTGCCGGTCAGCGACTGAGCCGGCCAGCCGCGACGGAGCGCTGCCGGGCACCGTGCAGCCGGCGACGGCCTCCCGCTGCGTGACGCCACGCAGCAGGCCAAGCGGCCGCCGGGCCGCTATGCTATCGACCCAACCCTACGGAGGCGTATGCATGTTGCAGAAGATTTCCCACGGCCGCGTCCTGGAGCTGCGCTTCAACCGCCCCCCCGCCAACGCCTTCAACCACGCCCTGCTCTCGGCCCTGATCGAGGCCATCGACGCCGCTCCCGGCGAAGGCGCCGAGGGTCTGGTGATCTCCGGCAGCCCGGGCCTGTTCTCCGGCGGCTTGGACGTGCCGACCCTGCTCACCCTTGACCGTGACGGCGTGCTGGCCACCTGGGGCGCCTTCATGCAGGTCTGCGCCAAGCTCGCGGCCTGCCCGGTTCCGGTGGTCGCAGCCTTGACCGGGCACAGCCCTGCGGGCGGCGCCGTGATCAGTCTGTTCGCCGACTACCGGGTGATGGCTCGCGCCGGCGAGAAGGGCCCCTTCCGCATCGGACTCAACGAAACCCAGGTCGGCCTGGTGGTGCCCGGCCCCATCCAGTACGCATTGAAGCGTCTGGTCGGCGAACGCATCGGTGAGCGCCTGCTGGTCGCGGGCGAGATGATCGAATCGACCCGCGCCGCCGAGATCGGCATGGTCGACGAGGTGGTCGAGCTCGACCAGGTGATCCCACGCGCGATCGCGTGGCTGGAGGCCCACCTGAGCCTGCCGCGCCGGGCCATGCTGGTCACCCGCGCGATGTCCCGCGAGACGCTGATCCAGGCGATCTGCGCGCCCAACGCGATCGACCTCGGCCCCTTCATCGAGGGCTGGTACCACCCGGAAACCCAGGGCGTTCTGAAGGCACTGGTGGCCCGACTCGGCAAGTAGTCCGCGCACGCACGGGTAGGCGTATCGCCAGCGCGCGCCTACCCTATGCGCCCCCGGGTCCGAGTGCCTCCGCATGCCGCAGTTCGCCGCCCACCCCGAACTCACCCCCGACGAGCGCGCTCGCATCCCGCTGGATGTGGTGCGCGCGCTCGAAGAGGACATCGGCAGCGGCGATGCCACCGCAGCCTTGATCGAGGCGGATGCGCGCTCGCGCGCCACGCTCGTCTGCCGCGAACGCGCGGTACTTGCCGGCCGCGACTGGTTCGACACCTGCTTTCGCGCGCTCGACGCCGAGCTGCGCATCACCTGGCATGCGGTCGATGGCCAGTGGCTGGAGTCCGGCAGCGAGGTCTGCACCATCGAAGGCGCCAGCCGCGCCCTGCTCTCGGCCGAACGCAGCGCGATCAACTTTCTGCAGACACTGTCGGCCACGGCCACCCGCACGGCGGCCTTCGTCGAGGCCGTTGCCGGCACCCGCGCGCGCATCCTCGACACCCGCAAGACCCTGCCCGGCCTGCGGCTCGCACAGAAGTACGCGGTGCGCTGCGGCGGCGGCCACAACCACCGCATCGGCCTGTACGACGCGGTGATGGTGAAGGAGAACCACATCGCCGCGGCCGGCGGCATCGCCGCCATCGTCGCGCGAGCGCGCCAGCTTTCGCCGGGTCTGCCCGTCATCGTCGAAGTCGAGACCTTCGAGGAACTGGCGCAGGCCATCAAGGCCCGCGCCGATCGCATCCTGATCGACGACTTCAGCGCGGACGAGCGCCGTCGCGCCGTCGAGTTCACCGCGGGGCGCGTGCCGCTGGAGGTCTCGGGCGGGGTCAGCCTCGAGGGCCTCCGCGCGATCGCCCAGAGCGGCGTCGACTGCATCTCGATCGGTGGCCTGACCAAGCACGTGCAGGCGGTCGACTTTTCGCTGCGGCTCGCAGGCACCTAACCCTGCCCCCCTGTTCAGGGGGTACTGCCGCCGACCCTGCGCCCCTAGCCTGCGCGTGTCCATCCACGCCTACAGGGGGCGCACCATGTTCAAGCACTTCCGCACCAGCCTCAGCCGTCGCCGCCTGGCGCTCTCGCTGGCCCTGCTGCTGCCGGCTTCGGCCGGTCTTGCCCAGAGCGTCGACTACACCGGCGGCTGGTGGCGGGCCGATGAATCGGGCTGGGGCCTGTTCACCATCGACCAGGGCAATGTGCTGCTGCCGACCTGGTTCACCTACGACGCCCAAGGCCAGGCCAGCTGGTTCGTGATCGGCGCCACCACGCTGCAGGGCGACGGCAGCTATCGCGGCGACGTGTATCGCTACACCGGCGTGCCTTTCGCGCAGATCACCGGTCGCGCCTCGGAGACAGGAACCGTGGTCGGCTCCGCGCGCCTGCGCTTTCCAGCCCGCGATCGCATGGTCTTCGACTACACCGTCGACGGCCTCAGCCAGAGCAAAACGCTCAACCGCTTCGTGTTCGGCGACAAACAGCTTGAATGCTCGGCCAGCAACGCAGACCCGGCGGGCTTCACCAACTACACCGCACTGTGGTGGAACCCGGGCCAGAGCGGCTGGGGCGTGCAGATCAACCATGTTGGTGATCTGCTCTCCGCGACCTGGTACACCTACGGCGAGGACCGCAAGCCGGCGTGGTTCGTGTTCAACGCCACGCGCCAGGCCGACGGCCGCTACACGGGCCCGCTGCTGCGCGGCCGTACCGGCACGCGCTTCGACCAGATCAACGGTCAGCCGGCGATGGGCCGTATCGAAGAGGTCGGCACGGTGAGCCTGCGCTTTGCCAACGGCGCCGCCGGCGAGTTCAGTTACACCATCGGCGGCAGCACGCGCAGCGTCCAGATCAGCCGCGCGGAGTTCGGCAACCGGCGCAGCGAGTGCCGCACCGTGCCAGTCACGCCCGTCGGCGGCCCCTCCTCGGGCGACGAGTGCTATCCGCCGCTGCGTGTCGGCGACCGCTTCCTGCTGCAGGATGACCGGGGCGGCCGCATCGAACAGCGCGTGACGGGCACCACGACCTACAAGGGACGCCCGGTGTTCGTGCTGGAAGATCGCATCGTCGGCGACAACAGCGCGACGGTGCGCGAGTTCATCGAGCAGACTGACACCCAGCGCATCTACCTCGGCGGCGAGGGCTTCATCCGCTCGGCGAACGCCCAGGGCACCTACGAGTACGACCCGCCGGTCGAGATTCCTCGAGTCACCCCGATCGGCACCGAGATTCGGCGCAGCTATGTCGTCAAGAACCGCTACAGCGCGATGGGCATGCAGGTGGCGGCCGATGTGCAGACCGAACAGCGCACCGTGCGCACCGGCAGCGCCGACGCCACCGCGCCGGCCGGCACCTTCAGCAGCGCGTGCGCCTTCGATACCCGCGTGACCTTGAACAGCACGGTCAATGTGGCGGGCTTCAGCGTCAGCACCCGCACCGAAGGCCGCACCCTGCTGTCCGCCCATCCCAGCGTGGGTACCGTGCGCAGCGAGCAGGAGTCGACCAGCACCACCAGTACCGCCGGTGCGCCGCCCAGCAGCCAGACCGCCCGCAGCACCACGGTGCTGATCGAAGCGGACGTCAACGGCCGCCGATACCCCTGAGCCCAGACACCCGACCCGCGCCGAGTCCACCCTCGACACGCCCGCGGTCCCCGGACGGCAGCCGCCAGACGCTGCCGCCGGGGCATCGCCCCGCCTTCTTCACAGCCGGTTGATCCTGATCAGGTGCGGCCCGCAGCCGCTGCGGCAGCCTGAGGGCCCTGTCACCTCCCCTGCGCGAGACACCGCACATGGACTTTGACCTGATCGTGATCGGCGCCGGGCCGAGCGGCCTCTGCTTCGCGCGCGCGCTGGCCGATTCCGGCCTCAGCATCGCTCTGATCGACCAGCAGCCGCGCGCGGCACTCGCCCAGGCCGAGTTCGACGGCCGCGAGATCGCGCTGACCCACCACAGCGTGGCCGTGCTGAAGCGCCTGGGCGTGTGGCCGCACATTCCCGAAGACGAGCGCCACACCTTGCGGGCGGCGCGCGTGCTGAACGGCAACGACCCACGCGGCATCGAAATCGATCCCCGTGCCGGGCACCGCGATCGCCTGGGCTGGCTGGTGCCGAATCATTGGATCCGCCGCGCGGCCTTTGCCGCGCTGGAAGACCAGCCGGGCCTGCAGTGGTTCGACGGTCTGCGTCCGATCGCGGTCGATGCGCGCGCCAGCCATGCCGAGGTGCAGCTCTCGGATGGCCGCCTGCTGCGCGGCCGTCTGCTGGTCGCGGCCGACAGCCGATTCTCCGAGACGCGGCGGGCACTGGGCGTGGCCGCCGACATGGAGGACTTCGGCAAGTCCATGCTGGTCTGCCGGATGCAGCATGAGGTCGGCCACGAGAGTACCGCTTGGGAGTGGTTCGGCTTCAGCCAGACCCTCGCCCTGCTGCCCTTGGGCGAGCGCACCGCCTCTGCGGTGCTGACGCTTCCCGCCTGCGAGATACAGCGCCTGATGGCGATGGACGAGACCGCCTTCGGCGCCGAGATCACCCGTCGTTTCGACGGCCGCTTGGGCGCCATGCGGGCGGTGAGCAGCCGCCATGCCTATCCGTTGGTCGGCGTCTATCCGCGGCAGTTCGCGGGCAGCCGCTTCGCCCTGGTCGGCGACGCCGCCGTGGGCATGCATCCGGTGACGGCCCACGGCTTCAACTTCGATCTGCTCGGCGTCCACCTGCTGGCACAGCGCATCCAACGGGCGCATGCGCTGGGGCTCGACATCGCCAACGCCCGCGACCTCCACGGCTACCAGCGCGAGCTGCGTCGTGCGACCCGGCCGCTGTACCTCGCAACCCGCGCCATTGCGAAGCTCTACACCTGCGACAGCGCGCCGGCGCGCTTGCTCCGACGCGCCGGCATCAGCTTCGGTGCGCACGCCCTGCCCTTCCGACGTGCGCTGGCGGGGGCACTGTCCGCCAGCGGCGACAGCCAGGCGCAAACCTATCCGCTGTCGCAGGGTCTGCGGGGGCTGTTCTGACGGGTCTGGCGGGCATGCCGGCCGGAAGCCAACCCCCAGGGGCGCCGATCGGGGCTGGCCATCCGGGCTGCTAGACTGCGCGGCTACCCGATTCCAGCCTTGCTCCCATGTCCGACGCCGCTCCCGCCGACACCGCCGACAGCCGCCCCGTCCGCAATGACTTCATCCGCCAGATCATCCGCGAGGACCTGGCCTCGGGTAAGCACGCGGCGATCCAGACGCGCTTTCCGCCCGAGCCCAACGGCTATCTGCACATCGGCCACGCCAAGTCGATCTGCCTGAACTTCGGCATCGGCGAGGAGTTCGGCGGGCGCTGCAACCTGCGCTTCGACGACACCAACCCGGCCAAGGAAGACCCCGAGTACGTCGCCGCCATCCAGGACGACGTGCGCTGGCTGGGCTTCGAGTGGAGCGAGCTGCGCCACGCCTCGGACTACTTCGAGGTGTTCTACCTGGCCGCGGAGAAGCTGATCCGCGAGGGCCTGGCCTATGTCTGCGATCTCAACGCCGAAGAGGTGCGCGCCTACCGCGGCACGCTGACCGAGCCCGGCCGCGAATCGCCCTACCGCGGCCGTAGCGTGGAAGAGAATCTCGACCTGTTCCGCCGCATGCGCGCCGGCGAATTCCCCGACGGCGCGCGCACCCTGCGCGCGAAAATCGACATGGCCAGCGGCAACATCAACCTGCGCGATCCGGCGATCTACCGCATCAAGCACGTGCCGCACCAGAACACCGGCGACGCCTGGTGCATCTATCCGATGTACGACTACGCGCACTGCCTGTCGGACGCCATCGAGGGCATCACCCACTCGCTGTGCACGCTGGAGTTCGAGGACCACCGTCCGCTCTACGACTGGTGCGTGGACAAGGTCGACCTCGCCGGCCACCCGGACCTGCTGGAGCCCCTGCGCGCCCGCGACTGGCACAACCGCGCCGCCAAGCCGCGGCAGATCGAGTTCTCGCGGCTCAACATCAACTACACGGTGATGAGCAAGCGCAAGCTGATGGCGCTGGTGCAGGTCGGACTGGTCAGCGGCTGGGACGATCCGCGCATGCCGACCCTGCAGGGCATCCGCCGCCGCGGCTACACGCCCGGTGCGCTGCGGCTGTTCGCCGAGCGCATCGGCATCAGCAAGCAGAACTCGCTGATCGACTTCTCGGTGCTCGAAGGCTGCGTGCGCGAGGACCTCGACGCGGCGGCGGCGCGTCGCCTCGCCGTGCTCGATCCGGTCAAGCTGGTCATCACCAATCTGGAGGCCGGCCACGAGGAATCGCTGGAGTTCTCGAACCACCCGAAGAACCCCGACTTCGGCACGCGCCGCGTGCCGTTCTCGCGCGAGCTGTGGATCGAGCGCGAGGACTTCGCCGAAGTGCCGCCCAAGGGCTTCCATCGTCTCAAGCCCGAGGGCGAGGTCCGCCTGCGTGGCGTCGGCATCGTCCGCTGCGACGAGGTCGTCAAGGACGGCGACACCGTGGTCGAGCTGCGCTGCACCCTGGACCTCGATACCCGCCCGGGTCTGCCCGGCGCCGACCGCAAGGTCAAGGGCACGATCCACTGGGTCAGCGCGCGCCACGCCATCGCCGCCGAGGTGCGCCTCTACGACCGCCTGTTCAAGGTCGCCGATCCCGATGACGAGAGCCACGGCGGCTCGTACAAGGATCATCTGAACCCCGACTCGATCCGCACCGTGCAGGCCTGGATCGAGCCCAGCGCGGCTGAAGTCGCGCCGGAGACCCACCTGCAGTTCGAGCGCACCGGATTCTTCGTGGCCGACCGCCGCGACCACAGCGCAGCTACGCCCGTGTTCAACCGCGCGGTCACTCTGCGCGACACCTGGGCGGCAGGCTGATGCACAGGCGCCTCGCCCGCAGTGCGTCGCTCGCGGCGGTCAGCCTTGCGCTGCTGCTGGCCGCCTGCTCGCAGGCGCCCAGTGAGCCGAAAGCGCCGGAGTTTGCCGAGGCACCACCGCCGCCAGCGATGACCGAAACGCCCGCAGAGGCGCCTTTCCAATTCGAGAACGGCCCCGGCCCCAGCGGAACCTGCGGTACCGGCAGCGATGCCGGCTGTGCCGCGCCTGAGCCCAAGCCCGCAGGCGGCGAGATCGCTGACAAGGCGATGCCCGCCGAGCCCGACCGCCGCTGCAGCACCGATGCCGACTGCGCGGTCAAGAATGTCGGCAACTGCTGCGGCTATTTCCCCGCCTGCGTCAATGCGCAGGCCGAAACCTTCCCCGAGCAAGTGAAGGCCGCCTGCGAGGCGCAGGGGCTTTCCAGCATCTGCGGGTTCCAAGACATCACTGCCTGCGCCTGCGTCGAAGGTCGATGCGAGGCGGCACCGGGCGGTGGCGAGCTGAAGTAAGCCCTCCCATGCTGTACGCCCAAGTCCACCTCACCCTGCCCGCCTGGGTGCACGAGCTCGCGCCTGCCGGCAGCGTCTATGCCAGCGATGAAGACAAGATGCGGCTGGCGATCGAACTGTCGCGGCGCAATGTCGATGCGCGCAGCGGCGGCCCCTTCGGCGCGGCCGTGTTCGATGCCCAGCATCGCCTGGTCGCCGTCGGTGTGAATCGCGTCGAGCCGCACACCTGCTCGGTCGCGCACGCCGAGATGATGGCCTACATGACCGCGCAGCAGCGCCTGCAGCGCTTCCGCCTCAACGAGGATGCCCCCGGCGTGACGCTGGCCACCTCATCGCAGCCCTGCTGCATGTGCTACGGCGCCACCTTCTGGGCCGGCATCGACACGCTGTTGATTGGCGCCCGCGCCGAAGACGTCATGACCCTGACCCAGTTCGACGAAGGCCCGCTGCCCAGCGACTGGAAGGGTGAACTCGAGAAGCGCGGCATCAGCGTGCGCCGCGATCTGCTGCGGGAGGACGCCTGCGCGGTGCTCAAGCACTACACCGACAGCGCCGGGCGCATGTACTGATGAAACCCCTGGGCGACGCCGGCCTCTACCTGCCCTGCCGCGCCGGCTTCGAGCCCGAATGCGCGGCCGAGATCAGCGAGCGCGCCGCCGTTTTTGGCGTCGGCGGCTATGCGAAAACCGAGCGCGATTCGGGCTATGTGCGCTTCCTCGGGCTCGACGCCGAATCGCAGTCGCAGCTCTGCCGCGCCCTGCCCTGGCATGCGCTGATCTTCGCCCGCCAGCGGCTGTCGGTGTTCGCCGAGCTGCAGAACCTCGACCCCAAGGACCGGCTGAGCCCGGTGCTCGAAGCGATGGCCGGCAGCGGCCAGGTGTTCGGCCAGCTCAGCATGGAGCACCCCGATGCCGACGTCGGCCGCGATCTCGCGGGCCTGGCACGCAGCTTCGGCAACGCCCTGCGCGCGGGCCTGCGCAAGCCGGGGCACCTCAGCGCCAAGGACGATCCGCGCAAGCCGACCCTGCACGTGGTGCTGCTGTCGGGCACGCATCTGCTGCTGGCGGCAGGCGACGCCGATGACACGCCGCCGATGCGCGGCCAGGGCGAACGCGCGGCACCGTGGACCGGCGGCATCCCGCGCTTGAAGCTCGCCCACGACGCGCCCAGCCGCTCGGCGCTGAAGCTTGAGGAAGCCCTGCTCACTCTCTTCAGCCCCGACGAGCGCACGCGCTGGATGAAGGCCGGCCAGCAGGCGGTCGATCTCGGCGCTGCCCCCGGCGGTTGGAGTTGGGTACTCGCGCGCGCCGGCCTGTCGGTCACCGCCATCGACAACGGCCCGCTGGCCGAAAGCGCGATGGGCACCGGCCTGATCAAGCACCTGCGCTCGGACGGCTTCCGCTGGCGCCCGCCGCACCCGATCGACTGGCTGGTCTGCGACATGGTCGAGCAGCCCAAGCGCGTCGCCGCGCTGATGGGTGACTGGCTGGTCGAGGGCGATGCGCGGCGCGCGATCTTCAACCTGAAGCTGCCGATGAAGAAGCGCTGGCAGGAAGTGCGCGAGCAGATGGATGCGCTCGACGCGCGGCTCAAGCAGGCCGGTCTGAACCTCGAACTGCGCGCGCGCCAGCTCTACCACGACCGCGAAGAGATCAGCGTCGCCGTGGTGCCTTGCTGAGCGAAGCTCACGCGATCCGCGCGCGGCCGCGCTGCGCGTCCGTCGTCGACGGCAACCCCCTCTGGCCCAGCCCCTTCGCAGACGCAACAGCCTGTCGCCTCCGCCCCAAGCCGAAGCGACAGCCGGAACATCGCGACGCCCCCGGGGCCGCGCAAGGGCTCCAAGCCGGGCCCGACGCTCCTTGGGTCAGGCCGGGCTGTGCCCGGCGAGGACGGTCCGCGCGGCCGCCCGCTTCAGGCTGCGGATCGCCGCCACCGTTTCGGTGGTGCGCTCGACGAAGTCGCTGGTGAGCACACGCTCGGCCTCGTCCTGCCGCCCCTGACGGATGTGGGTGGCGATCTCACCGGCGCAGCTGTGGAAGCGCGCGTGCTGCAGTCGCAGGGACTCCAGCTCCGGCAACTGGCCGTAGCGGGCGCGGCCCTCGGCGTGGATCCACTTGCCGAGCGGACAGGCGTTGTCGACGCAGGCGGTCGCCGGATCGATGGGGTCGCCATGCCCGTTGAGATCGCTCATCAGCCGCTTCTTCCATCCCCGGTGACCACGGATCATCGCCTCGAAATCGAGGCCGAGCGCATCATCGGAGACCTTTCGCCGTTCGAGGCGGAAGCGCGTCATGACGGTACTCAGTTCGTTCGCCTGGTCATCGAGGCCGTGCGCCGCAGCCGAGACCTCTTCAACCAGCGCGGCGTTCTGCTGGGTCATCTGGTCCAGTTCGTTCAGGCTCAGATTGACCTGATCAATGCCCTGGATCTGCTCGGCGGTGGCGCTGCTGATCTCGGCCACGAGGGTCGCGACCTGACCGGCGGCGTGGACGATGCCTTCAATGGTGCGGCGGGTGCCATCCACCTGCTCCGCGCCCTGACTCACCGCAGCGACCGACTCGCGGATCAGCGCCGAGATTTCCTTGGCCGCAGCGGCGGAGCGCTGCGCCAGCGCGCGCACCTCGCCGGCCACCACCGCGAAGCCACGGCCCTGCTCGCCGGCGCGCGCGGCTTCAACGGCGGCGTTCAGCGCAAGGATGTTGGTTTGGAAGGCAATGCCGTCGATCACGCTGATGATGTCCGACACCTTGCGGGACGCAGCCTCGATCTCCGCCATGGTGCGGACCAGGCCATCAACGCGCTCGCCGCCGCTGCGCGCCACCTCGGCGGCCTCGCGCGCCATGCGGTTGGCTTGCTGGGCGTTCTCGGTGGTCTGCCGGACGGTGGAGGTGAGCTCCTCCATCGCGGCGGCGGTTTCCTCAAGATTGGCCGCGGCCTGTTCGGTGCGGCTGGACAGATCGCTGTTGCCCGAGGCGATCTCGGCGGCCGCTGTGTTCATGGCAGCGACGGCCTGACGGATGTTGCCGACCATCTCGCCGAGGCGCTCCACGCTGGCATTGGTGTCGCGCTTCAATTGCCCGAACAGGCCCTTCAGTTCGGCTTCCACGCGCTCGCTCAGGTCGCCGTCGGCGAACCCGGCCAGCACGGCCTGTACGGCTTCAATCGAGGTCGACACCACCTCGACCAGACCGTTGACGCTGCGCGCAACCTCAACGAAACGTTCGTCGTAGCGTGACTCGTCCATGCGCACGCTGAGGTCGCCGGCCTGGGCCGCCTGCACCACCCGGCGCAGCTCGTTGTTGAAGTTGGCGGCGAGCGTGCGGTCCTGCCACTCCAGCGCAGTGCCCACGCGAGTGCCGTCCGCAGCGAAGATCGGATTGGCGCTGAGCGCGAAGTGCGCCTTGCCGACGGTGATGCGGGACGCGTGGCGCTGGGTCAACCCGCTGGTCAGCTGACGGTTGCTCGCCGGGTCACGATGGAAGAGGTCGAAGTTCGAACCCAGCACCTTGGCCGGGTCGAAATCAGGCATCCGCTTGCGCAGCTCATCACGCGCCTCGTGCAAGACCTTGAGCACGGACGGATTGACATAGACGATGCGCCCCCCGGCGTCGGCAATCATCACGCCGATGCTGGCGGAGTCGAGCGCCATGCGCGCGCGCAGGTTCTCGGTGGCGGCCAGCGTTCTCTCCTGCCCGATCCGCGACTTCAGCTCGTCCTGCATCGCGCCCAGCGAGCGGATCAGTCGCCCGAATTCATCGCTGCTGCGCGAACGGATCGGCGTGTCGAGCTCCATCCGCGCGATGCGCGCTGCGGCCTGCTCTGCGTAGGCGATCGGCTTGACCAGGGCACGCGTGCTGGGAATCGCGAAGAGCAGCGCCACCACCGCCGCCACCGCGCCCGCGATCAGTACCAGGGTGAGCAGCTCTTTCGATGCCGCGAAGGCACTTGCCGTCTCGAACTGCGCGATCAATGCCCAGGTGAGCCCGTTGCCGACGCGCACGGGGACAGCGCGGGTCAGCGCGGGCTCGCCTCGCATGGAGTCGCTGCTGGCGTCGATGCTCTCGCCAGCGAACACCGGCCGATAGGGAGCGACATCAAGGGTGGGCGCTGCGCCGGCGGTGGCAAACGCCTTGGCGACGCTGAATGCCTCGGCGGCCAGGATCGAGTCGGAGCGCGGATGCCCGTCCGCAGCCAGCAGAAAGATGTCCTTGCCCTCGGTCACCCCGATCGGGTCGGAGGCGATGGCGTTGATGCGGTCGATGCTGATCTGCACGATCAGCGCTCCCGCGCGCTCGCCGGCCAGATCGATGGGCGCCGCGATGAACATCGCGGCCGCTTCATAGCTTGGCGTATAGCGCGCGTAGTCCTCGATATGCAGCGCGCCCTCGACGCTCGAACGCATGGCGCCGGCGAACGCGCGGCCGAGGCCGGTGGCAGCGAACTCCCCGCTCGCAAGGTCCGTGGCGAAGTCCAGCTCCTTGAACACGCTGTAAACCAGACGGCCCTCGCGGTCGACAAGAAAGATGTCGTAGTACCGATGGCGCTTCAGGTGGCTGCGGTAGCTGGGGTGGAAGCGCTGGTGCGCCTCGCTGTAGGCGCCGTCGAAGGCGGGCTGGATCAGGCTGTCCTTCTCGCCCAGCGGCGCGGGGTTGTTGGCGATGAAGTGGTACTGCAAGGCGCGCGCGCCGGGGTCCAGGCTCTGTACGAAGCTGGCGCCGGATTTCCAGCCGCCGCCCGTGCGCTCGCGGTACAGCGCACCGAACTGTTCGTTGACGAAGCGCTCGATCACGGCTTCCTGGCCCTCGGCCGCGGGCACCGACCCGAAGCCCTCCCTGAACTCGACGAGCGCGCGTCGACTCATCTCGCTTTCGGCGAGGCTCAGCACATCCTCGCGTATGCGCTCAAAGTAGGCCTCAAGCGCGGCGGCCCGCAGGCTGGTGTGACTCAGCATGGCCTGCTGGGCCGCGGTTTCGAGCTGGCCGCGGGCGTTCATGAAGGCGAACACGCCGAGGCCCGCCATCGGCAGCAAGGCCAGTCCGATGATCAGCAGTCGAAGCTTGAGCTGCACGCTCGCATTGCGCATACACCGTGTCTCCAGAACGCG
>JBKCVA010000184.1:0-7859 GCA_046318115.1 Lysobacterales bacterium | reverse complement strand
AAACACGCTCAATGCAAGGGCTGCAAAGACGTGTCGTGACACAACACAAAGCTGCCAAAATCGCTGAGTAACTCATTGATTTCCGGAGGCGGCACCACTGCGGCTGGCCGGAATTCCTGCTCCAACTGTCGAACTTGGGGGTCAAGACTCTGGTCAACGCCCTGACGAACACCGCCGTTGGCGGCGCCGCTGATCAGCCCGAAAAGATAGCGAGTGACGGGGCCACGGTGGGCCGGAGCCCGCCCTATGGAGATGCGCCGGAGACACCCTTTGCGCTGAGGATGACCGCGCGCCGCGCAGCGCGGCTCCCAACAAAAAAGGCGCCCGAGGGCGCCTTCTTGCGGAGCTTCAAACGCCTCGACGCTGGATCATCAGCTTCTTGATCTCGGCGATCGCCTTGGCCGGATTCAGGCCCTTGGGGCAGGTCCGGGCGCAGTTCATGATGGTGTGACAGCGGTACAGGCGGAACGGATCTTCCAGGTCATCCAGACGCGCCCCGGTGTCCTCGTCGCGCGAATCGATGATCCAGCGGTAGGCCTGCAGCAGAATGGCCGGGCCGAGGTAGCGGTCACCGTTCCACCAGTAGCTCGGGCAGCTCGTGCTGCAGCAGGCGCAGAGGATGCACTCGTACAGGCCGTCGAGCTTGGCGCGGTCTTCCTTCGACTGCAGGCGCTCACCGGAGGCCGGCGGCGCCGACTGCGTACGCAGCCAAGGGCGGATGGAAGCGTACTGCGCGTAGAAGTGGGTCAGGTCCGGCACCAGGTCCTTGATCACCTCCATATGCGGCAGCGGATACACCGGCACCTGCTTGCCGCCGCAGTCGCTGATCGCCTTGGTGCAAGCCAGCGTGTTGGTGCCGTCGATGTTCATCGCACAGGAACCGCAGATGCCTTCGCGGCAGGAGCGACGGAAGGTCAGCGTGGGGTCGATCTCGTTCTTGATCTTGATCAGCGCGTCCAGAACCATCGGGCCGCAGCTGTCGAGGTCAACGTCGTAGGTGTCGACCCGCGGGTTGGCATCGTCGTCCGGGTTCCAGCGGTACACCTTGAAGGTGCGCACCTTCTTGGCACCCGCTGGCGCTGGGAAGTGCTTGCCCTGGGTGATCTTGGAGTTCTTCGGCAGGGTGAATTCGGCCATGGCTTTCTTCCGGGATTCGGGATTCGGGATTGGGGATTAGGGAAAGCAGGTCGAGGCAGGCTCAGGTTGATCGCAAGCGCGATGGTCCAATCCCGAATCCCCAATCCCTAATCCCCGCCCCATCAGTACGTCCGCGCCTTCGGCGGCACCGCTTCAACTTCGTTGGTGAGGGTGTACATGTGCACCGGGCGGTAGTCGATGCGGGTCTCACCGTTCTCGTCGACCCAGCACAGGGTGTGCTTGTGCCAGTTGTCGTCGTCGCGATCGGGGAAGTCCTCGTGTGCGTGCGCACCGCGGGATTCCTTGCGGTTCTCGGCCGAGACCACCGTCGCCACCGCTTGGCCCAGCAGGTTCTGCAGCTCCAGGGTCTCGATGAGATCCGAGTTCCAGACCAGCGAGCGGTCGGTGACGCGGATGTCGGCGAAACCGGCCTGGATCTCGCGCATCTTCTGCACACCCTCCTGCAGGCTGCTGGAAGTGCGGAACACGGCCGCATGGTTCTGCATGGTGCGCTGCATCTTCAGGCGCAGCTCGGCGGTGGGCGTACCGCCCTTGGCGTTGCGCAGCTTGTCGAGGTTGGCAAGCGGCTTGTCGCAGGCCGAGGCCGGCAGGGCCTTGTGGTTCTGACCCGGCTTGATCGTCTCCGCACAGCGGTTGGCCACGGCACGGCCGAACACCACCAGATCCAGCAGCGAGTTCGAGCCCAAGCGGTTGGCGCCGTGCACCGAGACGCAAGCGGCTTCGCCGATCGAATACAGACCCGGCACCACGCTGTCGGGGTTGCCGTTCTTCAGCGTGACCACTTCGCCGTGGTAGTTGGTCTGCAGGCCGCCCATGTTGTAGTGCACGGTCGGCAGCACCGGGATCGGCTGCTTGGTGACGTCGACACCAGCGAAGATGCGGGCGGATTCGGCGATGCCCGGCAGCTTCTCGTGGATGACCTCGGGGCCGAGGTGCTGCAGGTTCAGGAAGATGTGGTCGGCGTGCTCGCCAACGCCGCGACCCTCGCGGATCTCGATGGTCATCGAGCGGCTGACCACGTCGCGCGAGGCGAGGTCCTTCGCGTTCGGCGCGTAGCGCTCCATGAAGCGCTCGCCCTTCGAGTTCGTCAGGTAGCCGCCTTCGCCGCGCACACCTTCGGTGATAAGGCAGCCTGCACCGTAGATGCCGGTCGGGTGGAACTGCACGAACTCCATGTCCTGAAGGGGCAGGCCTGCACGCAGGGCCATGCCGCCGCCGTCGCCGGTGCAGGTATGGGCCGAGGTCGCCGAGAAGTAGGCGCGGCCATACCCGCCCGTCGCCAGCACCACGCCTTGGGCGCGGAACAGATGCAGATCGCCCGTGGCCATCTCAAGCGCCAGCACGCCGCGGCAGGCGCCTTCTTCGTCCATGATCAGGTCGAGCGCGAAGAACTCGATGAAGAAGCGCGCGTCATGCGCCAGCGACTGCTGGTAGAGCGTGTGCAAAATGGCGTGGCCGGTGCGATCGGCGGCAGCGCAGGTGCGCTGCGCGGTGCCCTTGCCGTAGTGCGTGGTCATGCCGCCGAAGGGACGCTGGTAGATCTTGCCGTCCTCGGTGCGCGAGAAGGGCACGCCGTAGTGCTCAAGCTCGATAATTGCCGGGATCGCTTCGCGACACATGTACTCGATAGCGTCCTGGTCGCCGAGCCAGTCCGAGCCCTTGATCGTGTCGTAGAAGTGGAAACGCCAATCGTCCTCGCCCATGTTGGCGAGCGCGGCCGAAATGCCGCCCTGGGCGGCGACGGTATGCGAGCGGGTCGGGAAAACCTTGCTGATGCAGGCGGTGTTCAAGCCCTTCTGGGCCAAGCCGAAGGTGGCACGCAGACCGGCACCGCCGGCTCCGACGACCACCATGTCGTACTTGTGTTCGATGATCTTGTAAGCGCTCATGGGTACTCGCTCGGGCTGGGTCAGGCGCTGAAGGCGATGCGGCCGATCGCGATGATCGCGGCCAGGCCCAGCACGACATAGACGAACTTGACGGCGATCATCAGGGTGATCTCCAGCCAGCCGACGTGGATGTAGTCCTCGATCACCACCTGCAGTCCCAAGCGGGCGTGCCAGAAAGCGGTGCCGATGAAGAGGGTCAGCAGCAGCGCGTTGACCGGCTGGGCGATGCTGAGGCGCACGGTGCTGTAGTCGGCACCGGCCAGCGACACGAGCAGGTACAGCACATAGAGCACTAGCGGCACCAACGCGATCGCGGAGACGCGCTGCGCCCACCAGTGGGCAGTACCGTCCTTGGCAGAGCCGAGACCGCGGGCTTTGGCGAGCGGATTGCGCAGGCTCATGCCGCACCTCCCAGCACAACGGCCCAGATGCCCAGCGCCGACGCGATCGCCAGCGTGATCACGATGTAGCCCGAGGCATACACCTTGGACATCTCGAAGCCACGACCCGCGTCCCAGAACAGATGGCGGATGCCGTTGAACAGGTGGTAGCAGATCGCGAGCGTGAACAGGAACAGAGCGACCTGGCCGGGGATCGAGCCGGCGATCGCGGCGAAGCGCCCATAGGCTTCAGGCCCGGCCGCGACGCTGATCAGCAATACCGCAATGCCGAGCGCGACGAGCGCGTTGACGATGCCGGAGATGCGGTGGCTGATCGACAGCACCGACGTGATCTGCGGCCGATAGACCTGCAGATGCGGCGAGAGGGGACGCTTGCGTGTGCTCATTCCTGGATCCCGATTCGTGACGCGCAATATTCGGCGAAAGCGCGCGAACGGCGCGTCGAATCGGTGCGCGATCGAACGCGTGAACGCGGCATGCAAGGCACCGCGGGATGCAGGGGCGACAGACGAGATTCGGGGCGATGCTCCGCAGGACGCGGAGACCACCGCGCCGGAGCTCAGAAGTCGATGCAGCGGCCGTTCTTTTCCCAGTCGCCGTAGCGGGTGGGATCCGGGCCTTCGCGACCACCGATCTCGCGCGGGGCATCGTCAACGCGCGCAGGGCCGGTGACAGGCACGTCGGCAACAGGCGTTGAAGGCGGCTTTGCGGGCTCGGGGGCTGGCTGCACTTGGCCTATCATCTCGGGGCAATCAAGCTGCGGAAGGGTACTCCGCAGTCCCCGATGCCGCAAGACAACAAAGGTCGCAGACTGCTGTGAAAGCCCTGTATTCAAGCCTCTCCGAGCCGATCGCCGGCCGACTGGAGAACTGGTCCGTGCTGCGCTGCGAAGGTCCAGATGCGGAAGCGTTCCTGCAGTCCCAGTTGAGCTCCGATGTCGCCGCGCTGAGTCCAGGGGGCGCGCAGTGGAGCGCTTGGCTGAGCCCGAAGGGCCGCGTACTGGCGCTGATCCTGCTCTGGCGAAGGGACAACGAAGTGTTCGAGCTTCTCCTTCCAGACCACCCGGCGGAATCGCTTGCGCCGGCGCTGTCCCGCTTCATCCTTCGCCGCAAGGCCAAACTCTCGCTGCCGCGGCAGGCGTGGATCCTGGCAGGGATAGGAACAGAGGCGCCCGCCGCCGCGGTGAAGCTCGGCGGGATGCCAGCGCGATGGCTGACCACCGCAGAGCTCCCGGCGCCTGCGGATGCTCCCAAGATAGACCTGCCCTGGGAGCGGCTGGACCTGGTGTCAGGCGTGCCCCGCATTGCGGCGGAGGGCGGTGGTCACACCGCCCACATGCTGGGCTTGGATCGACTTCAGGCGATCAGCCTTGCGAAGGGCTGCTATCCGGGCCAGGAGATCGTCGCGCGAACGCACTACCTGGGACAGAGCAAGCGCAGTCTCTGTTGCCTGTGGGTGGATCACCCCGAGCCACCGGCGGTGGGCACTCCCCTGTCTCTCGCTGGCCAGATGGTCGGCGAGGTCGTCTCTGCCGTCGCGCTCGACGCGGGCCTCTCTCTGCTTCAGGCGGTGGCATCGGCTTTGCGAGACGGCGCCAGATTGGAGTGCGGCTCGGCCACGGCGCAGCCGGTGGCGCTCGTCGCTGCGCCAGTCCCGCTGCCCTGAATCGCCGGCCAACGGCAGCGCGGCGCCTGTGGTAGGCCCGCATGCCGTCTGCTATACGGCTCCGTCTGGCTGCGTCTGAGCACAGCCATCCACGATCAAGACCCGGACAACAGGGTCGGTTGCTGAGAGCACAAGGAGATAGGCATGACACGTCACACAGGGGGGGAGGCTGCCCGCAACGGCGGCCGTCGGGGGCTTTGGTGCACGCTGGCGGGGTGGATGCTTGCAGTTCTCGCGCAGCCTGTACTCGCCGCTGAGTACAAGGTTGCCTTGGAGCCCGCCTACACGCCCGAGAGCAACCAGCAGATTTACCAGCCACTGCTCGCCTACCTGGGGCGGGAAACCGGACACACCTTCGTCGCCGTCACGGCTCGCAACTACAACTTCCATTGGCGCGACATGCGGCAGTCGGCGAACGTCGACTTCGCTTTCGAGGAGGCCCACTTCACCGACTACCGCGCGCAGCGACAGGGCTTCCGCCCGTTGGCGCGCCTTGCCGAGCGCACGGCGTATGCGCTCGTGGCCCTGCCTGAGCTGGCAGAGGGCGGCATGGATGCTCTGGTCGGACGGCGTCTCGTCTCGATGACATCGCCAAGCCTGGGCTACGCGCTGCTGTTCGAGATGTTCACCAATCCGATCGCTCAGCCCGACATCCGGTCGGAAGCCGCTTCATGGCGCGATGGCGTGGAGATGATTTTCGGGGGTGAGGCGGACGCTGCGATGGTGCCCCGGTTCATCGCAGAGCTCTACCCCAACCTGCAGGTGATGCAGACGACCCGAGACTTCCCCGGCATGGCGTTTTCTGCGGCGCCCGGAGTTCCCGAAGAGGTCGCGAGCGCTGTGCGTGACGCGCTGCTGAAGCTTCACGAAAACCCTGAGGCCTACCCGGTACTCGTCGAGATCGGCTCCACCCGCTTCGAACCGGCAAGCGCGGCGGACTACCGGGGCAACCAGGATATGCTCAAGGGGTTCTTCGGCTACGAGTAGGCAGGTCGGCTGTCACGAAGCCATCGAGAAAAGGCAGGGCTGAGCCGGCAGCCGCGAGGTGATGCACGCCCCGTCCCTGAAGCCGAGGCCACGGCTTCGACAGCTCAACCCGATGCTTGCGGCGCCCGCGCGCTGCTGCCCGCGCCAGGCAGGTGATGCGTGGCCTGCGCCAGCCCCCCCATCGAGGACCTACTTCGCCACGGGCTCCGAGAACGCAGCCGCCATTTCCCGATACAACTCGCGCTGACGCTCGCCTCGGGCCGGCGGCGCGTGAACTTCGAGCAGCACGATCTGATCGCCCGGTGGCGTTCCCGGCAGACCGCGTCCGCGCAATCGCAACTTGCGACCGGTCGTACTTTCCGCCGGGATCTTCAGTTCGACCGCTCCGCCCAGCGTGGGCACGCTCAAGGTGGCGCCCAGCGCGGCCTGCCAGGGCATGACCGCCAGACGATGGGTGATGGTCCTGCCGTCCACCTCGAAGCGCGGATGCGGACGGTAGGCAATCTCCAGCAGCAGATCACGTCCCTGCCCGCCCTGCCCCGCGAGACGGATGCTCTGACCTGGCTGGATGCCAGCGGGGATCTTGACCTCCAGCGTGCGGCCATCCACGTCCACGCGTTGACGGCCACCCGCGAAAACCGTTTCGAGATCAACGTCGAGGCGCATGCGTCGTTCGACCCGCGGCGCTGCACCCGCACTGCCGGCGGAGCGCGCGCTGCGGGCGCGCCCCCCGCCGAACAGCGAATCGAAGAAGTCACTGAAGCCGCCGCCGCCGAAGTCGCCCTGGCCGCCGTCATAGTCCCAGCCCGGCGGCGGGCGGAAGTCCTGCCCCTGTCGGAAACCACCGGCGCGGAGTTGCTCATAGGCGTTGCGCTTGCCAGGGTCCTTCAGCACCTCGTAGGCCTCGTTGATCGCCTTGAAGCGCTCCTCGGCCCCGGCCTCCTTGCTGACGTCGGGGTGGTACTTGCGGGCCAGCCGGCGGTAGGCGGCCTTGATGTCCGCGTCGCTGGCGCCCGGCTCCACGCCCAGCGTCTTGTAGTAATCCTTGAACTCCATGGGGCTTCCGAAAGCTGTGTGCTGCTTACTCGTGTGATCGATCGTAGCGAAGCCTCCGCTCGTGGAAGTCCCGCCCGATCATGCAAAGCCCGCGGACCGGCCGCGGGCTTCGCAAGCTTAACCGCTGGACCGGCCTCAGCCGGCGTTGACCGAGATCCGGCGCGGCGTGGTCTCGGGCCGCTTGGGAATCACGATCTCCAGCACGCCGTGCGCGCCCTTGGCCTCGATACCGTCCGGATTGGCGGTGTCCGGCAGCGCGAAGCGACGGTAGAAACTGCCGCGCGAGCGCTCGATGCGGGTGTAGTTCGCGCCCTCTTCCTTGCTCTCGCTGCTGCGCTCGCCGCGGATCGAGAGCATGCCCTTGTCCATGTGGATCTCGATGTCCTTCGGATCGACGCCCGGAATGTCGGCCTCGATCACGAAGCGGCTTGGCTCCTCGCGGATATCGACCCGCGGCGCCCATTGGCTGGTGACGACGTTCGACTGATCCCCTTCGGCGGGCTCGCCGAAGAAGCGCTCAAAGACCTGCTTCAGTTCATTCTGCAGGCCGCCCTGGACAGCCCGGCTGTGATCGACCCAGGGATAACGTGACGTGCTCATGTCTGCTCTCCTGCTGGAAACGGGCGGCACCGCGGCCGCCGACGCAGCAAAAAGTGCGAGCGCCACGCAGGATTTCAAGGGCGGGTGAAGGCGCCGCGTTCAG
>JBKCVA010000183.1:0-2698 GCA_046318115.1 Lysobacterales bacterium | reverse complement strand
AGCTTCGACTGGGCGCGCTACCGCGAAGTCGTCGCCGTCTTCACGCGCATGCTCGACAACGTGGTCGAGATCAATCACCTGCCGCGGGCGGCGCAGCGCGAGGAGCTGCGTCTCAAGCGGCGGCACGGCATGGGGTTCCTGGGGCTTGGCTCGGTGCTCGCGCTGCTGCGGATCCCCTACGGCAGCACGGCGGCGGTCGAGATGACCGGTCGGCTGGCGCGCGAACTGTCGCTCGTCGGTTGGCGGGTCGCCCTGGAACTCGCGCGCGAGAAAGGGCCGGCACTGGTCCTGGACCAGGACTTCACCGTCACCCGCGAAATGCTCGCGCGGCGCCCGGAGATGGTAGCGGACGGCTGGCGGGCGGGAGACAACGTCAAGGGCAGGGTGCTGCACGCGAAGTACAGCCGCTACATGCAGCGCATCGCCGGCGAGGACCCGGCTCTGGTCGAGGCCCTGGCGGAGATCGGCGCGCGCTTCACGCATCACTCGTCCATCGCGCCGACCGGGACCATCGCGCTGTCGTTCGCTAACAACGCCAGCAACGGCATCGAACCGAGCTTTTCGCACCGCTATATCCGCAACGTGATCCGTGAGGGCCGCAATACCCGGGAACCGATGGAGGTCCTCTCGTTCGAGTACCTTGCCTACCGCGCGCTGGTCGACCCGGGCGCCGACGCTGATGCGCTGCCCGACTATTTTGTCGCCGCTGACAGACTCACGCCTGCCCGGCACCTCGCGATGCAGGCCGCGGCCCAGGCCTGGATCGATTCGTCGATCTCGAAGACCGTCAACGTGCCGACCGACATCGCGTTCGAGGCCTTCAAGGACATCTACCTCGAAGCGTGGAAACTGGGTCTCAAGGGCTGTACGACCTTCCGCTTCAACCCCGCCGCCTTCCAGGGCGTGCTGGTGAAGGAAGCCGACCTCGAAAACACCACCTACCGCTTCGAGCTGGAAGACGGCAGCGTGGTGGAAGTGAAGGGCAACGAGCAGATCGAATACGACGGCGAACTACACACCGCCGCCAACCTCTTCGACGCGCTCAAGGAGGGCTACTACGGCAAGTTCTGAGGACAGCCATAGGGTGGGTCTTGACCCACCATGGCCCAACCCTCGCCCCACCCAATGGCAAGCCCGCAGATGCATAGGGTGGGTCTCGACCCGCCAAGGCCCAAACCCTCGCCCCACCCGATGAGCCCCACAGGGTGGGCCCTGGCCTAACGAAGATTCGACCCTCGCCACGGGATGACCGAGGTGGAAGCCAAGCTCCGGTGGGTCAAGCCCCACCCTATGCAAGCCCGCAGATGCATAGGGTGGGTCTTGACCCACCATGGCCCCAACCCTCGCCCCACCTGATGAACCCGACGGGGTGGGCCCTGGCCCACCGCGAGCCGAACACTCGCCCCGGTCACGCAACGCGCAGAAGACCCGTGCTGAACCCTCTCTCGATGGAAGAGGTCAGCACCACCGGCTCCACCGCCACACGCATCGGAGCCACGAACACCCAGGGCTTGATCTCGAAGCCCGGCGCAGGCCACGGACCCGGCCTGCGGCGAAGGGCGCCCCCCTTCGCGCATGCCCGGCCTGTCTCGCCGGGCACGTGCAGCCACCGGCGCAGGACGCACCGGCGGCGGTCAATGTTCTCGATACCACTGCCCCACGCGGGGCAGGCCCGAAGCTAGAACGTCCCGAACCGACGTGAGGAGTGGCAGATGAGCAATGGCAATGGGGTAACCGCGACCCTGACCGAAGCGGTGGAAGCCGTCACTGAGAAGGCCCAGGAACTCGCCCAGGACGCCAAGGATGCCGTGGTCGCCGCCGAACAGGCCGTGGCCAAGCGCGCCGCCAAGGTGAAGAAGCAGGCCGAAGGCCAGTACAAGAAGGCCAAGAAGGCCGTCGACAAGAAGGTTGGCGAAGCCAAGAAAGCCGTCTCTGGCGCGGTGAAGACCGCCAAGAAGAAGGCCGCCGCGGCCAAGAAGGCCGTCGACAAGAAAGTCGGCGAAGCCAAGAAAGCCGTCGCCGGCGCGGTGAAGACCGCCAAGAAAAAGGTCGCCGCCGCCAAGAAGGCTGTCGCCAAGAAGGCGGCTCCGGTGAAGAAGGCCGCCGCCAAGACAGCCGCGCCCGCCAAGAAGGCGGCAGCCAAAAAGCCCGCGGTGAAGAAGGCGGCAGCGCCCAAGAAGGCAGCCGCCAAGAAAGCCCCCGCCAAGGCCGCCGCCAAGAAGGCCCCGGCCAAGGCCGCAGTGAAGAAAGCCCCAGCGAAAAAAGCGGCCGCCAAAAAGGCCGCCCCTGCAAAGAAGGCAGCCGCCAAGAAAGCCGCCAAGTAAACCCGGAGGGAACACCCGCCGCCGCACGACCGGCGGCGGGTGAACCCCCACCGCCCAAGCCCCAGGCGCACGCCGCCCAGGGCCGGCAGAACACCCAAGCCAAGGCGCGAAGCAGGCCACCAGCCCGCTCCCGCGACAGGCAGCGCATTGAACCCCTCTCCCCGTGGAGCGGGGCGGATCGCTTATCAACTGCCAGTGGCAACGGATGACCCGACGAGCCCCAGCGAAGAGAAGGAAAGGGGTAGAGGTGAGTGGCCGCAAGCCCAGGACTACGTGGTCTATCTTTTCTCCGCGACGGGTGCGGTGGACCGCGTGTCGATCCCTCTCCGTGAGCACTTCCTCATGGCGCCTGCCGGGGTCGCGATCACCCGAGC
>JBKCVA010000182.1:0-103113 GCA_046318115.1 Lysobacterales bacterium | reverse complement strand
GTTCCACCGCCCTCGCCGTCCGGCAGCACGGCGAACTGGGTGTTCATCAGGCCGATCACCTTCAGCTCGCGGGCCATCGCCGCGACCTGCTCGCGCAGCTGGTCCTGCAGCGCCTTCGACAGCGAATAGGGCGGCAGCGAGCAGGAGGAATCTCCGGAATGCACACCAGCTTCCTCGATGTGCTCCATGATGCCGCCGATCAGCACATTGCCCTCGGCGTCCGCCACCACGTCGACGTCGATCTCGACCGCGTTGTCGAGGAAGCGGTCGAGCAGCACGGGCGACTCGTTGGAGACGCTGACCGCATCGCGGATGTAGCGCGACAGGTCGGCGTCCGAGTACACGACTTCCATCGCACGGCCGCCCAGCACATAGCTCGGGCGCACCACCAGCGGGTAGCCGATCTCCTTGGCGATCAACAGCGCCTGCTCCGGCGTGCGCGCCGTGCGGTTCGGCGGCTGGTTCAGGCCCAGCTTGACGATCATCTGCTGGAAGCGCTCGCGGTCCTCTGCAAGATCGATCGAGTCCGGGCTGGTGCCGATGATCGGCACCCCGGCCTCCTCAAGCGCGCGGGCGAGCTTCAGCGGGGTCTGGCCGCCGTACTGCACGATCACGCCCTTGGGCTTCTCTTTCTCGACAATCTCCAGCACGTCTTCGAGCGTGAGCGGCTCGAAGTACAGGCGGTCGGAGGTGTCGTAGTCGGTCGAGACCGTCTCCGGGTTGCAGTTGACCATGATGGTCTCGAAGCCGTCCTCGCGCAGGGCAAGGGCGGCGTGCACGCAGCAGTAGTCGAACTCGATGCCCTGACCGATGCGGTTCGGCCCGCCGCCCAGCACCATGATCTTGTTGCGGTCGGTCGGCTCGGCCTCGCACTCGTCCTCGTAGGTCGAGTACAGGTAGGCCGTGCTGGTGGCGAACTCGGCGGCGCAGCTGTCGACGCGCTTGAACACCGGACGCACGCCGAAGGCGTGGCGCAGGGCACGCACGGCCTTCTCGTCGGTGCCCAGCAGCTTGGCGAGACGCATGTCGGAGAAGCCCAGGCGCTTCAGCGCGCGCAGGCGGGTCGCATCGAGCGCGGCAAGGCCGCTGGCCGCGACTTCGCCCTCGGTGCGGATCAGGTGCTCGATCTGGCGCAGGAACCACGGGTCGATGCCGGACAGCGTGTGGACTTCATCCACGCTGAGACCATGGCGGAAGGCGTCGCCAACGTAGAACAGACGATCCGGGCCGGGCTCGCGCAGCTGGCGGCGCAGTTCGAGCATGCCGTCCGCGTCCAGATGCGCCGGCAGCATTGGATCGAAACCGGTGCGGCCGGTTTCCAGGCCGCGCAGGGCTTTCTGCAGCGACTCCGACTGCGAGCGCCCCATCGCCATCACCTCGCCCACCGACTTCATCTGGGTGGTGAGGCGCGAGTCGGCGGCCGGGAACTTCTCGAACGCGAATCGCGGGATCTTGGTCACTACGTAGTCGATGGTCGGCTCGAAGCTCGCCGGCGTCGCACCGCCGGTGATTTCGTTGCGCAGCTCGTCCAGGGTGTAGCCCACCGCCAGCTTGGCGGCGACCTTGGCGATCGGAAAGCCGGTGGCCTTCGACGCCAGCGCCGACGAACGCGAGACGCGCGGGTTCATCTCGATGACGACCACGCGGCCGTTCTTCGGATTGATGCCGAACTGAACGTTGGAACCACCGGTATCGACGCCGATCTTGCGCAGCACCGCGATCGACGCATCGCGCAGGCGCTGGTACTCCTTGTCGGTCAGCGTCTGTGCCGGCGCCACGGTGATCGAGTCACCCGTATGCACGCCCATGGCGTCGATGTTCTCGATCGAGCAGACGATGATGCAGTTGTCCGCGCGGTCGCGGACCACCTCCATCTCGTACTCCTTCCAGCCGAGCACCGACTCTTCGACCAGCACCTCGTGGACGGGAGAAAGCTCAAGGCCGCGCTTGACGATCTCCTCGAACTCCTCGCGGTTGTAGGCGATGCCGCCGCCGCTGCCGCCCAGGGTGAAGCTCGGGCGGATGATGGTCGGATAGCCGACCTTGGCTTGGATCTCGACCGCCTGCTCGAAACTGCGCGCCACCGCAGCCTTGGGGCATTCCAGGCCGATCTCGCCCATGGCGACGCGGAACAGCTCGCGGTCCTCGGCCATGCGGATGGCTTCGCGCGAGGCGCCGATCAGCTCGACCCCGTACTTCTCCAGCGTGCCGGCATCGGCCATGTCGAGCGCGCAGTTCAGCGCGGTCTGCCCGCCCATGGTCGGCAGCAGGGCACAGGGCTTTTCCTTGGCGATGATCTTCTCGACCGTGGCCGGATTGATCGGCTCGATGTAGACCGCATCCGCCGTATCGGGGTCGGTCATGATCGTCGCCGGGTTGGAGTTGACCAGCACCACGCGGAAACCTTCCGCCTTCAGCGCCTTGCAGGCCTGCGCGCCCGAGTAGTCGAACTCGCAGGCCTGGCCGATGACGATCGGGCCGGCGCCGATGATGAGGATGGTCTTGAGGTCAGTTCGCTTTGGCATCGGTCAGGTCGGTCGAGGAATCGGGTTGAACGGCGGCGGCATCGAGCACGCGCACGGACTGCACGGTCTCAGCGGGAAGAGTGAGATCAAAACCGCCTTGCGACGGCGGCAGGCGCAGCACCAGCCGTGCCTGCGCATGGCTGATCAACTCGCCGCGGCGACGGCTGCCGTAGATCGAAAGCACCTCGATCTCGCGGCCCACGTAGGGCGCCAGATCGGCGTACTCGATGCGGCCGTCGCTCGCCGGCAGGGGAATCTCGGGTTTGGGAACGGGCGGCTCGGGAATACGGGGCGGCTCTGACACCACCTCTTCGATCTCCGGATCCAGCGGAACGCCATCTTCAAGCCGCGTGCGCGCCACTTCGGCGGCCACCTGCTGCGCTCGCAGGGTCATGGGACGCACCTGGGCGAAGGCGAAGCGCACCGGATCCGTGCCTGTCACCCGCACATAGGGCGCGAGCGCCTGCCGCAGCGCGTCGCCCTGCATGGACGCGAGCTGCATCAGTCCCAGCGCCGAAGACGGACGGGTCTCGATGCGGAACTCGCCACCGTCAGCCGCGAACTTGCCGAAGGCTTTCAGCAGATCGGCATCGGGCTGCAGGCCAACAGTGCGCAGCAGGCCGCGCACCGCCTCGATGTGAAGGGCATTGAAATCGGCCAGGCTGGTGGTGACACGGTCGGTACACCAGCCGTTGCGGGCCTGGATGAAACCTTCATCGATGAAAGCAAGGCTGAGATTGGCGAGGCGGCCAAGCGCCAACTGCTCGGTCGAAGCGCCCGCCGCCGGCGGCAGGGCGATGCCCAGTCGCCACTCCATCCGTCCCGCACCGGCCGTGCCCAGGTCGAGGCTGAAATTGACCATGCCCGCGTCCGCGTGTTCGAAACGCAGGCTCATCACGGTATCGCTGGCGGGCAGACCCATCTCGACGAGGTCGCTGCGGGTGAAGGCATCGACGCCGCAGCCGGCAGCCTCGAACGGCAGAGCGCTGAAGGCGCCGATGAACCCGGCCTCGGGGCCTGATGGCATACCTTCGACTTCGAGGTTGGCGATATGGATGCCCAAGCGCCGCGGCAGCTGCTCCGGCGGCCCAAACGCGGCGGCTTTCAGCAGCCAGTCGAGCCCGGGCGTCTCCAGCGCGATGCGGCCCGTCCGCAAACGCAGGCCCTCGGCCCCGGGGACACGCGGCGAGATCTCGATGCGCTCCACGCCAACCTGGCCGTCAAAGGTGAAGAAGCTGCGTCCGCGCTGCACGTCAGCAAAGGCCTGCAGCGCCTTGACCTGTTCACTGATCAGCGAATCCACGCGCCACCACACCAGCCCGTACAGAAGAGCGATCGGCAGCCCGATTCGGGTCACAGCGAGAAAGACCCAGCGGCCGACGCTGCGGCGGCTCGATCGACTGGAGGCTTTGCGTGCCATGGCGGTCTCCTTGCGGGATCAGCGCGAGGGTGACATCAGCTCGATGAAGCGATCGAAGAGGCCGGCGACGTCGTGCGGGCCGGGCGCGGCTTCCGGGTGACCCTGGAAGCTGAACGCCGGCGCGTCGGTCAGGGCGATGCCCTGCAGGCTGCCATCGAACAGCGAGCGATGGGTGGCGCGCACGTTGGCGGGCAGGCTGGCCTCGTCCACTGCGAAGCCGTGGTTCTGGCTGGAGATCATCACTCGCCCGCTGTCGATGTCCTGCACCGGGTGATTGGCGCCGTGGTGGCCGAACTTCATCTTCAACGTGCGCGCGCCAGAGGCGAGGCCGAGCAGCTGATGCCCGAGGCAGATGCCGAAGGTCGGCAGCTTGGCGGCGATGAAGCGGCGGATTGCAGCAATCGCGTAATCGCAGGGCTCCGGATCGCCGGGCCCGTTGGACAGGAACACGCCATCGGGCTTGAGCGCCAGCACCTCGTCGGCGCTGGTCTGCGCAGGAACCACGGTCAGACGACATCCGCGCTCGGCCAGCATGCGCAAGATGTTGCGCTTGACGCCGAAGTCGTAGGCGACGACATGGAAGCGCGAGGCCGGCGCCTCGAAAGCCTGGCGATCCAGCACGTAGCGACCTTCAGTCCAGGCGTAGGGCGCGGTGACGCTGACCACCTTCGCGAGATCCATGCCCTTGAGGCCCGGGAACTCGCGCGCGCGGCGCAGCGCGTCCTCGGCAGTGGCGCCCTCGCCGGCCAGAATGCAGCCGTTCTGGGCGCCGGAGTCGCGCAGTCGACGGGTCAGCGCACGCGTGTCGATCTCGGCAATCGCGACCACGCCGCGCGCCTTGAGCCACGCCGGCAGATCGGCCTGGCTGCGCCAGCTGCTCGCTGGCGTCGGCTGCTCGCGAATGATCAGGCCAGAGGCGAACACCTGGGCCGCTTCGTCATCGACGTCGGTGCAGCCGGTGTTGCCGATGTGCGGATAGGTCAGGGTGACGATCTGCTGCGCGTAGGAAGGATCGGTGAGGATCTCCTGATAGCCGGTCATGGCGGTGTTGAACACCACCTCGCCGACCGTGCAGCCGGAAACGCCCACCGACACACCGCGATACACGGTGCCGTCGGCGAGGGCCAGAAGAGCGGGTTGGGTCACGAGCGATTCGCCTTGTGAGGATCGGGGAGGCACCCCCGCGAGCAGCGCTGTACGCAGCTTGCGCGAAACCGCCGGGCTTGCCTCTAGCAGGTCCGGAGGTCGTCGAGGGAGGGGGCGAAAGGTGGAGCAGGCGAGGCGGAAGTTTACGTTTTCCGCTCACACCCTGTCCACCTGTGCGAACGCAGCAAAGCGCAACGACGATAACGGTTCCTTGCAGCCGCAGCGGTCCAGACCATGCTGACGGTCAGTCGGCAAGGCCCAGAACATCCTCGATGCGATAGCGGCCAGGCGCGCGACCGACAAGCCACGCGGCGGATTTCAGTGCCCCGCGCGCGAACACCTCCCGGCTGGCCGCGCGATGGGTGAGTTCGATCACTTCGGCTTCGCCCGCGAGCAGAATCTGGTGGTCACCGACGACATCACCGCCGCGTACAGCGTGGAAGCCGATTTCCCCGCTGAGGCGCGGCGCATGCGCGCCCTCGCGACCATGCCTTGCCAGCGCATCAAGCGACTGCCCGCGCCCGCTGGCGATGGCGTCACCGAGGCGCAGGGCCGTGCCGGAGGGCGCGTCCTGCTTGCGCCGATGGTGGGTCTCGATGATCTCGCAGTCCCAGTCGGGTACAGCGGCTGCCGCCTGCCGCGCCAGCGCCGCCAGCAGCGCCACCCCCAGGGAGAAGTTCGCTGCCCACAGCACCGGCACGCGCTGCGCCGCCAAATCGAGCGCCGCCTGCACCGCAGCATCGAGCCCGGTGGTGCCGGACACCAGCGCCGCACCGCGCTCGGCGCAGGCCACTGCCAGAGCAGGCAATGCACTGGGCGCGCTGAAGTCAACGGCCACATCGAAGGCCGGCGCCTGCGCGATTTGCGCGGGCCGCAGCACCGCGAGCGCACCGAGATCGGCGCGCGGCGCGTTGGCCACTGCCGCCACCAGATGCAGGCCCGGATGCTCGGCCACCAGCGACAGCAGGCTCCGGCCCATGCGTCCCGAAGCGCCGTGGATCAGCAACCTGGCGCGGCGATCGTCCATGCTCATTCACCCGAAAAAGTCGAAGCCAGCGAGTGTAGGCGAGCCAGCATGCCGAGAGGACAGAGCACCGCACGGCAGGCGCCATTGGGCCAAACGCGGCAACGCTGTGGTGCAGGCCTGGGACTGGCAGCGCCGCCCTGCCCTGCCTATCCTCATCGAGACGTCGGACGCGCCCCGCCCGTCCCGGACGACGAGGAACGCGCTCGCGCCCATGCCGGCATTGGATGCCGGCGAGCCCGCACTGGAATGCTCATGCTCACTCGCCCTTTTCGACCCCCATCGACAGCGCGCACGACGCTTGCTCTTGCGCTGATCTTGGCCTTCGGCCTCGCGCCCGCGTCTGCCGCAGAGCCGGCCCGCTTGCCTTGGACCAGCCTGCAGGCGGGCATCAGCGACGCGCCGGACACACCGAACACGGACTTCGTCCTGCTGACCCACGCACGGCCGCGCCCGCAATTGCCCTTGGGGCTCGACTTCATCGCCCTGAACGCAGGCAGCATCGGCCGCCATGACAAAGCGCCCGCGGGCAGCGACCAGCGCGTCCATTTCGCCTCGCTGCAGCTCGGTTACGACTTCGGCAGTGTCACCCTCGCTTCGGGCCTGGCCGCCGTCAGCCACGTCACCGACTTTCTGAGCAGCGGCTATCAGTTTCACAGCCACCTCGACATCCGCGCTGGCCGCCTCGTGGTCGGCCTGGGCCATCTCTCGAACGCACGCACGCGACAGCCAAACAAGGGCGAGAGCTACCTGTCGGTGGGCTTCCGGTTCTAGGGCTGCGCTGGATCAAGCGCCGACGCGCTCGATCCGCGGGCGCAGCACTCCACCGCGCGCGGCAACGCTGGAGGCTTCGGCCTTGCCCCAGACTGAGGCTTCAGCGGCGCGCTGCTGCGCGACTGCGTTCGGCCCACAGTCCTCCGCCGGATCGACGTGTCCGCACTCAACGCTCGCTGATGACGAAACTCCCGAAAGCGACACCGACGTCCCACCCCTTGCCGGTCCCCGACAGCGCCAGGGATATCTCGCCCTTGGTGACGACCTGGCCCTTGGCTGAGCGGCCCGCGCCCGCATGGGCTTCGGCACTGGCATAGCCGCCGATCAGCTCGCGGATGTCGTCGACGCCCGAGAACTCTCCCACGCCGTTCTCGATCCGCGACTTGCCGAAGGAGATCCCGCCCCCACGCGCTTCGAGGCGCACGCGCATCGACTGGCCGTTGCTGCAGGTGATCGTGCCTTCGCCGCTCGAACGCTTGTAGAAGGCCGACCAGCCGGACAAATCGAAGCGCATCTCACAGTCGACGCTGCCGGCGCGGGGCGCTCCGAAAGGCATCAGCGCAGCGGCGAGGGCAAGCACGGCGGCAGCGCAGCGGAGAGAACGATGCATGGCGGACTCCCGTAGTTCCGAAGGGGCACGCAAGGCTAGCGCAGCCGGGGCCGGCCGACGATCTTTGCCGGGTGACGCCGCCAACCAGTACGCCAGCAGCATCGAAGCAGAGCCGGGACTCACACGGCGGAGGGTCGCGGTGGACGGCTGCGTTCACTGCCCGGATCACCTTCACTTCAGAGCGGGGGATCGGAACAGAACGCCGCGGATCGTCCGTGGTCAGAAGCGCTCGCCAGCAGGCAGGTAGCGCCAGCTCGACTCAGGCAACTTGGCCAAGGGTATGCGACCCAGACGGATGCGCCGGGCCGAGAGGAGTCGCAGACCCACCTGCTCACACATCCACGCGAGCTGGCCCGGGCGCACATCCTTGATCGCAAAGCGCAGCCGCGTTTCGCTCTGCCAGCTCACCTTGCAGGGCGGCAGCGCCCGTCCTTCGAAGCTGAGCCCGTGGCCAAGGCGATGCAAACCGTAGGCAGCAACGCTGCCGACCACCTCGACAACGAACTCCTGCTCGATGCGCTCACTCTCCTCGCGCATGCGATGGAGCAATCGCCCGTCCTGGGTGAAGGGCTGCAAGCCGGAGGCCCCGGGCTCCAGTGGCAAGAACGGGAACAGCCTGCGCAGATGCCTGCGCAGCGGCCGGATGCCGCTGGGGTCCTCCGGCCAATGCCGCTCGGATGCCACCAGCGCGGGTGCCACCTCGACGCCGGTCGGCTTGCACAGCAGCAGGGTCATGGGCTCGTTCGGCGCGCCCGCTGCCTCGAGGTCCACCTCCACGTGCTCTTCGCGCACCGGGTGTTCGGGGCGATCGACCACTTCGCCGTCAACGCTGACGCAGCCACCCTCGATATAGCGTTCGGCCTGGGCGCGGGAGCAGCCAGTCAACTCGATGATGCGTTTGGACAGGCGAATCGGCTCGGACATGGGGGAAGACCAGAAGGAACGCCCGGCAGTGTAGGACACGGCAGGACCTGCCATTGCAGCCCCGCGACCCGGAGGGCGATGGCTACACACCCTTGCTGGCGACGCCAGCCCAGCCGACAAGAAACACCTACGGCCCGACAGTGCCTCGTGCTGCCTCGACACGCATTTGCATCCGAGGCGGAGACTCCTCGGGTACCGAGCTGCGGCTTGGCCGCCGGGCCCTCGCGCGAGCTCAAGGTCCCCGGCCTCGCGACTCCTTCTCCGCGAGAGCCAGCGGACGCAACAGACCGATCAGCAGCGGCGCCATACGGACCAGGCCGAAGGCGGCGGCCCGCGAACGCGTTGATAGGCAAACGCCGGCGGTCGCGGCCCCCAGCATGGCAGCCGCGCCACACCACAGCAGTGGGTGCTCGCGCAGATGGGGCCGCAACCGCGCGGAAAGCTCCATCGCAGCGACCTGAAGCAGGGCGCGTGCAGGCTGGTGCAGCACATCGGCGTCGAGCGCATCAACCACGAGGGCAGCCATCGGAGCAGGCACGGCCCGCGCGGACGCACCGCGCCCGCCCGGAGCCTCGGTCGCGTCGGCGCATTGCAGCGCTTGAGCCAGCCTGGCGCGCGCAACCGCCAGACGCTGCAAGGCCGCATCGATTGCGACATCGGGGTCGCCCTCGACACGACTCATTTGGCACGCTCCGCTGTCGCCGATGCGATGAGTGCGCGGTCGAGCGCCGCCTGCCCTCGCAGCGCCGCAAACATGGGCGGACGCTGTCGACCGCGTTCACCGAGCCAGACCGCCAGAGAGAGCAGCAGCGGCAGCGCTGCAACTGCTGCCATGCGCGCGTAGGGCAGCGGGTCGGGCAGGACCAGCGCCAGCAGCACAGCGACGCCCGACAGGATCGATCCGACGGCAAGCCCCAAGCACACCAGAAGCTGCCGCAGCAGGCGCTCGCGCAGGAAGTGTCCCTCCTTCTCGAGCTCCGCCCTGATCAGATCGGCATAGGCCGCCAGCGGCTCGGCAAGCAGCTGCGGCTGCTCGATCGTCAGCCGCATCAGGGGAGTCAGTCGGGTCATGGTCCGGCACCGCCGGCCGGCCTTCGCTCAGCGTCCGCCGGCGCTGGCGCGCGACAGCAGTCGAAGCACCAGCACGAGACTCGCGCCCAGGCCAGCCGCGAGCATCAGTGACTGCAGAGGACGCGTGCGCACGAAGGCGGCGCCCGCCTCCTGAAGGCCAAGGGCCTGCTCGCCCATGCGGCGCGCTGAATCGCGCGCCATCGCTTCGACGGAGCCGGTGAACTCGTTCAACGCGGGACGCACATCGGCCCGCACCTGACCGACATCCTCGATGAGTGCGTCGAGCGCTGGACGCGTGGGCGACGCGGTCGATTCGTGGAGTCGCTCACTGGCGCGGGCGAGGGTGTCACCGCGGGCATCGGGCTTTGCGGCGGTGGTGATGGGAGCGGGAGTCATGGGCGGGTTCCTCACGTTGGGACCATTGGCGGGCAGGAAGAAAGGCGTTGGGCGGGTACGGCTGCGCGGAGGCCGCTGAAACTGCCCCGGGGAGGACATCGAGCAGAGAGAGCGCAGGTGCAGGCTGCGCCGCGCTCGGTGGGCGCGTCGGTTCGCCAGCGCACAATTCAATCCAGCACGCTTCAGCGCGCCCGGCGCACCGCCTTCAGCCTGCGTGGGCTGCCGAACAGACCAACCCGGCCGTCTCCGAACACGCTGCCTCTCGGTGGCCACTGCCGCACAGAGCAGGCCCATCGATCCCAGTCACCGCAGCAGGAGACAGCCATGAATTACGAACAGCGCGACACCTACGGGATTTACCGCACCTCCACCACGAACATCGCCGGCCCTGCCCAGTCGCACGGGCCGGGACCGCATCTGATGGGAGCGGAAACCCTGATCGGCAACGACGTCTACAACGGCGCCGGCGAGCATCTGGGTGATGTGAAGGAAATCATGCTGGACATGCGCAGCGGCCGCGTGAGCTACGCCGTGCTGTCTTTCGGAGGTTTCCTCGGCATGGGCGAAAAACTGTTCGCCGTGCCCTGGGAGGCTCTCAGGCTCGACACCCAGGAAAAGCGCTTCGTGCTCGACGTGAGCAAGTCCAAGCTTGAATCCGCGCCCGGATTCGATCGCAACCACTGGCCCGACATGGCCGACACGACCTGGCAGAGCCATATCCACCGCTACTACGAGAAGCCGGCGGGTGGCTCCAAGCCGGTCAACTGATCAGCCGCTGGATCCCGCCATCGAGCCGCCGCCTTGGTCTTCCGAACTCGACAGCGCTGAACGTCCCCGCCCCCGGGGCGCCAGCCGCACGGACACCCTCAAGGGAGCGGTGTTCGAGCGGCTGGCGTTCGTGCGCTCAGCGCACGCACGTCGAGCCAGCGATCGGCCGACCGCGATACACGGGGTGGTCGGCCAAGGCCAGAAGCTCTGCATCCTCGTGCGTATCGCCGTAGGCAAAGACCTCGCCATAGCCGGCGATGTCGATGCGCTCACAGACGCGGCGCGCCTTCTCGGAACCCACGCATTGAGCGCCCGCGAACGCGCCGGTGCAGCGGCCGTCCAGCGCTTCGAGCTCGGAGCACAGCACCTCAAGCCCCTGCCCCGCCGCCCACGGCCGCAGGTAGACGCCGAGCCCGCCGGACACGATCACCACGCGATCGCCGCGCTCACGATGCCAGCGCAGACGCGCCATCGCTTCGGGCCGCAACACACCGGGCAGGTTCTCCGCTGCGAAGCGCGCACCCGCCTGCGCCAGCGCTTCGGCATCCGCACCTTCGAGGCCGAGCTTCACGATCGCGGCGCGAAGGCGCGTGCCCGACACGAGGCGCAGCCGATAGCCCAGCACCAGCGGCCAGAGCCGCAGCCAGCCGGCGAGAAGCCGAGACTTCGGCAGCACGCGCTGGACGAACAGCGGAAAGGTTTCGCAGGTGGTCAGGGTGCCGTCGAAATCGAACAGGGCGAGGCTGGGTCGCGTCGGCATGGTGCGTGACAGTCTATCGGCGGGCCAACGGCTTGTTGAAAAACTCCCTTCCGGTGAGCTTTTCAAGTCGGCGGTCCGACGCAGGTCCGTGCCGCCTCGCGACAAACCAATCGGTTACGCGCTTGCTTCCTCGTCCCGGCCATCCCTGGCGGGTTTGCGGGCTGTGCTTCAACAGCCTGCCAGGGCCGAACCACGAACCAGCCGGTTTCAGCGCAGAGGCCACGCAGCCGCCACTGGACTACACTGCCTCACCGAGCCAAGACAAGGGCGTATCGCGCGGGGCTGATCAGAATTCACGCCGCAGGCCTGCCCCCTCCCGCCCCCGTCCGCAGGGGCCCGTCCGCACCCAAGCCGAGTCTTCCGATGGCAGAGCCCATGCTCTCTCAAGCGAACAGCGACCCGAAACGAGGTGCGAGCGCATCCGCGGGGCATGGGGAACCTGCGCGTGCGGCCGAACCGGAGTTGCTGGCGTACGGCTGCATGGGCGTCATCGCCGAGGCGGTGCTGTGGACAGTCACCCTGATCGCCATCGGCATCAGCGGCAGCGAGCCATGGGGATTCGTCATCGGCCTGTGTGCCGCCGCCCTGGCGATTGGTCTGATGTTCCGCCGCTGGTCGTCCCATGCGCGGCGACCGGAGAACAGCGAGCGGCGCGGCGGCGAGACGTTTGAACGCGAGAACAGCAACTCGGAGGCTGGAGATTGAGCGCTGCCTCGGTGGACTGGATTCCACCCTCGAAGGCTGTCGCCACCCGAACAGCAGCGCGGCGCGCTTTGCTTCTGACGATGATCGTCTGCATGACCGCTTGCACCCCGTACAGCGGCGATGGACAGCTGGTCGATCGTGGCTGGATGCGCTATCCCTCCCGCTATCTGCTCGACCTTGGCCCCGTCGATCTGACGCAGGCAGAGCGCACGTGTTTCAGCCTCGCCGGCCTTCCGCGAGCTGAGTTCGTGGCCGGAATCGACATCGTAGAGGGCGAGGGTCTGACGATCAGCGGCCCGACGCCCGACTACGCCGTGTCGGCGCATCTGAAGCTGACGACCGAGTCCGGCGAAACGGTGATCGACGAAGCCGCCCCCCTGTCTGCATGGACGCGGCAGACGCCGGCGGACGCACCTCTTGGCGGACGTCTGTACCTCCGCGGAGAGAGTGCTCAACATCCCCTTCCGGACGGCGGCTCACGGGGAGAGCGCATCGACACCCGGGCTCACGGCGGCTGGGGCAGTTACTTCAAGCCCGAACGCAATGTGCGCTATCGGATGTGCTTTTCGGTCGTGTTCACGGAACTGGCGCAGCCCATCCCGGCACGACTGAGCTTGGTGGGCTGGTGATCAACCGAGTTCGCTCGGGTCCGCCATGATCGGTAGCTCGGTCGGGTCCACTGGCCCCCAAAAATGCGCCGCGAGCGCGGTGCTGCCTGCCATGCGACAATCCGCGCCTCTTTCCACCCCAACCAAGGACCCCGCCATGAAGCTGGCCCGTCTGCGTCGCCGTCGCAATCGCCTCCGCCGCGATCTGCGTACCCGCGGCAAGCTGTAATCCACGAACCCGGTCGGTGCCCGCACCGGCCGGGTGAGGCTCCGGCGGCAGCCCGGTCAACGCTGCCTAGTGCATCCGGCCTGGAACTCAGCCCGTCATCCGCTCGAAGAAGCTCTTCACTCCGTCCAGCCAGGAGCTCGCGCGGGGGGAGTGAGCCTGTGCATCCGCGCCCTCGAAGGTACTTTCGAACTCGGCCAGCAGCTCCTTCTGGCGCTTGGTCAGCTTGACCGGGGTTTCGACCACCACGCGGCAAAGCAGATCGCCCTTGCTGTGGCTGCGGACCGACTTCACGCCCTTGCCGCGCAGGCGGAACACCTTGCCGGTCTGAGTCTCGGCCGGGATCTTGACCACCGCCTCGCCGTCGAGCGTTGGCACGGTGAGGTCGGCGCCGAGCGCAGCCTGGCTGAAGCGGATCGGCACCTCGCAGTACAGATCGTCGCCGTCGCGCTGGAAGATTTCGTGCTCGCGCACGCGCACTTCCACGTAGAGATCTCCTGCCGGCGCGCCGGCGGGTCCCGCTTCGCCCTCACCCGCCAAGCGGATGCGGTCGCCGGTATCGACGCCCGCGGGGATCTTCACCGCCAGAGTCTTCTCGGATTCTATGCGGCCCGCGCCATGGCAGGTCTTGCAGGGGTTCTTGATCGTCTTGCCGCTGCCCGCGCAGTGCGGGCAGGTCTGCTGGATGCTGAAGATGCCCTGCTGCATGCGCACGCGGCCGTGGCCACCGCAGGTACGGCAGGTTTCAACCTCGCCATCGGCCGAGCCGCTGCCATCGCAGACGCGGCAGGCGACCACGGTGGGGATCTCGATTTCCTTCTCGACGCCGCCCACGGCTTCTTCGAGATCGAGGTCGATCACGTAACGCAGATCGGCACCGCGGCGCGGCCCGCGCCCGCGGCCACCGCCGAAAATGTCGCCAAAGATGTCGCCGAAGATGTCGCCCATGTCGACACCGCCCGGGCCGCCGCGGCCACCGCCCATGCCGCCTTCGAAGGCGGCGTGGCCGTGCTGGTCGTACAGCCTGCGCTTCTGCGCATCGGCCAGCACTTCGTAGGCCTCCTTGGCCTCCTTGAACTTGGCCTCGGCCTCGGCATCGTCCGGATTGCGATCCGGGTGGAACTTCATCGCCAGCCGACGATAGGCCTTCTTCAGGTCTTCGTCGGAGGCGCTGCGCTCGACGCCGAGCACCTGGTAGTAGTCGCGTTTTGACATGGGATTCGTGATTCGGGATTCGGGATTCGTGCTGCGTTGAACGGCGAGGCCGCAGCAAACGCCGCGGCCTCGATCCAGCCTCTAGGGTTGGGAGTGACGGGCTCTAGCGAATCCCGAATCCCCAATCCCCAATCCCGGCCTCACTTCTTGTCGTCCTTGACCTCGGTGAACTCGGCGTCGACCACATCGTCGTTGGGTGCCGCTCCGCCGCCCTGCGCCTGCGGGCCCGGGCCGGCCTGACCGGCCGCGGCGGCCGCCAGCGGCTGCGCAGCTTCCTCCAGCGCCTTGGTCTTGGCCTCGATCTGGCCCTTGTCGTCGCCCTTCATGGCCTTTTCGAGATCCGACAGCGCGGCCTCGATGCGGCCGATGGCCTCGCCGCCGACCTTGTCGCCGTGCTCTTTGATCGCCGCACGGGTCGAGTGGATCAGGGCGTCGGCCTGGTTGCGGGCGCCGACCAGCTCGTGGAACTTCTTGTCCTCTTCGCGGTTGGCCTCAGCGTCGGCGACCATGCGCGCGATCTCATCCTCGGACAGACCCGAACCGGCCTTGATCTCGACGCGCTGCTCCTTGCCAGTCTTCTTGTCCTTGGCGCTGACGTGCAGGATGCCGTTGGCGTCGATGTCGAAGCTGACTTCCACCTGCGGCATGCCGCGCGGTGCAGCTTCGATGCCGGCCAGGTCGAACTTGGCCAGCGACTTGTTGTAGCGGGCCTGCTCGCGCTCACCCTGCAGCACGTGCACGGTCACCGCGGTCTGGTTGTCCTCGGCGGTGCTGAACACCTGCGAGGCCTTCGTCGGCACCGTGGTGTTCTTCTCGATCAGCTTGGTGAACACGCCGCCCAGAGTTTCAATGCCCAGCGACAACGGGGTGACGTCGAGCAGCAGCACGTCCTTGACCGCGCCCGACAGCACGCCGCCCTGCACCGCCGCGCCGATGGCCACGGCCTCGTCAGGATTGACGTCCTTGCGCGGCTCCTTGCCGAAGAACTCGGTCACCGCCGCCTGCACCTTGGGCATGCGGGTCTGGCCGCCAACCAGGATGACCTCGCTGATGTCGCTCATGCGCAGGCCGGCGTCCTTCATCGCGATCTTGCAGGGCTCGATGGTGCGCTTGACCAGGTCATCCACCAGGGCTTCGAGCTTGGCGCGGGTCAGCTTGATGCTCAGATGCTTCGGGCCCGACGCATCCGCCGTGATGTAGGGCAGGTTGACTTCGGTCTGCTGGCTGGACGACAGCTCGATCTTGGCGCGCTCAGCGGCGTCCTTCAGGCGCTGCAGCGCCAGCGGGTCCTTGCGCAGGTCGATGCCCTGGTCCTTCTGGAATTCCTCGACCAGGTAGTCGATGACGCGCATATCGAAGTCTTCGCCGCCCAGGAAGGTGTCGCCATTGGTGGCCAGCACTTCGAACTGCTTCTCGCCGTCGACTTCGGCGATCTCGATCACCGAGACGTCGAAGGTGCCGCCGCCGAGGTCATAGACCACGATCTTGCGGTCGCCGCCCTTCTTGTCCAGACCATAGGCCAGCGCGGCTGCGGTCGGCTCGTTGATGATGCGCTTGACATCAAGGCCGGCGATCTTGCCGGCGTCCTTGGTGGCCTGGCGCTGGCTGTCGTTGAAGTAGGCCGGCACCGTGATCACCGCTTCGGTGACCTTCTCGCCTAGGTAGTCCTCGGCGGTCTTCTTCATCTTGGCCAGCACTTCCGCGCTGATCTGCGGCGGCGCCATCTTGCGACCGTCGGCGGTGGCCACCCAGGCGTCACCGTTCTCGTGGCCGACGATGCCGTAGGGCACGAGGTCGATGTCTTTCTTCACTTCGGCATCGGTGAACTTGCGGCCGATCAGGCGCTTCACCGCGTAGAAGGTGTTCTTCGGATTGGTCACACCCTGGCGCTTGGCCGAGGCGCCAACCAGGGTTTCGCCGTCCTTGGTGAAGGCGACGATGGAGGGCGTGGTGCGATCGCCCTCCGAGTTTTCGATGACCTTCGCCTGGCCGCCTTCCATGACCGCCACGCAGGAGTTGGTGGTGCCGAGGTCGATACCGATGATCTTGCCCATGGGGTGTGCTCCTCTGAGGTTCTTTGCGTGGCCTGGGCGCCAGGCCTTCACTGGCTCGCTACATGGGGCGGTGCGCTGCAGGTTTCAAGCGGTGTGTTCCGCCGGCGATGCAGGGGCCGCGTTCGAATGCGTTGCGTACTACTGCGACACCACGACCATGGCCGGTCGCAGCAGGCGCTCATTCAGCAGGTAGCCCTTCTGGAACACCTGCAGCACGGTGCCGGCGGCATGCTCGGCGCTGGGCTGGGCGCTCACCGCTTGGTGGTGCTCCGGATTGAAGGCTTCGCCGGCCGGGTTCAGCTGCTTCAGGCCATTGCTTTCGGCCACTTTCAGCAGCTCGCGCTGGGTCAGCTTGAGACCTTCGGCCACGGCCGAATCGCTGCCGGCCGTTTCGATGCCGCGCTCCAGCGCGTCCAGCACCGGCAGCAGGTCGCCCAGCAGGCGCTCGTTGGCGAACTTCCGCGCGTGCTCGACGTCGCGCAGCATGCGCTTGCGCTGGTTCTCCAAGTCGGCGCGCTCGCGCAGCTGCTCCTCGCGCACCATCATCAGGGCCATCTGCAGCTCATCGATGCGGGCCGACAGCAGCTCGACCTCGCTCTGCGGCTCGGCGTGTTCCTGACCCGCGACGGGCTGGGGTTCCTGACTCATGGCGACTCCTTGCGAAATGGAATTCAAAGGCATGCGGTGGCGGAGGGTCGGATCGACGGCCGCCCTCTGGAAGCGTGAAGGGATTGCATGCTGTGCCCCGCAGCGGGGCGTTTATTGGGCCTGCTGCGCCCGATTCAAGGCCGCGCCCAGCACTTCGGCGGTGGCCTGCACCATGGGGATCACCCGTTCGTAGGCCATGCGGGTCGGTCCGATCACGCCGAGCACACCCAGCACCTTGCCGTCCGCGCCATAGGGCGCGGTCACCAGGCTGCAGCCTCCGAACGGGGCCACGCCGGACTCCTCGCCGATGAACAGGCGCACGCCCTGGGCGGTCGCGCAGCCTTCCAGCAGCTGCAGCAGCTCGCGCTTGCGAGAGAAGGCCTCGAACAACTCGCGAAGGCGGTCGAGATCAGACAGGTCCTGCACGCCCATCAGCCGGGTCTGGCCGGCGACCAGCACGTCCTCGACCGCGCCGGAACCGCCGAAGGCACCCTCGGCGACTTCCACGGCCGCCGACAGGATGCTGTCCATCGCGCTGCGTGTGTCCTTCAGCTCGCGCAGCAGCTGCGCGCGCACCTCAGACAGCGCACGACCGGCGAAGTGGGTGTTGAGGTAGTTGGCCGTCTGCTCCAGCTCGGACGCGCTGTAGGGCCGGCGGGTGTGCAGGATGCGGTTCTGCACCTCGTTGTCGGTGAACACCAGGATCACCAGGATCCGGTGGCCGTCCAGCGGCACGAAGTCGATGTGGCGGAAGGCGAACTGCTCGCGCTTGGGCACCGTCACCATGCCGACGAAATGGGTGGCCGCCGACAGAAGCTCCGAGACATTGTTCAGCAGGCCTTGGGTGCCGAGCTGCGGCTGCAGGCCGCGGCGCAGGCGATCCATCTCGCCCGGATCGAGCGGCTTGACCTGCAGCAGGCTGTCGACGAACAAGCGGTAGCCTTGGGCCGTCGGCACGCGACCTGCCGAGGTGTGCGGCGTGGCGACCAGGCCGATGTCCTCCAGATCCGCCATCACGTTACGGATGGTGGCAGGGCTGATGTCGAGGCCAGCGTGTTTGGCCAAGGTGCGCGAGCCCACGGGCTCGCCCTCGCGGATGTACTGGGCGATCAGGGCGCGCAGCAAGCCGCGGGCGCGGGCGTCCAGATGGCGGGGGTCAAGCGGGTGGGCGGGTCGGCTCATCGCTGAGATAGATAAGGCCTCGGGCCAGCACAGGCAAGCCCTGCCCCGGCATCGGGCATCAGGCGGCGGCAAGTTGGCGACCCGCGACCTGCATGCTAGCGTTCGCGCCCTTGCGCGGCTCGGGTTCACACGGCCTCGAACCCGCCCGCGCCCCAGGATCGGATGCCCGAATGCTGAGCACGCTGTTCGTCAAGGATTTCGCCATCGTGAGTGCGGTCGAGCTGCAGCTCGAGGGCGGCCTGACCGTGATCTCCGGCGAGACCGGCGCCGGCAAGTCCCTCTTGGTCGATGCCCTGCTGCTGCTGACCGGCGCCCGCGCCGATGCCGGCATGGTCCGGCACGGCGCAGAGCGCGCCGAGCTGTCGGCCACATTTCGTTTGCCGCCGGACAGCCCTGCCCTGTCCTGGCTGCGCGAGCAGGAGCTTGACGAGGACGAGGCCTGCGAGGTGCGCCGCATCGTCCGCGCGGACGGTGGCTCCAAGGCCTGGATCAATGGCCGCCCGGCCACGGTCGGCCAAATCGGCGAGCTGACCGCGCATCTCGTTGAGATCCACGGCCAGCACGAGCACCAGGCCCTGCTCGACCGCACCCAACAGCTGGGTCTGCTCGACGGTTTCGCCCGCGCCCAGGAGCCGCTGCAGCCGGTCCGCGCGCTGGCCCAGGAATACGCACAGCTCAAGCGCCGCCGCGAGCAGATCGCCGGGGCTGCGACCGATCCTGGACCGCGCCTCGAACTTCTGCGCCACCAGCTCGGCGAGCTCGAGACCGAAGCCCTGAGCCCTCAGGCCTATGCCGAACTGATCCAGAGCCATCGCCGCCTTTCGAACGCCAGCAGTCTGATCGAGGCCTGCGCGCGCGCGGTGGCCCGGATCGAAGGCGAGGAAGGCTTCGACCTGACCCGCAGCCTGCGCCAGACCGGCGCTGATCTCGCCCGCTTCGGCGAGGACGAGCCGCGCCTGCGCGAAGCCGCCGAGCTTCTCGAATCCGCCGCCATCCAGGCCAGCGAAGCGGCGGCGCTGGTCGTGCAGGTACAGGACAGCCTGGAGCTGGATCCCGCGCGCCTGCAGGACATCGAAAGCAAGCTCACCCGCCTGCACGAGCTGGGCCGGCGCCATCGCGTCGATCCGGCCGAACTGAAAGCCTGCGCCGAAGGCATCGCCCGCGAAATCGAGGAGTTGGAGGAAGCCGGCGGCGCGCTGGCGAAGATCGAGGCGAAGATGCAGGCGCTGGCCGCCGACTGGTCCAAGGCCGCGGCTACGCTCAGCGCGCTGCGCGTCCAGGCGGCGCAGACGCTGTCCAAGGACGTGTCGGCGCTGATGGCCGAACTCGGCATGGCCGGCGGGCGTCTGGAAGTCCAGATCGAAGCGCAGCCGGAGGCCGAGCCCTCGCCGCTCGGCGCCGAGCGCGTTGAATTCCTGGTGGCCGCCAACGCCGGCCAGCCGGCCAAACCGCTGCGGCGCACGGCCTCGGGCGGCGAGCTTTCGCGCATCAGCCTGGCCATCGAAGTCGCCACGCTGGGCGTCGACCCAACGCCGACGATGGTCTTCGACGAGGTCGACACCGGCATCGGCGGCGCGGTCGCCGAAATCGTCGGCCAGAAGCTGCGCGCGCGCGGCGCCGAGCGCCAGGTACTGTGCGTGACCCACCTGCCCCAGGTCGCCGCCCAGGGCCATCACCACTACTCGGTGCGCAAGGGCGAACGCGACGGCGTCACCGTCAGCGCGCCGATCCGCCTGTCACGCGAGCAGCGCGTGGAAGAAATCGCCCGCATGCTCGGCGGCGTCGAGATCACCGAAACCACGCTGGCGCATGCGCGGCAGATGGTTGAGAAGCCGGGATTGGGGATTGGGGATTCGGGATTGGACCGCCGGTAGGACTGGCGCCGAGTCATCGAGGATCGGCTGCGTCGGGCCTTCGCGCGCGAAGAGTGCCGAAAGCGAGGCACTGCCCCCGTGGCAACTCGGCTGAGGGCGGCTCAGACGACGGGCGCCAGGGAGCCTGAATCGCCCAATTGGCGGGACGATCGACGCGGGGAGGGGCGGCCGGTACCTGCGCGGCACCCGCGAACACAGACGCGATCGAGTCCTGCGAAGGCAGGAAAGGGGCGGCCCGACAGCGCGTGAACATGCCCCTCACCGAATCAGCTCAACCTTCGGCCTAATCCCCAATCCCGAATCCCGAATCCCAGCTCTTCACCGCTTCTTCCGCACATACAGCACCAGGCTGTGGTCCTCGATCTCGTAGCCGTGCTTGGCCGCGATCTCGTGCTGCAGGCGCTCGATCTCCTCGCTGACGAACTCGATGACCTTGCCGGAATCGACGTCGACCATGTGGTCGTGGTGGTGGCCACGGTCGAGCTCGAACACCGACTGCCCGCCCTCGAAGTTGTGCTTCATCACGAGGCCGGCCGCTTCGAACTGGGTGAGCACGCGATAGACCGTGGCAAGGCCGATGTCCTCCTCGCGTTCGAGCAGCTTCTTGTAGATGTCCTCGGCCGTCATGTGGCGCGGACTCGCGCTTTCGAGCACTTCGAGGATGCACATGCGGGGGTGGGTGACCTTGAGGCCGGCGCGGCGCAGATCCTGCGATTCCATCGGGGTCTCCTGAAGCGGGCGAGGACCCCGCGCGGGTCGCGAACGGGGCCTGAATACGGCAGCGCGCCGTCTTGGCAGCGGGCGACCTGAAGGGCGTCGAAGTGTATCATCGGGCCTCCGTTTGCCCCCTGGATTGCCTGTCCGATGCGCTCGATCGCCCTGTCCCTCCTGATTGCCCTCGGTGCCAGCGGCTGCGGCGTGCTTTACAAGGTCGACGTCTATCAGGGCAATCTGCTGGACGAGCGCAACGTGACCCAACTGCGCGAGGGCATGAGCAAGCGCCAGGTGCTGTCCCTGCTCGGCAGCCCTGCGGTGCGTGATCCCTTCCACGCCAACCGCTGGGACTACATCGGCACGCAGTCGCAGCGCGGCTCCGAGCCCGAGGTGAAGAACCTCGTTCTGACCTTCAACGGCGACAGCCTGGCCAGCATCGAAGGCGACTATTTCCCGAAGCAGGATGTCGAGCTGCGTGACCGCTTGAGCCGCTACGGCAACCTGCCGCGCGAAGAGCGCGAGAAGGACAAGGAACGCCAGCAGCGTCGCGGCGGCTGAGGAATCGGGGTGAGGCGGCTCGTTGGCGCGGCACTGCCGCGCGGGCCGACGAACGCCCAAGCGCTGGGCGAGAGGGCCGGGTAAGGATTCGGGATTCGGGATTCGGGATTCGGGATTCGGGATTCGGGACGAGCCTGCGGTGGTCCGTCGCCCGACATAAGCCATGCACGGAGGCGGGTCTGCCTTCGGCGGACGCCGCCAGCCCCCTGCCCGCTCAGCCGGTTTCCCCCTCAAGTGCTCTGGCATGAACGAGCGCCGGTTGGCCGCGTGCGCCAGAAGCCTGCTGTTATGCCCCTCGCATCGCGCTGAGTGCGTTCCGATCGAGAGGCCAGCCGAGCGCACGCTGTGCTTGCCTCGGATGCGCACTCATGCGACGCCATTGCCAACAGTCCCCGCTTGAGCGGGCCGTTTGTTCAAGTGAGCCTGCTCGCGGCCCGACGGGTCCTTGCCGGGCGCAGGCTGCGGCCGCCTTCAAGCAGGCTCCTGCATGAAGCGCGACCGGGTCAGCCCGGGTGTCTTCGGGGACAGCGGGCCCGCGGCACCAGACTGGAAAGTCCTCAGTTCTTGGCCAGTTCCGCCAACAGGGCGGCCAGCAGGCCCGGGACGGCTTCCGTCGCGGCGGCCATGTTCGCCATCACCTCATCCATGGTGATCTCGGCTTCATCGCCACAGCCCGCAGCCCAGTTCGCGACGAGGCAGAGGCCGGCGTAGTCCACGCCGAGTTCGCGGGCAAGCACGGCCTCGGGCATTCCGGTCATGCCGACGAGATCACAGCCGTCGCGACGCAGGCGCGCGATCTCGGCGATCGTTTCCAGCCGCGGCCCCTGAGTACAGCCGTAGGTGCCGCCATCGACGAGGCGCGCGCCCGCCGCAGCGCCCGCCCGCAGCAGCGCCGTGCGCAGCGCCGGCGTGTAGGGATGGGTGAAGTCGACATGCTCGACCTTGGCGCCTTCGACGTCGCAGAAGCTCGACAGGCGGCCATGGGTGTAGTCGATGATCTGGTCTGGCACCGCCAGCACGCGCGGGCCCATGCGCTCACCGATGCCGCCAACAGCGTTGATGCCCAGCAGACGGCGCACGCCGAGCTGATGCAGGGCGTGCACGTTGGCGCGGTAGTTGATGCGGTGCGGGGCGACGCTGTGGGCCTCGCCGTGGCGGGCCAGAAAGGCCACGCGGAAGCCGGCCAGCCGACCGACGCGTACCGGCCCCGAAGGCTTGCCATAGGGCGTGTCGAGCTCGACACCTTCAGCGCCTTCCAGATTGGCCAGGCGATACACGCCGGTGCCGCCGATCACGCCCAATACGATGTCGGAGTTGTCCACTGTCATCACCTGTTCCCAAGAAGCCTGCCCTAGCCAAGCGTTGCACTGTCTTGTGCGAGCCACCAAGCGCTGGTCGACCGAGGCGGACGCGACGGCGAGCACGCGCCGGGGCCCGATCCCACCCCGCGACCACTGGCATGCCCTGACCCGCGGTGGCCTTGGCCTCTCGCGGTCCACGCGCCGCTTCGTCGCCCGCGCCCTTCTGGATGACCCATAGGGTGGGTCTTGACCTACCGACACCGCGCGCTCGGGCCGGCCAGCATGCGCATCAGCAACAACGAGAGCGCGTGAAAAAACCCAGACGCCGTAGCGAGGGCGTCTCTGGGCGTTCGTGGCAAAGCGCGCGACGTGAATTCAAGGAAGTTTGGCGAGCCAGTGACCGCGGAATTCGCGGAGCGCGCTGCCGCCACTGACGTCCAGAGGCGGCCGCAGTAGGCGAATGGTTTTTTCACATGCTCTCAGCCATGCAGCGCGTAAATCCCCGGCAGGTTGCGACCCTGCTCGTAGTAGTCCATGCCGAAGCCGAACACGTAGCGATCCGGCACTTCGACGCCGACGTAGTCGCCACTGAGCCCGGGCACGCAGCGGTCATGCACCTTGCGCGCCAGCACCGCCACGCGCACATCGGCAGCACCCTCGGCTTCGCAGGCGCGAATGACCGCATTGAGCGTGTGGCCTTCATCGAGGATGTCGTCAATCAACAGCACTCGGCGCTTCAGCAGCGGCACCGCCGGCTTGCGCAGCCACTCGACGCCGCGACCCGTGGTATCGCCGCGGTAGCGCGTCGCGTGCAGGTAATCGAACTCGACGTCGAAGCCCAGCTCCAGTGCCAACAGAGCGCCGAACAGCATGCCGCCGTTCATGACGGTGAGAAACAGCGGCGGCCGCGCGTCCTGCGCGTAGTCGCGGCGAATCTCTTCGGCCATGCGGCGGATCGCCGCTTCGAGCGCGGCGCGATCGAACAGAAGATCGGACTGCGGCAGCGCATCGGCCAAGGCTGGCGGGGTCGTCATGCCCGGCTCCGGTTCAAACGAGGGCGGCGAGGTTAGCACGCGCCTGCGCCAGCGCTTCCGGCGCAGGGCCATGCCCCGGGGCCAACGACAGCAGGGCAAGTCGCGGAGCGGGCGTCCGTTCACCACGCGTCTCGACCGCCACGATCGCGTCCTCCACCAATTCGGGATGGCATGCCAGTACCACGTCGCAGCCGGCATCGAAATGCGCGTTCACCCGCGCCGCCACGCCACCCGCAGTCTGGGCCGCGGCCATGCCGATGTCGTCGCTGAACACCACACCGCGGAAGCCCATCGAATCGCGCAGGATCTCGACCAGCCAGCGCCGCGAATAGCCGGCTGGCTGCTCGCACACCGCGGGGTAACGCACATGCGCCGCCATCACCGCGGCAGCGCCGGCTTCGATACCGGCGGCGAAGGGCCGCAGGTCCTCGGCCTTCAGCTGCTCCAGCGAGCGCGGATCAAGGGCCACATCGACATGCGTGTCTTCCAGCACCGAGCCATGACCCGGAAAGTGCTTGAGCGTGGCCGGCATGCCGGCGGCCTGCATGGCCCGCACATAGACGCGGGTCAAGGCGCAGACCGCATCGACGTCGGCCGCGAAGGCGCGATCGCCGATGGCGCGGTTGCCGCGGCCCAAGTCCACCACCGGCGCGAAGCTGAGATCGATGCCTTGGGCCTGCAGCTCGGTCGCCATCAGCCAGGCGTGCTGTTCGGCGAGATCCAGGCAGCGCGCAGGCGCATCCGTATAGCGCTCGCCGATGCGCGCCAGCGCAGGCAGCCGTGTGAAGCCCTCGATGAAGCGCTGCACGCGGCCGCCTTCCTGATCCACCGCGATGAGCCGCGGCGCCACGCCGGCTGCGCGGATCTGCGCGTTCAGCGCGCGCAGCTGGGCGGGCTCGACGTAGTTGCGGCGGAACAGCACCACGCCGGCCACCCCCGGATGCGCAATCCAGCGCGCCTCGATCTCGCGCAGGGTGCTGCCCTCGATGCCGATGAACAGCACGACTCAGCGCTCGAACAGGGCGATGGATTCGACATGCGCCGTATGCGGGAACATGTCCATCACGCCGGCCGAGACGAGCGTGTAGCCGTGCTCGCGCACCAGAATTCCGGCATCGCGCGCCAGCGAGCCCGGATGGCAGGAGACGTAGACGATGCGCCGCACGCCATCCAGCGGCAGCTGCGGAATGCAGGCGTCGGCGCCGGTGCGCGGCGGGTCCAGCAGCAGCTTGTCGAAGCCCTGCTTGACCCAGGCCTCGCCGCGCAGATCCTGGCTCAAATCCGCGGCGAAAAACTCGGCATTGGCGATGCCGTTGGCGCGGGCGTTGTCACGGGCTCGAGCGACCAGACCGGCCTCGCCCTCGACGCCGACCACCGAGGCGGCACGGCGGGCAATCGGCAGGGTGAAATTGCCCAAGCCGCAGAACAGGTCAAGCACGCGCTCACCCGGCTGCGGGTCGAGCATCTCCAGGGTGCGCGCGATCATCCGCTGGTTCATGCCGGCATTGACCTGCACGAAATCCAAGGGCCGGAAGGCCAACTCGACCTCGGCCGCGGGGATGCGGAAGCTGAGCGCGGCATCGGCCGGCCACAGTGCGTGCACGCTGTCGTTGCCGCCGGGCTGCAGGTAGATCATCAGGCCCGTGCGCTGGCCAAACTCGACCAAGCGCTGGGAGTCGGCGGCGGACAGCGGATCAAGGTGGCGAAACACCAGCGCCGTCGCATCGTCACCGGCCGCGACCTCGATCTGGGGCATGCGCTCACGCGCGTCCATCGAAGAGACCAGCGCCGACAGCTCGTGAATGCGCTCGCCCACCTGCGGCACCAGCACGCGGCAGCTGTGGATGTCGGCGACGTACATGGGCTTCAGCGCTTCGCGGAAGCCGACGATGGCGCGCTCCTTGGCAGCCACCCACTTGACCCCCAGCCGGGCCTTGCGGCGATAGCCCCAGGGCTGGTCGGTCAGCGGCGCCAGCACCGTCTGCGGACGGACGTGGCCGATGCGCTCGAAGTTCTCCAGCAGGATGTGCTGCTTGGCCTCGATCTGCGCCTCGGCCTTCAGATGCTGAAGCGAGCAACCGCCGCAGATCTCGAAGTGCGGGCATGGCGGCTCGACGCGCAGCGGCGAGGCCTCCAGCACTTCCAGCACGTGGCCTTCATCGAAATGCTTCTTGCTGGTGTGGATCCGCGCGCGCACGCGCTCCCCGGTCAGTGCGCCGCTGATGAAGGCGGTCTTGCCGTCGAGCTTGGCGACCCCGCGGCCGTCGTGGCTCAGGTCGATGATCTCGGCTTCGATTTCGCGGTTGCGCTGGCGTCGGGTCATGGGGCTCGCTGACTGCGCCGCGGAAGCTCACGCTCGCGGCGGGTGGTGAAAGGCCGCGGATTATCGCAGGCCCGGCCGCGCCCTGCCCTGTCCTGCCGGAATTCAGCGGCAGCGAGATTCAGGCCCGACCGCCGGTGTCAGAGGGGGCGGGCCGCAGTGCCGCGGGGAACGCGCAGGCTCGGTGTTGGCCTACACTCCGCGCTTTCGTCTGCAGCCCGGTCACGGATGAGCACCGACACCCCCAAGCGCGCCGGCTTCGGTGCTGCCGCACCGCTGCGGCAGCTCTGGCCCTATGTGCGTCCCTACCGTGGCCTGGTCGCGCTGTGGCTGGGCGCGCTGGCCCTGTCCAGTCTGGCCACGCTGAGCCTGCCGGTAGCGGTGCGCTTCATGATCGATCGCGGCTTTGCGGGCGAAGATCCGGCCGCCGTCGATCGCTGGTTTCTTGGGCTGCTGGCGGTCGCGGTCCTGCTGGCGGTGGCCACCGCGCTGCGCTTCTTTTTCGTCAGCCTGCTCGGCGAGAAGGTGATCGCCGATCTTCGGCGCAGCCTGTACGCGCGACTGCTGCGGCTCGACATCGAGTTCTTCGAGCGCACGCGCTCGGGCGAGCTGGTGTCGCGTCTTTCCGCTGACACCGAGCTGCTGCGCACGGTGGTCGGCTCGAGTGCTTCCGTGGCGCTGCGCAGCTTCGTCACCTTCATCGGCAGCAGCGTGGCGCTGGCGCTGACCAGCCCGCGCCTGGCCGGCTTCGCCGCGATCGGCATCCCGCTGGTCATCCTGCCGATCGTCTTCTTCGGTCGCCGCGTCTCCAGGCTGTCGCGCGAGGCGCAGGACCGGGTGGCCGACGCCAATGCCCGCGCCAGCGAAACCCTGAACGCGATCCACACCGTACAGAGCCACGCCCGCGAGGCGCATGAATCCGAGCGCTTCGCAGGCGCCGTAGGGACCGCACTCGCGGCAGCACGTCGTCGCATCGGCACCCAGGCGGGGCTGACCGCGGCCGTGATCGTGCTGATCTTCGGCGCGATCACTGCGGTGCTGTGGGTCGGCGCCAAGGACGTGATCGCCGGCACCATGAGCGCGGGCCTGCTCAGCCAGTTCGTGCTCTATGCCGTGATCGGCGCGGGTTCGGTCGGCGCACTCACCGAAGTCTGGGCCGAGGTGCAGCGCGCCGCCGGCGGCATGGCGCGGATCAACGAGCTGCTGGCCGAGCAGGCCAAGATCACCGCGCCCGCCTTGCCGCGCGCCCTGCCCTCGCCCTTGCGCGGGCACATCGCCTTCAAGGGCGTAGGCTTCCATTACCCCAGCCGCCCGGACGCTGCGGCGCTCAGCGAGTTCTCTCTGGAAATCCAGCCGGGCGAAACCGTGGCCCTGGTCGGCCCCTCCGGCGCCGGCAAGAGCACCGTGCTGCAGCTGCTGCTGCGCTTCCACGACCCCGAAAGCGGCGGCATCGAGGTCGATGGCATCGACCTGCGCCATCTCGATCCGCAGCAGCTGCGCGAACACATCGCTCTCGTCCCGCAGGACCCGCTGCTGTTCGGCGCCGACGCGCTCGACAACCTGCGCTACGGACGACTGGACGCCACGGAAGCCGAGGTCATCGAAGCCGCACGCAGCGCCGAGGCGCACGAGTTCCTCAGCGCGTTGCCGCAGGGCTATCGCACCTTCCTGGGCGAGCGCGGGGTGCGCCTGTCCGGCGGCCAGCAGCAGCGCCTGGTGATCGCCCGGGCCCTGCTGAAGGACGCACCGATCCTGCTGCTGGACGAGGCCACCAGCGCGCTCGACGCGCAAAGCGAGCGCGCGATCCAGCAGGCGCTGGAGCGCCTCATGCACGGCCGCACCACGCTGGTGATCGCCCATCGCCTCGCCACCGTCCGCCGGGCCGACCGCATCGTTGTGCTTGAGGCCGGCCGCATCGTCGCCACCGGCACGCACGAGGAACTGATGGTGCAGGGCGGCCTCTACGCGGAGCTGGCGCGGCTGCAGTTTGCGGCTTGAACCGCCACGACGTGAGGCGTCCGCCGGTTGCCCGGCCCGGGCGGACGCCCGTCGGATGCGATCGACTTCACAATTTGCTACGTATCGGCTCGCCTCACCCTGCCACGTATTTGTCATGATCCGGCCGCGCGGGCTTGCACTCCTGGCCCGCCCATCAGTCTCGGGGGATTCACAGCGCAAGCTTTGGGGCGAAGTCCGCCGGGACTGCGTCCCTTGCCGCTGTGCGGTCGTCCGATCTCCAGCGCAGCAGAAGCCGACGGATCCTCCATGAATCGAATCGCCCTCAGCTCCATCGCCCTGGTGCTCGCGAACGTTGCGAGTGCCCAGGTTGCCGAAGTATTCAACCCGTCCGAGCCCCTGGTCAGCGTGGTCTCGCCGCTGAACCCCAATCCAGGGGTCAGCCCAGCAGGCGCACCGGCCTGCGGAGGCCAGCTCTTCAACAATGGCGCGTTCGTCACCAGCACCGGCAACGGCACGGGCGGGGCGAATCTGAGCATGCTGCAGAGCACATCGCTCGGGATGGGTACGCTCGGCTTCGGTCACCAGTCTGGCACCGCCAACAACCGCGTGGCCGATGACTTCGTAGTCCCTGCAGGCGGCTGGACGCTGAACTGCGCCGTGTTCTACGCCTACCAGACCGGCTCGACCACGACCTCCACGATCACCGCGGTCAACGTGCGCATCTGGGACGGCCCGCCCGGCGCCATGGGCAGCAACATCGTGTTCGGCGACGCCACAACGAACCGGATGACTGCAAGCGCATGGACCAACGCGTATCGCGTCACTGAAACTTCGGCCACCGATACCACGCGCCCGATCATGGCGCAGACCATCAACCTCGGTGGTCTCAACCTTGCGGCGGGCACGTACTGGATCGACTGGCAAACCACGGGCAGCCTGGCCTCCGGCCCCTGGGCTCCGCCGATCTCGATCATTGGGCAAGCGGTCACTGGCAACGGCCAACAGTTCACGGGCGGCACTTCGGCGTGGGCAGCTGCTGTGGACGGCGGTACCGGCACCCCAGCCCAAGGCCTTCCGTTCCTGCTGCTCGGCCCCGTTGGCACGCCGACCCTCAGCCTCAGCGGGACATCGATCGACTTCGGCAGCGTGGTATCGGGACAGACCGGCTCCGGATCCATCACGCTGAGCAACACCGGCACGGCGAACCTGAGCGTCACGGCGCTCACCGCACCCACGGCGCCGTTCGCGCTGACTGGCGGAACCTGCGGAGCGACGCCGATCACCCTGGCCCCCGCCGCCAGCTGCACCCTGACCTACAGCTTCAGCCCGACGTCCGCGAGCCCCTCGAACCAGTCGATTGCCGTGACCAGCAACGGTGGCAATCCGAGCTTCAGCCTGCAGGGCACCGGCGTGGGTGCGCCTGTGGCTGCGCTGAGCGCGAGCGCGCTCAACTTCGGCAACGTGGCGATCTCCGCCTTTGGCAATGCCACCGTCACGCTCAGCAACACGGGAGGTTCGGCGCTCACGATCTCGGCCGTCACGCCGGCGACCGCACCGTTCTCCGCCAATGGCGGCACCTGTGGCGCTGTGCCGATCACGCTCACAGCTGGCGCGAACTGCACGCTCATCTATCGCTTCAGTCCCAGCGTGTCCGGCAGCTTCTCGCAAACCTTGACGCTCACCAGCAACGGCGGTAACCCGAGCTTCAGCCTGCAGGGCACGGGCGTCCTCGGCGCCGCGCCTCGCCCCGCGGTGATCCCGGCCACGGGTGCCACCAGCCTCATCCTGCTGGCGCTGCTGACACTGTCCATCGCCGGGTGGGTCTATAGCCGCCGCCACTGACGGCGACCAGGGTCCTGTCCGGTTCCGGTGGTCTAGGCGAAGATCCGGCTGCGTGAGGTCAGGTTTTCGCCGATTTTCAGGCCCATAGCAGCGCTATGGGCCAAGAATCGGCGGACAGTGGACCGCTCAGACGGGCGCGTAGACCGGCCATCCTAAGTCCGACAGGCTCCTGGCGCACCGCGCCGAAAAGGCCGGCGAACGCCCCGCGTTCGCCGGCCTTTCTTGTTGGGCTTCACCGGGTACCGACGCAGCGGTCGCTCCAACAGACTCGCCCCACCGCACGGGAGCGCCTGTGCAGGTCACCACCGCCGCGCTGTTCCTTGTTGCCATGGCGCTGATCTTCAGCGTGCCATGCCTCATCTGGAGGCTGGGCCGCACGGAGTACTACGCGCCGCTGGTCTTTAGTGCTGATCATCGCGGCGTCCTCGTGGGACCCGGCGCGCTGGGCGCGGCGTTCCCCGAGTACTACGGCTTCGTGTTGAAGCCCGAGGTGATCGCTACCTTGAATGGCGACGCTTGATGGGCGCTGATGATTTTCGTCTGGATCGCCGGCATCGAGCTGGACCTTCAAGAGGCTTGGACCCAGCGCGGGGAAACCCGCGTGACGGCTGGCCTTGCGCTGGGCATGCCCCTGCTGTTCGGCGGTGCCGCCGCGGGCGTGCTGCTGGTGGTGGCTTCGGTGTCCGGCAAACTGGCCGGCGTGCATCTGGCCGGCCGGGTCCCGAGGTGGAAACCCGGCGAAGCCTCTCTGATCGGCTGGCTGCTGCAGACCATGCCCCTGATCATGATCATCTTCGTCAACATCCTGCTGGACAAGGGCGTGATCACCTCGGAGACCTTCACCGCCCTCCTGCTGGTGGCGGTGGCCAGCACCATGCTGACGATCCCAGTGGCCACGCCGAAGTTGAGGCGCTGGCTGGGCGCTGAAGAAAGCTCACCGCGCAGCGACGGCCAGCCAGGAGCCCTACGGACATTGGATGGCCGGGTTGCAAATGCGTCTGCGCGGTCCACGAACCACCGATTCTTGACCCCTGGCGCGGCCAAAGGGCTGCAAACCGCCGAGAAACTGTCCTCACGCAGCCGGACCTTCGCCTCGATCACCGAAGCCCGAGAGGCTCCTTGCGCGCGACCTGTGTCGCCCGCGTACGCAGGCGGGTGAAGATCTCGGTGGCCGCAGCGTTCCAGACCACCCACTTGTGCCCTCCCGGCTGCGGCAGGATCTGCGCGTCCTCGAGCGCCGGCGCGACCAGCGGCACGGTGGAGGCCAAGCGATCCTCCTCGCCATAGGCCAGCCAGACGCGCTGACGCAGCGCCGGATCCGCCGCGTAGTTCGCGATCTGCCGCCACAGCAGTTCGCGATCAAAGTTGCCGCGATCGACGACCTCGGGCTTGGGACCCGGCTGCCAGCGGCGGATGCCGCCCGCGGCCTCGACTTCGCGCATCACCCGCCTCCGTCCCAGGTAGGGCGCCATCAGCACGACGTGCTCGAACACGCCGGGATGCGCCTCGTCGACCACCAGGCTGCCCATGCCCCCCATCGAGGCACCCATCAGGATCAGTCGCTGGTAGCCCTGCGCGCGGGCCGGCTCGATAAAGCGCTCGCTTACGCGTTCGGGCAAGCCGCCGTCGGTGTAGTAGGCGAGAGTCGCCGAGGTCAACCAGACGTCCACCTCCGGCCAGCCGGCCTGGATGGCCTGCGGCACGCCGAATTCGCGCATGACCTCGACATTGTCGGCGCGCCCAGGCAAGACGATCACCAAGGTCTTGCGGTCGGCTTCGCCGCGGCCCGGAAAGGCTTCATAGGGGATGGGCTCGCGGCGATCACCGAGTTTGAAGCATCCGGCGAGCAGAAGAGGCAGGAACAGGACGAGCAGCGTGTGCAGGCGCATTCAGAGACATCCATGATTCGTGGACGGGCGGAACCCGACGGCGCTCGGTTCTCTGCTTGGCAAGCAGCGGCCAAGCCGCTACCGCGCGCTTCGGTTGAGATCCGCAGAGGCCGCGGATCCCGTCCCGAAGGCCAGAGCGCGCCTTGAGCTTCACCCGCATGAAAGCCCGGACAGCGTGAAGCCCATGGGAGCCTCAACGCAACGGGCCCGGCGCCTTCGCACCGGGCCCGCGCTTGACGCCTCATCCGCCGGAGATCACTCGAAGCCGTTGGCGAACACTGCGGGGGGGCGCTGGATGTTCAGACACACCTCGGGAACGTTGTCGCGCTGCCAGTTGGCGGCGCCCTGCCGCACAACGTAGTCGACGACGAAGACCGTGTGCTCGTAGCCAGTGTTGGAGTAGTCCATCAGCCGATAGGCATACGGCCGCGGCGTATAGCGGCAGGTGCTGACGAGAGTGGAGAACTCCGGCGCGAAGCCGCCGATCGTGCCCCCCATCTCCAAGCCCTCGCCCCAGTACTGCATGGTCTGCACTTCTTCCGTGACGCCGAAGCTGTACTCGTAGGACACGCCCGCCTGGACCTTGGCAACGAAGCCCGCCTCGATGTCGAACTCCGCGCCGACCCGATTGGAACTCTCGAAGCCGCTGTAGTCGCCACTAAACACGCCGCCCTCTTGGCTCAGGTTCCAGGACGCACTGGCAGGGCTGCCGACGAAGAGATCCGACCAGATGTTCCAGCGCTGCATGCCGGAGTAGTTGCTGCAGCCTTCCATGTCGCCAGTGCCATTCCAGAGGATCTGGCCGCGCGATTCGATGTTGGCCCAGCCAGATGTCCGCGGATTCCACATCCGCACCTGGAAGACGTTGTCGTTGCGGTCGGAGTCGCAGGCACCCTGCGGATACCGGTGCGGCTCGACATGGACATCGCCGAACACCTGGATCTGGCCGACATCGAGCGTTGCCGTTCCCGGGTGCTGGAGACGGATGTAGCGTCCGCGCAGCATCTGTCCACCCGCCGAGCGGGTGTGGATGTTCCAGCGGTCGAAGGGCATGTCGTCGGCGGTCTCCGGAGCGAAGACGCTGACCCCGCTGCCACCCGGGATCGCATCGCCCGTCATCGGTGCTTCGGAAACGAACATGCGGAACCCGCGCAGTCGAATGGCCTGGCCGAGCCGCGGAAAGACCCGGATGTTGGAGATGTCCTGGACCTCGCCGAGGTCTACCTGCACATACGGACGATTGATGTTCGGCGGGCTGGTCAAGGCGGTGCTTAAGCGGCCATCGGTGACGTTGGCGGCCACGCCGGACGCCGGCGTGAAATTGGTGCTTGCCGTCTGGAACAGACTCAGGCTGGCCCAATCGCGATGCAGGGGCGTCCACTGTGCGGGCGGGACCGTGCTGCCGTTGGCAGCCGGTACCACCGTATCCCAGAACTGCGCTGTCGTCGCACTGACGCCGCGCGTGTCCTCGATCACTTCGCACATGCGCAGGCCGCTGTCCGGGACGATCTCTGTCGCCTCACGAAGGAGGTCGTAACGACGGATGTCATAGCTGTAGCAACGGAAGGTGTTCTCCTCCACCACCATCAGCGCCTCTCCGAGGTTCGAGGAGAATCCCTGATTGAGGGCGAAGCCGTTTTCGCTGCCGTGGATCGAGCCATTGTTGGCCTGGTAGTTGTAGCCGGCCGTCGCCTTCAGCGACGTCTCGATGCCAAGACCCGCGATATCGAAACCCGCGGACGCACCGACATAGGCCGAGACGTCGTGGGAGGTGAAGCTGCCGGCGCGCTTCTCCACGCTGGTCTGCCCGGAGGTGGTTTCGCCGAAGGCCGACAGCTTCTCCGCATTCGCCTGCAGGCGCTCGAAGTACGGCGGATGCCACACCAGCTGCCGCACCTGGGGCTCCTCGACCTGACGGCAATCCGCGCCCAGGCTGGCACGCACCGAGTCGCCATCGGTGTCTGCAGCCACCACCTTCAAGCGCGCGTTGCTGTCGAGGCCCGAGGTCGGGGTGAAAAGATGCCGACCGGCGAAGCTTGCTGGATTGGCGGTGTTCTGCAGGCGCCAGAGCGAGCGGATCAACTGCAGGCTGCGATCATTCGCCACGGCCATGACCTCCGCCACGCCCTGCCTGTCCATGTCACCCACGGCCAGGCTGAGCTGGTTGATGTCCGAGGCCGAATCCACCGCCAGCGACGCCGCGTAGGCGGGCGTGGTGTTCAGCAGATAGCGCGTCTCCGGGCCGGCGCCTCCGCTCGCGGGGTCTGCCGCGCCGAGGCGCACCAGATACTGGCGGGTGGCCGTCTGGTTGTTGAACCCGCGCACGGTCAGGGTGACGGTGTACTGGTTCGCGCCCGCCGGGAAGGTATAGGTGGGATTGAGATCGGTCAGCGGGCCGCTGCCATCGCCGAAGTTCCAGCTGCGTGAGGCGATGCGTCCCGTCGACCGGTCAATGAAGCTGACCGTGCGACCACTGCGCTGCCATTGGAAACCGGCAGTCATTTCAACCGCGGCCTTGTGCGCCTGCACCTTCAGGCGGTTGTCCTGGCCCTCGGCGAATGCCATCACGAATTCGCTGGGGGAGATGAGGTCCATGTTGGCGAAGGCTGCATCGAACTTGATCAGCGCGCCCTGGTTCTGGCCACTGACCGCGAAGCTCGAGTCCCACGGCTTCTGCGCGGAGCGGCGGGACATTTCGATACTGGTGATGTTGTTGTCGACATCGCGCACGGCGACGAAGTGGTGCATGCGTGCGAACAGCTGGTTGAAGTTGCTGGACCCCTCGACCAGCACCAGCACCATCAGCTCCGCCGCCGCGCTGTCGATCACATCACCCGCCAGCGCCTTGACCCGCCGAAGCTGGTTGATCGAGACCCCTGAAACGCCTTCACCGTCATCGATATCGAAACTGGTGCCCAACGGAGTCACGAAGCTGCGACTTCCGATGGCGACGTTGCCTGACCCGACCGGAAGTGCGCTGGTCGTGGGCTGGAACTCCATGAGGTGGTAGTTGAGCGCGCGCGTACCGCCACTGCCCGATTCGTTGACCACCAGCATCTGCTCGCGACCGCTCAGCAGAAGATCACCCACGGCCAACGAGCTCAGGGGAAACGTTCCGGGCAGCACCCAGCGGCCGGCCCAGCCGCCGCTGGTGTTCTCGGCGATCAGACCCTGTGCGTTACCGGTCAGGACATAGACCTCGAGCGCATTGGTACCCGTGCCCTGCAGCAGGATGGCGAGCTCCTGCTTGCCGTCCTTCGAGCCGTCGAGGTCGGCCGCCATGATTTCAACCTGGCTGAAGGTGCGCGCCAGATTCCAGGTCTGCTGCAGGGTCACGGCACCGTTGCTGCCCCGCCGAAAAACTCCGAGGCGCAGGCCGCCGTTGACGTCCGACCGATGCACGCTCACCAGCTCATCGCGACCATCGCCGTTGAGGTCGGCCTCGGTCGCGGTGAGGAAAGTGGAGCCCGCCACGTTGCCGGACTGCAGAAGCTCACCGCTGAATTCGGGCACAAGCACGTCGCCACTCGCGGGCCCCGCGCCAAAGATCTGGAGGCTCCGGAGCTGATTGGTGCTGGCGATGAAGTTGACGTACTCCGCTTCCTCCCCGAGCGTCGCATAACGGCCGAACGGTGAGCTTGCACAGGCGATCGAGGTACTGCCCTGGGTCGCGAACCTCGGCAACCACTCAGGATCGACCTTGGCGCGTGGCGGGCCTTCTTGAGTGGCAGGCGCTGCAAAAGAGCAGGCAACCCAGCCCAACAGCAGCAGAAGAAGATAGAACTTGTTCATGGCGCGCCCCGCCCTTTCGGGGCTGGTGTCACCCGGGACATCCGGGTCTCCAGCCCCCTAAGCGGGAAAAGCGGGCGTCGCTCATCATCGGGCGACGCGTCTGCTCGTTGGCGCGTCTCGCTAACCGGCGCGAGGCGGCAGACTCACTCCGGCGGCGCTCCTGCGTTGGGCGAAGTCCTCCACACTCAGGCTTCGCTGCAGCCAAGGCGCATCAATCTCCTGCGCGGAGGCCAGTCGATCCAGACGCGGCACGTGCGTGCCGCGAAGATCGCGGTAGCGAAGATCGACAGCGCCGGCCGGCGGCAGCCGCCGGTACAGGGTCTTGAGCGTGCGCAGGGCCATCAGCAGAGACAGGTCAAGGCCGGGGTGCTGTCCATCCTCTGGATCCAGCCACGGCCAATCCGGATGGGCCTCGACGAGCTGGGGAAAGTCCCCGAGGCCCGCATGCAGGGCGCCAATGCGAGCGGCCAGCTCGGCTTCCTTCAGACTGAGATTGACAGCACTGCCGCGCTGCATGAGATAAGCACCCAGCAGCACCGGCACAGCGCCCTGCTGCTGCGCCGACGCCACAAGATCGGCATGCGCGGCATGAGACGCCTCGCAGCTGAACCCGAATTTTTCCAGTTCGGCATGACAGCTCAAGCCGCCACCGAATTCCTGCAGAACCAGGGCCGTGTAGCGGCCCGTCGCAAGCTCGCGCTGAACCACACCAGCCGCCGCGTGCTGGCTGATGTGAGCGCCGCCGCGCGCGAGCATCTCGGCCTCGACGGGGCGCCCGAGTGCGGCACTCGCCAGCTGCGCGAACTGGCCAGGCATGTCGTTGTAGTAGATCAGGCTGTTGCCCACGAACAGCACGCGCTCGGGCGGCTCGCGCGTTGGCAGACCACAGGCGGAAAGCGTCACGGCGGAGACCGCCGCACCCAGAAAGCTGCGCCGGGTCAGGCCCGGCGCAGTCGGCATCCCAGCGCTCGTGTCAGACACGCTCGAACACCAGTTCGCTGCCCTTGGCTTCCACCCGGATCTGCTCGCCCGGCGCGAATTCGCCGCGCAGGATGCGTGTGGCCAGCGGATTCTCCAGCTGCTGCTGGATCGCACGCTTCAGCGGCCGCGCGCCGTAGACCGGGTCGAAGCCCACGCTGCCCAGCAGGTCCAGGGCGGCGTCGCTGATCTCGATCTTGAGCTGGCGATCGGCCAGGCGCTTGGCGAGATACGAGGTCTGGATGCGGGCGATCTCGCGGATCTGCGCGCGGCCCAGCGGATGGAACACCACCAGCTCGTCGAGCCGGTTGATGAACTCCGGGCGGAAGTGGGCCTGCACCACGCCCATCACCGCCGCCTTCATCTTCATGTAGTCCTCCTCCGTGTCGCCTGCAAGCTCCTGGATCATTTGCGAGCCGAGGTTCGAGGTCATCACGATGACCGTGTTGCGGAAGTCGACCGTGCGGCCCTGGCCATCGGTCAGGCGGCCGTCGTCCAGCACCTGCAGCAGCACGTTGAACACGTCCGGGTGGGCCTTCTCGACCTCGTCCAGCAGGATCACGCTGTAGGGACGCCGGCGCACGGCCTCGGTGAGGTAGCCGCCCTCTTCGTAGCCGACATAGCCCGGAGGCGCACCGATCAGGCGCGCGACCGAATGCTTCTCCATGAACTCGCTCATGTCGATGCGCACCATGGCGTCGGTGGAGTCGAACAGGAACTCGGCCAGCGCCTTGCACAGCTCGGTCTTGCCCACGCCGGTGGGGCCGAGGAAGAGGAAGCTGCCGTTCGGGCGGTTCGGGTCGGACAGGCCCGCGCGCGAGCGGCGGATGGCGTCCGACACCGCGCGCACGGCCTCGCCCTGCCCCACCACTTTCTGCTGCAGCACGTCCTCCATGCGCAGCAGCTTCTCGCGCTCGCCTTCGAGCATCTTGGACACAGGAATCCCGGTCCAGCGACTGACGACCTGGGCGATTTCTTCCGCGGTCACCTTCTGCTGCAGCAGCTGGAAGCCTTTTTGCTCGGTTTCGGCCGCCGCCTGCAGCTGGCGCTCAAGCTCGGGGATGCGGCCGTACTGGATCTCGGAGGCACGCGCCAGGTCCTGGCGACGATGCGCCGTTTCGAGCTCGGATTTCGCCTGTTCGATCTGCTCCATGATCTTGGCGGTGCCGGCGACTGCGGCCTTCTCGGCGCGCCAGATTTCCTCGAGATCGGAGAACTCGCGCTCGAGCTTGGCGATCTCGGTTTCGAGATCGGCCAGGCGCTGCTTGGACTCGTCATCCTTCTCCTTCTTCAGCGCCTCGCGCTGGATCTTGAGCTGGATCAGGCGGCGCTCCTTGCGGTCCATTTCTTCAGGTTTCGAGTCAATCTCCATGCGGATGCGCGAGGCGGCCTCGTCCATCAGGTCAATGGCCTTGTCGGGCAGCTGGCGGTCGGCGATGTAGCGGTTCGAAAGCGTGGCCGCGGCGACGATGGCGGGGTCGGTGATCTCAACGCCATGGTGCACGGCGTAGCGCTCCTTCAGGCCGCGCAGGATGGCGATCGTGTCCTCGACGCTGGGCTCGCCGACGATGACTTTCTGGAAGCGGCGCTCCAGCGCGGCATCCTTCTCGACGTACTTGCGGTACTCATCCAGCGTGGTCGCGCCGATGCAGTGCAGCTCGCCTCTGGCCAGCGCGGGCTTCAGCATGTTGCCGGCGTCCATGGAACCTTCAGCCTTGCCGGCGCCGACCATGGTGTGCAGCTCGTCGATGAACAGGATGACCTGGCCTTCGTTCTTCGACAGGTCGTTCAAGACGGCCTTCAACCGCTCCTCGAACTCGCCGCGGAACTTCGCGCCGGCAATCAAGGCCCCCATGTCCAGCGACAGCACACGCTTGCCGCGCAGGCCCTCGGGCACTTCGCCGTTAATGATGCGCTGGGCCAGACCTTCAACGATCGCGGTCTTGCCGACGCCGGGCTCGCCGATCAGCACCGGGTTGTTCTTGGTGCGCCGCTGCAGCACCTGGATGGTGCGGCGGATCTCCTCGTCGCGGCCGATCACCGGATCGAGTTTGCTGTTCTCCGCGCGCGCGGTCAGATCGATGCAGTACTTCTCCAGCGCCTGGCGCTGTTCTTCCGCGTTCTCGCTCTGCACCTTCTCGCCTCCGCGCAGCTTGTCGATGGCCGCTTCGACGCGGGCGCGGTCGGCGCCCACGGACTTCAGGATCTGCCCGATCTCGCCCTTGTCCTCGACGCAGGCCAGCACGAACAGCTCGCTGGCGATGAAGGCATCGCCGCGCTGCTGGGCCAGCTTGTCGGTGAGGTTAAACAGCCTCGAGAGGTCGTTGCCGATGGCGAGGTTGCCCTCCTGGCCCTTGACCTTGGGCAGGCGGTCGAGCACCTCGCCCAGCCGCGTGCGAAGCGCCGCAGCGTTCACGCCGGCCTGCTGCAGCAGCGGCCGCGTGCTGCCGCCCTGCTGATCGATCAGGGCCGCCAACACATGGACGGGCTCCATCATGTTGTGGTCGCGACCCACGGCCAAGGACTGGGCGTCGGCCAGGGCCTGCTGGAAGCGCGAGGTCAGTTTGTCCATGCGCATGGGAAGTCTCCGAAGGAAAGCGGGGCCGACGGGCGGCGATGAGCCCTTAATGAGGCTGTGAAGCGGATGTTCAAGGGGCCGCGCCCTGCTGACATTCCGCTGTCAGCAGGCTGCGCGCAGTCTGGCCTCCCCACCACAGCAGGAGTGCCGATATGCAGAGTGATGTGATCGAACAGGTCAGTTTCCGCGCGCGCAGCCCCGAGGCGGATGCGCGCATGGCCGAGGCCGCCTGGGCCGCGCAACCGGCGATAGAACGGCTGCCGGGCTTCGTCAGCAGGCACTTTGGCCGCAGCGAGGACGGTGAGTGGATCGACCTCATCCGTTGGCGCTCCATCGCCGATGCCCGTCACGCAGCCGAACAATCGGGTGCACTCGCCGAACGCGAGCCGGCGCTCGCGGCGTTCTTTGGCTTGATCGACATGCAGTCCTCGCACATCCGCCATTACGCCGCGCCCGCGCCGGCTTCTCTGTGGACCCGCCAACCACCGGCGCGCCGCGCAACCCTGTGCCTATGCGTCGATGAATTCGCGCGCCTGCGTGCCTTCTACGAGCGCCACTTCAACGCGCGCGCTCTGTTCGAAGCGGAGATGTATCTGGTGCTGCAGTTTGGCGGTCCGCTGGCACCGGAGCTGCACCTGATGAAGAGTGGCGACGGCCAACAGGGATTCCGGGGCGGGAGCCTCATGCTCAATCTCGAGTTGGACGACGTCGACGGGCTGCACCTGCGCATGGCGACGGCTGGCGTGGAGATGCGAATGCCATTGGAGGACCACCCCTGGGGCGACCGCGCTTTCTCCTGCGTCGACCCGGCCGGCTTGGAACTCTACTGCTACAGTCCTCGGCCGATGGCCGCCGAGTATGCAGGCGGCCAGCGCGAACCCTGGCGTATCGATGCGCCCAGCGTCGGAGAAGTCAAGGAGACGGTTACCGCATGAGGTCTGATGAATGAGCCGTCGCGCCGACCGTCTGTTCCGACTTGTCCGCCAGCTGCAAATCCACGGCCGCCGCACGGCGGCCGAGATGGCGGCAACCGAGGAGGTATCGGTGCGCACGGTCTATCGCGACCTCGATGATCTCTCGGCCTCGGGCGTGCCGATCGTCGGCACGCCCGGCGAGGGCTATCGGCTGAGTCCGGGGTGGAAGATGCCCGCGCTGCGATTCGACATCGAAGAGATCGAGGCCTTGATGTTGGGGCTCTCGATCACCGCAGCCTGGGGTGACAGCGACCTCGCCCGCGCCGCCCGCTCTGCGCGCGACCGAATCCTGGAAGCTCTGCCGCCGCCGCTGGCCAGCGGCGCGCAGTCACTGGCTCTGCATGTGCCCGACTTCCACATCGAGGCCGCCACGCGGCGTTGGCTGGGCCTGCTCCGCCGGGCCTTGCGCGAACGGCGCTCGCTCGAGTTCGACTACGCCGACGCGGAGGCAAGGCCCAGCTCGCGCCGGGTTGATCCGCTGGGCCTGTTCTTCTGGGGCGATCGCTGGACCCTGGTCGGCTGGTGCCATCTCCGCGCCGATTTCCGCCACTTCCGGATCGATCGCATCCAGCGGCTGGACTGCGGCGAACCACAGCCGGAGTGGGCAGCGGGTCGACGGCTTGAGGACTACCTTGCCCGCGTACGCGAGTGCTGAGACCACAGCCCTGGCCTGCGCCGCGGCTGTCGTGCTCAGGATTCGCTGGGCTGTGGCGGTTGGCGGGCCAAAAGCATGCGCGTGGCGATGATGCCGAGCTCGTACAGCAGGGCCATCGGAATCGCCAGCATCAGCTGTGAGATCACATCCGGCGGCGTAATGATGGCGGCCACGACGAACGCGCCAACGATCACGTAAGGTCGAGCCTCGCGAAGCTGCTCGACGCTCACCCAGCGCAGCAGGCCGAGGATGACGACAGCGACGGGCACTTCGAAACTGAAGCCGAAAGCGAGAAACACCACCAAGACGAAATCGAGGTAAGCGCTGATATCCGGCGCGACCTGCACACCTTCGGGTGAGACCGCCGTGAGGAAAGTGAACACCGCCGGCAGGACGAGGAAGTAGGCGAAGGCCGCACCGATATAGAACAGTGCGGTTGCGGCCACCAGGATCGGCAAGGCAAGGCGTCGCTCGTGCTGATACAGGCCAGGAGCCACGAAGGCCCAGGCCTGGTAAAGGATCGCGGGCATGGCGATCGTGATGGCTGCAACGAAGGCCAACTTGATCGGCGCGAAGAAGGGGCTGGCTACGTCGACCGCAATCATGCTGGCACCGGCAGGCAGCCTTGCGATCATCGGTTCGGCGATCGCGGCATAGAGTCGGTTGGCGAAGGGCATCAGCGCGAGAAATACAGCGAGTACAGCGAGTACAGCGCGCAAAAGACGCGATCGCAACTCGATCAAATGGGAGAGCAGGGTCTGTTCGGCTTCTCCCTCCGTAGGCCCCGGCAAGTGCTTCATTCTTCGGCCTGTCCGCGCGGTTGGCGGTCTGGATCGGTCATCGATGCGGAGGGCGCGGGTGGCTGTGCAGCATCGCCAAGGGCCGCCGGTGGCGTGGCGGGAGAAAGCTCATCCTCCAACTCGGCAAATTGCGGACTGAAGCGTTCGCCCTGGCGGGCGATCTCCTCGGGCGTCAGTCCCTGCGGCTCGTCATCGACGTTTTCGGCTCCAGCGCCCGGCGACTCGCGCTCCGGCTCAGTCAGCGCTGCAGGAAGTGGATCGGGCCCACTCACTGTGCGCACGGACGCATTCGCCTCGGCAGCGGCCGCGCCTAGCGCGAGACCGGCCAGCGCGGCGTCGGCACGCAGTTCTTTTGCGGTGTCCTGCAAGCTTGCATGGACCTCGTCGAGCTTGAGGCTGCGCTTCAACTCCTCTGCCGCCAGTTCGCGCTCGAATTCGGAGCGCACGGCGAACCAGCTCTGACGTGCCTTCTTGACGTAGAAGCCCAAGGTGCGGGCGGCCTTCGGCAGGCGTTCGGGCCCCAGCACCAGCAGTGCAACGACGCCGATGACGCCGATTTCGGCGATGCTGAGGTCGAACATGAGCGCCGATCCGCGGGTCAGTCGCGGCGGTCGCCGGCCTTGCTGGCCGTTTCGCTGTTGGCGTTCTCGCCCTCGCGGGACTGGTCAGCCAGACGCTGGTCAGGCGCGGACTCGTCCTGCATGCCCTTGCGGAAATTCTTGATCGCCGAACCAAGGTCACCGCCAACGTTGCGGAGCTTCTTGGTGCCGAACACCAGTACCACTACCAACAGCACGACGACCCAGTGCCAGATGCTGAAACCACCCATGGACGTTCTCCGTCAGACAGACCCCGGAGAATAGCGCAGCAGGCGCGTCAACACGATGACGCTCTGCGCATCGCTTTCGCGAACGGCACCTCAGCGGCTGGTGTACTCCTCCAGACGGTCTCGGAAATCCACCGCTTGATCGGGGCTGACGTTCACGCGCCCCTCGAACACGGCGCGCGGCGTCACATTGCGGCCGTAGCTGCTCTGGTTGGCGCGATGGTCGATAGACAACACCGCACCGTCGAGCGCGACGCCCGCAAAAAGGCCACGCGAGCGCGAATAGGAGTAGATCTCGGCACGCAGATCGGCGTCCGTGGAGGCCTGCGCATTGCGGCCAACCGGTCCCGCGGCAACCGCGGCGTCTGCTCCAAGGGTGAACTTGCCGTTGACGATCGAGTCGACGCCGCGGGAGGTGCGGAACACCAGGATGACGTCGGTCGACTGCACGCCCGCCTGGAAGCCGATGCTGCCGCCCGTCAGGGTGAGGAAGGCGGGGTGGCTCCAGGTGCCGTCCGGGGTGCGCACACTGACCACACCGCGCCCGCGGCGACCGCCGATCAGCAGGCCAGCCTTCACCACGTCGGGGATCACGGCGATCGCGTAGGCGTCCTGCAGCAATCGGCCGGGCACGGCACGGTCGGGGCTGCGCATGATCTCGTCCAGCACTCGCGCAGCGTCCTGCAAGCGCTGCTCCGGCGGGGGCGCCGCTTGCGTCGCGGGCGCGGCGAAAAGCGCAGCGCTGAGCAAGCCGGTCAAAAGAATGCGGGCGAAAGTGCGCATGAAGGCTCCGGTCACGAGGAGTGGGTTGGCAGCGGATCCGGCCTCAGCCCCGATCCGCGGGGCAGCGACTATAGGCGCGCTGGGGATGAATCCCCGCTTATCGCCCCAAGGCAACCCGTACTGGAATCTGTCTGGGCATACAGGGCGCCGCCGATGGCGGCGCGCTTTAGGCTCGCCGGCGCAGGGCCAGTCCGGCAGAGAGCGCGAGCACCAGCACCAGAAGCAACCTGCCCGGGTCCTCGAGAGCCGACACCGAGACCGGCGCCGGAGGCACGCCACCGGCGGCGCAGGTTGGCGGTGCCACGGCCAAACCTTCAAGCTGAACCCGGTTGAGACCACTGCCCGCACCGGTGATGGGCTTGCTGCTGATCAGACGAGCTGTGTCGGGATCAATCTCGACCAGATCATTCTGGGCGAGCCGAGGCAAGCCGTCGGGAGGGACGAGATAATCCAGCAATGCCCAGAGCCGTCCTTCCGCATCGAAATCAAGACCCACATCGAACACGCGGTCCAGCACGGCGATGGGACCGACGCGGACAAGCTCTTTCCTCGCAATGTCGTAGCGATAAAGCGAAGTATCCGGCTCCACCGACACGCCGAAAACGTAAGAGCCGCGCGCCGCCAGCCCCGAAAGGGGCGGCCCTCCAGTGACTACGCGATCCAGAGCCCCTGTCGCCGGATCGACCCGCCAAAGATGACCTTGCGTATCGGAGGAGAGCCAAAGCGCCCCATCGCAGGTGACCGCAAGGCCGTAATCGAGCTGGCCGCCTTGACCCGGACCTTGTCCGGCGAGGCCGGCGAAGTGGGTGACGAAGCTACCGACGCCCGTCTGCGCATTGATCCGAGCCAGAAGATCACTGGTGCCGCCAGCCTCTGCGCTACCGTCGGCGGCTCCGTAAAGAGAGCCATCCGGATGCAGGGCAAGCCCGTCGATATCGCGAAAACCGACGTAGCCGAGGCGTGTGGTGGATCCCGTGGCGAGGTCGACCCGGTACAGCGCATCTCGCAGGCCGGGGCTGTCCGGGTCGGTGCCCGAGGCGTAGCCAAAGGGCTGAGCGCCGGCTGCTGCACTGAGCAGCAGTCCGAAGGCGAGGGTCAGCCTGAGGGCGATCGGGCGCATAAGGCCACGTCCTTTGCGGTCGTCATGTAATCGTCACGGCGCTCTGGCGGCGCCTTGGGCGAGAATAACAGGGCGCTGCGCGACTGAACAGCCGCGGCCGCGCCCTCTAAACGCTTGATTTCGAGCGCCAAATCAGACGCCTCTGACTCCAGCGGCCCTACCAATGCCATCAGCGGAGAATGCATGACCTATCTGGGCCAACCGGACTACCGCCACGGCAGCCGGGAAACTACCGCCGTCCTGCTGGTCAATCTCGGCACGCCCGACGCCCCTACCCCGGCAGCCGTGCGTCGCTATCTCGCAGAGTTTCTCGCCGATCCGCGGGTGATCGAGCTGCCAAGAATCCTATGGATGCCGCTGCTGCATGGGGTCATCCTGCCGCTGCGCTCGCGGCGTTCGGCCAAGGCCTACCAGCAGGTCTGGACCGAAGCAGGTTCACCGCTGCTGACCTATACCCGCGGCCTTGCCGCAGGTCTGCAGTCGGCCTTGGCCGCGTACGGGCGGCCGCTGGGCGTGCACGTGGCCATGCGCTATGGCAACCCTTCGATCCGCAGCGTGCTGCGCGAACTGAAGAACCGCGGCCTGCGCCGGCTGCTGGTGCTGCCGCTCTATCCGCAGTTCTCGGCCACCACCACGGCTTCGGTGTTCGACGCCGTGGTCGACGAGCTCAAGAGCTGGCGGCTGCAGCCGGAGCTGCGCTTCATCACCGACTACCACCGCGAACCGGCCTGGCTGGATGCGGTGGCCGACAGCGTGCGCCAGCACTGGCAGGCGCACGGCTGCGGCGATCGACTGCTGTTCTCCTTCCACGGCATTCCCAAGCGCTACTTCACAGCGGGGGATCCCTACCACTGCTTGTGCCAGTTCACCGCGCGCGAGGTCGCCGAGCGTCTGCAGCTTCCGAGGGACGCCTGGCAGCTCAGCTTCCAGTCGCGCGTCGGCAAGGAGGAATGGCTGCGCCCCTACACCGACGAAACAGTCGCAGCCCTGCCCGCCCAGGGCGTTCGCAGGCTGGACGTGGTCTGCCCCGGTTTCGCGGTGGATTGCCTCGAAACCATAGAGGAAATCGCCGGCGAAAATGCCGAGATCTTCCAGCATGCCGGCGGCGAAGCCCTGCGCTACGTGCCGGCCTTGAACGACAGCGCTGCCCACGTGCAGGCCCTGCTGCCGCTGCTGCGCCGCCAGGGCTCCGGCTGGCCGGAGTTCGCAGCAGGCCCGTGGGATGCCGAAGCGGAGACGGCCGGGGCCGCCCAGCGCGCGCAGCGCTTCGAGCAGTTCCAGCGTGGCTGAGGGCGAACCCGGACCTGCATCTGCAATGGTTGCGGGCTCTTCGCGCCAATGCGCGGAACGCAGGTTCCCGCTGGCCACCGGCACCCTGGCTGCCCTGCACTTCCCGGCCGCGGTCGAGGGCGCACCGCGCGTGCTCGCTCTGCACGGCTGGCTCGACAATGCCGCGAGCTTCACCGCTCTTGCCAATGCCCTGCCCGAGCTCGAAGTGCTCGCGCTCGATCTGGCGGGACACGGGCGCTCCGACTGGCGTCCGCCCGCCGGCAGCTATGCGCTGGTTGATCATCTGCCCGAACTGCTGGAGGTCCTCGACGCGCTTGGATGGCCTTCGTGCACGCTACTCGGTCACTCGATGGGGGCTGCGATCGCCTGCCTGTTCGCGGTCGCAGCACCCGATCGCGTGGACCGCTTGATCTGCATCGACGCCTTGGGCCCGCTGAGCCTGGATGAGGCCGATTCCGCGGCCCGCCTGCGACGTGCCTTGTCGGCCCGACGCGAGCCGCAGCCCCGGCGGCGCCTGTTTGCGCGAATTGAAGACGCCTGCGTGCAACGCGGCGAACTCAACGGGCTTAGCGCGGAGTCCATCGCGCCTCTTGTCGAACGCGGCCTGGCGAAAGTCGCGGACGGCTGGATCTGGGCGGCGGATCCGCGCCTTCAGCTGCCGTCAGCTCTGCCCATGAGCGAAGCACAGGTGCAGCAGCTGCTGCGAGCGCTTTCCGTGCCTGTACTGGTACTCGCGGCGGACGTGCCCGATCCGCGACTGCCCAAGCTGCAGGTTCACGCCCGGCTCGACTGCGTACCGCAAGTGCAGTACGCGCGCCTACCCGGCGGCCACCATCTGCACATCGCCGAAACCGAGCGCACCGCAGCCGAGATCCAATGCTTCCTGGCCTCGGGGCCAGGCTGAACAAGCAGCCTTGCCGAGGGCAACAAGGAATGGACGCATGCACTGAGAGCATGTGGCTTGGCACTTCAATCCCGGCACACCCCGCGGTGCGAGATCCGCGCGGGCACGGAAACTGCAAGACTCCGGCCAGTTCTGAACGCGGCTTCCGCACCCACGCCGCCTCCTTCCAGTCCTGCGCCGAAATCGATGCCAAACGTTCTTGCACGCCCGTCTCAAGTCCTGCCGCTGCTGCAGCAGCTCAAGCAGACAGCCCTACCCTGCGTTGCCGCCGAGACCGAACACCGGCTGGCCCGAGGCGACACGGTAGAGCTGGGTCGCCTGCAGGCGCTGGCCGAGCGCGAGCCCAGCCTCGCGCTTTCGATCCTGCAGGCTGCCAACGCCAAGACCTCGGCCGATGACGAACTGCGCGGGCTGCAGCAGTGTATCCACCACCTCGGCAGCGGCGGCGTGCAGCGCCTGCTGCGCGACCTGCCCCGCCTGCGCTACGACCGCGAAAGTCCCGGGCACCGACTGAGTCTGCAGGCGATGGCGACCAGCCGTCTTGGCTGGTTGTTCCTCGCCCACTGGTTACGCGCGGCACTCGCTTCCGACGAGGATGCCCGGCTTTCGATGCTGACCCTGCTGGGCGTGGCACGATGGAAGCTGCCGCTAGCAGTGCCGGCCCCGGCCATCGAGATCGAACGCAGGGTGCAGGTCGGTGAACGTCGAAGCCGCGTCGAGCGCGAGCTGCTCGGCGCCGACCTCGACACGCTCAACGTCTGGCATCTCGAGGACCTCGGCTTGCCCTGCGCCGCAAGCTTGAAGCGCTGCGCCTGGCCGCCAACGCTTCTCGCACAGGCGGCACGGCAGTTGCGTGGGTCGCTCGAGGCTCCTGAGCTGTCCCAGAGACTGAAGATCGCCCTTCGCGAACGCGGCCTGTTGTGCGGACTCGCGCAGGCGCTGGCGCTGGAGGTCGGCATCGACTGGCATAGCCAGAGGACACGCGCTTTGGTCCTTGCCGCAGCCGCCGCGACGGGAAAGCCCGCGGAGGAGATCCTGCGCGGGGTACATCGGCAGGCCCTGTTCGCCAGCCACGAAGCAATGTTCGGCGACGATGCGCCTGCACCGGCAGCCGGGTTGCTGCGGCCGCCACGAGAGCCGCGCGCATTGCCTCGCCGGCCACCGATCCCGCCCACGGCCCAGTTCGCCATCCCTGTGGCGGCGATCGCCACACCTGCCGCAGCGGCGGTGCCCGCTTGCGATAAGGCGATCGCGAGCTTCGCCCAGCGCTGCACGTCGGGTCATCCTGACCTGCGCAGTCTGCTGACCGACGTCGTGCGCTTGTTCGCCCAGCTCGGCCTGGGGCGCTGCGCACTGTTCCTGCGTGAAACCGACCAGTCGGCCCTTGCCTGCTTCTTCAGCTATGGGTTTCCGCGAGGTCAGGCGGGGCGCGATCTGCGCCTGCCGCTCGGGGAACCGGGTCTGGTTAAGCTGCTGCTCGCGCAGCCGGGCGTGGCCTTCCGTGTCGCCGAGGCACAGCGCGCAGGCGTCGGCAGCAGACTCCCGGCGGCATTGGCCGACTGGCCACCGCACACCGGCATGCTGCTTGCCACCATCGCCGTGCAAGGACGAGCAGTCGGATTCTGGTGGGCGGACGCCGGCCCCGATGGTCTGGAGGCCAGCACTGAGACCTTTGCGCTGTTCCGGCGCGCCGTCGAGAGTTTCGGCCCCGGCTTCACCCGCCAGCTCGCGCGGCGCAGCGCAAGCGCCGCTGCCAGCGAGCCTTCCTCGCGCTCGGTGGAGTGAAGTCCGAAGCGTCGCGAAGCCTGCTGCGCTGCGAAACCACCGTCAGGGCCTGGCATAGAATCGGGCCTTCACTCCTCGCTGACGGCGGCTCCAAATCCATGTGTTCGATTCTCGGCATTCTCGATCTACGCTCTGATCCGGTCGCCCTGCGCACGCAGGCGCTGGACCTGTCACGCCGCATGCGCCACCGCGGCCCGGACTGGTCGGGCGTTTTCGCGAATGAGCGCGCGATCCTGGTCCACGAGCGTCTCGCCATTGTTGGGGTCGATTCAGGCGCGCAGCCGCTGCTCTCGCCCGAGGGCACGCAGGCGCTGGCGGTCAACGGCGAGATCTACAACCACCGCCAGCTGCGCTCGGCACTGGAGTCGGACTACGCCTTCCAGACCCACTCCGACTGCGAGGTAATCCTGCCCCTGTATCGCAAGTTCGGCCACGACTTCCTGAATCAGCTGGAGGGCATGTTCGCCTTCGTGCTGTGGGACGACGCGAAGAACCACTGGCTGGTGGCGCGCGATCCGATCGGCATCATTCCGCTGTACTACGGCCACGACACTCACGGCAATCTGTACTTCGCCTCCGAGCTCAAGGCACTCGCTCCGGTCAGCAAGGACGCCCGCGAGTTCCCGCCCGGCCACTACTGGGCGAAGGGCGATGCCGAGCCGACCCGCTACTACCACCCGGGCTGGCGCGAGTACGACGCAGTGAAGGACGGCCCCACCGATCGCGCCGCCCTGCGCGCGGCCTTCGAGGCCGCGGTGAAGTCGCACATGATGAGCGATGTGCCCTACGGCGTGCTGCTCTCGGGCGGCCTGGACTCCTCGCTGGTGGCGGCGATCGCCAAGAAGTACGCCGCGCGTCGCGTCGAGGAGGACGAAAAGACCGAGGCCTGGTGGCCGCAGCTGCACAGCTTCGCGGTGGGCTTGAAGGAGTCACCGGATCTCAAGGCTGCGCGCGAGGTCGCCGCGCACATCGGCACGGTGCACCATGAATTTCACTTCACCGTGCAGGAAGGCATCGACGCGCTGTCAGATGTCATTTACCACCTCGAAACCTACGACGTGACGACCATCCGCGCCTCGACGCCCATGTACTTGATGGCGCGACGCATCCGCGCGATGGGCATCAAGATGGTGCTTTCCGGCGAAGGTTCGGACGAGCTGTTCGGCGGCTACCTGTACTTCCACAAGGCCCCGGATGCGAAGTCCCTGCACGAGGAAACCGTACGCAAGCTCGATGCCCTGCATCTGTTCGACTGCCTGCGCGCCAACAAGTCGATGTCGGCCTGGGGCGTGGAGGCACGCGTGCCCTTCCTCGACCGCGGCTTCATCGACGTGGCGATGTCGCTCAACCCGGAGGTCAAGCTCTCAGGCAAGCAGCGCGGCCGCATCGAGAAGCAGTTCTTGCGCGAAGCCTTCGCAGGCTACCTGCCAGACAAGATCCTGTGGCGGCAAAAAGAGCAGTTCTCGGATGGCGTGGGCTACAGCTGGATCGACTCGCTGAAGGCGCATGCCGCTGCCCTGATCAGCGACGCGCAGATGGAGAGCGCCAAGTTCCGCTTCCCCTACAACACGCCGGTCAGCAAGGAAGCCTACTTCTACCGCGAAATCTTCGAGCGCCACTACCCGCAGGCCTGGGCGGCGGAGTGCGTACCCGGGGGACCGTCGGTGGCCTGCTCAACGGCCGCGGCGCTGGAGTGGGACGCCAGCCTCAAGAACATCGTCGACCCATCGGGCCGCGCGGTGCAGGCCGTACACGAGAGCGCCTACTGAGAACGCGCGGACGACGATCTCGGGGATTCATCGCATACGGAAAGGGCGCTCCTCGGAGCGCCCTTTTTTGCGTCCGCCGCTGTTCAGAAGAGACAGAGCCCGACTACAGCGACATCACGCGCCGGTGGCGGCCAAGCACCACTGCATGATCGGACTCCAGAAGATGCCCAGCACAAGCATCGCCAAGCCGTTCACCGTCAGCAGCCAGCGCAACTGTGGGTCGGGGTTCAGCGGATGGTTGACCCCGTCTTCCGGGGCGTCGAAGTACATGGTGCGAATGACGCGCAGGTAGTAGAAAGCGCCAATCACCGCGAACACCACAGCGACCAAGGCCAGCCAAAGCATGTCGGCGCCGACGGCGGCTTCGAGCACCGTCAGTTTGGCCCAGAAGCCGAACAGCGGCGGGAAACCGGCCAGCGAGCCCATCAGCAGCAGAATCAGGAAGGCGAACCAGGGATGGCGCTGGTTCAGGCCACGGAAGTCGCTGATCTCTTCGGCCTCGAAACCCTTGCGCGCCAGCAGCATGATCGAGGCGAAGGCGCCGACCGACATGATCGCGTAGCAGATGGCATAGAACATCGCCGCGGCGTAACCCTGTTCGGTACCGGCCGCGAGACCAAGGAACAGGAAGCCGACGTGGGAGATGGTCGAGTAGGCCAGCATGCGCTTCAGGTTGGTCTGCGCGATCGCCACCACGTTACCCACCGCCAGCGACAGCACCGCCAGCCAAGCCAACATGTGGCGCCACTCGCTGACGTCACCGACCGCACCTTCGAGCAGCCGGTAGGCCATGCCGAACGCAGCCAGCTTGGGCGCCGAGCCGATGAAGGCGGTGACTGCAGTGGGCGCGCCCTGGTAGACATCGGGCAGCCACATGTGGAAGGGCGCCGCACCGAACTTGAAGGCGATACCCACCACCAGGAAGACCACGCCCAGCAGGAGGATTCCGCGGTTGTCGCCGACGCTGCTCAGCGCCGCCTGGATGGTGGCGATGTCGAGGCTGCCGGTGGCACCGTAGACCATCGACATGCCGTAGAGCAGCATGCCCGAGGCCAATGAACCGAGCACGAAGTACTTCATCGCCGCTTCGGTGGCCAGCTTGTTGTCGCGGTCGATGGCGACCAGTGCGTAGGACGACAGCGCCAGCAGTTCCAGGCCCATGTACAGGCTGAGCAGATTGCCAGCCGAGACCAGCACCATCATGCCGAGCACGGCGAACAGGCAGAGCACGTAGAACTCACCCTTGAACAGTCCACGGTCCTGCAGGTAGGGCTTGGCGTAGACGAAGGCCGCGCCGGTCACGATCAGCATGAACACCTTCAGGACGTCGGCCACGCCGTCGCGGATGAACATGCCGCCGAAGGCGGTGACCGCCTCACCCGCGATGCCGTCGCGCAGCACCAGCGCAGCGGTGGCGAGCAGGGTCAGCAGGCCGAGGAAGTGGGTCAGGCCACGGCGCGCATCGCTGATGAAGAGATCCACCAGGAGCAGCACACAGGCGGCGCCCAGCAGAAACAGCTCGGGGGTGAGCGGAATGAAGTCGGAGGCAGTGATCATGGTCGTCGTCCTCGCTTACAGCTTGCTGGCGGCAAGCTGGGCCGCGAGTTGGGCGATGGAGGCGTCCATCAGGTCGGTCAACGGCTTGGGATGGATGCCGAAGTACAGGACAGCGGCAGCGAACAGAGCCAGCACCAGAAATTCATGCCCGCGCAGATCCTTGAGCGCGGCGACATTGGCATTCGCCACTTCGCCGTACATGACGCGCTTGACCATCCATAGGGTGTAGGCCGCACCGATGATCAGGGTGAGCGCGGCGACCGCAGCGATCCACGGGCTCTGCTGGAACGCTGCCAGGATCACCATGAACTCGCCGACGAAGCCGGAGGTGCCCGGCAGACCACTGTTGGCCATGGCGAACAACACGAAAAACGCAGCGAACATGGGCATAACGTTGGCCACACCGCCGTAGTCCTTGATCATGCGGGTGTGCATGCGGTCGTAGACCACCCCCACGCAGCTGAACATCGCACCTGAGATGAAGCCGTGGCTGATCATCTGCACCATCGCGCCCTGTAGGCCGAGCTCGGCGCCGTCAGTGCGGCCGCCGCGCACCAGCGCGAAGGCGATGAAGATGCCCAGAGTGACGAAGCCCATGTGGCTGATCGAGGAATAGGCGATCAGCTTCTTCATGTCTTCCTGCACCAGCGCCACGAGACCGACGTAGACCACGGCGATCAGGCTCAGGGTGATCATCAGCCAGGCGTATTCGTGGCCGGCGTCCGGCACGATCGGCAGGGTGAAGCGCAGGAAGCCATAGCCACCGATCTTCAGCATGATCGCGGCCAGTACCACCGAGCCCGCGGTCGGCGCCTCAACGTGGGCGTCAGGCAGCCAGGTGTGCACCGGGAACATCGGGATCTTCACCGCAAAGGCCGCGAAGAACGCGAAGAAGAGCCACATCTGCTCGGTGGCGGTCAGCGGCAGCGCGTACAGGTCGGCCAGCGCGAAGCTGCCGCCCTTCAGATACAGGTAGACCAGGCCGACCAGCATGAAGATCGAGCCCAGGAACGTGTACAGGAAAAACTTCATCGAGGCGTAGATGCGGCGGTAGCCGCCCCAGACGCCAATGATGATGAACATCGGGATCAGCATGCCTTCGAAGAAGACGTAGAACAGCACGGCGTCCAGCGCGCAGAACACGCCGATCATCAGGCCTTCCAGGATCATGAAGGCGGCCATGTACTGGTGCACGCGTTCGTCCACCGAGGTCCAGGCGCCGATCAGCACCAGTACGCTCGTGAAGGTCGTGAGCAGAACCAGGGCCAGGGCGATGCCATCGACGCCCAGGTGATAGTGGATCTTGAAGGCCTCGATCCAGACGTGCTTCTCGACGAACTGCATGGCCGCCGAGTTGGCGTCAAAGCCGGTGTACAGCGGGATGCTGAGGACGAAGGTGGCGAGCGTGACCAGCAGGGCGAACCAGCGCACCTGATTGGCGCGTTCAGAGCCAAAGGCAAGCGCTGCGAAGCCGCCCAGGATGGGCAACCAGATCAGCAGGCTGAGCAGGGGAAGGGTCGAGGGCATCGGCGTTTTTTCCTTGTAGTCCGTATGCCGCGCGTTACACGCGCAGTGACCAGATCAGCGCGCCGAGCAGCGCGATCAGGCCCAGAATCATGGCGAAGGCGTAGTGGTACATCAGGCCGGACTGGACGTTGCGCACCACCGCAGCGATGCGATCCACCAGCGCAGCCGAACCGTTCACCGCCACGCCATCGATGACCGCCGTGTCGCCGGCCTTCCAGAACAGACGTCCCAGCTTCAGGCTGCCGCCTGCGAACACCGCCTGGTTGAAGTCGTCGAAGCCGTACTTGTTCTCCAGCACCCGCACCGGCAGGGCGAAGCTCTTGCGCATGCGCGCCGCCAGGTCCGGATTGAACAGGTAGAGGTAGGTGGCCGCGGCGAAACCGCCGAAGGCCAGCCAGAAGGCCGGCGAGGCGTAGAAGTGCAGGCCGAAGCCGACCGCAGCCGAGACCCAACCGTGGGCGTCGTGCCACAGCTTGGCGGCGACACCAGCCAGGCTGTCGTGCTCGGGCAGCACCGTGATCGCACCGGCGAAGTAATCGCCAAACACCATCGGCCCGACCGTGAAGAAACCGATCGCGATCGAGGGTATCGCCAGCAGGATCAGCGGCAGGGTCACCACCCAGGGCGACTCGTGCGGCTCGTGCGGGCCGTGGCCATGACCATGGTCGTCATGATGCGCATCGTGGTGATGGGCGTCGTGCGCATGCGCGTCGCGGAAGCGCTCTGGGCCGTGGAAGGTCAGGTACAGCAGGCGGAAGCTGTAGAAGCTGGTGATGAACACGCCCAGCATCACTGCCAAGTAGGCGTAGTGCTGGACCCAACCGCCCTGCCCCGCGGCGACGCCGGCGGCTTCGATGATGGTGTCCTTCGAGTAGTAGCCGGACAGGAAGGGCGTGCCAACAAGTGCCAGGGTGCCGATCAGGCTGGTGATCCAGGTGATCGGCATGTACTTGCGCAGGCCACCCATGCGGCGCATGTCCTGCTCGTGGTGCATGCCAATGATCACCGAGCCCGCGGCCAGGAACAGCAGGGCCTTGAAGAACGCGTGGGTCATCAGGTGGAACACCGCGCCGGCATAGGCGGACACACCCAGGGCCACGGTCATGTAGCCCAATTGGGACAGTGTCGAGTAGGCCACCACGCGCTTGATGTCGTTCTGCACCACGCCGATCAGGCCGGTGAAAAGCGCCGTGGTGGCGCCGATGAACAGCACGAAGGCGAGAGCGGTCTCGCTCATCTCGAACAGCGGCGACATGCGCGCCACCATGAAGATGCCGGCGGTGACCATGGTCGCGGCATGGATCAGGGCCGAGATCGGCGTCGGGCCTTCCATCGAATCCGGCAGCCAGACGTGCAGCGGCACCTGCGCCGACTTGCCCATGGCACCGATGAACAGACAGATGCAGATGAAGGTCGGCACCGCCCACTGCGCACCCGGCCAGATCTCGACGGTCAAGCCAGCCAGCTGCGGCGCGTTGTCGAAGGCGGTCTGGTAGTCGAGCGTGCCCAGCCAGTACAGCACGCCGGCGATGCCCAACAGGAAGCCGAAGTCACCGACGCGGTTGACCAGAAACGCCTTCATGTTGGCGAACACCGCCGAAGGTTTCTTGTACCAGAAGCCGATCAGCAGGTAAGACACCAGACCCACCGCTTCCCAGCCGAAGAACAGCTGCAGGAAGTTGTTGCTCATGACCAGCATGAGCATCGAGAAGGTGAACAGGCTGATGTAGGCGAAGAAGCGCTGGTAGCCCGGGTCTTCTTCCATGTAGCCGATGGTGTAGACATGCACCAGCAGGGACACGAAGGTGACCACCACCATCATCATCGCGGTGAGGCGGTCGACGAGAAAGCCGACATGCGCCGAATATTCGCCGATCTCGAACCAGGTGTAGATGTTCTCGTTGAAGACTGGCGCCCCGCCCCAGACCAGCTGGTAGAGCACCTGCACTGACAGCGCGCAGGACACAGCGACGCCGAGGATGGTCACCCAGTGCGCGCCGGCACGGCCGATCTGCTTGCCAAAGAGGCCAGCAACGACGGCGCCGAAGAGGGGCGCGAGCGCGATCAGCAGGAGTACGTTTTCAGATATCACGGCTCGTTTCCATTGCTATGCGTGCGGCACTGCGGATGCCCTGCGGCCTTGGGCTGCAGCCAGCGCAGTGGTGCGGAGGCGCGGCGCGGCTTGTTTGCTACCGAAACCATCGCAAGCGAGCGCCCGGGAGCGCCCCCTCTTGCTTCGCGCGCGGCCGAACCGAGCGCGCCTTGAATCGTGCGTGTCGCTGCCATCCGTGGGGCCCAGCCGAGGGGTTCCGACCCCCGGCCCGCGCATCCTGCGCGGGGGTTCGGCCTGCGCGAGCCAGTGGCTCGCGCGGGCCTCACCCTTTCATCGAGTCAAGTTCGCCGACATTGATCGTCGACCGCGCGCGGAACAGCGCCACCAGGATCGCCAGACCGATCGCAGCCTCCGCAGCCGCCACGGTCAGGATGAAGAACACGAACAGCTGGCCGTCGACGCTGCCCAAGTGGCGCGAGAAGCCGATGAAGTTCATGTTCACCGCCAGCAGGATGAGCTCGATGCTCATCAGCAGCACGATCATGTTCTTGCGGTTGATGAAGATGCCTCCGACGCCGATGCAGAACAGCACGGCGCCCACAGCGAGATAATGGCCGAGCGTGATCACTGGCGGGCCTCCGGGGTTTCGGCCTTCATCTTGACGAGGCGGATGCGATCTTCGCGGCGCACCATCACCTGGCGGCCCGGGTCCTGGGCCTTGACGTTGATTCGCCGACGCAGGGTGATCGCGATGGCAGCGACGATGGCCACGGTGAGGATCACCGCCGCCAACTCGAACGGATACAGGTACTCAGTGAACAGGGCTCGACCCAGCCACTCGGTGTTCGACATGCCAGCGGCAGTCGCCGGATCGGTCGCTGGCAGGGCCTCGCCGAAGCGGGCCAAGCCGATCAGCGCGATCATCTCCAGCGCCATCACGATGCCGACGACAATGCCGACCGGAAGGTAGCGCGCGAAGCCCTCGCGCAGCGGCGCGAACTTGATGTCGAGCATCATCACCACGAAAAGGAACAGCACCATCACCGCGCCGACGTAGACCAGCACCAGCGCGATTCCGAGAAACTCGGCGTCAGCCAGAATCCACAGGCAGGCGCTGGAGAAAAAGGTGAGGATCAGGAACAGCACCGCGTGCACGGGGTTGCGCACGGACACCACCGACAGCGCCGACAGGACGGCGACGCCGGCGAACAGGTAGAAGGCGATCAGGGGATAGCTCATGCCGGGGGCTCCAGGTCGTTCAGGCGCAGGCCTGGATCAGCGGTAGGCCGAGTCAAGCGCACGGCGTTCGGCGATCTCCGCCTCCAGGCGGTCGCCGATGGCCAGCAGCTGCGGCTTGGTGACGATGTTCTCGCCGCGCTTCTCGAAGTGGTATTCGTGGATGTGGGTTTCCACGATCGAGTCGACCGGGCAGCTCTCCTCGCAGAAGCCGCAGAAGATGCACTTGAACAGGTCGATGTCGTAGCGCGTGGTGCGGCGGCTACCGTCCTCGCGCGGTTCCGAGTCGATGGTGATCGCCAGCGCCGGGCACACCGCCTCGCACAGCTTGCAGGCGATGCAGCGCTCTTCGCCGTTGGGATAGCGGCGCAGCGCGTGGAGGCCGCGGAAGCGCGGCGACTGCGGGATCTTCTCGAAGGGATAGGCCAGCGTGTACTTCGGCTTGAAGAAGTACTTCAGCGTCAGCCACATGCCCTGCAGCAGTTCGATGAGCAGGAGACTCTTGAAGTAGGAGACGACGCGGTTCATTCGGTCATCCTCAGGCGTTGGCCGTGAACCAGCCCGCGTGCACCGCCCAAGCGGCGACGAGGATCCAGACGATGGTGATGGGGATGAACACCTTCCAGCCCAGACGCATGATCTGGTCGTAGCGGTAGCGCGGGAAGCTGGCGCGGAACCACACGTAGAAGAAGGCGAACAGCACGGCCTTGGCGAGCAGCCAGATCACGCTCGGCTGACCCAGCCAAGAATCGGTCCAGCCCTGGAAGGGCGACAGCCAGCCGCCCAGGAACAGCAGGGCCGCCAGGAAGCTGATCAGGATCATGTTGGCGTACTCGGCGAGGAAGAACACCGAGAAGGCCGAACCCGCGTACTCGACGTGGAAGCCGGCGACGATCTCCGACTCACCTTCAGCGACGTCGAAGGGCGCGCGGTTGGTCTCGGCCACGCCCGAGATGAAATAGATGACGAACAAGGGCAGCAGCGGGAGCCAGAACCATTCGAAGAAGCCGGCGTCACCGCCCTGCGCGTTGACGATCGCGCTCAGGTTGAGGCTGCCCGAGGCCACCAGCACGCCGACGAGCGCAAAGCCCATGGCGATTTCGTAGCTGACCACCTGCGCTGCCGAACGCATCGCGCCGAGGAAGGCGTACTTCGAATTCGAGGCCCAGCCGGCAATGATCACCCCGTACACGCCCATCGAAGTCATCGCCAGCAGCATCAGCAGGCCGGCGTTGATGTCGGCCAGCACCATGCCGTCCTCGAAGGGCACCACCGCCCAGGCGGCGAAGGCCGGCGCCAGTGCCAGCACCGGCGCGAGACGGAACAGGAACAGGTTGGCGTTGCTGGGCAGCACCACTTCCTTGAACAGCAGCTTGAACACGTCAGCAAAGGGCTGGATGAAGCCGATGCCGAAGACGCGGCCGACATAGACCGGCCCCTGGCGCACATGCATCCAGCCGATCACCTTGCGCTCGAACAGGGTGAAGTAGGCGACACCGAGGATCAGCGGAACCGTGATGCAGAGGATCTTGATCAGGGTCCAGACCAGCAGCCCGATGTCGCCGAAGCTGAGGAAGAACTCGCGAATGGGTTCGATGAGCGACAGCATGGGGCCTTACACCTTCGCCACGGTGAGCGCGCCCGCGGGCGCCAGCGGCGCAGTCGCGCCGTAGCCGGTTTCGATCCAGATCGCGCCGCGGGGCACACGGGCACTGACCTCAACCTGCAGGGTGGCCTGACCGCGGTCGTCGCCGACCTTCGCCATCGCGCCGTTCGACAGACCCGCCGCCAACGCATCCGCCGCATTCAGCAACACGCGCGGACCGCGGGTCAGGCTGTGGGCGTTCAGCGGCTCGGCGCGACGCAGCACCGCATCGGCACGGTAGATCGGCGTGGTGGCAATACGCTGCAGGCCTTCGACCGCTTCCCGTTTGGACAGCGCTGGCCCGCTCTTCGGCTCGGACAGCGTGATGCCGGCGCGCAGACCGTGGATGTCGATGAAGTCGAAGCCATCCAGCTTCATCACCTCGCCCAGTGCACGCAGCAGACGCCAGCCTGCACGCGCCTCGCCTGGCGCCTTGGCGCCGGCGCTGACGAGCTGCGTCTGACCCTGGGCGTTGACCAGGCTGGCCTCGATTTCGGGCAGCAGGGCGATCGGCAGGATCACGTTGGCGCAGCGCTTGAGCGTCTCAGTGACGAACGCGCTGAAAGCCACGACCTGCTTGGCCTGCGACAGCGCCTGCAGGGCCAGCGTGTTGTCGACGAAGTCGAACTCGGGCTCGATGCCGTAGAGCACGTAGGTGCTGCGCGGCTGGGCCAGCATGGCGCGGGCGTCAAGGTCCTTGGGCAGTACGCCTGCGCGCGCAAGGCCCAGCGCATTCGCGCCATGCTCCAGAACGTTCAGGTGCGCACCGGTGGCGCGCGACAGCGCGGACGCCAAGGCACGAAGCCAGGAGGCGTTGGCATGGCCAACCGCGCTCTCTCCGAGCTGGATGAGGCCGACGCTGGCCGACTTCAGCTGTTCGGCGACCGTGCGGTGACCGTCCTCGACCTGAGCGCCCGAGACCAGCGCCGCGAGTTCGGCAGGCAGGCCATCGGTGGCGGCACCCGTCGCGGCGAGCACCGCCGCCAGCGACTCGATCATTGCCTGCGGGGCGACGATGGCCTTGTGGCTCAGGTCGAAGTTGAAATCGAAGTCGACCGGGTTGATCGCGCTGATCTTCGCGCCGCCCTTCCAGGCCTTGCGGATTCGATGGCCGAGGATCGGCGCCTCAAGACGCGGATTGCAGCCGACCAGCAGCACGGCGCGCGCCTGCTCGACTTCCGACAGCGGCAGCTCGAAGGCCATGGCGACGGGCGCGCCGGCGAAATCGAGGGTGCCGAGGCGATGGTCGATGTTCTTGCAGCCGAGCCCGGTAGCGAGGCGCGCCAGCAAGGCGCCCTCTTCCTGCGAGGTCGAGGGATGCACCAGCAGGCCGGTCTGCTCGCCGTTGGCGGCGCGCAGCAGCTCAGCGGCGCGGGCGATGCCCTGCTCCAGGCTGACTTCCTTCCAGTTCGCACCCTCGCGGAACAGGGCGGTGGTGGCGCGATCGGCGGCGATCAGGCCAGTGTGGCTGTAGCGGTCGCGGTCCGACAGCCAGCTCTCGTTGATCGAGTCGTTGTCGCGCGGCACCACGCGCATGACTTCGCCACGGCGCACGTGCAAGTAGAGGTTCGAACCCAGCGCATCGTGGTAGCCGATCGACTCGCGCGCAGCCAGTTCCCAGGCGCGGGCGCGGTAGCGGAAGGGCTTGTTGGTCAGCGCGCCCACCGGGCAGACATCGATGATATTGCCGGACAGCTCGCTGTCGATGTTCTTGCCGATGTAGGTGCCGATCTCGAGGCGATCGCCGCGGCCCATGCCGCCCAGCTCGTAGGTGCCGGCGATCTCGCCGACGAAACGCACGCAGCGGGTGCAGTGGATGCAGCGGGTCATGTCGGTCGCGACCAGAGGACCGACGTTCTCATCCGGCACCACGCGCTTGCGCTCGACGAAACGGCTGACCGAGCGACCGTAGCCCATCGCCACGTCCTGCAGCTCGCACTCGCCACCCTGGTCGCAGATCGGGCAGTCCAGCGGATGGTTGATCAGCAGGAACTCCATGACGTTGCGCTGCGAATCCAGCGCACGCTTGGACTGCGTGTAGATCTTCATGCCCTCCATCACCGGCGTGGCGCAGGCCGGCGCGGGCTTGGGCATCTTCTCGACGTCGACCAGGCACATGCGGCAGTTGGCCGCGATCGGCAGCTTCTTGTGGTAGCAGAAGCGCGGGATCGGGATGCCGGCCTTGTCGGCAGCCTCGATGATCATCGAGCCCTTGGGCACCGCCATCGCGGTGCCATCGATCTCGATGTTGACCTGGTCAGGCGCCACGTTGGGCGCAGACGGCGCGGCGCTCATGCGGCGGCTCCAAGCTGGGACTCGACCATCGAACGGCCGTGGGTCACGTAGTACTCGAACTCATGCCAGTAGTGGCGCAGGAAGCCCTGCACCGGCCAGGCAGCGGCTTCGCCGAAAGCGCAGATGGTGTGGCCTTCGATCTGGCCGGCGGCAGCCTTCAGCATGTGGATGTCTTCGACCGTGCCCTTGCCGTCGACGATGCGCGAGAGCACGCGATACATCCAGCCGGTGCCCTCGCGACAGGGCGTGCACTGGCCGCAGCTTTCCTTGTAGTAGAACTGCGAGATTCGGCGGCAGGCCTTGACCATGCAGGTGGTCTCGTCCATCACGATCACCGCCCCCGAACCCAGGCCTGAGCCGGCCTTCTGCAGGGCGTCGTAGTCCATGGTCAGGTCCATGATCACGTCGGCCGGAAGTACCGGCATCGACGAACCGCCGGGGATCACCGCCTTCAGCTTGCGGCCACCGCGCACGCCGCCCGCTAGGGCGAGCAGGTCCTTGAAGGGCGTGCCGAGGCGGATCTCGAAATTGCCCGGGTTGTTGACGTGGCCCGACACCGAGAACACCTTCGGTCCACCGTTGTTGGGCTTGCCGAGGTTCAGGAACCAGTCGGGGCCGTTGCGGAGGATCGCCGGCACCGAAGCATAGGTTTCGGTGTTGTTGATCGTGGTGGGACGGCCGAACAGACCGAAGTTCGCCGGGAACGGTGGCTTGAAGCGCGGCTGGCCCTTCTTGCCTTCCAGCGATTCCATCAGCGCGGTTTCTTCGCCGCAGATGTAAGCACCCGCGCCGAGGGCGGCATAGATGTCGATGTCAACGCCCGCCCCCAGCACGTTCTTGCCCAGCCAGCCGTTGGCATAGGCCTCCTTCAGCGCTTCCTCGAAGTGCTCGAAGGGCTCGTGGTGGAACTCGCCGCGCAGGTAGTTGTAAGCCACGGTGCTGCCGGTGGCGTAGCAGGCAATTGCCATGCCCTCGATCACCGCATGCGGGTTGTAACGGAGGATGTCGCGGTCCTTGCAGGTGCCGGGCTCGGACTCATCGGAGTTGCAGAGGATGTACTTCTGGCCCGGCGCGTTGCGCGGCATGAAGCTCCACTTGAGACCAGCCGGGAACCCGGCGCCGCCGCGGCCGCGCAGGCCGCTCTGCTTGACCATGTCGATCACCTGCTCCTGCGGGATCTTCTCGGTCAGCACGCGGCGCAGCGCCTGGTAACCACCCACCTTCAGGTAGTTCTCATAGCTCCACGGCTTCTCGAAATGAAGCGTGGTGTAGACGACGCTGTGCTCTTGCGGTTCAGGTCCGTACGCCATTGCCTTCTCGCCTCTTCCTCATCTGCCCGCCGCGGGATGGCGACAGGCCTGCCAAAGCAGGTGCGGCGCGGCGTTCGATCTCCAAACGTCGCGGCCGGCGGCCCCTACTTCAGCGAATCCAGGATCTGATCCATCGATGCCGGGGTGAGCTTTTCATGGTAGTGGCCGTTGACCACCATCATCGGCGCCCCGCAGCAGGCGGCCAGGCATTCTTCCTCGCGCTTGAGGTAGATGCGGCCGTCCGGCGTGCTTTCGCCCAGCTTGATACCCAGACGCTTCTCGACGTGTGCGACGAGATCCTCGGCGCCGTTCAACCAACAGCTGATGTTGGTGCAGATCGCCACGTTGTTCCGGCCCACCGGCTTCAGCTCGAACATCGAGTAGAAGCTGGCGACCTCATAGGCCCACACGGAAGGCAGGTCGAGATAGCGCGCCACCGCGGTGACGAGCTCATCGGTGAGGTAGCCACCGTTCTGCTCCTGCGCCGCCATCAAGCCCTGGATCAGCGCCGAGCGCTTGCGATCCGGCGGGAACTTGGCGACCCAGTGGTCGATGTGGTGGCGGGTGTGTTCGCTGAGCACGGCGAGCGGGTCGACCTCGCGTACCGCTTCGAAGTTGCCGCTGGCCTTCATCGGTCGATCTCTCCAAACACGACGTCGTAGGTGCCGATCATCGCCACCACGTCCGGCAGCATGTGCCCGCGCACGATCGAGTCCATCGAGGACAGATGGGCGAAACCGGGGGCACGCAGCTTGACGCGAAACGGCTTGTTGGCGCCGTCGGAAATCAGATAGCAGCCGAACTCACCCTTGGGCGCCTCGACTGCGGCGTAGGTCTCGCCGGCCGGTACGCAGTAGCCCTCGGTGAACAGCTTGAAGTGGTGGATCAAGGCTTCCATGTCGTCCTTCATCTCCTCGCGGGAGGGCGGCGACACCTTGAAGTTCTTCAGCATGACCGGGCCCGGGTTGGCGCGGAGCCACTGGATGCACTGCTTGATGATGCGGTTGCTCTGGCGCATCTCCTCGACGCGCACGAGATAACGGTCGTAGCAGTCACCGTTGACGCCCACCGGAATGTCGAAATCGACTTCGGCATACTTGGCGTAGGGCTGCTTCTTGCGCAAGTCCCAGGCGATGCCGGAGCCGCGCAACATCGGTCCGCTCATGCCCCAAGCAAGGGCATGGTCAGGGCTGACCACACCGATGCCGACGGTGCGCTGCTTCCAGATGCGGTTGTCGGTGAGCAGGGTTTCGTACTCGTCGATCTTCGAGGGGAAGTCGTCGGTGAACGCCTCGAGGAAGTCGAGCATCGAGCCTTCGCGCCAGGCGTTGCGACGCTTCAGCTCTTTACCCTTGGCCCAGGGTGATTCCTTGTACTGCGGCATGCGCTCCGGCAGGTCGCGATACACGCCACCCGGACGGTAGTAAGCCGCGTGCATCCGCGCGCCCGAGACCGCCTCATAGCAGTCCATCAGTTCTTCGCGCTCGCGGAAGGCGTACAGGATCACCGCCATCGCGCCGAGGTCCAGACCATTCGAACCCACCCACATGAGGTGGTTCAGGATGCGGGTGATCTCGTCGAACATGGTGCGGATCCACTGCGCACGTTCCGGAGCCTGGATCCCCAGCAGATTCTCGATGGCACGTACATAGGCGTGCTCGTTGCACATCATCGAGACGTAGTCCAGGCGATCCATGTAGCCGATCGACTGGTTGAAGGGCTTTGACTCCGCCAGCTTCTCGGTGCCGCGATGCAGCAGGCCCACATGGGGATCGGCGCGGACCACGGTCTCGCCGTCCAGCTCAAGCACCAGACGCAGCACGCCATGCGCAGCTGGATGCTGCGGGCCGAAGTTCATCGTGTAATTGCGGATTTCCTGCATGGCTTACTTGCCCTGCCCTGCGCTGCGCTCGGCCTGCGCCTGCTCGTAGCGGGAATCGTGGCGGACCACGCGCGGCACGCCGACGCGCGGATCGATGCTGACCGGCTCGTACACCACACGCCCCTTTTCCGGGTCGTAGCGCACTTCCACGTTGCCGATCAGCGGGAAATCCTTGCGAAACGGATGCCCAACGAACCCGTAGTCCGTGAGGATGCGGCGCAGGTCAGGGTGGCCTTCGAAGACGATGCCATAAAGATCGAAAGCTTCGCGCTCGAACCAGTTGGCGCCCGGCCACAGCTCGGTCACGCTGGGCACCACCGGCAGAGCGTCGTCGGCGCCGAAGCAGCGCACGCGCAGGCGGCGGTTGTGGACGATCGAAAGAAGATGGAACACCGCGGCAAAGCGACCAGCGCCCGAGGAAACGGCTGGGCGCTGCTCCCAGTTGAAGCGACCGGGACCGTACCCTTCAACGCCACGCGAGAAGCCTTCGGCGGAGACGTCCGAGGTATCCCACTCGACATCACCGAAGCCCAGATAGTCGACGCCGCACACATCCACCAGAAGTTCGAAGCGGAACTCGGGGTCGTCACGCAGGGTTCGGCAGACGTCTATCAGGCTGTCAGGCGCGACCTCTATGGTTGCCTCATCGCGCTGGACGTGCAGCTTTTGCAGTTTGCCGTCGAAGCGGGCGCGCAAACGCTCGGCCAGGGTGGAGGTTTCTTCTGCCATGGCCTGCTCAGCGCGCGATCGTGTTGGTGCGGCGGATCTTCTTCTGCAGTTGCAGAATGCCGTAGATCAATGCCTCTGCCGTGGGCGGGCAGCCCGGCACATAAACATCGACCGGCACCACGCGATCGCAGCCGCGGACCACCGAGTAGGAGTAGTGGTAGTACCCACCGCCGTTGGCGCAGCTGCCCATGGAAATCACCCACTTGGGGTTGGGCATCTGGTCATAGACTTTGCGCAAGGCCGGGGCCATTTTGTTGACCAGGGTGCCGGCCACGATCATCACGTCCGACTGGCGCGGGGACGGGCGGAAGATCACACCGTAGCGGTCCAGATCAAGCCTCGACATGCCGGCGTGCATCATTTCGACGGCGCAGCACGCCAAGCCGAACGTCATTGGCCACATCGAGCCGGTACGCGCCCAGTTCAGCAGCGCGTCGACCGAGGTGGTGACGAAGCCGCGCTCGAGCAGCGGGTTTTCGCCCTCGGGCCGCAGGATGTCGTCAAGACGACCGATCGGCTCGGGGTTGTGCAGCAGCTGGCTCACTCCCATTCCAGCGCTCCCTTCTTCCATTCGTAGATGAAGCCGATCACCAGGATGCCAAGGAACACCGCCATGGCGGCGATCGCGGTGACGCCGATGTCCTTGAACACCAATGCCCACGGAAACAGGAAGGCGATCTCAAGATCGAAGATGATGAAGAGAATGGCGACGAGGTAGAAGCGCACGTCGAACTTCATGCGCGCATCTTCGAACGCTTCGAAGCCGCACTCGTAGGGAGACCCTTTCTCACCGTCAGGGGACTTCGGGCCCAGAAGCCAACCCAGGAAGAGCAGAACCACGCCAATGCCGGCAGCTACGCCGAGGAACATCAGAATCGGCAGGTAATCAGCCAACACGCGTCGCCACCTCCGCGCCGCGATGGGGCGCATCAGCGCAGCGGAGAGCGCGAATGCAGCTCCGCTGCCGTTTCAGGATGTTGGTGCCCAGGGCGGGACTCGAACCCGCACAGCTTGCGCCGCTACCCCCTCAAGATAGTGTGTCTACCAATTCCACCACCTGGGCAAGGGAACGCTGGATGACGTCTCACGCGCCACTTCCAGCAGAGTCGGATTATATCAGGCGATCACTCGCCCGACCCACCCTCCGACGGGGGAATTTGCTTTTCTTCCGACTTCTCAACGGACTCGGCGCCCGCTGCGTTGACCTCGGTCGCATCGACCGACGGCGGCTCGGCGGCTTCCGCCTGCGGCTGAGCAGCGGGAATCGCGGAGCCAGCGCCACCAGCTGCGTCAGGGATCTGGACCGCAGGCGGCTCGACACGCCCCATCACCCCAAGATCATCGCCCGGCGATCCCTGCAGGCCGCCGCGTGCCACGTACATCGCCATGCCGAGGCTGATGATGAAGAACAAGGTAGCGAGGATGGCGGTCGACTTCGAGAGGAAGTTGGCCGAACCGCGCGCGCCGAAAACCGTGGCAGAGGCGCCTGCACCGAAGCCAGAACCAGCGGCCGCACCTGCACCGCGCTGCAGAAGGATCATCACGATCATGGCCACGGAGACCAGAACGTAAAGGATGTTGGCGAGGGTGAGGACAGTGGAGGACATTGAGTTCGGTGAGTATCGAGTTTAGCCGCGGCTCGCGGCCGCCGCCGCGATTCCGAGGAAATCAGCAGCAACCAGAGAGGCGCCGCCAATCAGGCCGCCGTCAACATCCGGTTGCGAGAACAGCGATGCCGCATTGTCCGGCTTGACGCTGCCGCCGTACAGGATGACCAGCGAGTTCGCCATACTAGCATCGAACGAGGCGATTTCGCTACGTAGGAATGCATGCGCCTGCTGCGCCTGTTGCGGGCTTGCTGTCAGTCCCGTGCCGATCGCCCAGACGGGCTCATACGCCAGAACGCAGCGCGCGAGCACATCCGAGCCAAGCGCGAGCACGGGCTGCAATTGCGCGCGAAGTGCCGCCTCCGTGACCTGCGACTGGCGTTCCTCCAGCGTTTCCCCGAGGCAAACCAGCGCGGTCAATCCTGCCTCCGTCGCCGCGCGCGCCTTGAGCGCGACGAGCTCCGAACTCTCGCCGTGGTACGCACGACGCTCGCTGTGACCGACCAACGTCCAACGGGCACCGATGTCCGCAAGCATGGCGGCGGACACTTCACCGGTGTATGCGCCCTTGGCGTGCTCGGACACGTTCTGCGCCCCAAACTCCAGAGCGCTTCCCTCATAGGCCGTGATGAGCTCGGCGAGGTACGCAATCGGCGGGAAAACAGGGACCCGCACGCCTGCTGGTACTCCTCCCGCGAGAATGGCATCCAGCAGGACGCGCGCGCTGCTGCGACTGCCATTGAGTTTCCAGTTGCCAGCAACGATCGGGTTGCGCATGAGGACTCCTTGGATCAGGTGGTCACTTGAAGGCGGCGGAGGATACGCCCAGCGGCACTCTGTCGCACGCCCGGTGGATAAAGGCGATCGCCTCAAGCCCAGCATCAGGCATGCTCCGCAGCGACGACGGGTAACCTGAACGCTTCACTGAAGCCCCCCCCTCTAGCCACAGGGCGTCGCGCACGCGCAAGGGCCTTGTTGCTCCATTGTTGACGCGGAGCTCCACAGGCAGCCCTCGTGGCACTACGCTCTAGCGCCCATCCAGGCGGATACCTCACCCGTGACCGTTCTCTACACCCTGATCACCGGCGCCTCCGCGGGCATCGGCGAGGCCTTGGCACGCGAGTATGCGCGCTGCGGACGGCCGCTCATCCTGCTCGCGCGTCGGCAGGACCGTCTCGAGCAGCTGGCGGAAAGCCTGCGTCCGCAGGTGCCGGTGGAAATCCTCACCGCCGACCTTGGCGACCCGTCGGCGCCAGGCCGGATTGTCGAAGCATTGAGGGAGCGGGGGCTGGAGGTGGAGGGCCTAGTCAACAATGCCGGCTACGGACTGCCTGGCGCCTTCCACGTACCGGACTGGGAACAGCATGCGCGCTTTCTGCAGGTCATGGTGACTGCAGTCTGCGAGCTCACCTGGAGACTACTGCCTGCCATGCAGGCGCGTGGCCGAGGCGAGATCCTCAACGTGGCCTCGCTGGCCGGGCACGTGCCGGGCTCAGCCGGCCACACACTCTACGCTGCCTCCAAGGCGTTCATGATCAAGTTCTCCGAGTCACTCGCGCTCGAAAACAGCGAGCGCGGCGTGCGCGTCTGCGCACTCTGTCCCGGCTTTACCTACTCGGAATTCCACGACATCACTGGTACACGGACGCAGGTCTCGAAGATGCCAGAGTGGATGTGGATGACCGCGGAACAGGTCGCGCGCGAAGGCCTTGATGCCTTGGCTTCCGGCAAGGTCGTCCACGTCAGCGGTCGCGCGAACCGCCTGATCAAGGTGGTCACGCAGCTGTTGCCTGATTCGTGGGCGCTGAAGCTGGTGCAGAAGCGCTCGCGGGACTTCCGCTCACTGGACGGGTAGTCGCCGGACTCGACGCGCCACGCCGGCATCGCGCCGACGCCTGTGCATCTCGGCGCTCGCAGACCGCCGATCTTTCCGAACGCTTGAGCAGAGACTTGTTCCCCGCGCCAAGACGCGCTCCGCACGGGCGGCACCACGGCGCCCCAGAGTCGACCAAAAAAAGCCCCGGGCGTACGCCCGGGGCATTCAATGGAGCGGGAAACGAGACTCGAACTCGCGACCCCGACCTTGGCAAGGTCGTGCTCTACCAACTGAGCTATTCCCGCGAAACCTTTGCTTCTAATCCATTCCGAGAAATGGAGGCCTGGGTCGGAATCGAACCGGCGTACACGGCTTTGCAGGCCGCTGCATGACCACTCTGCCACCAGGCCGTGACGGTGCTACCAACATCGGCGCAACTTCGGGACCACGGATGCAGCCCGGCGTCACGCCTAAAAACAAAACCCCGGAGGACCGAAGTCACCACGGGGTTTCGTGGATCTGGAGCGGGAAACGAGACTCGAACTCGCGACCCCGACCTTGGCAAGGTCGTGCTCTACCAACTGAGCTATTCCCGCGCTGGAGCCCGCCATTGTAGGGATCGGAGATGACGTGTCAAGCCTGGTCCGTGGACTTTTTCCCGACCGCGGTGTCACCTCGCATCGCCGGCCAGGCCGCCAGCAAGTACTGCACGCCGGACCAGAGCGTCAGCACAGCCGCCGCTGCCAGCAAAACCTCGCCAATGAGGAACACGGGCAGACCCAGCAGATCCTCCCGGTAAAGAAGCATCACCAAGGCCACCATCTGCACGATGGTTTTGATCTTGCCGATGACAGCGACACGAACGGTGGCGCGCTGTCCGATCTCGGCCATCCACTCGCGCAGTGCAGAAATGGTGATCTCACGCCCGATGATGACCGCCGCGATCAGAGCCATGAATACCGTGGGATGGGCTTGCACAATGATGACCAGAGCGACCGCCACCGCCAGCTTGTCGGCCACAGGATCCAGGAAAGCTCCAAAGGCCGAGAACATGCCGTAGCGACGCGCGATGTAGCCGTCCGCCCAGTCAGTGATCGCGCCTACCGCGAACACAAGGGCGGCAGCAAAGTTGGTCCACGCGAATGGCAGGTAGAACACCAGCACCAGCACTGGAATCAGCGCGATGCGGAACAGGGTCAGGAGGTTGGGCAGGTTCAGGGGCACGCATGCATCCGTCGGCGCGGCGCGCCGCGCTGGGCGCGGCTGGGCTCGGAAAGCCAATTCTGCCCGCTCGGGCGCCACTTGTGGTGCGGGGCCCCGCGCCCGCTGCCGCAGATTGGGGTTGCGTCTCAGCTTTCGCTGGATTGCAGCCCGTGGAGCGCGGCATAGATGCGTCGCGCCAGGGATTCGTTGATGCCTTCAACGCGGGCGATGTCCTCGGCACTGGCGCGCTTCAAGCCAGCCATCCCACCGAAGTGGCGCAGCAGGGCCGAACGGCGCTTGGCGCCGATGCCCTCGATGTCTTCGAGACTGCTGCGTTCGCGGGCCTTTGCGCGGCGCCCGCGGTGGCCGGTGATTGCGAAACGGTGGGCCTCGTCGCGCACCTGCTGGATCAGGTGCAGGCCGGGCGAGTCGGGGCCGGGACGAAGCAGGCGACCGTCGGGGAACACCAGGGTCTCGTGCCCTGCCCTGCGCTCCTCGCCCTTGGCCACGCCTATCACCGCCACGCCCTGCACATCCAATTCGCACATGACGCCCAGCGCCTGCTCCAGCTGGCCCTTGCCGCCGTCGATCAGCAGCAGGTCGGGGAGCACACCGTCCTCGACCGCGCGCCTGAAGCGCCGCGTGAGCGCTTGCTGCATGGCCGCGTAGTCGTCGCCCGGCGTGATGTCGGTGATGTTGTAGCGGCGGTACTGCGCGCGCACCGGGCCGTCCGCATCGAACACCACGCAACTGGCAACTGTGGCCTCGCCCTGGGTATGGCTGATGTCGAAGCACTCGATTCGCTGCGGCGGCTCGTCCAGATCCAGCAAAGCCTGCAGCGCGTCGAGACGGGTGCGCTGGGTGGCCGCACTGGACAGCTCGCTGCGCAAGGCCAGTTCTGCGTTCTGTCTGGCCAGCTGCAGCAGGCGGGCGCGATCGGTGCGCACCTGAAGCTTGAGCTCGATACGGCGGCCGGCAATCTCGCCCAGCACGCGCTCGATCAGGGCCTGGTCGGGGACCTCGTGGCTCAACACGATCTCTTTCGGCGGGCTCTGCTCGAGATAGTGCTGGGTCAGGAAGGCGCCCAGCACCTCGGCCGCATCCTCGGCTCCGTTCAACTTGGGGAAGAAGCTGCGGCTGCCAAGGTTGCGGCCGTCGCGAAAACTGAGCAGAAGCACACAGGCGCGACTGCCCTCAAGCGCGCAGGCCAGCACGTCAAGCTCGGCGTGCTCGCCATCGACCACCTGCCGCGCCTGCACCTTGCGGACCGCCGCCACCGTGTCTCGAAGCTTGGCAGCGCGCTCGAAATCCAGCGCCTCCGCCGCACGGTCCATCGCCACTGCAAGTTCACCGACAAGATCGTCACTCCGCCCATCCAGCAGCAGAACGGCGCGCCGCACCGACTCGGCATAGTCCTCCGTCTCGACCAGGCCGACGCAGGGCCCGCTGCAGCGCTGGATCTGGTACTGGAGGCAAGGCCGGGTGCGGTTGCGGAAGACACTGTCCTCACAGCTGCGAAGTCCGAACAGGCGATGGATGAGGGCCAGCGTCTCGCGCACCGCAGTCACGCCCGGATAGGGCCCGAAGTAGCGACCCGGCTGGCTGCGCGTGCCCCTGTGAAAGCGGATGCGCGGGGTCTCGTCGGCGGTGGTCAGGTGGATGTAGGGATAGCTCTTGTCGTCACGCAGCAGAATGTTGTAACGCGGCTTCAGCGACTTGATCAGCTGGTTCTCGAGCAGCAGGGCCTCGCCCTCGCTTCGAGTCACTGTGATTTCGATGTTTGCGATCTGGCTGATCATCACCCGCAAGCGCGGCTCGCGGGGGCTGCGGGTGAAGTAGCTCGCGACTCGCTTGCGCAGGCTCGCCGCCTTGCCGACGTAGAGCACACTGCCATCGCCGGCAAGCATCCTGTAGACGCCCGGCGCCAGGGTCAGGCGGCTGGCGAACTCCTTGCCGTCGAAGCCGGTGACGGACCCGATACTCATTCGGATGACTGCCGACCGTGCCTCACTCGCCGATCGACAGACGACGCGGCAGTTGGCTGTCGAAATCGATGCGCAGGATCTCGTGCGCATCGGTATTGGCAAGGAAAAGGCTGCTGCGATTGACAGCCAGCGCCGTCGGCTGGTGCAGACGGTAACCGATGTTCTGCGCTGTGACTTGACGGGTCGTCGGCGCAAGCAGCTTCAGGGCGCTGTTGTAGGTGTCAGCGATCCACAGCTGCGGAGCGCGCGGATCAAGCACGATTGCCAATGGATACTGCAGTCGAGCTTGGCCCAGTGGTCCATCGACATCACCGAACTCGTACAGGCCGGACCCCATGAGGGTCTGCACCTTGCCGGTCGCGAGCTGGATTCCGCGAATCGCCGACGACGCCGAATCCGACACGAAAAGCGTGTTCTGGGCGAGGGCAAGACCGGCCGGCTGGGCGAAATGCGCTGCCCTTTGTTCGCCATCGCCCAGTGCCAGTGCGCCGGATCCGGCCAAGGGGCCGAGGCTGCGACGCCCCAGATCGTACTCCCAGATCTGGTTCCAGCCCGCCATCGAAACGTAGAGCTTGTCGAAGGCGGTCGCAAGCGACCAAGGTGCGTTCAGCGCGCAGGTCGCCGGATCCCCGGGCGCCGCGTCCGGCCGCGCGCCGGCGCGCCCCGTCCCCGCAAGCGTATCGACGTCGCCGTCCAGAAGACTGATGCGGCGGAGCGCATGGTTTCCGGTATCCGCGACATACAGGGCGTCCTTCCAGAGCGCGAGCCCCCTAGGCGCCAGAAAACTGGCCTCGGCACTGCCGCCGTCAATAAAGCCACCGCTGCCCGATCCGAACTGTCGCAGGATGCGACCGTCCAGCGTGCATTCGAGAACACGGTTATGGCCCGTGTCCGCGACGTAGAGATGACGCTCGCTGGCTGCAAGACCACTGGGAAACGCCAACGGAAGACGCGGCTCAGGGCGCGACACGGAGCTGACTGCCTCATAGACCCGCGTATCGCTCTCTCCGGCCTCCTGCAGCACTCGATCGATCACCGGCTGCAGGCGCTCGCGCAACGGCTCCCCGACGAGGCGCTCGACAATCCGGCCTTCGGTATCGATCAGGACCGCTGTCGGCCAAGCCTCGACGCCGAAGTGCTGCCAGCTGATGAAGTCCGGGTCCTGGGCGACGGGAAAACGCACGAACAGTCTATTCAGTGCCTTGAGAAGAATTCTCGGATCACGTTCGGCATCGAACTTGGGGCAATGCAGCCCAAGCACCGTGAGCCCATCGGAGAACTGGTTCTGCAGCAGCCGCATGTCTTCGAGGGCGTTCTGGCACCACGCCGAACCGACATGGAAGAAGTACAGCAGAACAGCTCGGCCCTTGAGTTCGGCCAAGCGCTGCGGCGGCGCGTTCACCCACTCGAGAGCGATGTGGAACTCAGGGGCGCGCGCGCCAGGCACCATGAAAGCCTCCTCAATGTTCGAGCCCAACGGGCCCGGTCCGCCCGGACCGGCGGGCGAATACTCACGGGGAACTGCCCCGGCTCCCAGCATCGTCGATTGCTTCACATTCTGCCATGCCCAAAAGGCGCGCCGTGATTCGTCGGCACGCACGATCCAGCAGCGCATGGACCTGCTCGAAGGCACCGACGCGGCCGTAATAGGGGTCCGGCACATCGCGATTTTCGCCGAGACCGGACCACTCAAGCAGCAAGGCCAGCCGAGCCCCCGAAGTCTGGGGCTGCAGCGCACGAAGATCTCGCAGGTTGCTGGCATCCGCGGCAAGGATGAGGTCGAAGCGGTCGAAGTCGCGCCGATCGAACTGGCGCGCCCGCTGCCCGTCGATCGGCGTGCCTCGCGCCCGCGACACGCGGATCGCACGGGGATCCGGAGCGTTGCCAGCGTGATAGCCCGCTGTTCCAGCGGAATCGATGTGCAATCCGAGTCCAGCTTCGGCCGCACGAACGCGCAGAATGCCCTCAGCCATCGGCGAGCGGCAGATGTTGCCCAAGCAGACGAACAGCACGCTCCGCGCGCCATCACGGGCCTTCTTCATGCGCGAACGCCTCGCAGCAGCGCATCCACGCGCGCCAGATCTTCAGGGGTGTCGACACCCGCCGGAAAAGGCTGCGGCGAAAGCTCGACCGCGATTCTCCAGCCCGCCTCCAACGCGCGCAGCTGTTCCAGGCACTCGAGCTGCTCAAGCCGCCCCGGCGGCATCGCGGCAAAGCGCAGCAGGCTGCCCGCACGGTAAGCGTACAGACCGATGTGACGCAGCCAATGTGAGCCCGAGAGCTGCACTCGATCATGGGCGAAACCGTCGCGATCCCAGGGAATCGGCGCGCGACTGAAAAAGAGGGCGCCGCCGTCGGCGTCGCGCACCAGCTTGACGCAGTTGGGATTGAACAACTCTTCACTGACCGCGATCGGCTGCGCCAGGGTAGCGATGTGTGCGTTGCTCTCATGGAGCAGCCGCGCAACCGCGGCGATCGCACTGGGCGGCGCCAACGGCTCATCGCCTTGAAGGTTGACCACGATGCGCTGCTCGGACCAGTCCAGCGCACGCGCGGCGGCGGCAAGGCGATCGGTGCCGGAAGCCAGCTCGGGAGCAGTCATGCAGACGGTCGCCCCCCGCCCGGCCACGGCCTCGGCGATGCGCACGTCGTCGGTCGCGACCACCACCTCGCTCGCACCCGCCTCCAGGGCGCGCCGCAGCACGTGAACGATCATAGGCTCGCCGGCGATCAACTGCAGCGGTTTGCCCGGCAGGCGGGAGGAGGCATAGCGGGCGGGAATCGCGACCACGAAATCGCAGCTCGGGCTCATCGGCGTCCTCGCAGATCCTGCGCGGACTTGAGCCGCGCGTGCAGCAGGTCGAACAGCGCTTCCGGCAGGCTCGCGCTGACCGGCAGGTAAAAGCAGCGCGCGCAGGCGAAACTCCTGCACTTGACCGCATCCTTTTCGGTCATGAGCACCGGCAGATCGTCGGGAAATGCCAGGTCCGCAGCCACAAAGGAATGATGGTCAGGGAAAGCATGCTCGATCGGGTCGAAACCGAGGGCCCGAAGACTGGCGAAGAAGCGCCCTGGATGGGCGATACCGGCCACGGCATGCACGCGTCCCGCCATCGGTGGCGCGGCCGCCCCCCCTGTCAGGGCGCGCAGGGGCAGCGCCTCCAGCCGCATCAACCACTCCCCCGGCTGAGGCGTGCCGCCATTGCAGATGCTTGCAGCGCAGCTGCGCGCGCGCGCCAGCGGCTCGCGCAGCGGGCCGGCCGGCAGCAAAGCCGAGTTGCCGAAGCGTCGCTCACCATCGATCACAAGCACCTCGACGTCACGCGACAGCGCGTAGTGCTGCAAGCCATCGTCGGCAACCAGCAGATCGACCTCGCCGGCGCGCTCCAGCAGCGCGGCCGCCTCGCTGCGCCGAGGAGCCACAGCAACCGGCACGCCACTGCGAGCTCTGATCAGGCTCGGCTCGTCGCCGAAGCGATGCGGGTCGGGCACCTCAGGCAACAGCATGGCGGCGCGCGAGTCACCACCGTGACCGCGCGAAATCACACCGGGTCGCCAGCCCCTAGCGCGCAGGCCTTCGATCAAGGCCAGCACAGTCGGCGTCTTGCCCGCGCCCCCCACGGTCAGGTTGCCTACCACCAGCACCGGAACCGGGCGTGGCTCCGCTTTCAGGATGCCACGCCGGTACAGCCAGCGCCGCAGCGCAGCGAGGAAGCCAAACAGCCAGGACAGCGGCAGCAAGGGCAGGATCGGGCGCGGACCGTACCAGCGCCCGACCAGCCAACGCTCCAGGCTGGCACGCAGCGTCATGGCCTCGGATCGAACGCGGCCGGCGCCGACTCGTTGAACTGCAGGCGATGCAGAGAGGCATACAGCCCGTCTCGGGCGAGCAGCTCGGCGTGGTGGCCGACCTCCTGCACGCGGCCGCCTTCAAGCACCGCGATCTGGTCAGCGTGTTCGATCGTGGCCAGCCTGTGCGCGATGACCAGGGTCGTACGGTCGCGCATCAGCCGCGCAAGCGCCTCCTGGATCAGCCGCTCGCTTTCGCTATCGAGGGCGCTGGTGGCCTCGTCGAGAATCAGGATCGGCGCGTTCTTCAGCAGGGCGCGCGCAATCGCGATCCGCTGGCGCTGGCCACCTGAAAGCAGCGCCCCGCCCTCGCCCACCGGGCTGTCCAGGCCCTGCGGCAGCGGCCGGATGAACTCCATGGCATTGGCGGCCTCTGCCGCGGCCTCGATCTCGGCGCGATTCACCCGGCGCATGGCGCCGAAGGCGATGTTGTCGGCGATGCTGCCGGTGAACAGCACCACGCGCTGGCTGACCAGCGCGATCTGCGCACGCAGGTCTTCAAGGCGGTAGTCCTGCAGCGATTGACCATCCAGCCTGACCGCCCCCGCGCTGGGCTCGTAGAAGCGCGGCAGCAGGCTGACCAGGCTCGACTTGCCACTCCCGGACCGCCCGACCAGGGCAGTGACCGTGCCTGGCGCGCAGCGCAGGCTCACCCCGTCAAGTGCGGGCGACGCCGCACCAGGGTAGGCCAGGCGCACTGCGTCGAACTCGATTTCGCCGCGCGCGCGCTCGATCCGCAGGGTGCCGCGATCCTGCTCCGGCGGTGTGTCGAGCACTGCAAACAGATCGTCCGCGGCCGCGATGCCCCGCTGCAGCATGGACTGCACCGAGGTCAGCCGCTTGAGCGAAGGCAACATCACCATCATGGCGCCGATCAGCGACATGAAGCTGCCCGGATTCATGGTGTCGAGCAGGTCGGGCCGCGTGGCACGCCAGACAATCGCCGCCAGCACGCTGGCGGCGATCAGTTGCACGGTCGAAGTGCTGAGGGCGTTGGTCGCCGCCACCTTCAGGTTCAGTCGGAAATTGCGCTGCACGGCTTCGCCGAAGCGCTCCGCCTCGTGCGCCTGGCCGCCATAAACGCGGACCTCCCGGTGGCCGTCCACGGCTTCCTCCACCATGCCGGTCACCTCGCCGACCGCGCCCTGGATCTGCCGATTGATTCGGCGGAAGCGCTTGCCCACGAACTGCCAGACCAATCCCGCCAGTGGCACCATCACGAAAAGATAGAGGGTCAGGCTGGCGCTCTTCGAGAGCATGACACCAACCATCGCGATCACCATCAGCGCATCGAGCAGCAGGACCTTGAGCGCCTCGGCGACCGCGTGTGCCATCTGCTCGGCGCTGTAGATCACGCGCGCGATGATCTGGCCCGAGGGCTCGCGATCGAACCAGCCCGCCGGAAGCCGCTGGTAGTGGGCGAAAATCGCCACCCGCAGGTCGCGCACAACGCCCCGACCGACTCGTGCCATCCCGTAGTCGGTGGCATAGGTGCCAATGCCGCGCACCACGAAAACGCCGATCAGCATCACCGGCAGCCACTGGATCGCCCAAGGGTCGCGAGCAACGAACAGGTCGTTGAGCATCGGCTCGATGAGCTGCACGAAGGCTGCCGATGAGGCCGCATCCAGGCCTATACCAACCAGAGCGATCAGGCCGAAGCCCCAGTAGGTCTTCGCATAGCCGAGCAGACGCCGATAGGACTGCACCGCCGACAGCTGCGTACCTGCCTCGGCGCTCCCGGGTGATGCGCTCATCGGCCGTCGGTGCCGCCCGCAGTCTCGCTCTCGGGCACGGTGGCGATCGAGAGCTTGGTAAAGCCCACTGCACCCAAGGCATCCATGGCGGTTACGACCGCCTGATGCGGAGTGCGGGCATCGGCGCGCAGGATCACGCTGCGCTCGCGATCATCGCCCGCGATCTGTTCCAGGGCCTCGCGCAGGGCCGAGCCATCGCGCCTGAGCACTTCGTTGCCGGCGATGAAGTAACGCCCCTCCGCATCGATCTGCATTTGCAGCGGCTCCCCGACCGGCAATGCCTCCGAGGGCGTGGCGGTGGGAAGCTGGATGTTCAGCGCGGAGCGATCATCGAACGTGGTGGTGACCACGAAGAAGATGATCAGGCAGAACACCACATCGATCAGTGGCGTCAGGTTGAGCTCGGGATCTTCCAGCGAGCGACGACTGCCGAAGTCCATCAGGCGGTACCCGGAACGGGGCGACGTGGCCGGGGAGCAGGCTGTGCGGTGCCCGGCTGGGGCACGGTCTCCAGCGTGTCCAGCAGTGCGATGACCTGCTGCTCCATCTCGACCACATAGGCCGCAATGCGCCCACGGAAGTAGCGGTAGAACATGAACGACGGAATCGCCACGCAGAGCCCCGCTGCGGTGGTGATCAGAGCCTCGCCAATGCCGCCGGCCAACTGGTTGGCATCGCCCACACCATGGGTCAGCATGCCGAGAAACATCTCGATCATGCCGAACACCGTGCCCAACAGGCCAAGCAGGGGACTGATGCCGGAAATGGTGCCAAGCGTGTTGAGAAAACGTTCCATGCCATGCAGCTGGTGTCGACCGACATCCTCGACGCGCTCCTTGATCTGATCCCGCGGGCGCTGGCGAACCTCAATCGCAGCAGCGAGGAGCGCCCCCAGCGGCGAGTTCACGCGCAGGGTGTCGATATGCTTCGGGTCCAGTCGACCGCTGGCAGCCCACTGCCTCACTTCATCCCCAAGATCCAGCGGCAGCACCTTCGAGCGCCGCAGGCTCCAGAAGCGCTCGATGATGATGGCGACAGCCAAGGCCGAACACAGCAGGATTGGCCACATCACCCAGCCGCCAGCAATGAGCAGTTCCAGCACGCGAGTTCTCCGGAGAAATCAAGACAAAAGACAGGCTGCCAAGTGTACGTGAGGCAGGCGGGCGCAGGCAGCGAAGTTCAGCGGCTGAACCGGCAGAGTCGCGCCTCGACCGTCCAGCGTGACTCAGATGCCACAGGCCCGATCCCTTTCCGATCCTCAGTGAGCACGTGCCAGCGCCTGCAGCCCGAGCCCCAGGTAACGCTGAACACCAGCGCCCGGCGCGCCGACCAAGCCCACGGCCGCGACAGCAACGGTGTCTGCGTCGACGGCGCGATAGCGTTCCAGTGGGCCCGCCAACAGAGGGTTGAGCAGAGGCGCGAGGCGCTGACCCAAGCGCTCGACCGGGCGCGCAGGCTGCCCCCGGCGCTCTCCGAGCAGCAGGCCCGGCTGGAGGAAGTCGCAGCGCTCGAAGCCCAGCGCGACGACGCCCTCCTCCAGCTCACCCTTGATACGCAGGTAGTCATTGCGCGAACGGGCATCCGCACCGACGGAGGAGACCAGGATCGCTTGACGGGCGCCGGCCTCACGCGCAGCCCCAGCCACCTGCAGCACGAGGTCACGGTCGATCCGCGCGAACTCCTCGATCGAGCCGGCGATACTGCGGGTGGTGCCTAGCGCGCTGACGAACACATCGCAGCCCTGCTCAGCCCCTTGCCACTCCAGAAGCGCCTCGGCCAGCGGCTCGCCCGCGAACACGCGCGCGTCCGCAACAAACCGGGGGGAGGCGCTCCGGAGAAGGAGAGCCAGCTCAAGTCCAGGGCGGCTGGAAAGGCGCGCCGCGAGGGCTCGACCCACCAGGCCTGAACCGCCAATCAGAAGGACACGCATTGGATCGGCGCGCCGCTCAGGCCAGTACCACCGGGATCTTTCCTATCCGGGCTTGCCACTGCTTCGGACCCGTGTTGTGGACGGACTCGCCTGCCGAATCGACGGCGACGGTGACCGGCATGTCGCGCACATCGAACTCATAGATGGCCTCCATACCGAGGTCCTCGAAGCCAACAACTTTGGCCGACTTGATTGCCTTCGACACCAGATAGGCTGCGCCGCCTACCGCCATCAGGTAAACCGAGCGGTGCTTTCTGATCGCCTCGATCGCCGCTGGTCCACGCTCGGCCTTGCCGATCATGCCGATCAGGCCGGTCGCACCCAGCACCTGGTCGGTGAACTTGTCCATGCGGGTGGCGGTGGTGGGGCCGGCAGGGCCTACGGCCTCGTCGCGCACGGGATCGACCGGTCCGACGTAATAGATGAAGCGCCCCGTGAAGTCGACCGGCAACTGCTCACCACGGTTAAGCATGTCGACCATGCGCTTGTGCGCAGCGTCGCGGCCGGTGAGGATCTTGCCATTGAGCAGCAGCACCTCGCCGGGCTTCCAACTCGCCACCTCATCACGCGTCACCGCCGCGAGGTCCACGCGGCGGCCCTTGCTGGCGTCGTAGGTGAGCTTCGGCCAATCCTCCAGCGAAGGCGGATCGAGACTGACCGGACCGGAACCATCGAGCACAAAGTGCGCATGGCGGGTAGCCGCGCAGTTCGGTATCAAGGCCACCGGCAGGTTGGCCGCGTGGGTCGGATAGTCCTTGATCTTGACGTCGAGCACCGTGGTCAGGCCGCCCAGCCCCTGCGCGCCGATGCCCAACGCATTGACCTTCTCGTACAGCTCAAGCCGCAGCTCTTCGATGCGGTTGGCAGGGCCGCGCGCGATCAGCTCCTGGATGTCGATGTGCTCCATCAGGGCCTCTTTGGCGAGCAGCATGGCCTTCTCGGCGGTGCCGCCGATACCGATGCCGAGCATCCCCGGCGGGCACCAGCCCGCGCCCATGGTGGGCACCGTCTTCATCACCCAGTCGACGATGGAATCGGACGGATTGAGCATCGCGAACTTGGACTTCGCTTCCGAACCACCGCCCTTAGCAGCCACGATCACGTCGACCGTATTGCCGGGCACCACTGCCATGTTGATGACCGCGGGCGTGTTGTCCTTCGTGTTGAGGCGCTTGCCGGCGGGATCGGCCAGCACGGAGGCGCGCAGCTTGTTGTCGGGATGGTTGTAGGCGCGGCGCACGCCTTCGTTGACCATGTCTTCAACGCTCAGCGTGGCGTCCCAGCGCACGTCCATGCCGATCTTCAGGAACACGGTGACGATGCCGGTGTCCTGGCAGATCGGCCGATGGCCTTCCGCGCACATCCGCGAGTTGATCAGGATCTGCGCCATCGCATCCTTGGCCGCCGGGCTCTCCTCGCGCTCGTAGGCCGCGGCGAGCGCCTGGATGTAATCGACCGGATGGTAGTAGCTGATGTACTGCAGGGCGTCAGCGACGCTCTGGATGAAGTCGTCCTGGCGGATCGTGGCGGGCGTGCCCATGGCGCGTGGCTTCCGGCTGGGGGAAAGCACCATTTTAGGAGATCAGCGGCATGCAGGGCCTGCGACGGTGGTCGAAGGCCGAGCTCCAGGGACGCAAGCCCCGAAAACGCTACAGGGCGCCAAGTGCCTGAAGGGCTGCACGCAGCTCGGCGACCTCGGCCTCCAGAGCATCCATCCGTGCTTCCAATGCCGAAGCACCGCGCGGGGTGCGCTCGCTGCTCGCGCGTTCGGCCAGCAGCGCGGGATCGACCGCACCGAACAACAGGTGCATGTAGCGCTCCTCGCGCTGGCCGGGCTGGCGCGGCAGCTTCACGACCAGCGGCGGAGCACGTTCCATCAGGCGCTGCAGCGTGTCCTCAACGTCCTCAATGCCCGGGAAGGATGTGAGGCGCTCGCTGCGCGTATGGATCTCGTTGAGCGTCTGCGGGCCGCGCAGCACCAGGGTGCAGAGGACCGCCGCCTTGCGCGGCGTCAGGCCGAGGTGCTGGTCGAAGCGGTGCTCCCAGCGCTGGGCGCGCACGCCTTCCGAAGACTGGCGCGCCCAGCCGCGGTTCTCGAGGTCGCGGAGGGCGTGCACGATCGCGCCCTGCTCGTATTGGCTGATCGGATCGCGGTTGTTCTTTTGGTTGCAGGCCAACTGCAGCGAGTTGACCGTCAGCGGGTACTGCTCCGGGGTGGTCTGCGCTTTCTCGAAGAGACTGGCCAGGATGCGGCCCTCCAGTTCCGTTAGAACACGCGGGTGAGCTGCGCCGAATCCGGCCGCATCGGTGCAAGGGGTGTCTGTGGCGTCGGTCATGGGGCGTCCTTGGTCGTTGGCGAATCAGAAGATACCCAAGACAAGGCCGGCTGCGATCGCTGCACCGAGCTCGCGAGCCGCATCGAAGTCCGCAGGCGTCGGCGGTCCTTTGATGCGCAAGGGTTCGGCGAGCGGCTTCAATGCGAGCCCTCGAACGATCCGCTGCACGGACTCCACCGCACCGCGGCCGTCATTGCCGGCACTGACCATCAGCCCGTAGCCGAGCCCCGCGACCCTGCCCTCAAGCGAGTAATAGCTGCGGTCGAAGTAGTCCTTCAAGGCGCCCGCCATGTAGCCAAACTTCTCCGGAGTGGCAAACAGCACCGCGCCGGCGTCGAGTAGCGCCTCCGGCTGTCCTGCAAGCGCTGGGACCACGGAGAGAGGCACGCGCGGCTCGGCATCGCAGGCGCCCTCGCAGAACGCATCGACCAGCAGGCGCGTCGTGCCGGTTTCGCTTCCGGCGTGCAGGATCAGCAGCGGCTTCATTCCCGCATCAAGACATGGCTGACGGGAAAAACAAAGCCCCGGTTTCCCGGGGCTTTGCTTGAATCGGCAGTCGAGCTGCAGATTACAGCGGCTGGACCTGGTCGGCCTGCAGGCCCTTCGGGCCCTTGGTCACGACAAAGCTCACGCTCTGGCCTTCCTGCAGCGACTTGAAGCCGGTACCGAGGATAGCGCGGAAGTGAACGAAGAGGTCCTCGCCGTCCGGGCGGCTGATGAAGCCGAAGCCCTTGGCGTCGTTGAACCACTTCACGGTACCGGTCTGACGATCAGACATGTCTTACTCCTTGAGACTTGATTGAAATGAAAGCGACGACGGGTGAGTCGCCTACTGGGTCTGCTCGGAGAAAGACACGAGGTGAAGCGATGAACGTTGTGGAACCAACACCATCGGGTCACGAGTCACGGTGACCCCAGCAAACACAGCGCGACCACTATACGCCAACATTCACGTCAAAGCGACTACGCAGATCTTACAGGGTCCGACAACCAGGCTGTCCTTCAAGATCAGCGACTTGCGCCGCCTCGCGCTTCAATGCTCCACACCGCCGGGGCCATGCACGTGGCCATGCAGGCTCTCCTCCAGAGTTGCCTGACGCACTCCGGTCACTTCGACGGCGAAATGCAGGGTCTGTCCTGCCAGCGGGTGGTTGCCATCAATGGTGACCGTGTCGCCGTCCACCGCGGTGACCGTCACCGCCAAGGGACCTTGGGGGCCCTGGGCATGGAACTCCATGCCTATCTGGACCTCGTCGACACCGGCAAAGGCCGCGCGCGGCACTTGCTGGACCAAGCCCTCGTGGTGCACGCCGTAACCGTCCTCGGGCGCCACTGACACCTTGAAGCTGTCACCCGCTTGACGGCCCTCCAGGGCCGATTCGAGCCCCGGCACGATGTTGCCAGCACCGTGGAGATACGAAAGGGGCTCGCGACCGGAGGAACTGTCCAGCACGTCGCCGGCGTCATTGGTCAGGGTGTAGTGGAAGGACACAACGCAGCGGTCTGCGATCTGCATGGGGGCTCCGAATCTGGACTTGGCTGGCCGAAGCCAGCGAGAAAGTGAGGGAAATCGGCAGCTTGCGTGCAGATCTCAGTAAGGGCGCGAGCCGTTGCGGGTTGCGACCGGCGCACAGGCTAGGCCAGTCGCGCTTGGTCGGCAAACAGACGCCTGCTTGACAGCGCGAAATCTAGTGTTATAGTCAACTACAACACCAACGCCCACGCTTGAAGACAGGAGCGCCCCATGAAACGCCAACACATCGCCCTCGGCAGCCGTCTGGCGTTCAGCCTGGTCATGACGCTCGCCTATTCCGGCCTGCTTGCGATCGCGTTCGCGATGCACCCCGGGGCCACCGGGTCGTCGGTGTCCGGCGTAGGACCCATCCGCGCCCCAAGTGGCGCGGTCACGGTCGCGCCGTCCAAAGAAGCGGCCCCTGGCAGCCTGAGGCTGCGCATGACCCTGCCCTACATGCCAGGCGGCGGAGCCCGCGCGGCCGAACAGGAGATCTGAGGATGAGCGTGATCTGGAACGAAAACACGCCGATCTACCTGCAACTCAAGGAAAAGGTGATCGGAATGCTGCTGGACGGCGTGCTCAAGCCAGGGGATGCCTTGCCCTCGGTGCGACAGGTAGCTGCCGATTTCCAGCTGAACCCCATCACCGTCTCCCGCGCCTATCAGGAGCTGGTGGACGAATCCCTGGTCGAGAAACGTCGAGGTCTAGGCATGTACGTCACGGAAGGCGCCCCGGAAAAACTCCTGGCCAGCGAGCGTCAACGCTTCCTCAAGGAAGAGTGGCCAGCGGTACTGGCCCGGATCGAGCGACTCGGACTGAAGCTCGACCAACTCATGAATCGCGACGAGCACAGGGAGAAACAGGCATGAGCACGGTGATCAGCGCACGCGGACTCAGCAAGACCTATGGCAAGACCGCTGCTCTCAAGGGTCTGGACTTCGAGATCCATGCGGGCCGCATCGTTGGTCTGATCGGCCCGAACGGCGCCGGCAAGACCACCGCTCTGAAAGCGATCCTGGGGCTTGCACCGTACGAGGGCGAGCTCAGGGTTCTGGGCCTGGACCCCAGCACCCAACGGAACCAGCTGATGCAGGATGTCTGTTTCATCGCCGATGTGGCCGTCCTGCCGCGCTGGATCCGCGTGCGCGAGGCGATCGACTTCGTCGAGGGCGTGCACCCACGTTTCTCCCGCGCGAAGTGCGAGGCATTTCTCAAGTCCACCAAGCTGACCCCGGACATGAAGGTCAAGACCATGTCCAAGGGCATGATCGTGCAGCTTCATCTGGCGCTGGTCATGGCGATAGACGCTCGTCTGCTGGTTCTCGACGAACCGACCTTGGGCCTGGACATCCTCTACCGCAAGGCCTTCTACCAGCACCTGCTCAACGACTACTTCGACCACGACAAAACGATCATCGTGACCACCCATCAGGTCGAGGAGATCGAGCACATCCTCACCGACCTGATCTTCATCCGCGACGGAGAGGTCAGCCTGTCGTCGAGCATGGAGGATGTGGGCGAGCGCTTCACCGAAGTCATGGTCGGCCCCGAGCACGTCGAAACCTGCCGCGCCTTGAAGCCCCTGGATGAGCGGCAGGTATTCGGCAAGAGCATCTTCCTGTTCGACGGCGCCAACCGCGCCGAGCTCAGCCGGATGGGCGAAATCCGCACTCCGGGTGTCGCTGACATCTTCGTCGCCACGATGAAAGGAACCTACGCATGAAGACCACCCTGCCCTGGCTCTTGAAGCGCGAATTCTGGGAGAACCGTGGCGGTTTCCTGTGGGCACCGGCGATTGGCGCGGGGGTCTCCCTGCTGCTGATGGTCATGGGGCTGATCACAGCGGAGGTGTTCCGCAAAAAGTTCACCGGCGATATCCAGATCGGCATACCCCTGAAGCGCCTGACTGAGCGGCTTTCAGAGGCCGAGTTGCAGACGCTGGGTTCCGCGCTGGACGTGGCACTGCTGTCCATGTCGGGCTTGTTGCAGTTCATTCTGTTCTTCGTGGTGTTCTTCTATCTCCTGGGTGCCCTCTACGACGATCGCCGCGACCGCAGCGTGCTGTTTTGGAAGTCACTGCCGCTCTCGGACGGCGCGATGGTGGTCTCCAAGGTGCTTGCCGCGACCTTGCTGGCGCCCGTCATATCCACGTTGATCGCGATGACACTTCAGTTTGCGCTGTTGATCCTGCTGAGCCTTTACGTGCTGTTCCACGGCATCAACCCCTTGACCGTACTGTGGGGGCCGGTGTCGCTGCTGAACGTGTGGGGGCAGATGCTGGCGAATGTTCCGGTCAATGCGCTCTGGGCGATGCCGACCATCGGCTGGCTGCTGCTGGTCTCGGCCTTCGCCCGCAACAAGCCCTTCCTGTGGGCCTTGCTGGTGCCGGTGTCGGTGGGACTCCTGCTGAACTGGTTCGACCTGCTGAGCCTGATCAACCTCGAGTACACGGCGTACTGGAAGCACGTGGTGATGCGCATTCTTCTGGGCGTGCTGCCGGGCAGCTTCCCGCTGCATCTGGCCGTGACGGATCCGACCCTGCTCGTCGAAGGCGGCAACCTGCAGAACGTCACCAGCACCTTCGGCTGGAGCCTGATGGCGCGGGCACTGGCGTCGCTGAATCTGTGGATCGGAGTGGCCGCCGGAATCGCGATGATCGTGCTGGCCACGCGCCTTCGCCGCTGGCGGGACGAGGGCTGAGTCCAGTCGCCCGCGCACTGGGGCGCGGCCTGTTCTCCGGGTGGCCGCCGCAGACGAGGCACTTGCCGCGTCGGGAGTCGCAGCGGTCCCGACCACGCCATGGCGGCCAGCGACGGGTTCAACGCGATCGAGGCCATGGCGCCGGTGCAGAGTTAGGGCACTGCTGAAGAATTCAGCGATGCCGCGCGCCATGGAGGGCGCGCCCGCAGATCGAGTATGCAAGTGATTGATCCAGCTCAAGCGAGTCAGGACATGTGCCGGACTTGCGACCACGGATCAAGGCGAGGAGGGACTTGATCCGTGTTGCCTCAAGGCCGGCGCCGGCGCTCTCTGTGTACGCCGGCGAGCTGGACTGCGGCGAGGTATCCGGGCCCGCGGTGCGCTCAACAGCAGCCGCCCGCAGCGGACCCCGGGGTGGTCGGCGAAGCCGGAGCGCAGTCGAACAGGCCGAAATGCGTGCGCTTATCGCCCATCAGCTCGAAATACCCCGCGTAGCGCGTCGAGGCCAGCATGTCGAAGGTGTTGCCGCAAACGCGGAGCGGGCGTCCGGTTTCGAAGCGGTGGTGGTCGTCGAGATCGAAGGCGTGGGGGACCTGCGGCAAGCCGCCTCGATAGATGGCGAGCTGGCCGTAGTCCTCGCAGCGGTCCTCCAGGTCGAGCTTGAAGGCGCGCACCGTGATCGACTCGAAGCGCACCATGCCCAACTTGGCCTCGATCGCAGGATCCAGCAGCGGGATCGGGGCACGGCTGACCACACGCGCGTCGGCGCAGCCCACCGCGGCCATGACGCGGCGGAAGTCCTCGACGTAGAGCGCGCCGCCGAGACACTCGCCTAGCAGCACCGTATCGCTGCGCAGCGCCGTGGGAATGCGACGGTCAGCGAACACATCGCTGAAGTAGAGTTCGCCGCCGGGTTTCAGCACACGGAAGATCTCGGCGAACACGCGCGCCTTGTCGGGAGCGAGGTTCAGCACGCAGTTCGAGACCACCACGTCCACGCTGGCATCGGCGATGCCGCAGGCGGCAAGATCCTCGATGTAGCCCTCCACGAAGCGCACGTTGCTGCGCGCATGGCCGTAGCGCTCGGCCTGCCAGTCCTGGTGCCTGCGCGCGACCTCGAGCTGCTCCGGCGTCATGTCGACGCCAATCACCCGACCGCCCTCGCCCACCAGTCGCGACAGCAGGTAGGCATCGCGACCGGTGCCGCAGCCGAGATCGAGCACGGTGTGGCCCTCCAGCGCCGGCGGCAGCGGCGAACCACAGCCGTAGAAGCGTTCATTGATCTCGGGATGAAGATCGGCCAGCAGCGGGCGCAGCCAGGCCGGCATGGCCTCAGCGGGGCAGCAGGCGCCGGTCTTCAGATCACGGCTGCTCTGCAGTACCTCGCCATAGTAGCGGCGCACATCGGCACGCACGGAAGTGTCGGTCATGGGGCTTCTGCAGTCGGAGGGAGAACGGAGCGAACTCTACGACGCAGGGAGTGGATGTGACGCCCCATGATTGCGGGTTGATCCGAGTGCATTGCAGAGCCGGGTCCTGCGAAGCCCGGCCAGAGCACATGCGGGCAACGCGCCAGCCTCAGACCGAATGCGCACGCAGTGGCCATCCGAGCGGGCTGCTACGAATCCCGAATCCCCAGTCCCAGCTCTCAAGCCCTCCAGCTCTTCAGATGAAGGCTGGTCTCGGTGGCGCTGACGCCCGGCATGGCGCGGATGCGCTCCAGCGCCGCGGAGAGCTCCGTGAGATCACGGACGCGAAGTTCGGCGAGGAGGTCCCAACGGCCGTTGGTGTCGTGCAGGGCAGCCACTCCGGGCTCACCCAGCAGAGCGTGCACCACCTTGAGCTGGTTGCCTTCGACGGCGATCGAGGTCCATGCGCGGACTTCCTCGCGGGCGGCATCCGGGCGGAGGCGCAGGGTGTAGCCACTGATGATGCCTTCGCGCTCGAGCCGGGCCATGCGGTTGGTGATCGTGCCGCGCGACACCTTGAGCGCAAGCGCGAGTTCGGCCACCGAGACGCGCGCATTGGCGCGGAGTCGCGCGATCAGCTTTTGGTCAAGCTCATCCATTTGGACAGATTGCCATCAATACCTGACGTTTCGCCATAGATCTGGCGTAATGCTTGCGAAATTGCCGTTTCGCCCTATCGCGCTGCTCCGGACAATAGCGGGCACCGAATCCTTCGCTGGAGCCCGCCATGACCACCCTGCTGACCACCCTCGACGTTTCCCGCCTGGTCGCTCGCATCGGCCTGCCTCAGGTGCTTGCGCAGATGGTCGACTACCTCGAGGCTGACTTCCGCCGCTGGAACGACTTCGAGAAATGCGCACGACTGGCCTCGCATTCGGACGTCGGCGTGATCGAGCTGATGCCGGTGACCGACGCCAAGGAGTACAGCTTCAAGTACGTCAACGGGCACCCCAAGAACACCCGCGAAGGCTTGCCCACGGTGATGGCCTTTGGCGTGCTGGCCGACGTCGACACCGGCCGCCCCACCCTGCTCTCCGAGCTGACGCTCACCACCGCCATGCGCACTGCGGCGACCTCGGTGATGGCGGCCAAGCACCTTGCGCGCAAGAACGCGAAGGTGATGGCGCTGATCGGTAACGGCGCGCAGAGTGAATTCCAGGCGCTGGCGTTTCACTACCTCATTGGCATCGAAGAGATCCGCCTGTTCGATGTCGACCCGGCGGCGACCGCCAAGCTGGTCGCGCATCTGCAGCCCATTCGCGGCCTGCGCGTCGTCGTGTGCGCAAGCACGCGCGAGGCGGTGCGCGGTGCCGACATCGTCACCACGGTCACCGCCGACAAGACCAACGCCATCATCCTCAGCGCCGACATGCTGGAGCCCGGCGTGCACATCAACGGCGTCGGCGGCGACTGCCCCGGCAAGACCGAGCTGGCCGCCGACGTGCTGCGGCGCGCTTCAGTCTTCGTCGAGTTCGAGCCGCAGACGCGCATCGAGGGCGACCTGCAGCAGATGCCCGCGGATTTCGGCGTCACCGAACTGTGGCGAGTGCTGTGTGGCGATGCCGAAGGCCGTCGCAACGATTCCGAAATCACCGTCTTCGACTCGGTCGGCTTCGCGCTGGAGGACTACAGCGCCCTGCGCCTCTTGCGCGATCGCGCGGCCGAACTCGGACTGGGCGAGACCATCGGCCTGATTCCGGGGCTTGCCGATCCGAAGGATCTGTACGGGCACCTGATGGGTGAGGCCACCGCAGCATCGAGTGCGCGCCGCGCGGCGTGAAGCGGCACGCCCTGCATGAGCCGACAAGTCGCACGGAGCGATGACAGCGGCAAGCGACGCGCTGCATGACCGAGGCGAGCATCGAGTTCCGGTGGGTCAGGACCCACCCCAAGAGCTAAAGCCCGTCCCGAAATCGGGACTCGTAGGCGGCTACGTGCTCAGGAAAGAGAGAGCCATATGCGGGAAACACGATCCCCAACACTGAGACTTCGATCGCTTCAGGGCCCAGAGCAGCGGAGTCATCAAGGATACAAACGCCCCCTGAAGCCTTCACTTCAAGACCGCTAGGCGTACGAACCTCGATGGCGGTATGCGGCGGCGAATAGTGCTCGGAGGGGTGGAACCGCCCCAAAGCGACGCCCATCGGCGGATCTCCAAGCTCAAGCTCGGACCAGCCAATCTCCTTGCCACCATCGAGAAACATGAATTTGCGCATAGGTATGTCCCAAGAGCGAAAGCGCCACTTTCAGGCAATCCGCTCGGCGCCACCCATGTACGCACGCAGCGCCTCGGGCACGGTGATCGAGCCGTCGGCGTTCTGATAGTTCTCCATCACCGCGATCAGGGCGCGGCCCACGGCGACGCCAGAGCCGTTGAGCGTGTGCAGGGGCTCGGGCTTGCCGGTTTCGGGGTTGCGCCAGCGGGCCTGCATGCGGCGGGCCTGGAAGTCGCCGCAGTTGCTGATCGAGCTGATCTCGCGGTACGCGTTCTGCGCCGGCAGCCAGACTTCGAGGTCGTAGGTCTTGCGCGCGGAGAATCCCATGTCGCCGGTGCACAGCAGCACCTTGCGATACGGCAGGCCGAGAGTCTCCAGCACGGTCTCGGCGTGGCGCACCATCGCCTGGTGTACGGCCTCGCTCTCGGACGGACGCGCGATGGCGACCAGCTCGACCTTCTCGAACTGGTGCTGGCGGATCATGCCGCGCACGTCGCGGCCATAGCTTCCGGCTTCCGCACGGAAGCACATGGAGTGCGCCGTGAGCTTCATCGGCAGCTCGGCGTCTTCGACGATGCTGTCGCGGACCAGGTTGGTCAGCGGCACTTCCGAGGTGGGGATCAGGTAGCGCGGGTGTTCGCCGACCGCGGTCTTGAAGAGGTCTTCCTCGAACTTCGGCAGCTGGCCGGTGCCCTGCAGGGAGTCCGCATTCACCAGCAGCGGCACATTGCATTCGAGATAGCCGTGCTGGCCCGTGTGCAGGTCGAGCATGTACTGCGCCAGCGCGCGGTGCAGGCGGGCAAGCTCGCCGCGCAGCACGGTGAAACGCGCCCCCGACAGCTTGGCAGCGACATCGCCGTCCAGCCAGCCCTTGCGCGCGCCCAGCTCGACATGGTCCTTGACCGCGAAGTCGAAGGCGCGCGGCGTGCCCCAGCGGTGCTGCTCGACGTTGTCGGCCTCGCCGCCGCCCAGCGGCACGTCCTCGCCCGGCAGGTTGGGCACGCCCAGGCCAATCATGTCGATGGACAGACGGATCTGCTCAAGGCGCTGTTCGCTGTGAGTCAGCTCTTCCGCGAAGGAGGCGACCTCGCGCTTGAGCTCATCGACCTTGGCCTTGACCGATTCCGCCTGGGCGGCGTCGCTGGCGCCAAGACGCGCGATCTGCCCCATCAGCGCCCCGATCTCTTTCGACTTCGAGTTGCGCAGGCTCTGCAGTTCCTGGGTGCGCGTCTGGATCTGCTTGCGCTCGGTCTCAAGCGCCTGCAGGCGCTCCACGTCGAGGGCGAAACCGCGGGTGGTCTTCAGACGCTCGGCGGTGTCGAGGAGTTGGGCGCGCAGCAACTGGGGGTCAAGCATGGGGAATCCCGCGGATAAGGCGAAGCGAAGAGCCGCGGATTATCCGCGCCCCAAGCGCCATGTCGCAACGCAGCGCGCGGGCTACTTCCATTGGGCCGAGATCAGGCGCCACTCATCACCGTCATCGCGCCAGGCCGTTTCGACGTTCCAGACGCGGGCGGACTGAGGCAGCAGGGCCCCTTGGCCACCGGTCGCTACGGCGGTGAACCGCACCGAGGCGCGGCCTTCGAAGAGCTCGATCTCGGCCGGCCCAAGACTCAAGCCCAGGGTCTGGTGCCGAAGCACCATGAGGCGCAGCAGGTTACGTGCACCCTCGCGGTCCAGGCTTCCCGTCCCGATGAAATCCTCGCCGACGTATTCCATCGCTTCGCCGACCTCGCGCGCCTCGATCGCGGCCTGCAGGCCGGTCATCGCCCCACGCAGTCGCTCTTCCGCGGGTGCCCGGCTGCAGCCGACCAAAGCGGCCATCAGTGCGACCACCAGTGCACCACGGACAGCCAAGCCCCTCGACCCCGCGGCGGCCGCCCGAAGCCACCGGATCGCCGGGACGCCCCTCACCTTGCGCATACGCCCTCCCAAGCAGGTTTTTCCGTGGATTCAGGCCATCGCAGGCCGCCTTGCCTGCCCCGAGAGCCTATGCTCCAATCCGGCAAAACATACCGCGGAGCACGGAGGAGGCACAGCCTGCCCCGCGGCGTATTCGAAACGCACCCTCGAGGTGTGACAGGGAGGAAGAACCGAATGAGCGCCTCGCGCCCGTGGCTGGCCCAATACCCGAAGGGTGTGCCCGCCGAGATTGACCTTGAGCAGTACCGCAGTATCGTTTCGGTGCTGGAGGACAGCTGCGACAAGTACCGCAGCAAGCCCGCCTTCGAGAACATGGGCAAGACGATCAGCTACGACGAGCTGGATCGGCTGAGCTACCAGTTTGCCTGCCACCTGCTGCTCGACCTCAAGCTCAAGAAGGGCGACCGCGTCGCCATCATGATGCCCAACCTGCTGCAGTACCCGGTGGCCATTTTCGGCGTGCTGCGGGCAGGGCTGACGGTGGTCAACACCAATCCGCTGTACACCGCGCGCGAACTGAAGCACCAGCTCAACGATTCCGGCGCAGTCGCCATCGTCGTGGTCGAGAACTTCGCCAACGTGGTCCAGGAAGTCATCAAGGACACGCCGGTCAAGCATGTCTTCACCACCGCGGTGGGCGACATGCTGGGCTTCCCCAAGCGGCTGATCGTCAACTTCGTGCTCAAGTACCTGCGCAAGGCTGTGCCCGACTACAGCCTGCCGGGCGCCGTCAGCTTCGTCGATGCCGTCAACGCAGGCGCCGGCAAGAAACTGCCCACGATCGACATCGCGCCCTCCGACATCGCCTTCCTGCAGTACACGGGTGGCACCACCGGTGTGTCCAAAGGCGCCATGCTGACCCACCGCAACCTGGTGGCGAACATGCAGCAGTCCTCGGCTTGGCTCGGCACCAATGTCAAGCTTGGCGAAGAAGAGATCATCACCGCCCTGCCGCTGTACCACATCTTTGCGCTGACGGCGAACTGTCTGGTCTTCATCAAGTTCGGCGGGCTTAACCATCTGATCACCAACCCGCGCGACATGCCGGGTTTCGTCAAGACGCTCTCGGGCATCCGCTTCACTGCGATTACCGGCGTCAACACGCTGTTCAACGGTCTGCTCAACACCCCGGGTTTCGACAAGCTCGATTTCTCCCGCCTGCATCTGACCCTGGGCGGCGGGATGGCCGTGCAGCGCGCTGTGGCCGAGCGCTGGAAGAAGGTGACCGGCGTGACCCTGGTCGAGGCCTACGGCCTGACCGAGACCTCGCCCGCCGCCTGCATCAATCCGATGGATCTCAAGGACTTCAACGGTGCGATCGGCCTGCCGGTGCCCAGCACCGAAGCCAGCGTGCAGGACGAGGAAGGAAAGATCCTGCCGATCGGCGAAGTGGGCGAGCTGTGCATCCGCGGCCCGCAGGTGATGGCAGGCTACTGGCAGCGGCCGGAAGAGACCGCCAAGGTGCTGACGGCGGACGGCTGGCTCAAGACCGGCGACATGGCCAAGATGGACGCGAACGGCTACTGCTACATCGTTGATCGCAAGAAGGACATGATCCTGGTGTCCGGCTTCAACGTGTATCCGAACGAGATCGAAGACGTGATCGCGACCCACCCGGGCGTGCTCGAAGTCGCCGCGGTCGGCGTGCCCGACGAGAAATCCGGCGAGGCGGTGAAGGTGGTGATCGTCAAGAAGGACCCCAACCTCTCCGCCGACGACATCAAGAACCACTGCCGCCACGAACTGACCGGCTACAAGCAGCCGCGCTACATCGAGTTCCGCACCGAGCTGCCGAAAACGAACGTGGGCAAGATCCTGCGGCGCGAGCTGCGGGACAGCGCCGCCGCCTGAGTCGCCTCAAGGCCTGGCCGGCTTCCGCCCTGACCCAGCGCGCGGGCGCGTCAACCTTGACGCGCCCGCTGCGTTAAGGGGGTTCGGAACCCTCACCGGCCCTGCGCATGCACATCCGTCCCGCTGCACCCGAAGCCTCCGCCGACTTCCGTGGCTCGTCTGTCTCTCCGCCGCACGCGCGGGCTCGCGTCTCCATCTGCAGGGCGACTCGGCACTTGTGCCTTGCGGCAGCGTCATGGGCTTGCGCCGTGCTGCTGCTCGGGACACTGCCGCAGGCCCATGCCCAACAGGGGCCGGGCTGCGATTTCGGCCCCAGCCTTCAACGCTTCGAGGCGATGCGTCAGCGCGAGAGCCTGCCGGGCGCGGCCCTGCTCCTCGGCAGCCGCCAGGGCCTGCTGCTGGAGCACTACACCGGCAGCTACAGCGCACAGACCGTGGTCGCGATCGCCTCGGCCAGCAAGCTGCTGAGTGCCGTGCGCATCCTGCAGCTGAGCGATCGCGGCGTGCTCGATCTGGATGCACCGATCGGTCCGCTGCTGCCAGAGTTCAGCGGCGACAAGGCGGGCATGACGCTGGACCAGTTGTTCTCGCACACCTCGGGCTATGGCAATGACTCGGGCGCCCCCGAGATCACCGATCGGAGCATCAGCTTGGCACAAGCGGTGCAGCAGATCGCCTGCTGTCGCGACTTTCCGGCCGGCTACAGCGTGGGCGGGCAGTTCGCCTACGGTGGAGTGTCGATGCACATCGGCGGCCGTGCGGCCGAAGTCGCGAGCGGCCAGGACTGGCAGCAGGGCTGGCAGCAAGCCCTGGGCACGCCGCTAGGCATCCGCAGCATCGACTGGCAGGCCTTCGGCGCCACCACCAATTACATGATCGCGGGAGGCGCGCGCTCCAATTTGCGGGATTACGGCGCTGTCCTTCACCTGCTCACCAATGAAGGCGTGGCCGGCTCAGGCGTCCGCCTGCTGTCGCGCGACAGCGTGGTCGAACTGTGGCGCGATCGCGTGGCGGAGCTTCCGGTGATCGATCCGCCCCCTACCGCCGAGCCCCCCATCCGCTATGGGCTCGGGAGCTGGTTTCTCCCGCAGCGTCCGCCCACGCGACCGCCGCTGATCCACAGCCTTGGGGCCTTCGGCTTCATGCCCTGGATAGACTTCGAGGCAGGGCTGTTCGGCGTTTTCATGGTGCGCGGGCTCCCCGGCATCAACACCCGGCTGATCTCCGACTACGAGGCACTGTTCGTCGAACTCCGCACGGCTGCCGAAACCCCCGGATGCAGCGAGTTCGAGCGCTTCGACGTCGTATTCGCGGATGACTTGGAAGGCGAAGGAAGGCCAACGCTCGCGCGTTGATTCAAGGCGCGTCGACAGGCCTATGGAACGCGTCCTCGCCTTCGCTCCATCGAAGCACCGCGATGGACGCAGAGAGGCCGCCCGCAGGCGGCCTCTCGTGGGCGGACTGATCGCGGCCAATCAGAAGTCGTAGCTCACCCGCGCGTACAGCAGGCGACCGCTGCGACCGAACGGCGAGTAGTTCGAGTAGGGCGTGTTGCCCGTGGTATTGAGGTTGATCGTGAAGGCATCGGGATACTCGTCCGTGAGGTTCTCCGCACCCACCGCCACCCGCCACTGCTCGCTCAAATCGACGCGGGCCTCGAGATCGAGCAGCACCTTCGGACTCAGCACGAAGTCGTTGGCCGCCGTCGTGCCGGGCGCCAACACCTCCCCGTAACGCGTCGCCCGGAACGTGGCACCGAAGCGGTCGTAGCTCCAGTCAACATTCGCGGCGTACTTGTCCTTGGGCGTGCCGCGCTCGAAGGTCAGCACGTTGACGCGATCGAACAGCACGGGCGGAGGCGTCAACGAGGACAGCTGCGAGGTCCTCGGCACACGGGTCACTTTGGTCTCGTTGTAATTGCCGAGCAGGGTGAAGTCGAAGCGGCCGGCGCCATCCGTTTCCAGCGGCCAGTTCAGCACCACGTCGACGCCCTGGGTTTCGGTGTCGACACCGTTGATGAAGAAGCGGCCGCCACCGATGCCGATGAAGCCCTGCGAAGTCAGGTACTGGCGCACGTTGGCTGCAGTCAGGTTCTCGCTGAGCACGATGCGATCGTCGATGTCGATACGGTAGGCGTCGACCGTGAGCGAGACGCTGCCGATGCTGAGCACCGCACCCAACGAGAAGTTGACCGACTCCTCGGCCTCGAGCGGCTGTGCGCCGAGGGCGCGCGCTTCGGCCGAATCCACCGGGAAGGTGGTGATGTCGAAGGGCACGCCATTGATGAAGTTGGTCGAGGTCGCGGTGAAGTACTGCTGCTGCACGCTGGGTGCGCGGAAGCCGGTCTGTGCCGATCCACGCAGGGCGAACGCCTCGGTGAAGTCATAGCGCAGTGCCACCTTCCCCGTGCTGTTGAAGCCGAAGTCGGAGTAGTTCTCGAGGCGCACCGCGGCCGAGCCCAACAGCTTCTCCGTGATGTTGGCCTCAAGGTCGAGGTAAATTCCCACCGCCTGTCGATCCTCATCGACCTCGTTGGAAGGACGGAAACCCGGGAAGACCTGGGCACCCGAGGCAGTCGGCGTTCCATTCGGCAGCAGAATGCCGCCGTTGCGATACGAATCGGGCTCGCCGGCGAAGATCGAATAGCTCTCACGGCGCGCTTCCGCGCCCACCGCGATGTTCAGCGGCGAGTCGAAGGCAGCGACATCGGCCGAGCGTACGCCGGAGAGGTTGAAGACCAGCTGGTCATAGTCGAAGCCGCCGGCGTTGAAGGAGGTCCTGCTGGACGGCCCGAGCGAACGGTTCAACGTGTTGTTGATCGTGAAGGCCATCTCGTTGCGGCCCCAACCCAGCGAGGCGTCAAGGTCCCACTCGCCGCTGGTCCACTCGTAACCCAGTGCAAAGCTGTAGTCGTCGACGCTCGGCGAGATGATCGGCAGGAAGCCGTTCGGATAGATCTGGATAACGTTGCGATCGTCCAGCGCGCGGCGGAAGAACCCTGCGGAGTCGGCCTCACGCCCCTGATAGCTGGCCCAGGCGTAGAGCTTGCCGCCACTGGACAGGTTCACTCCGGCATTGCCGAACAACGTGAGCTGCTCGAGGTCAGGCTCGCCGTACCAGGCGTTGAAGCGGTCGATACTCGCTTCGCGCGGGTCGAACTGACCGTTGACCAGCGGATACTGCTGGCGGAAGTCGTAGCCACCGCGCTCAGTGCGCTGCTGGTCCTTGTACTCGGCGGACAGCGTGACGTAGCCGTCCTCCCCGAGGCCAAAGCCCTTCCAACCGGAGACGGTGACGGTATCGCCATCGGTGCGGTCGCGGCTGATGGTGGAGGGCGTCGGCCAGTTCGCATTGGCCGGGCCGGGCGTCACCGGCGTGGTGTAACTGGTCTCTCGTACGCCATACGACACGCTGGCATTGCCGCCTTCACTGGCTTCTCGCAGGAGCACGTTGATCACGCCGGAGATCGCATCCGAACCGTACTGCGCGGACGCGCCATCGCGCAGCACTTCGATGCCCTGCACCGCGGCGGTGGGGATGGTGTTCAAGTCGACCGCAGCGGCACCACGCCCCACCGAGCCGTTGACGTTGACCAGCGCAGCGGAGTGGCGGCGCTTGGAGTTGACGAGCACTAGGCTCTGGTCTGGCGAAAGGCCTCGCAGCGTGGCCGGACGGACGGTATCGGTGCCGTCGGTCAGACCCGGCCGCGGAAAGTTGAACGAAGGCAGGGTCAGGGACAGCGCCTGATTGAGCTCGGGCGAGCCGGTCCGCTCCAACTGCGCGACATCGACCACGTCGAGCGGCACCGCAGTGTCTGTGGCCGAGCGCCCGGCGACGCGGGTACCGGTGACGACCACCTGGTCCAGTTCGCGCGCTTCCTCCTGCGCGCTGTCCGACTGGGCCATAACCGGGAGGGGCGCGGCCAGCACCAGGGCGATGGTGAGGGCAAGCGTGGAATGCTTCGGCGTGGACATGAGCGCGGGTCTCCTGCGTCGTGGGTGCTACGTGAGGCCCCGCGCGACTGCGCGACGCGGGGCTGCTGGCTGAACGCTTCAGCAACGCTAATCCCCTTCGCCGGCAGACGTCAATGCAGCGGCGGCATGCCGCTGCAGTCGCTCACACGACCTCCACAAAAAGCGATGGGCTCGGGACGTCGACATGCCGTCTGCACGCGAGCGCGCTTACGCTCCAGTGCACTTATCTGCATCGGGAGACCCGTGTGACCGCAGCCCTCCGCCTCAGCTTTGCCCTCGTCATGGCCGCAATTGCCGGCGACGCTCTCGCTCAGCCCTTCAGCCTCCCGCCCCTGCCCTACGCGGCAAACGCCCTCGAACCCCATCTCGATGCGCAAACCATGCAGATCCACCACGGACGCCACCATCAGGCGTACGTCAACAATCTCAACGCCGCGATCCAGCAGGATCCACGCCTCGAGGGGATGACGCTGGAACAGATCCAGCGTGGCATTTCGGAATACAGCATGGCGGTTCGCAACAACGGCGGTGGTCACTACAACCACTCGCTGTTCTGGTCCCTGCTGGCGCCCGCGGGCCAGGGTGGCGAACCCAGCCCCGAACTGCTGGACGCCATCAACGCGAAGTTCGGATCGCTCGACGACTTCAAGCGCGAATTCGAGAACGCCGCGCTGTCAGTGTTCGGCTCGGGATGGGCCTGGCTGATCCGCACGGAGGCCGGGGAACTCGCCATCAGCACCACGCCCAACCAGGACAACCCGCTGATGGACGTGGTCAGCCCCAATGGCGAACCGCTGTTGGCGATCGACGTATGGGAGCATGCGTACTACCTCAAGTTTCAGAACGTGCGCACTGACTATGTGCGCGGGTGGTGGCCGATCGTGAACTGGAACGAGGTCAACCGCCGCTTCGCCGGCGGCTGAGCCACCAAGCGGTCACCGGGCGCACATCCGTGCATCGCGTCGTTGTGCGCTCGTCGGCTCTTGAACGTGGGCGCGGGCGCGGGCACGCGCCCCTCAACCGCGCACGTCGGCGATCGTCTCCGCCCCGAACCGAGGCGAAAAGAGAACCTCAAGCACCTTCGCCGCGGCGGCTTCGGGCGTGTCCAGCGCGCCGCTCGCATAGAAGCTTTCGAAGATGGGCTTGGCAGCGAAGGCATCCGGATCGGCCCCGCGCAGTTGCACCTGCATGCCGGTCGCGACAATGCCCGGCGCGAGCGCACAGACTCGCGCCGGGTTGACGGCACCCGCCTGCTCCTCGGCCAAGGTCCGACTGAAGTGGTCAATGCCGGCCTTCACCGCGCAGTAGGTCGCAACCCCCGCAAGGGCACGGCGGCCAAGCCCCGAGGACATGTTGAGGACGCGTCGTTCCACCGGCCAGGCCGCGCTGGCGCGCAGCACTGCGCGACTCAACAGCAACGGCGCCTCCAGCCCGACCCGCAGCGCGTTGACGACGTCGTCCGCGGCCTGCTGCTCGAAGGGCCCCGGTGTCTCCAGCAGCGCGGCGTTGTTGATCAGCAGAAGGTGGCTGAGCCGCCGCGGTCCGCGCTCCTGCAGCCAGCTTTCGACCCGCGCGGCAATCGGTCGGGCCTCCGCGAGATCGACCTGCCACTGTTCCACTCGGCGACCGACGGCGTCTGCCTCCGCCTGCAGTCCTGCATCGAGGCCGCGCGACAGGCAGAGCAAGTCCGCGCCACGGTCCAGCAGTCCGCGGGCAAGGGCTGCGCCGAGGCCACGGCTGGCCCCTGAAAGAATGCAGAGCAGGTCCAAGGAGGTCTCCTTCGTGGGTATCGCTGGAAGCGCCGGGCGCCGGCGGTCCGACCTCGCGCCCGGTTTCAGTCAAAGGTGGGGGTCTGGCCCTCGCTCACGGCGCGCAAGCGCTCCACCAGCACCGGCCAGTCGACCTCGCGGTGAATGCCGTTGACGCTGATTCGTGGCAGACCCGAGCCCTCGACCAGAGTGTAGCCACGCGCGGTGCGCTCGAGCCCGTCCATCTGGCAGACATGATTGCGCAGGCGGCAGGCGATGCCGATGCGCGCATAGGGAAACGTCTCGAAGGCGCGCATCACGCCCTGCTGCAGCGCCGCGGCCGGGCCCATGCCGCCGACCGCGGAGAGGTCCCGCACTGCGCGCTGGCTGATTCGGCGCGGACCCTTGACGCTTTCGTCGGTGGCGAAGCGTGCATCGAAGGCCACCGGTGCCCAGTCGATGAGGCGCAGGCCGCGGATGTGGCCGCCCATGCGTCCGGTGATCTCACCGAAGCCGAAAGCCGCCGTCAGCGGTTGGAGATCCAGACCGCGCAGCTCGACATCGGCCGCCAGCGTCGGGGCCACTCCGAAGGGGCGCTCGAGCGCCAAACCGGCGATCTCGATGTCGCCGTCGAACACGCGCATGCGCAGCGTACCGTCCATGACCAGCACGCCCCCGCCGTAGCGCACGCCAGGAATGTCCCCGGAGAGCTCGCCCTCGAAGAGCGGCCAGCCCAATTGCGCCGACAGCTGGCGCAGGTCGATGCCATGCACCGAGGCCGCCGCGGCGAAGCGATCCTCGCTACCGGCCTCGGCTGCACCGTTCCAGCGCAGCGCATGCAGCAACAGCTCCCCGCCCAGCACACCAAGTTGGACGGGACGCTGCAGGCGCCATTCGCCGCCGCTGCTGGCTGCTTCGAGCACCGCGGGCTCGAAGCGCACACCGAATAGATCGAGGCGTTCGATGCGCAGCACATCGCTGCGTGCGACCTCGCTGCGAGTGAAGCCAAGGCCACCCGACACGCCCTCGAGCGCGAAACGGCCCCGCCCATCGCGCAGGGCCAGGGCATCGGCCTCGACGCCCAGTGACTCGATGCCACCGTTCCGGAACTCGAAGGCCAGCGCAATGGCACCGTGTGCCTGCAGGCCAGGCACGCCGGCGGTGGACAGCAGGGTTTCGAGGTAGCGCGGCAGCAGCACGCCTGCATCCGGGCTGCGCGCCTCAACCGTGGCTTCCAGCAGAGGCGCCGCCGCATCGAAGGCCAGCTCGGCGCGCGCATCCAGCTGCAGAGCCCCAGGATCGTTCCAGCGCAGCGTCTGCAGTGACCAGCGTGCGCCCTGACCCTGCGCGGAAAGCGCGACCTGCACGGGCTGCACCGGCAGGCTGGCGTAGAGCGGGCCCGCCAGCATCTCGCCACCGGTCAGGGCCAGCTCGATCCCAAGCTCGGTGCGCTCGGCAAGCTCGAGCGAAAGACGTCCGCGCATTTGCAGGTCGGCGGCCGCCAGACGGCCCGCCTCGGTGTCGAAGCCAAGCCCATCGCCCTGCACTTCACCTTCGATCCGCGCTGCCTCGCCCGCCAGATCGAGCAGCAGTTCGGCATCGAGCTGTCCCCCTGTCAGCCTCGCCTCCGGCCACACCGCCGCCAGCATCGGCTGCAGCCACGCCGCCGGCAGGCGCTCGGCCTTGAGTTCGATGGGACTGCCCTTGGTTGGAACGCCCGCCTGCAAGCGCGTGGCTCCGTGGACCAGGGCGAGCTGCAGCGCCCCGCGGTCGATATCCAACGCCAGCTCGCCCGACGCCGCACCCGCACTGAGCAGGGGCCCTGTGCAGCGCCAGACTCCCACATCGCGCGGACGCAGTTCGCAGCGCCAGTCGAGTGAAGCGAAGCGGTAGCCCAAAGACGCCAAGTCCAGCGCCTCTGCCTGGAGGCGCAACTGCAGGCCGGCGCCCGGCGCGTTGGGTGAGTGCAGGCTCAGCAGGACGCCGTTCGCGCTGAATCCCTCCTGCCGGATAGCCTCCGCGCGCACGAGCAGCTCGCGCGCAGTCACCGGCAACGACAGCAGGGCCAGCGCGGCGAAAAGCCCGAGCTTGCGCGCGCAGGTCTTGAGCCGGGAAGTCGATCTCCGCATGCTCGGCAGGATAACGGATGCCCCCTCGGTCCGCCGGAGACACCACAGCGATGCAATCCCCTGCCCTGCGCCTGCTGCTGCTGGAGGACGATCCGATCGGCGCCGAATGGCTGCGCCATCTGCTCGGCGGGTGGGGCTACGCGGTCGAACACGCGGCCGATTGCCAGCAAGCGCTGGCGCGCGTCGAAGCCGGCCGCTTCGACGGCCTGCTGTTCGACCAGCGCCTGCCGGACGGCAGTGGCACGGCGCTGCTGGAAACGCTGCGGGCACGCGGCATGCGTACGCCGGCTCTGTCGCTGAGCGCGGATGACGAAGTCGCCTCGGCCGTGAGCTTCGACGCGCACCTGCTCAAACCCATTGCTGCCGATGCCCTGCTGCGCGGCCTGCGGGCCGTGGGCCTGGCACCGCCAGCGTGGGACGCACAGCGCGCGCTGGAAGCAGCGAACGGCCAAGCCGCGATCGCACATTCGCTGCGTCGGCTGATGCTCGCCGAACTGCCGGCACAACGCGCTGCGCTCAGGCAGGCTGCATCCTCACAGCCGACCGACGTGCCGACAGTGGACGCCCTGCTGCACACCCTGCTTGGCGCTGCCCGCCTGACCGGCGCGCTGGCGCTGGCGGCCCACATCGACTGTGCACGCAGCCTGCTCGCCGACCCAAAAGCCTGCGCAGAGGGTGTGGCTGCGCTGGCACAGCTAGATGCGGAAATCGAACGCCTGCTGTGCGAAGTCGGCAAAACAGCTTGAAGATGCCTGCCGTCAGCGGAGGGTGCGCCGCCGCTGAAGCGATGTCAGCCTGCGCTGCCACGATGGATCTCGCGATGTACGGGCACGCTGCGGCGTCGTTCGCGTCCGTTCGAATCACGCCCGCCAAACAGGGTGCGCACGCTCAGCCGCGCAAGGCCTCGAATTCAGCCAAGAGGCCCCAGCTGCGCAGACTGCGTCCGTGCAGGTGGCGCTTCAGCTCTTCGCGCAGCAGGCGACGCAGCGGCGGCAGCAGGGCGTCAGGCGGCGCCTCGTCGCCGCTCAGTGCGAGCAGCGCGGCGCCTTCGATGCCCGAGTGCTCTGCGATGCCCAGACGCAACGCGCCAGCCTCGCCCAGCCAGCGGTAGCGCGCTGCAGGCTCGATCGGCTGGCCTGCGTGGTCGGTCCCCAAGGGAAGTTCGAATCCGATCGCGGCGAGCAGGTCGCGCTCGAAGCAGCGCAGCGGCCAGGCGAGGTCGTCGGCTGCCAGCTGCGAAAGCAGCAGCGCATAGCGCGCGAACAAGGCGGTATGGGCCTCGCCACGGTTCAGGAGCTGCACCAGCAACTCGTTGGCGTAAAAGCCCGCCATCAAGGCATCGCCGAGCAGGCGGGGCGAAAGCCCCGCGGGCTCGGCGTCGACCAGCTGCGGCAACTCACCGCGGCCCTGCCAGGCGAGGATCAGCGGAGTGAAGGGCTGCAGCAGGGCCGCGCGACCGCCGCCCTTGCCGCCCTTGGCGCCGCGCGCCAACAGACCCATGCGGCCATGGCCTGCGCTGAACACCTCCAGCAGCTGGCTGGTCTCGCGGAACGGCCGCGCATGCAGCACATAAGCGGGCTCGCCTTCAACGCGCGGGCCGGGGCTGCCGCTGCGCGACACGCGATTACTCGGTGTAGCCGAAGCGCTGCAGCACCTGCTCGTCGTCGCTCCAGCCCTCGCGGACCTTGCACCACAGCTGCAGGAAGACCTTGCGATCGAGCAGTCGCTCCATGGCGATGCGCGCATCCATGCCGATCTGCCGCAGCTGCTCGCCGCCAGCGCCGATCACGATGGCCTTCTGACCGTCGCGTTCGACCCAGATCACCGCCGCGATCCGCGCCATGCGGCCGTCCTCTTCCCAGTTCTCGATCTCGACGCTGGTGGCATAGGGCAGCTCGTCGCCCAGCTTGCGCATGAGCTGCTCGCGGATCAGCTCGGCGCAGAGGAAGCGCTCGCTGCGGTCGGTGACCTGGTCTTCCTCGAACAGCGCCTCGCCCTCGGGCAGGTGCTTCAGCAGCACCTTCTGCAGCACCTCCAGGCCCTTGCGCTTCTGCGCTGACAGCGGCACCACCTCGATGAAATCGTGGTCCTTCATGACCTGCTGGATGAAGGGCAGCAGCGCGCCCTTGTCCTTCAGCTTGTCGACCTTGTTGATCACCAGCACGCGCGGCACCTGCGCCTCGACCAAGGCCTTGTAGGCACGCTCGTCGTCCTCGCGCCAAGCGCCGGCTTCGATCACCAGCACGCCGATCTGCACGTCGGCCAGCGCACCGCGGGCGGCGCGGTTCATGTAGCGGTTGATCGCGCGCGGCTCCTTGCCGTGCAGGCCGGGCGTGTCGACGTAGACGATCTGCCCGCCTTCGACCGTGCTGATGCCGAGGATGCGATGGCGGGTGGTCTGCGGCCGGCGCGAGACGATGCTGACGCGGAAGCCCACGAGCGCATTGATCAGGGTGGACTTGCCAACATTCGGGCGGCCGACCACGGCCACGTGGCCGACGCGGAAGCCGCCGGCGGCGGGGCTGTCAGGGGTGTTCATGCGGATTCCTTGGTGGATGCAAGCAGGGCCGCCAGCACGTCGGCGGCAGCCTGCTGTTCGGCCTCGCGGCGTGCGCCGGCGATGGCGCTGGCTTCGACGGCGTAGCCGTCGACGCGACAGACGACCTCGAACTGTTTGTCGTGGTCGTCACCGCGCGCTTCAATCAGGCGGTACTCAGGCAGGCCGAGCTGGCGCGCCTGCAGCCATTCCTGGAGGCGGGTCTTGGGGTCCTTCTCGGCCTTGAGGCCAGGTGGCAGGGCCGCGATCAGCGGCTCGAACAGAACCAGCACACGCGCCCGGCACACCTCGAAACCGGCATCCAGATGGATCGCACCGATGATGGCCTCAACGGCATCCGCAAGGATGGACTCGCGCCGGAAACCGCCGCTCTTCAATTCACCCTGGCCGAGGATGAGGCGATCGCCCAGCTGATGGCGGCGGGCCAGTTCGGCCAGCTGCGGCTCGCGCACCAGCTGCGATCGCGCGCGGGTGAGCGCGCCTTCGTCGGCCTTCGGGAAGCGGTGGAACAG
>JBKCVA010000181.1:0-8157 GCA_046318115.1 Lysobacterales bacterium | reverse complement strand
TGATCCGCGGCGCGCCTGCGGTGGGCCGTGCCGAACGTCCCTAGCCGCCCACCGCGACTGCATAGGGTGGGTCTTGACCCACCGGAGCTCGACACCGCCCCGGTCCAACCCGAACACGACCGCAGCCCGACACCGCCCCGGTCCCATCCCATCACGACACCGCGGGCCCACCGCCCGCCCCATTCGAAGGAAACTCCGACATGCCCTGGACCCGCGACGAGATGGCGCAGCGCGCCGCCCGCGAACTCACCGACGGCGCCTACGTGAACCTCGGCATCGGCCTGCCGACGCTGGTGGCCAACCACATTCCCGACGGCATGGACGTCTGGCTGCAAAGCGAGAACGGCCTGCTTGGCATCGGCCCCTTCCCGACCGAAGCCGAAGTCGATGCCGACCTGATCAATGCCGGCAAGCAGACCGTCACCGCGCGTGCCGGCGCCAGCTACTTCGGCAGCCACGACAGCTTCGCGATGATCCGCGGCGGCCATATCGACCTCGCGATCCTCGGCGCCATGCAGGTCACCGACAAGGGCGACCTCGCCAATTGGATGGTGCCCGGCAAGATGGTCAAGGGCATGGGCGGCGCGATGGATCTCGTGGCCGGTGTGAAGCGCGTGGTGGTGCTGATGGAGCACACCGCCAAGGGTGGCGAGCACAAGATCCTGCCCGCCTGCACCCTGCCGCTGACCGGCGTCGGTGTGGTCAACCGCATCATCACCGAGCTGGCCGTGCTGGACGTGACCCCCGCGGGTCTCAAGCTGGTCGAGCTGGCGCCCGGCGTGAGCGTCGGGGAACTCGGCGAGAAGACCGGCGTGCCGGTCGCGGTCTGAGCGCGCTCGACACGTCGCAAGGCATACAGGGCGCCCGCGGGCGCCCTGTGGGTTTCCGCCAAGGCAAGTCTGAAGTCGTCGGCGATGTCGCGCCTCTCGGAGGGTGCGACCGCTGATCGCGCACGCGATGCTTGATCCAGCGTGATCGAGCGAAGCGAAGGCGGCGTCGCGTAGCGGCCGGACGAGTGCGGATCTTTGCAGGCCTCGCGACCACGGATCACGGTCAGGAGGCACTTGATCCGTGTGGGCCTGAGTCCCGCAGCTCGCGGTGCGGCTCAGGCCCGGACTCAGCCTTCGCCGATCAGCAATGAGGGCGCGATCCGGCCGTTCTCCACCGGCAGGGTATCGCCGGGCTTCTCGCGCAGGCGGCTTTCGCCCTCCAGCTCGCCATAGCGCCAGCGCACGTCGTAGCCGACCACACGCTCGCGTTCACCGATCTGGATCTGCGCGCCCGGCTGGGTGCTCACACGTTGGGTCCCGGTGCCGGTTTCGCTGCGGTACTCGACGTCCCAGGCCACGACCACGCGCTCGCTGTCCCGGACCTCGCGGCATTCGCGGACGCTCTCGCTGTAGGGGCGTCCGCCGGTGTGGCGACGATCGACTTCGCGGCCGATGGCACCACCCGCGAGCACGCCGGCGGCGGTCGCAGCGGCGCGACCGCTGCCGTCACCGACCTGGTTGCCGAGCAGGCCGCCAATCACGGCACCCGCCACCATGCCGTCGCGATCGCCGAATCGCTCCGGCGCGCGCCGCTGCACCGAGCGCTCGCTGCACTCTTGCCGGCTGACCGGGCGGCTCTCCTCGACTGGATTCGCGCGCAGCACCTCGGCCAGCACCGGCTCGGTGACGCGGATCGGCTCGGCCGACAGCACCTGCGCCTGGTTGGCGCGAGAGAAGCCACCGTAGGAGGCGACGGCAACGCCGCCGAGTGCCAGCACGGAAATGGCAGCGATGATCGGGGTCTTCATGGGATCCACCTGTGTTCGAGTCTGTCGGAGTGCAGCCCCCTGCCAGGTCGGCAGCCTAGGGATTGCAACTGAATGTTTCCCGAAGTGCGGTGGTGCGCGTGGGGGCGTCGTTCAGCGGCCTCGTATCCGGGCACGCGGGCGAGCGGACAAGGTGGGTCTTGACCGTCCGAAGCTCGGCATTGGCTTCAATTCGGTCGCGTTCACGCGCCTGCGGGCCGCAGCTTCGCTGCGGAGCGATGATCGGGGCGAATCTGCAGACCACGGTGGGTCAAGACCCACCCTATGACAGTCTGCGGTGGGTCAAGAGCCTCCCTAGGCGCGCGCGGGAGTCGAGGCATTCCATTCGAAGCGGCCCGCAAGGGGCGGACGTCGACCCACCGAAGCGCGACGGTGGCTCCTGTTCTGGTCGAAGGACCCGGCGCAGCCGCCAAGCGCTCAAGCCCCGAAGCGCTGCGCCACCTCGTGCAAGCGCGGAATCGCGAGCGCGGCACCGCGCCGCTCGGTGGACAGCGCCGCCACGCGACCGGCCGCACGCACGGCCTCGGCGAAGGGTGCCTCGGGTGCAGACGCCAGCGCTGCCGCCAGCGCGCCGCTGAAGGCATCGCCGGCGCCGGTGGTGTCGATCGCCTCCACCTGTTCCGGCGCGGCCCGGTAGTGCTTGGCGCCATCGCCGCGAGGCTGCGCATCGGCGTGCGAGACAAAGGCGCCCTGCGCGCCCAGGGTCAAGACCACCGTTCCTGCGTGCAGGGCCCGGCAGAGTGCGTGCAGCGTTTCCGCAGACAGCCCCGCGAGGGTGTCCGCAGCCGGTGCATCGAGGCCGCGCAGCTTCAGCAGCTGCACGAACTCGGTTTCGTTGGGCGTGATCAGGTCGGCGCCATCGACCAGTTCAAGGTCGCGCGCATCGACCGGCGGCGCCGGGTTGTGCAGGCAGAGCACGCCGGCGGCGCGGGCGATCTTCTGCGCGGCCAGCGAGGCCGCGTGGTTCACTTCGTGCTGGGTCACCAGCACGCGCGCGGCGCGAATGACCGCGGCCTGCGCGGTGATGTGGGCGACGCTGAGCGCGGCATTGGCGCCGGGGCCCACCACGATGAGGTTCTGCCCGCTGTCTTCGACCAGGATCGCGGCCGTGCCGGTGGCCAACTGGGCATGCGTCTCGCAGTGCAGGGCCAGGCCTTCGCTCAGCGCAAGCTCGCGCATGCCGCGGGCAATGGCGTCATCGCCGAGCGCGCCGATGAAGTGGGTCGCCACGCCCTGGCGGGCGCAGGCGATGGCCTGGTTGAAGCCCTTGCCGCCGGGGCCGGTGTCGAAGGCGCCGAGACGCGTTTCGCCCGGCACCGGAAAGCGCGCCGTGCGCCAGACCATGTCCTGGTTGTAGCTGCCGACGACAACGACGCGCGCGGGCATGGTGTCAGCCTGCGAGCTGGGTCAGCACGCCGGCGATGGTGGCGGTCATCAGGGTCGCCAGCGAGCCGCCCAGCACCGCTTTCAGCCCAAAGCGTGCGAGATCGGCGCGGCGCTCCGGCGCCAGCGAGCCGATGCCGCCGATCTGGATGGCGATCGAGCTGAAGTTGGCGAAGCCGCAGAGAGCGTAGGTGGCGATGATGACGGAGTTCTCGCTCAGGCTGTCCTTGATGCTGGAGAGCTGGTTGTAGGCGAAGAACTCGTTCAGCACGACCTTGGTACCGATCAGGCCGCCGACGGCGTTGGCGTCCTCCCAGGGCACGCCAACCACCCAGGCGATCGGCGCCAGCACATAGCCCAGCAGCACCGACAGGTCGACCGGCTTGCCGATCGCCGCGGACAGACCGCTGATCTCGCTGAGCCAGCCGATTGGCGCGTTGATGAGCGCGATGAGGGCGGTGAAGGCAAGCAGCATGGCGCCGACGTTGAGCGCCAGCTTCAAGCCTTCGGACGCACCGGCGGCGGCGGCATCGATGACGTTGGCGGTGGTCTTTTCGACTTCGACTTCGACCTTGCCCAAGGTCACAGGCTTGCCGGCTTCCGGGCAGAGAACTTTGGCGATCACCAGGGTCGCCGGCGCGGCCATGATGCTGGCGGTGAGCAGGTGCTTGGCGAACTCGGCCTGCGCCGCCGGGTCGCTGCCGCCCAGCATCAGCACGTAGGCGCCGAGCACGCCGCCGGCAATCGTCGCCATGCCGCCGACCATGAGCGTCAGCAGCTCGGAGCGGGTCATGCTGGCCACATAGGGCTTGATGACCAGCGGCGCCTCGGTCTGGCCGATGAAGGCATTGGCGCAGACCGACAGGGTCTCGGCGCCCGACACGCGCATGGCCTTGGTGATCACCCAGGCCATGCCCTTGACCACCGCCTGCATCACGCCAAGGTGGTAGAGCACGCCCATGAATGCCGCGAAGAAAATGATGGTCGGCAGCACCTGGAAGGCGAAGATGAAGCCGAGGGTCTCGGCCTTGGCGAGGTCGCCGAAGATCAGCTGCGAACCCTGCGAGGTGAAGCCCAGCAGCTTGACGAAGCCCTCGCTGAGCGCGCCGAAGATGCTGGCGCCCCAGGGCGTCAGCAGCACGAAGATCGCGAACACGATCTGCAGGGCGACGCCGGTGCCGACCAGCTTCCAGTCCACGCTGCGCTTGGCCTCCGAGAACAGCCAGGCGATCGCTATCAGGCAGGCCAGGCCGAACAGGCCGAACAGGATCTGCAGCATCGGGTCTTCCCCCGCGGCGCGCGGCCGCTCGAAAACGCAAAGGCGGCCACCGCGGCCGCCGGAACAGGTCGTTACCACGGCGGGCCGGCGGCCCCTGCGGTCAGGCCGGGCAGGGTAGGGCAGTGCAGGCGGGGTGACAAGAATCGGGGATTCGGGATTCGGGATTTGCAAGCGCCGGGCCACATCGCGTGGGCCCTGGCACACCGTAAGCCCAACACTCGCCAACGCTGCCCCAAAGGCGTGCCCGCACCCGCCCGCTGGCGTACACTGCGCCGCCCCATCGGGGAGTAGTCGCGCGCTGGAGTCCTTCGCGGAGCCGGCGCGACCGCGCGTCAACACACTGGGCCGGCCGGCCCTGGCGCGCGGAGTCGGTGGTCGGAGCGATTCCGGCATCGGGCCTGACGAGACCGCTGGCGATGCGTCGACCCGGGCCGGGTGCGATGCCTCGTCCGCGCGTCCATCCTGTCACCCGGCCACGCACAAGAAGCCACCGACATGGAAGCCCTGCTGTTCTCCACGCTTGCCGTCGCCATCGCTGAAATCGGCGACAAGACCCAATTGCTCTCGCTGATCCTCGCCGCCCGCTACCGGCGCTTCTGGCCGATCGCCTGGGGCATCCTGGTCGCCACGCTGTTGAACCATGCGCTGGCCGGCTGGCTGGGGGCGGTGGCCGCGCACTACATTCCCGAGGGCGCGCTGCGCTGGATCCTGTTCGCCTCGCTGCTGGGCATGGCGATCTGGGTGCTGATCCCCGACAGGCTCGATGACGAGGACGCGCCCAAGCCCCGCTTCGGGCCCTTCATCGCCACCACCATCGCCTTCTTCATCGCCGAGATGGGCGACAAGACCCAGATCGCCACCGTGCTGCTGGCCGCCAAGTACGAGCAGCTGGCGATGGTGGTGCTCGGCACCACGCTCGGCATGCTGCTGGCCAATGTGCCGGTGGTGGCGCTGGGCGCCAGGTTCGCCCATCGGCTGCCGCTGAAGGCGGCGCGCTATGCAGCGGCCGTGGTGTTCGCGGTGCTGGCGGTGCTGGTGCTGGTACAGGCAGGCACCGGCTGAATACGCACCGGCATGGCCCGTTGCGGTGCGCGCGGGGCGCTACCATGGGCGGCCCCGCTGTCTTTTGAGCCCCGCGCCCGCCATGTCCGACAACGACGCCTTCAAGCAAGCCGCCCTCGACTACCACCGCCAGCATCCGCCGGGAAAGATCAAGGTCACGCCGACCAAGGCGCTGGTCAACCAGCGTGACCTGGCGCTGGCGTACTCGCCGGGCGTGGCGGCGGCCTGCGAGGCCATCGTCGAGGACCCGAACCAGGCCTCCACCGTCACCGCCCGCGCCAACCTGGTCGCGGTCATCACCAATGGCACTGCTGTGCTCGGCCTCGGCAACATCGGGCCGCTGGCGGCCAAGCCGGTGATGGAAGGCAAGGGCGTGCTGTTCCAGAAGTTTGCCGGCATCGACGTGTTCGACATCGAGGTCAGCGAGAACGACCCCGACAAGCTGGTCGACATCATCGCCGCGCTGGAGCCCACCTTCGGCGGCGTCAACCTGGAAGACATCAAGGCCCCCGAGTGCTTCATCGTCGAGCGCAAGCTGCGCGAGCGCATGAAGATCCCGGTCTTCCACGACGACCAGCACGGCACCGCGATCATCGTCGGTGCGGCGGTGCTGAACGCGCTGCATGTCGTCGGCAAGAAGATCGAGGACGTCAAGCTCGCGACCTCCGGCGCGGGTGCCGCCGGCATCGCCTGTCTCGACATGCTCGTGGCGCTGGGACTGAAGCCCGAGAACATCCTCGCCATCGATCGCGACGGCGTGCTGCACACCGGCCGCACCGATCTCGACCCCGACAAGCGCCGCTACGCGCGTGACACCGCGGCGCGCAGCCTCGCTGAAATCCTGGTCGGCGCGGATGTGTTCCTGGGCCTGTCGGCCGGCAACATCCTGAAGCCCGAGATGCTGACCACCATGGCCGAGCGCCCGGTGGTGCTGGCCCTGGCCAACCCCACGCCCGAGATCGACCCGGCACTGGCGCGCGCCACCCGTCCCGACAGCATCGTTGCCACCGGCCGCTCGGACTATCCGAACCAGGTCAACAACGCGCTGTGCTTTCCCTACATTTTCCGCGGCGCGCTGGATGTCGGCGCCACCACCATCAACGAGGCCATGAAGCTGGCCTGCGTGAATGCGATCGCCGAACTCGCGCGCAAGGAGGCCTCGGACCTCGGCGCGGCCTACGCCGGCGAGACGCCGAGCTTCGGGCCGGACTACCTGATCCCGCGGCCCTTCGATCCGCGTCTGCTGGCTTCGCTGGCGCCGGCGGTGGCGAAGGCGGCCATGGAATCAGGCGTGGCCACGCGCACGATCGATCTCGATGCCTATCGCGAGCGACTCAACACCTTCGTGTTCCGCACCGGCCTGCTGATGAAGCCGGTGATCGATCGCGCCCGCGCCAACCTGCAGCGCGTCGTCTACGCCGAGGGCGAAGAAGAGGTCGCTCTGCGCGCGGTGCAGACCGTGGTCGACGAGCGCATCGCGCGGCCGATCCTGATCGGTCGTCCGGCGGTGATCGAGGCGCGCATCGAGCGCCTGGGCCTGCGCATCCGGCCGGGTGTCGATGTCGACATCACCAACATCGATGACGACCCGCGCTTCAACGAGTACTGGCAGCTTTACCACCAGATCATGCAGCGCCGTGGCGTCACCCCGGCCGCCGCCAAGGCGATCGTGCGCTCGCGTGCCACGGTGATCGCATCCTTGATGGTCCGCCGTGGCGAGGCCGATGCTCTGCTCTGCGGCCTGGTCGGCCGCTACCAGAAGAAGGCCAAGCACGTGCTCGACGTGCTTGGCACCGACCAGGGCGAGGACAAGGTCGCCGCGCTCTCAGCGGTGCTGAACGACAAGGGCGTGTTCTTCTTCACCGACACCCACATGCAGGTCGATCCGACCGCCGATCAGATCGCCGAAAGTGCCCTGCAGGCGGCCTACCGCATCAAGATGTTCGGCATCGAGCCGAAGATCGCGTTGATCAGCCACAGCAATTTCGGCACCCACGACAGCCCCAGCGCGATCAAGCTGCGCGAGGCGCTGAAGAAGATCCGCGTGCGCGCGCCCAAGCTCGAAGTGGAAGGCGAGATGCACGTGGACGCCGCACTCAACGAGGACATCCGCGAGCGTCTGTTCCCGGACTCGCGCCTTAAGGGCCGCGCCAACCTGTTCGTGTTCCCCAACCTCGATGCCGCCAACACCGCCTACAACCTGGTGCGCAGCATGACCGACGGCGTCGGCCTGGGCCCGATCCTGATGGGTGTCTCGCACAGCGCACACGTGCTCACGCCGTCGGCCACCGTGCGCCGCGTCGTCAACATGAGCGCGATCGCCGCGGTGGAAGCGCAGGTGCGCAGTGCGATGCGGGGGTGAGAGGCGGGGATTGGGGATTGGCCGACGGTCGGGACGGCGGTCAGGCCTGTAGGCCTTTGACGATCACCGCCCTGATGACACGCCCTCGGCCTCTACACCGCGGGCTGCGAATCCCTGCCCGGCCCTCCCGCAGAGCGCACGGGCGTTCGTCGGCGCGCGCGGCAGGGCCGCGCAAGCGCGCCGCCTGCCTCCGGCCCGGCCCGCGCGCACAGCGCTCGGGGGGTCGGCGCCCCGCGCGGCCGTGCCGCGCCCGCG
>JBKCVA010000180.1:0-18427 GCA_046318115.1 Lysobacterales bacterium | reverse complement strand
CGCCCCCAACCCCCTTCCGGTAACGTACCTGCGCCCCGGAGGAACCCCTTGGAACACCCCGCCGCCATCACTGCCCTGCTCCATGCGTGGCGCGCCGGCGCTGCGGAAGCGGCGCCGCGCTTGAACGCGCACATCTACGACCGCCTGAAGCAGATGGCGCGGCAGCGCTTCCAGGGCGCCGACGTGGTGCTGAGCCCGACCGTGCTGGTGCACGAGGCCGTGGCGCAGATGCTGGGCGCGGACGTCGACTGGGATTCGCGCGCGCATTTTTTCGCACTCGCCGCCCTGCAGATGCGCACCGTTCTAGTCGACCATGCGCGCCGCGCTGCGGCCGCGAAGCGCGGTGCCGATGCGGTGGCGGTGACGCTCGACCCCGAGCACGCGGCCATCGACGACGGCGTCGGCGTGATTGAAGTGCATGAGGCGCTGGAGCGGCTGGCGGTCGAGGACGAGCGTGCCGCGCGCGCGCTCGAGCTGACCTACTTCGGAGGGCTCGATGCGCGCCAAGTCGCTGAAGTGCTGGGCGTGTCGGTCGCCACCGTCGAGCGCGACCTGAAGTTCGGCCGCGCCTGGCTGCGCGAGGCGATGTCGTGAGCACGCCGGGTGCGCTGCGCGCGCTGTTCGAGCGCGTGCAGGTGCTGACGCTGGCGCAGCGCGAGGCCCTGTATCGCGCTGAAGGCATCGATGCAGCGCTTGCCGCGCGGGCGGAGGCGCTGCTGTCTGCCGCCACCCAAGGCGATTCAAGCCACGGCGCGGACAAGGACGCCATCGCCGAGCGGGTGCGCGGCGCCGCCGCGGCCGCGCTGCGCGGCGCCCTGCCCGAGCGCATCGGCCCCTGGCGCGTGCTCGGTCTGGTCGGCGAGGGCGGCATGGGCGTGGTGCTGCTGGGCGAACGCGACGACGGCGAGTACGCCCGCCGGGTCGCGCTCAAGCTGGTGCGCGGCTACGTGTCGGAGCGCGTGCGTGAACGTTTCCGCCGCGAGCGCCAGCTGCTGGCGGCGCTTGAGCACCCACACATCGCCGGGCTGATCGACGGCGGCACCACCGAGGCCGGCGAACCCTGGCTGGCGATGCCCTTCGTCGAGGGCCGGCAGCTGCGCGATTGGCTGCGCGGCGAGCGCCCACCCGCGCTGCGCGAGCGGCTCGCGCTGTTCGCCGCGCTGTGCCGCGCGGTCCATCACGCGCATCAGCGGCTGATCGTGCATCGCGACCTGAAGCCCTCGAACGTGATGGTGCGCGCGGACGGCAGCCCGGTGCTGCTCGACTTCGGCATCGCCAAGCTGATCGACGACACCGAGGGCGGCGAGACCCAGACCCGCGCACTCACGCCGCGCTATGCCAGCCCCGAGCAGTTGCTTGGCCTGCCGGTGACCACCGCCACCGACGTCTATGGCCTCGGCCTGCTGCTGTACGAAATGCTGGCAGGCGACGTGCCCGAGCGCGGCGAAGGCGCGCGTGCCGCCAGCACCGAACTGCCGGCGGCGTCCGCGGCGGCCATACTCGCATCGGCGTACTGGCGCGCTGATGCGCCGCGCCTGCGCGGCGATCTGGACCGCATCGTCCACCGCGCCGTACGCACCGACCCGGCCGCGCGCTATCCCTCGGCGCTGGCCCTGGCCGAAGACGTCGAAGCCTGGCTGGAGGGGCGGCCGGTGCAGGCGGCCGGCCGGCATCGCCTGTATCTGCTGCGTCGCTTCATCGGCCGTCACCGGCTCGGTGTCGCGGCGGTGGCGGTGGCCGTGCTCGCTGTGGGCAGCGTGTCGCTGCAGTGGAAGCTGCAGCGCGACCGCGCGCTGGAAGCCGAAGCCGCGGCCAAGCGCGAGGCCGCCGCGGCGCAGGGCGTAACCGAATTTCTGGAAGGCCTGTTCGATGAGCTGGATCCGGGCCTGCACGCTGGTCGCGAGCTGTCGGCGCGCGCGCTGCTCGACCTCGGCCGCGAGCGCATTCCTACGGCGGACACCGCGGGCGAAGCACTGCGCGCGCGGCTGCAGTCCAGCATCGGCCGCATCTACGCGCATGCCGGTGAGACCGACACCGCGATCGCCTTGCTCAGCGAGGCCGATGCGGTGCTCCAGCGCAGCGCCGATGCCCCCACGCGGATGGCCGCGCGCAAGGCGCTGGCCAACGCGCTGAACGTCGCCGGCCGCCACGCCGAGGCCAATCCGCTGGCGGTGGCGCTGGCCGAGGATGCGCTGGCGCAGGACCCACCCGACCGCATGATGGCCGCGCATGCCGGCACCGAAATCGGCATCTCGGCCGAGCAGCTCGGGCGCCGCGACGAGGCCATGGCCGCGTTCGCGCGCTCCGAGGCGCTGTTCACCGCCGAGGATGCGCAGGGCGAGCTGGGCTCGATGATCCACAACCGCGCCTGGCTGCTGGAGCGCTCGGGCGACTACGCCGCCGCACTGGCCGGCTACGAGGACGCGGTGGCGCGCAAGATCGCGGTGTTCGGCCCCGAACACCCGCAGGTCGAGCCGAGCCAGTACGGCCGCGCCAAGATGCTCTCGCTGCTCGGGCGCTACCGCGAGGCGGCGGACGTGATGCTGCAGACCCTGCCGATCGTCGAGAAGGTGAGCGGGGAGCGTTCCGCCCCGATGAGTTTCACCCTGTCGATGCTCGGCTCGATCCATCTCGACCTCGGCGAGTACGCGCAAGCCGAGGCCTTCTACCGCCGCGGGCTGGCGGTCGATCGCGCCATGGCCGGCGACGAGCCCTCCGCCGCCGTGGCCAGCGGGCTCAACAGCCTGGCCGCCGTGCTCGACGAGCGCGGCGAGGTCGACGCGGCCGAGGCCCTGTTCCAGGAATCGCTGGCCCTGCGTCGCGCGATCAACCCGACAGGCCACGCCAGCATCGCCGCGCCGCTGCAGAACCTTGCGCGTCAGGCGCTCGACAGCGGTCGGCTGGCGCCGGCCGCCGCTTACTGCACCGAAGCGCTGACGATCCGCACGGCAGCGCTCGGTGAAACGCATCCGCAGACGCTGGCCTCGCGCCTGCTGTGCGCGAGCATTGATGCGCGCGACGGCCGCATCGAGACCGCGGCTTCCGCCATCGACGCCGTGCGCGACGCGCTGGCGGAACTGCCCGAGCCGCCGAAGCCGCAGCGTCTCGCCCTGCTGCAGGCGCAGGCCCAGCTCGCGGAGGCCCAGGGCCAGCACAGCCTGCGTGTGGAGCTGCGCGAGCAGGCGCTGGACCTGATCGCCTCGCTGCATCCGCCGGCGCACCCGCGCCACGCACGCGCGCTGCTGGCGCTGGCCGAAGCCGAGGCCGCCGCGGGCAACCTCGATGCCGCCCGGACGCGTCTCGCCGAGGCCGCCCCAGTGCTGCGCGCCAGCCTGCATCCGAGCAGCCCGGCGCTGGCCCAGCTCAGCGTCCTGTCGGCCCGGCTTGCATCGCCTGACGTCGACAGTGCCCCCTGACGCGGGTCGGCGCCCGCCCCTGCCCGGGGCGGGCGCCTTGCGGCCGGCCTTTATCGGCCGGTTTCCAAGGTGGGGTGCTCTGCACCGGCGATGCGCGCCTCAGGGAGCGGCCGCCTCGAAGCCGCTGGCGAAGATCGCGTTCGGCCGCGCCGGGAAGCAGTTGGACGCCGGCGGCGTGCCGCCGATGCGACTCCAGCCGAGCCCGCGGACGATGTAGTCGACCACCGTGTAGCGGTGCGTGTAGCCGACATTGCTGCGGTCGGTTACCGCGTATGCGTAGGGCTGCGGTCGGTAATCGCAATGGGTGGCGCTGGGGTTGCTGATGCTGCGCATCTGGCCGGCGTACTGCAGGGACTGCCCCCAGTACAGGGTGGTCGACTGCTCCTCGGTGGCCCCGGTGGCGAACTCGTAGCCGACGCCCGCGATGGCGCCGATCACGAGGCCCAGCTCGGCCTCGATCTCCGCTCCCACGCGCGCCGAGTGAGAGAGCGAGGTCGTGGCTCCGACGAGATTGGTCGTCACTTCTTCCAGCGCCCAGGAATTGCTGCCGGTACCGGCGAAGGACACCAGCTCCCAGATGCCCGCGCTGCGCACGCCGGCATGCAGCGAGGGCGAGACGCCGCAGCGCGGATCCTCGCGGTTGGCGACGCCGGTCCACAGCAGGTCGCCGCGCATCTGGATGGTGCGCCAGCGGTTGGGCACGGAAACGGTGTCCGCGACCACGGCGAGGAAGCTGCCGTCATTGGCCACGGGATCGCAGACAGCGTCGGGGTAGTCGACCGGCTCGCGGTGCACGTCGCCGAACACCTGCACCTCGGCGATCTCCAGCGCATCCTGGCCGCTGCCGCCCAGCGACTGGATCCGGATGTAGCGCGCGCGCAGGGGCGCGCCGGTGTCCGGATTGCGGGTCCAGACGTTCCAGCGGTCGACGCCATTGCCGGTGCCGGGATCGGGCGCGAAGCGGGCCGTGCTGTTGGGTACGCCGTCGCCGAGGATCGGCGTTTCGGAGGCATAGATGTGCACATCACGGAAGGTGTGCACGCCCAAAGTGGTCGTGAGCCGGCGTCCCGGCCAGACGCGGATGTTGGTGATGTCGCGCACCTCGCCCAGATCGATCTGGGCGTAGGGAAACGTCTCACCGAAGATGCGCGAGTTCCAGGCTGTCGAGAAATCACCGTCGGTGATCGCCGTCGGCACGTTTGGCTGCTGCAGCAGGGCCGGGGGCCGCGTCGAGGTCGGGCGGAACAGCGCGATGTTGGCCCAGTCCGGGTGCAGCGGCTTCCACTGGGCGGGTGTGGCGCCACCGCCGGGCGCGCCCGCAGTCGAGGTGTCCCAGGTTTCGAGATCGGTGGGGAAGATCCTGCGCGGGTTGGTGTTGCCCTCCCCCACACGCACGATCTCGCAGGCCCGCAGCGTACTGGCGGGCAGCGCCTGCCCCCCGCGCAGCACGTCGTACGAATAGCAATCGAACAGGTTCTCCTCGACCACTACCAGGCCTTCGCCCACCGACTGCGACTGCGCCTCGGTCAGCGTGGTGGTTTGCTCGCTGCCACGCAATTCGGCGCGGCTGCTCTGCCAGTTGCCGCCGGCCTTGACCTTGGCGGAGAACTTGAACCCCAGCGTCTCGCTGCCCGCCTGGACGCCGAAGTAGCCGGAGACGTCGTGTGAGCTGAAGGTGCCGAAGCGCTGCTCGACGCTCGATCCGCTGCTGGTGGTTCGGCCCATGGTGGCCGTTGCTCCGGCGGACCCGCTCTGCAATTGCGCCCAGTAGGGCGGCAGCTTGACCACGCTGCGCACCAGCGGTTCGCGCACCCGGCGACAGGTGGCGCTGACCGCCGCCACGGTCGAGTCCTGGTCGATGTCGGCGAGCCGCAGCTCGATGTTGCCGGTGGCGGCGAACGTGGTCGGAAAGTCGTAGCTCGCGCGCAGGCTGAAGCTCGCCGGATCCGCCAGAGCATCCGCGCTCGGCGGCGGGGTCATCGCCAGACGACGCACGCGCGTGCCGAAGTTGGCCGCATCCTGGAACGCGACGTACACGTCGCCGACGCTGTCGCCATCGGCATCACCGATCGCCGCGCGCAGGCGACCGGTCGGATTCGCCGGCACATCGGCGACCACGCCGCGCGCATCCGGGCCGAAGCTCACGGGCACCCCCGCGGTGCTGAAGCCGACATCCAGCAGCTCGGTGCGGATCACCGCCTGGCCGCCGCCCGTGAACGGCCGCAGGAAGGTGATCTCCTTTCCGGGCAGGCGATCGACCTCCCCCACCGCCACGGCGAAGCGCTGACCGCCGATGTTGGGCTGGTAGTTGAGCGCGGCGCCGGACAGCGTCGCGCCCTGCACGCTGTTGCCGGCGTCACGGGTGGTGGCGTACCAGCGCAGTCGCAGGCGCGGCGGGTTCAGGCTGCCGTTCTCCGAGCTTTGGGTGCTGACCAGCACCTCGTGTGCGGCGCTGCCGCCGAAGTCGGCCACCTGCACGCTGAAGTCCTCGAGCTCACCCGGCGCGTTGAAGGCTTCCTCGGCGTACGAGCCGGGAAAGTCGAGGAAGGTCAGCTCGCCCTCGAAGGTGCCTACGCGCAGCACGGTGTAGCCCAGCCGGGTTTCGCCGCCGGTCTGGCGGCGCGTGACCAGCATCACCTGTTCGGCAGGCTCGAGCAGCGGGTTTCCGCCGGCAATGCGCAGGGCGTCCACGCCCGAGAAGTTGGTGACGAAGGCCGGGCTCACCGTGGCGATGTAGTTGATCAGGGTCCCCTGGTCCTCATGGGCGATGCCGCCGCCCGGCGCGGCATCGAGCGCGACCACGCGGAAGCGGTCACTGCTGTCGATCCAGGCCAGCACGATCTGGCGGGAACCATTGCGGCGTCCGAGCAGATCGGCGGTGGTGACCTGCAGATCGCGCGCGGTGGTGTTGAAGGCGGTCATTCGCCAATTGTCGATCTCGACCAGCGCATTGCCGGCGCTCGCGCTGCGGCCGAAGGTGGCGACCTGGACGAAGTCGGATCGGTAGACCACGACGATCTGCTCCTCGTCACCGTCGCCGTCGATATCGGCGGCGGTGGTGGCGGTGCGCTGGCCGGCGGCCAGGCTGCCGCTGCCGCCCAGCAGTTCGCGTTCGGGCTGCATCGGCCCGCCCGAGAGCTGGTAGAGCGAGGGCGTAGCGCCGACGATGCGGGTGACCATCACTTCCTGATCCAGCCCCAGCTCGATGAAGCGGCCGAAGGGGCTGGCGTCGCAGGCGATCGGCGAGCCGGTTTTGATCGTGTACGGCGCGGGCTTCGGTTCGGCGCCGCTGGCCCCCGCGGCGGCGGCCAACAGCAGGGCGATGGCGCTGATCATGCGTTTCATGACGATGCTCCGTTCTTGCCCCTGAGATCGGGGTGCGGAGCAAGCAAGCGCGGAAGGGGGCGCAACTCCCTCACCTCCGCGCCGGGCGTCGCCAAGCGCCGCCCGGCGGCGCTGCACCCTCAGTGCGCCTGATCGGCCTCGAGGCCGTCGCGGCGCAACCGCCCCGGCTGGAACAGCAGCGCGCGAGTCGTCGATGCTGCGCTGGCAGCGGACACGCCGGTGTTGCCGGCGGGCTCGGTCACGCCCCACCTGCGCCCAAAGCGGCGGGTCTCACTGCCTGCCTGCAGCATCTGCATGTCCGAGAGCGCGTGGATCAGAGCGGCGATGCCGTAGTCGCGCAGCGGATGATGCGCTGCTGCCACCGGGGAATTCCTGCTCGCCAGCGCTGGCGCGCGTCCCGGGAGCCTGTCGGGCGTTGGTGGTCGAGGCGAACGCCGGCTGCGTGAGGACAGGTCTTCGGCGATTTGCAGGCCCATGGCAGCGCTACGGGTCAGTCACTGGCGGATCGTGGATCGCGCAGACGGATTGGCAGCCCGACCCGCCAGAGTCCGAAAGGCTCGTGGCGTCCGGGCGAAGCGCCCGACCGTTCAGTCTTTGGCCTGTTCGCAGCGGTGCTTCAGGGCCAGACGCTCCCACGTGCTGCGCGCCGAATCGCTGCGGCTGGACAGTCGAGCCACCTCCTGCATCTCGCGGATACAGCGACAGTCGCCCTGTTCAGCGCCGAGCTCCGCCCAGTGAAGGGCGCTGCCACCCAGGCCGCGATCGAGCAGGGCTTCCACCAGACGCCAGACTGCGCCGGGCTGGCCGCGTTCAGCCGCTTCGGCGAGCGGGCGCAGATCGTCGGGAAGCGTGTCGAAGATCGCAGAGGCGGGGCTCGCGGCAAGCAGGACGGCCAGCAGAAAGCAGCAGCGGGTGGGCGATCGGGACACGGACATGGCGCGGTGAACCTCGGGAGATTCAAGCATAGACGCCCCGCATCGACATCGGCATTGCGCTGCCCGAGGCCCTCCGCCAGCGCATCCGTGCGACCATCTCACGCCCTCACCTGCCGCTTGCGCCCATGTCACCCTGGCCGATCCTGTTCATCAACCTCGACCGTGACGCCGAGCGCTGCGCGCGCATGCAGGCGGAGTTCGTGCGTCACGGGCTGCAGGGTGAACGCCTGCCTGGCGTGCTGTGGACGGCTCTGCCGCAGACCGAGCAGGACGCACTGTACAGCCCGGCCCTGAATGCCCGCGGCTTCCACAAGCCGCTGGTGAACGGCGAGAAGGGCTGCTATGCGAGCCATCTGAAGGCTTGGCGCTGGCTGCTCGACTCGCCCCATGCCGCGGCCGTTGTGCTCGAGGATGACGTGCGCCTCCGCCCGGCCTTCGCGGAGGTGCTGCAGGCGCTGGCGGACAGCAGCGAGTGCTGGGACATGGTCAAGCTGATCGGCCGCGCCGAGATCGGCAAGCGCGAGAAGGCGACGTCGCAGACCGCGCTGTGCGACGGCCATGTCCTGCTGCGCTACCGGCGCGTGCCCAGCCTGACGGCGGGCTATGTGATCCATCGCCGCGGCGCGGAGAAGCTGCTCGCGACGCGCCAGCCCTTTGGCCGCCCGGTCGACGTGGACCTGCGCTACTGGTGGGAATCACAGGGCCTGGTCATGCGCGGCGTGTCGCCCGCGCTGATCGAGCTGGACGAGACCAGTCAGGACAGCAGCATCGGTGCCAAGGTCGAAGAACGCAGACTCGCGACCAAGCTCCGCAAGGCCTGGCTGCGCACCCGGTACAGCGTGGCGAACGCGCTGGCCAAGGAAGGCTCATGAATCCGGCAGATTCGACTGCAGAGTTCGGCAGTCAGACCGCCGCCGGCAGTTCCGGCAGGGATGCGCTGGAGGCCCTTGTCCACGAGGAGATTCCCAAATGATGCCCGAAGCTGGTTCTGCGCAGACTGACCGCCCCCTTGTGCTCGTGTCCTGGGATGGGCGAGGAAAGCCCCTGCCGTACCTGCACCTCGACGCTCCAGCAGAGTTCGAATGGATACTGTTCGACTACACCGCAACCCAGGTTGCGGGAACCCGGACGTTGAACGGTCTGCAGGCATGCGTCCTCGCCGAAACGACCGAATGCAAGGGCGACATCTTCCAAGCACTCTGCCGCTGGCTGCACGAGACGGGACGCGAGCCCGAGTATGTCGGCCCCATCGACGACGATGTATGGATCAGCGTCAGCGCGATCAACAAGGCGCTGCACTTGGCGCGCTGCGAGTCCTTCGACGTTTTCTCTCCCACACTGCTGCACGACAGTTTCGCCACTCATCGCTGGATGCTCTGCCAGCCCAACCGACTGTTTCGCGAGGTCGATTGGGTGGAGGTCATGATGCCCTTCTACCGAGGTGACCTGTTCCGGGCAGGGCTGCATGCGCTGAAGGGCAATGTGTCGAGTTGGGGAATCGACAAGTACCTGTGGCCCGCGCTTCAGCAAATCCGGGGGCAGACCCGCACGGCGCTGATCGATGCGGTTGTGGCAAGCCATCGACGCCCGATCAGCAGCGGGCAGAAGACGTACCGCAACGGCCTGACCGCAAAGCAGGAGCTGGAGCACATGAAGTCGGTCGCGCTCGAGCTGGTGCGCCTACACCGCCCCGAGCTGCTCGCCAGCGATTGGTATCGCCGGATTTTCGTGCAGCGTCACGTGCGCACGCGATGGCAGCAGTTGGGGTTGGGCCTGGGTCGCCCGCTGCGTCGCTGGTTGGATCAAAGCACCTAGCTCACACCCGAAGCAGCTGGACTTTTCGCGCACCGCGAAGGGTTCGCCCGCTGAGGGAGCAGGCGATTTTGATCGCGCAGAGCCAGAGCACCACGCGATCGTGCTCGCGAGCAAATGCGTGGGTGAGGCGCGTCGGCGCGCACACGTGGTATCGAAGCCCTGCAGGGACTTCCGCGTGCGCTTGACTCCCGCAATCTCCGGCAATCGGCGCCCGCCTCAACGCACCACGTGCCACTTCGTCTGCCGACCCGCGAGGTAGATCACCCGCTCGCCGTCGAAGACTGCGCCCTGCTCAAGCTTGATCTGCACCCACTGCCCGTCCCACTCCGGCAGCTGCACCTTGACGTTGCCTTCGATCGCGTAGACGGTCGACGGATGCAGGCGCCAATCGCCCTGCACCGGCGTCGGACCCTGGTTGTCCCACATGCCGATCGTGGGCCCCGGGGCGTGGCCGAACATGCCGAGCGGATGCGTGTAGGTGCTGCTGACGATGCCCGCCTTTTCGGCCGCCGCGCGCGTGCCCGCCAGAATCTGGTTGCCGCTGCGTCCGCTGCGGAACTCGGCGGTCAGCAGATCCTGCCACTGGTTGCCAACGGAGAGCGCTTGCTGCAGCCCTGCCGGCACGCCGGTTTCGCCGGCTCTGGCGACGTAGCCCATCTCCTGCGTATCGGTGCAGAGCTTGAGGTAGCAGATGCCCACGTCCGTGTGCAGCACGTCACCCGGCTGGATCACCCCACTGATGCCGCAGAAATCGGTGTCGCGTTCGCAGGGTTCGCCCGGCCGCTGCAGGTTCACGTAGGGCATGAACCAGATCGGCAGACCCAGCGCTTCGAACCGCTCACGCAGATACCAGGCGACATCGTCCGTGGTGGTGACGCCGGGCGTGATCACGCGACTGCTGAAGCCTTCCGCGATCACGCCGCGGGCGATGCCCATGATGTGCGGATACACCGCCAGCTCCGACGGGCTGCGAGTCTCAAGCCAGCGGATCACGAGATCCTCGGCCGGCACCAGACGCCGCTGCAGCTCCGGAGACAGGACTTCCAGCAGCTGCGCGTGCAGACCCTGCGTCAGCCCATCCGCGACCGGCCATTCGCGCGAGACATTGATGCCGATGCGCTTGGGGTCGCGCTCGGCGATCAACGCACCCAGGGCCTTCCACTGTTCGGCGAGATCACCACCGGCCCAGGCCGACTCGTAGGGCGCGCCCAGCGGGTAGCGGTTGACGCTGAGCTTGTCGACGCTGCCGTCAGGCTTGCGGTGGAACACCAGCATGGTGGTGCGGCGCGCGGCGAAGCTCGGCTGCGGCACCAGCGAGAAGTAGGCCGGATCTTCGGCGTACTCGCGGTTGATGACCAGCCACAGGTCGAGATCGGCTTCCGCCATCAGCCGCGGCAGCAGCTGCTCCAGCCGCTCGTTCAGCATCCGGTTCTCTGGCTCGATGCGAGCGCGCGGCGGCAGCACGCCGTAGTCGGCGGCGCCAGCGATGACACGGCCCTGGGCAGGTTCGGCGTCGCGCGCGCTGGCGCCGCTGGCGACAGCAAGTGCGGCAGAGAGCGCAGTGCCCAACAGCAGACGGGACGTCACACGGGCGCGGGCGGTCGACATGCGGGAACCTCGGCAGGCAGGGAGAGCCTCAAGCCTGCCACAGGCAGAGCGGCTGACCGACCTGCCAAAGCGCATGGTCGGGCAGCGAGAACCGCGCGGACCCGGTCGCAGGCGAAGGGCCACCGGCTGACCGGGCCGCGCCACCGCTGGCCCTCGGTGCGGGTCTTCCGCGAGGACGATCAGCTCATCCCCAGCTCGCGCACCTCGACCCCGCCGCCCTGCATGCAGGGCATCTTCGCCGCCCAGGCCAGGGCTTCATCGAGACTGTCGACCTCGATCAGGTAGTAGCCGCCCAGGGTTTCGCGGGCCTCGGCAAAGGGCCCATCAATCGGTTCGCCGGCCTTGCCGCCGGCAAAGCGGACAGTGCGCGCGGTGGCGACCGGCTTGAGCTCGGCGCCGCCGCGGATCACGCCGGCGGCTTCCATCGCCTCGCCATATGCCTGGTGCGCGGCGTAGCAGGCCTGCCAGTCGGCCTCGGTCCAGTTCGCGCTTTCGGCTTCGTCGGCGTAGATCAGCAGCATGTAGTTCATGTCGGCATTCCTTGGAGGACCTGCAGGCTGCAGGCAGGGATGGTCGCGGCAGCGCGCCGGGTTTCGACATTTTGCGTCGCGGCCCCCGCCGTCACCTCGCGGGCGCCGCGCGCCGGTCCGCCCCGAGAACAGAACCCCGCGCCACGGGCGCGGGGTTCGTACTTGATTGGATCAACGCGCCGGCTGGATGCAGACCTCGGTCACTGACCTGCCGGCTTCGCGAATCCCGAATCCCCAATCCCCAATCCCGGCTCTCAACATCAACTCCGCCGCCGCGGCCGATAGTCCGAAAGCACGTCCACCAGGCTGTCCAGACGCGGCTCGATCGACTCCAGGGCCTTGATCTCGGCGTTCAAGGTGGTGAAGTCGACGCGCTCGCGCCAGCCCGCGCCCAGCGGACGCTGATCGCCCACCACGAACGCACGCACGCCGAGCTGCACCGAGTAGAGCGTCGAACTCTGGCCGAAGTACTGCAGCTCCTGCGAGCCGATCGGCTCGGCGCGGATCACCACCACGGCCGCGGCCTGGCGGCGGATCTGGCGGAACATCTCACGCATTGGAGCGCTGCTGTCCACGTCGAGCAGATCGCTATCCACCACGTCGAAGCCCTGGCGGAGCAGCTGCTCCTCGATGCGCTGCCGTGCGGGTCCAGTGATGGCCGAATCGCCCAGTGCGACCACAGCGATGCGCGGCGGTGGCGGCGGCAGCTGGCTGCGCGGCGGCTCGGCGCTGGCCACCTGGGCAGGGGCAGCGTTGCGTGGCGCGCCCGCTTCGGTGCTGTTGGGCACGGCCGACACCCGCGGCGACTCATCCGCAGCCGCCAGCTTGGCGCCGACCACCGCGGCACTGGCGGCCGCAGTCGGTGCGGCGCTCTCCAGCGTATTGGCAGGGGCCGAAGGCTCGATCTGGGTGTTCGCCTGGGTCGCCTCGACCGGCGGCGTCTGCACGGCCACCGCGCCGCCCACGGTATTGCCGCGCGCGGCGGCATCGGCGGCGATCAGGGCGGCACGTGGCTCCGACGCCTCGACGCTGTTGGCGCCGGCGTCAGACATCGACGCCGCCTCGGCCAGGGTCTTGGCAGCAGGCTCTGGCGTGGCCGCCGTGCTGCTGCCGACCGGATTGCTGGCGCGGCCAGCGGCCACGCCATCCGAGTAGCTGCTGCCGACGAAGCCATCGTAGAAGCCGCTCATGAGGTTCATCAGCGGCGCGCGGAAAGCGAACACGCTGCCGGCGACCAGCAGGGCGAGACCGGCGGCGATGCCGATGGCCAGTTTGCCGCCGCCACCGCGCTTCTGCGCTTCCAGCACGGATGGACGCGCCGATGCGCGGGCGCGGGTCGCGATATCGGCAACCGGCGCAGGTGCGGGTGAAGGTGCAGGCGCGGACGGCGGCACCGGCGGCGGTGCCGAGGCCGGCGCGGGCGTGGCGACACCCACGCCCGCCGCACTCACCACCGGCGGCGGCGTCGGCGCGCGCTTGGGCTGCGAAGCCGGCGTCGGCGCTCCCACCACCGTCGCATCGGAGGCCGCCGGCTTCGCCGCCGGCAGCTTCAGCGCGCCGGTCTGCGCCACCAGCGGATGCGCCTGCAGCGCGGCCGCCAGGTCGTGGCAGTTCTGGAAGCGGTCGTGCGGATCCTTGGCCAGCATCTTCGCAAGGATGGCCGCGGCCTGGGTATCGACCGCCTCGTTCAGCTGGCGAACGTCCGGAATCTCCGCCTTGACCACCTCCAGCATCAGGCCCAGCGGGCTCTCGTCCGAGAACGGCGTCTTGCCGCTCAGCATCTCGAACAGCACGATGCCCAGCGAGAACACGTCCGAACGCTGGTCGACCGGTTTGCCGAGACAGACCTCGGGCGAGAGGTAGCCGGGCGTGCCGACGAACTCACCGGTCGTCGTGAGCTTCTTGGACAGATCCTGGGTCGCGAGCGCGATGCCAAAGTCGGCGATCTTCACCTGGCCGCGGGTGGACAGCATCAGGTTGCCGGGCTTGATGTCGCGGTGGATCACTCCAGCGTCGTGAGCCGTGGCCAGGCCCTGCGCGGTCTGGTGCAGGATCTTCAGCGCCACTTCCGGCTGCAGGCGGCCCTCGCGCTTCAGCAGGCCTGACAGCGAATCGCCCTCGACGAACTCCATCACGAAGAAGGGCTGGCCGTTTTCCTGGCCGATGAAGTAGATCTGGATGATGTGCGGATCGTTCAGCGCCGCCATCGAGCGCGCCTCGCGCAGGAAGCGCTCGACCAGCTGCGGGTCGTGGGCCAGCGAGGGCGAGAGCTCCTTGATCGCGACGAAACGGTTCAGCGCAGGCTCGAAGCCCTTGTAGACGACGCCCATGCCGCCGCGTCCCAGCTCCGCGACGATCTCGTAGTGGCCGAGGTGGGTCTTCATGGTCGCCTCCTGGGGCGACGGGATGGTGACGGTCATGCTAGCACCGGCCTTTCGCGCTGGCCTCGCGGGATGCGGGCCTTGTGCCGGGTAGTACGAAGTGCGGCGTTGCCGCGCGACATCGCGGTCAGCGACGTTGGCGCGCATTCATTCCGCCCGCCGCGCAGGTGCGGCTCCCGGCCGGGGCGAAGCGCGCAGCGCCTACAATGCCTGCCTGCCCACGTTCCGGAGACTCCCCATGGAAGCCAAGACCACCGACCTTTGCGACACCTACGGCGACGCCCTGCGGGTGGTCGAGGAGCCACTCTCCGACTTCGGCGGGATCATCGCCTTCGGCGGCCCGGTGCACACGATCCGCGCCTACGAGGACAACAGCCTGGTGCGTGTGGCGCTGTCCGAGCCCGGCCAGGGCCGCGTGCTGGTGGTCGACGGCGGCGGCTCGCTGAAGCGCGCCATGCTCGGCGACGAACTCGCCGCGCTTGCGGTCAAGAACGACTGGGAGGGCATCGTGATCTTCGGCTGCGTGCGCGACTCCGCCGCGCTGGCCGAGCTGGAAATCGGCATCAAGGCGCTGGGCACCTGCCCGCGCAAAACCGACAAAACGGGCCAGGGCCTGCGCGAGGTGCCGATCCGCATCGGTGGCGTCGACATCCGCCCTGGCGACTATCTGTATGCCGATGAGGACGGCATCGTGGTCTCGGCCAAGCGCCTGCAGGAAGCCGGTTGAGAAGGCTCCTTCCCCTGCCTTTCGCCGCCCGCGACGCCTTCGATGGCATTCGCCCTGCCACCTGAGGCACACCGCGCGGTCGAGTCGCCGACGCGGCTGGCCCCTTCCGCCCTGCGCGGTCGGGTCGTTCTGCTGCTGTGGGTGCTGCTGACGGCTGTCGGCTCCGCGCAGGCGCAAACCGACGGTGTGGCCCTGCGCCTCGTCCAAGCCGCTCGCGCGCAGGTCGGTGTCACGCTCGGCTACGACGGCAGCTACCGTCGCCTCGATTACCCGGGCGGTGACGCGCCAATGGAAACCGGGGTCTGCACCGATGTCGTGGTGCGCGCGTTCCGGGCCCTGGGCTTCGACCTGCAGGTGGCGGTGCACGAGGACATGCGCGCGCACTTCGCGCGCTACCCGCAGAGCTGGGGCCTGCGCCGACCCGACCGCAACATCGATCACCGCCGCGTGCCCAACCTCGAAACCTGGCTGCGTCGACAGGGTGCAGCGCTCGGCGCGTCTGACGACCCCGCCGACTACCAGCCCGGCGACATCGTCAGCTGGCGCCTGCCCGGCGACCTGCCGCACATCGGCATCGTCTCGGACCGGCACATCGATGGCCGCCCGCTGATCTTGCACAACATCGGCGCCGGCACCCACGAGGAGGACGTGCTGTTCGCCTACCGCATCGAAGGCCACTTCCGCTGGTTGCCCGGCCCCGTACCGGGTCAGTCGACCACGCCGCGCGCCGAGCCGAACGAGGCGTCTTCACGCCTGGCTCGCTGAACCGTGATCACCGCTTGACCCCGCAACGGGCAGCCTCTGGGGGTTAACCCACGGGATACCCGCATGTTCCTCAGCCGTCTCATCTACGCCAGCCGCGCCGTCGACAGCCTGCAGACGGCGGATATCGAACAGATTCTCGAGGCCTCACGCCGCAACAACGGCAAGGTCGGCGTCAGCGGTGTGTTGCTGTTTTCGGCCCGCGAATTCCTGCAGTGTCTCGAAGGCTCGCGCGAGGCGGTCAACCAGACTTACGCGCGCATCCTCGGCGACCCTCGTCACGCCGAGGTGCTGATGCTCGACTACCGCGAAGTGTCCCGCCGCCTGTTCCCCGACTGGAGCATGCAGGCGCTGGCGCCCGGGCTGTTGTCGCGGCAGCGGGTGCTGCGCTACTCCGAGCGCGAACTGTTCAGCCCCACACGGATGGGCGCGGCGAGCGCGTTGGCGATGCTGGAAGACATCTCCGGTGACATCGAGCGCCATGGCCTCGCCGAGGTCAGCGCCACCCGTGAATCCGGCTCGACGCCCGCGGAGCCGCTCTCTGCCGGCGCGCGCAACAGCCTGTTGGCGAAGCTGCGCGGCGGAGCCGGCTGACCCGGCGCAGCGCATCCATGACCGAATCCGGCGAGTGCGGGCATGCGCGCGGGGCTAGTCTGTGCGCATGCCGCCCCTCCAGCCACCGCCCGATGCCGTTTGCGAACAGGCCCGCCTGTCGCGCGATGCGCGCTTTGACGGGCTGTTCTTCACCGCGGTGCGCTCGACCGGCATCTACTGCCGGCCGGTGTGTCCGGCGCCTGCGCCCAAGCCGAGCAACGTGCACTACTACGTCAGCGCCGCCGCGGCCGAGGCCGCTGGCTATCGACCCTGCCTGCGCTGTCGGCCCGAGCTTTCGCCTGCCGCGGGCCCCTGGCGTCGCGGCGAGGCGGTGCTGGGCCGCGCGCTGCGGCTCATCGAACACGGCGCACTCGAAGGGAATGGGGTGCCTGCGCTGGCGGCTCGGCTGCACGTCGGCGAGCGCCAGCTGCGGCGACTCTTCGCCAGCGAGTTGGGCGTGTCGCCCCTGCAGGTCGAAGCCACGCGCCGCCTGCTGTTCGCCAAGCAGCTGCTGAGCGAGACTGCGCTGCCGGTCACCGAGGTCGCGCTGGCCGCGGGCTTTGCCAGCCTGCGCCGCTTCAACGCCGCCTTCCTGCAGGCCTACGGTTTGGCTCCGAGCCAGCTGCGTCGCGCGCGCTCCGAGGCGCCGGCGAGAGCGCCGTCCGGCCCGCTCGTGCTGCGCCTGAACTACCGTCCGCCCTACGATTTCGCGGCCCTGCTCGACTTCCTCCGCGGTCGCGCCCTGCAGGGCCTTGAGCAGGTCGATGGCCTGGGCTACGCCCGCCTGATCGCCGCCGACGCCGGCGCCTGGCTGCGCGTCTCGGCCTGGCCCGGCGGCGCCGATGCGCTGCGCCTTGAGCTGCACGGCATTGCGGCCAGCGCGCTGCGCGATGTGGTGCAACGCGTGCGGCGCATGTTCGACCTCGACGCCGAACCGGCCGCCATCGACACGGTGCTCGACCGCGATGCGCGCCTGTCCCCGCTGCTGCGCGCGCGTCCCGGCCTGCGCCTGCCGAGCGGCTGGGACGGCTTCGAGATCGCCGTGCGCGCGGTGATCGGCCAGCAGATCAGCGTGGCCGGTGCGCGCACCCTGACCCAGCGACTGCTGCAGCGCTGCGGACAGGCCGTGCCGGCGCCACTGCAGGCGCAGGGCTTCAGCCATCGCTTTCCGACGGCTGCGGAACTCTCCGTCGCCGATCTCGATGGCCTTGGCCTCACCGGCGCGCGCCAGCGCACCCTGCACGCGCTGGCGCAGGCCGTCGTCGAGCGGCGTCTCGACTTCGACCCGAGCCAGCCGCTGGAATCCTTCATCGAGCGCTGCGTCGCCTTGCCCGGCATCGGCCCGTGGACGGCGCACTACCTGGCCCTGCGTGCGCTGGGGCATCCCGATGCCTTTCCGAGCGGCGATCTCGTGCTGCAGAAGGCTTTGCCGGACGACGGCAGCCGAGTTCCAGCCGCAGCGCTGGAGGCGCGCGCCGAGGCGTGGCGCCCCTGGCGCAGCTACGCGGTGATCCACCTCTGGCACACCGCAGCCAATGGAGACTGACGTGCACATCCACTTCCTCACCCTGGAAAGCCCGATCGGCACGCTGACTGTGGCCGCCCGCGCGACGGCGCTCCACGCCATCGAGTTCGAGCACAACCGCCATCCGCAGTCGCGTGCAGATTGGGTGCGCGGCGACAGCACCCTGCTGCAGCAGGCAGCCGAGCAGCTGCGCGCGTACTTCGCCGGCCAGCGCCGGCAGTTCGAGCTGCCGCTGGCGCCGCAGGGCACCGAGTTCCAGCGCGCCGCCTGGCAGGCGCTTGCCGCGATTCCCTTCGGCGAGACACGCAGCTATGCGCAGCAGGCCGCAGCGCTGGGCAGGCCTGCCGCGACCCGCGCCGTGGGCGCCGCCAACGGCCGCAATCCGCTACCGATCGTCCTGCCCTGCCATCGCGTGATCGGCGCCAACGGCGCGCTGACCGGCTTTGGTGGCGGCATCGAGGTCAAGCGCTGGCTGTTGGCGCACGAGGCGGGCGCGGGGTTTCGTTTGCACTGAGCGCGCCATCGATGGCCGCCTGTGGAGTTCAGCCACGGGCGACGCCCGGCGGCAAGAGGCGCCTTGCGAGCGCGTAGACACACAGCCCCGCTCAAGGCGGGGCTGTGCGTTTACGCGTGAAGACAATCAGCGACTCATCCGCGTCGCCGCAGCTGCAGACCGGCGATACCGAACATCAGCAGCACGAGACTCAGCAGCGCCCACGGCGCGTCCACCGGAATCACGGCAGGGCGCGGGTTCGTCGGCGGCGTCGGGCCGATGTCGTCCTCGTTGTT
>JBKCVA010000179.1:0-3669 GCA_046318115.1 Lysobacterales bacterium | reverse complement strand
GCACGAGGAGAACCCGATGATCGGCTTCCGCGGCGCCAGCCGCTATGTCGATCCGAGCTTCCGCGATTGCTTCGCCCTTGAGTGCCGGGCGATGAAGAAAGTCCGCGACGAGATGGGCCTGACCAATGCCTGGGTCATGATCCCCTTTGTGCGCACGCTGGAGGAAGGCCGCAAAGTCATCGAGGTGCTGGAGGAGAACGGCCTGAAGCGCGGCGAGAATGACCTCAAGATCATCATGATGTGCGTGCTGCCTTCGAACGCCCTGCTGGCCGAGGAATTCCTGGAGTTGTTCGATGGCTTCTCGATCGGCTCCAACGACCTGACCCAGCTGACCTTGGGCCTCGACCGCGATTCCGGCATCGTTGCCCATCTGTTCGATGAGCGCGACCCTGCGGTCAAGAAGCTGCTCTCAATGGCCATCCGCACTGCACGCGCCAAGGGCAAGTACATCGGCATCTGCGGCCAGGGTCCGTCGGATCATCCGGACCTGGCCGAGTGGCTGCTGGATCAGGGCATCGAGTCGGTGTCGCTCAACCCCGACACCGTCGTCGACACCTGGCTGCGGCTGGCGAAGCACAAGGGCGCCTGACGGCGCCCTTGGGATTGGGGATTGGGGATTTGGGATTCGCGACAGCGGCTCGCTTCGCCCCAACCTCCTCTGCCTGTGCCAACTCGTTCTGGAGGGGCCGCATGTGCGGGCCCTCTGCATTTGGAAGTCGGCCCCAGTGCGGCTTGTATTGAGTCAACTCGGACTTGCCAGTCTCGTCCCAGCCCGCTCTTTCGAATCCCGAATCCCCCGATCCCGGCCGTCAAACCCGATAATTCGCCGGCCCCAGAAGATCGATGCCGCACTCAAGCTGTTCCAACCAGCTCAGGAAGTCGCCAATCGCCTGCCCCTTCATGGGCAGGCCGTGCTGCGGCACGATCATGGCGGGTTCGAGCGTGCGCACCATGCCGGCCCACAGTCGGCAGACACGGTTGCCTGCCATGTAGCGACGATGGAAGCCCTCCATTCGGCCGACCATGGCGTTGAAGTCCTCGTAGGCGGCGTAGGCCGTGCCGGACGACACCATCGACGAGCCGACGTCGCCAGAGAACAGGATCCGGCTGACTGGATCCCAGAAACTCAGGTTGCCGACCGAGTGCAGAAAATGCGCCGGCAGCGCGCGCAGGTGGCTGCTGCCCATCGGGATCTCCATACCCTCGTCCGGCACCAGCAGGTAACGGTCGCCGCCTGCCCCCTTCTGGTAATGAGGCACGCTGTGCGGGATGAAGCGACCCCACAGCTTCGAGCAGACGATGGTGCAATCGCTGTACATCAACCAGCGGTCCACTGAGCCGATGATGTCCGGATCCTGATGGCTGGCGAGGATGTAGGTGAGGTCGCGAGTCTGCACGTAGCGCGACATCGCGAGGTTTAGCGGGGTGTAGAGCAAGGCGCCGCCAGGGTCGATCAGGGCCGAATGGCTGCCATGCACAACCAGGAACTGATTGGCCTGGACGCCATCGTCGCCACGCACCAGGTCGGGAAACACGATGCACTTGTGCTCGGAGGTGCTGAACAGTTCAACGGCCATGGCAAAGACTCCAGAGTCGAATGGTCCGGAGTCTAGGTGTCCGTTGCTCGGGCGACTTGATCCAGCGCAAGCCGGCGCGGTTCACGCGCCTGGGAATCAAGCGAGGGCTATTCCTCGATGAAGCGCACGCGCCGGGTGATACCGCAGGCCAGCTCATAGCCCAGCGTGCCGGCGCTGTTCGCCACGGTCTCGATGGCGAGTCCCCTGCCCCAGGCCTCGACGGGCGAGCCCACCTTGGCCTGCGGCAACGCCGTAATGTCGACGGCGATCAGGTCCATCGAAACGCGTCCGACGGTGGGCACCTGCACGCCCTCGACCAGGACCGGGCTGCCGGAGCCGGCGTGGCGCGGATAGCCATCGCCGTAGCCTATCGCTGCGATCCCTATCCGCATGGGGTTTGCTGCGACGAAGGTGCCGCCGTAGCCCACCGCGGCGCCCGCCTCGATCTGCTTGACCGAGATGAGGCGCGTGGACAGCGTCATCGCGGGTCGTAGGCCGAGGTCCGCGCCCGACTGACCCTCCACCGCCGAGAGCCCGTAGAGCGCGCCGCCGGGACGCACCCAGTGCCGGTGCGCCTCAGGCCAGCCCAGCACGCCGGCGGAGTTGGCCAGCGAGTGCTCGCCGGGCAGACCCGCGGTCGCCGCGTCGAAGCGCTCGATCTGCTCGCGCGTTGCCGGGCAATCGAACTCGTCCGAGCGTGCGAAGTGAGTCATCAGCACGAGGTCGGGATCGACGTGCGGCAGCGCGCGCAGGGCCGCGTGGATGTGCTTGGCATCCTCGGCAGGAAAGCCGAGGCGATGCATGCCGGTGTCGAGCTTGAGCCAGACACGCAGGGGCGAACCGCCCACATCGCTGCGGAGCAGCTCAAGCTGGCTGCTGTGATGGATGACGGCGTCGACCTGCAGACGGCGCAGCAGCGCAAGGTCATCCGGCTCGTCCGGGCCTGACAGCAGGACGATGCGCTGCGAGAGGCCCGCAGCACGAAGGCGCTCGGCGTCAGAGAGTGCTGCCACGCCGAAAGCATCCGCGCCCTGCAGAGCGCGCGCGACGCGCTCCAGCCCGTGGCCATAGCCATCGGCCTTGACCACAGCCATCACCTTGCTGTCCGGCGCCCGGCGCCGGATCAGCTGCAGGTTGTGGCGCAGGGCGTCGGTGTGGATGGTGGCCGAGGTGGCCCGGCTCACTCGAAGCTCCCCGCAAAGCCTCCGGAGGCCAGGTTGTCGAAGCGGGTGTACTTGCCGTGGAAGGCCAGCTTGACGGTACCGGTGGGGCCGTGGCGGTGTTTGCCGATGATGATCTCGGCCACCCCCTTTTCGCCGGACTCGGGGTGGTAGTACTCGTCGCGGTAGATGAAGACGATCATATCGGCGTCCTGCTCGATGGCGCCCGACTCGCGCAGATCGGCCATCACGGGGCGCTTGTCGGTGCGGCTTTCCAGCGAGCGGTTCAACTGCGAGAGCGCGATCACGGGCACGTTCAGCTCCTTGGCAAGAGCCTTCAGGCTGCGCGAGATTTCTGAAATTTCGGTGGCGCGATTCTCGCGATTGCCCGGCACCTGCATCAGCTGCAGGTAGTCGATGACGATGAGGCCGAGGCCGTGCTCGCGCGCCAGTCGACGGCAGCGCGCGCGCAGTTCGGTGGGCGACAGCGCAGGCGTGTCGTCGATGAAAATCTTGGCTTCGGACAGCATGGTGATCGCGTGCGTCACCCGGCTCCAGTCCTCGTCTTCGAGCTGGCCGGTACGCAGCGATTGCTGATTGACCCGGCCGAGCGACGAGATCAGACGGAAGGCCAGCTGCGAGGCCGACATTTCCATCGAAAACACCGCGGCCGGCTTCTTGGTCTTCAGCGCGGCGTACTCGGCGACGTTGAGCGCGAACGAGGTTTTTCCCATCGCTGGACGTGCCGCCAGGATGATCAGGTCGGACGGCTGCAGACCGGCGGTGTGCTCGTCGAAATCGATGAAGCCGCTGGGCAGACCCGTGATTTTGCCCTGGTTCTGGTAGCGCTCCTGCAGCAGGCGGAAGGCGTCTTTGACCGCCGAGCGCATGCTCTGGAAGCCCTGACGCCCGCGGCTGCCGGCCTCGGCGAT
>JBKCVA010000178.1:0-13248 GCA_046318115.1 Lysobacterales bacterium | reverse complement strand
TCCTCACGCGTCGCCTGATCGCGCTCAGCCTGCTGTGGGCCAGCGGCCTGCTGCTGGTGCAGGCCCTGTGGATTCCCGCCAAGGCCGAGCTGGCGCAGTGGCTGCTCGCGCGGAGTTGGAACGCGGCGCGCACGACAGGTGTAGCGCAGCCGCCCTGGGCCTGGGCCGACACCCGTGCGGTCGCGCGGCTGCATCGTCCAGGTGCCGATGCCGCGCAGATCGTCTTGGCCGGCGACAGCGGTCGCGTGCTGGCCTTCGGCCCCGGCTGGAACGAACTTTCGGCCGTGCCGGGCCGGCCGGGCACGGTGGTGATCAGCGCCCATCGCGACACCCACTTCGCCTGGCTGCGCGACGCGGCCGCGGGGGCGACGCTCGAACTGGAGGGATTGGGCGGCAGGCGCCGCTACCGCCTGCAGGAACGCCACATCCTCGACGTGCGCGAGCACGCATTGGCGCCCGAGGCTGGCGAGGATCAACTGCTGCTGGTCACCTGCTGGCCCTTTGATGCGGCGGAAGCCGGCGGGCCGCTTCGGCTGGTGCTGCGCTTCCTGCCGCTGGAGCAGGAAGCGCTCGCTCAGCCTGGCGGCAGCGTGCCCCAGCCAGGCGCGTACTCGGGCGCGCCCTCGTAGTGCAGATGCAGGAACAGATTCCAGCCATCGCGGCTGAGCGCGCGCTGCGCCTTCATGCTGGCCGCACCGCCGACCAGCAGGCTGCGGTTGGTGTGATCCCAGAGCCCGGGTTGGGCGAACCAGCGCGCGGTGTCCGGCGTCCACGACAGCAGATCCACCGGCAGCGGAAACACCCGCTCGCCGTCGGGACTGTCGTAGGCGAGCAGGGCACCCACGCCGACCAGGTGCCCGTGGATGGCGCGATCGCCGAGATGCGCATGGATCATCGCCAGTGCATTGACCATGAAGCGCGCCTCGACTTCGTTCTGCGCCATCAGCGCGATCTCCAGCAGGGCGTCGACGCCGGACTTGGGCTGCAGCCGTTCCAGCCATTCGACCAGCGCCGTTTGCAGGGTCGGCGAGTAGCGTCCGAACTGCAGGAAGGTGTAGCGCAGCTCCTCGTTGGCGCCGAGGCCCATCAGACGCTCGTCATTGCGGCGGCGCAGGTCTTCTGGTGGCAGCTCCAGCACCAGCCGGTTGACCTCGCTGCTGGTGCCGAGCACCTCGCTGGTCACCGGATCGAGCAGGCCCATGGCCTGGCCCACGCCGAGCTTGCCGGCGGTGGCCGCCCAGGCGAGTGTGTCCAGGCGCTCGCGGATCAGCGGGTTGCCGGTGAAGGGGTCGATGCCGAGGCGCGCCGCCAGCTCGCGGCGCGCGCGGCCATAGCCGGCCTCGCTCTTGGCCAGGCGCACGACCTCGTCGCCGACGTCGCCGAACCAGCTGTCCTCGCCCTTCTCGCGGGGGCGTCGACTCGCCGCCATCGGCGCATCGGCGGCATCGAAGGGCGAGCCGTCGTGGCTGATCCGCTGGTCGGCGCGCGCGCCCAGACGCTTGGCGCGCTGGCCGATTCGCGTCACCCGCTCGCTGAAGTAGCGCCACACGCCGCGGGGCAGGCCGGTGATGGCCTCGCCCGGCCGCTGCACCACATTGGCCACCGCGCGCAGTGGGGCCATCACTGCTTCGGCGCCCGACTTGGCCAGCGCGGCGGTGACCGATTCCGCATGCAGCACCTTGAGCGCTTCCATTTCCTGCACGCGCAGGGCAAGGATCTCCACGCTCTCGGCGCTGAGCTCGCCGTAGTCGGTGTGCAGCACGAAATGCGCCTGGAAGCCGTGCAGCTGTGCACGCGCTTCGACGCGGTAATCCGGGCCGGCGAGCAGGGCCGGTGGCAGCAGCTCGGCGCTGGCCAGCTCGGGCTCGGCTTCGGTCTCTTCGTCGACGCGCGCAGGCGAGGGCTCAGCCGGCGCTGTGAGCTCGATGTCGGCATCGGCGCCGAGGAAGGGATCGACGAAGTCATCGGCGCGGGCGACCGCGAGCGTCGCCAGCGCCAAGGATGAAATGAGACAGGCGCGCAGCACGCCGCGGATCAGCTCCAACTGCAGACCACCTTGCCGCAGGTGCCGGCTTCCATCAGCTCGAAGCCGCGCTGGAAGTCGTCGATGTGGATCTGGTGGGTCAGCACCTTCTGCAGCGGAAAGCCGGTGAGCACCATCTGCGTCATCTTGTACCAGGTCTCGTACATCTTGCGGCCGTAGATGCCCTGCACCGTCAGGCCCTTGAAGATGATGCGGTCCCAGTCGATGCCGGCACCCTTGGGCAGGATGCCCAGCAGGGCGATCTTGCCGCCGTGGTACATGCAGTCGAGCATGTCGTTGAAGGCGTGTGCGTTGCCGCTCATCTCAAGGCCGACGTCGAAGCCTTCCATGTGCAGGTCGGACATGACGTCCTTGAGCGAAGTCTTGGCGACGTTGACTACGCGGGTGGCGCCCATGTCGGCCGCCAGCTTCAGACGGTAGTCGTTGACGTCGGTCACCACCACGTTGCGCGCGCCGATGTGCTTGCAGATGCCGGCGGCGATGATGCCGATCGGACCGGCGCCGGTGATCAGCACGTCCTCGCCGATGACGTCGAACTCGAGCGCGCAGTGCGCCGCGTTGCCGTAGGGGTCGAAGAAGGCGGCCAGCTCGCTGGGGATCTGGTCGTGGATCGGCCACAGATTGCTGGCCGGCACCGCGATGTACTCGGCGAACGCGCCGTGGCGATTCACGCCGATGCCGACGGTGTGCGGACACAGGTGCTGGCGACCGGCGCGGCAGTTGCGACACACGCCGCAGACGATGTGGCCTTCCGCCGAGACGCGCTGGCCCACCGTGTAGCCGGTGACCGCGCTGCCCAGCTCGGCGATGCGGCCGACGAACTCGTGCCCGATCACCAGGCCGGGCTTGATGGTGCGCTGACTCCACTCGTCCCACTTGTAGATGTGCAGGTCGGTGCCGCAGATCGCGGTCTTCTCCAGCTTCACCAGCACTTCGTTGGGGCCGATCTGCGGCATCGGCACCTCCTCCATCCAGATGCCCTTGCTGGCTTCGCGCTTGACCAGGGCCTTCATCATCATCGACATCGGGGCATCCTCGGGTGGGGGCAGCGGCAGGCTGCGCAGGTCGCGGATTATAGAAGCGCGGCGTGTCGGCGCCGTCGGCGGCTATGCTGCGCGTTCAGCCACTCACACCACACGCTGCCGCATGGACGTCGCCGCCTGGCTGGATCACCAGTTGCGCCTGCACCCGAAGAACATCGAGATGGGCCTGGAGCGAGTGCGCCCGGTCGCTCAAACCTTGGGGGTGCTGCGACCGGCCGCGCGCGTGCTGACCGTGGCCGGCACCAATGGCAAGGGCTCGACGGTCGCGATGCTGGAGGCGGCCTGCCTGGCCGCCGGCCTGCGCTGCGGCGCCTACACCTCGCCGCACATCGAGCGCTACCACGAGCGCATCCGCATCGATGGCCGCGAGGTCAGTGATGCCGAGTTGATCGCCGCCTTCGAGGCGGTCGAGGCCGCGCGCGCGGGCCTGTCGCTCACCTTCTTCGAGTTCGGTACGCTGGCGGCGCTGTGGCTGTTCACGCGCGCGGCGCTGGATGTCGCGGTGCTGGAAGTGGGCCTGGGCGGGCGGCTCGATGCGGTCAATCTGGTCGATGCGGACATCGCGCTGCTGACCACGGTTGACCTCGACCACATGGACTGGCTCGGCCCGACCCGCGAGCACATCGGTCGCGAGAAAGCGGGGGTGTTCCGCAGCAGTCGACCTGCATTGATCGGCGAGCGCGAGCCGCCGGTCAGCGTGCTCCAGCACGCGCAGCAGATCGGCGCGCGGCTGGAGCGCCGCGGCCTCGATTTCGATGTCGAAGCCGATACAGAGAGCTTGAGCTACCGCGATGCACAGGGCGCGCTGCGGCTGCCCTATCCGCGGCTGAGCGCTCCCGCGCAGCTCGACAATGCCGCGCTGGCGACGCGCGCGCTGCGCCTGCTCGGCCTGCCCGAGTCCGCGATCGCAGCGGGGATTGCGAACGCCGCGCCGCGCGCACGGCTGCAGCGCATCGAGGGCGTGCCGGAGATCGTGCTCGACGTCGGCCACAACCCGCAGGCCGCGCGGCAGCTGGCCGACTGGCTCGACGCGCATCCGAAACCGACCGTCGCGGTGTTCGCAGCACTCGCCGACAAGGACATCGAAGGCGTGGTGGCGCCGTTGCGGCATGCGATCGCGCACTGGCATCTCGCTGGGCTCGAAGTCGCCGGGCGCAGCCAGAGCGCCGCGGCCCTGGCCGGACGCGTCAAGGCCTCGGCACCCGATGCACACCTGCATCCGCACGCCGATGTCGAGGCCGCGCTTCGCGCAGCACTCGCCGAGGTCGGAGCCGAATCGCGCGTGCTGGTGTTCGGCTCTTTCCACACCGTCGGCGAAGCCTTCGCCTGCCTGCGCCAACTCGGACGCCTGCCCGCATGATCGTGCACTGCACCCACTACCTGCCCGACGGTCGCCGCGAAGCCATCGACTTCGAGCGCGTGTCCGACGTGCTCGGTACCCACGAGGGCTTTATCTGGATGGGCCTGGTGGAGCCCGATGCCGCGCTGCTCGCAAAGCTGCAGGAGGAGTTCGACCTGCACGAGTTGGCTATCGAGGACGCCCACAAAGCCCACCAGCGGCCCAAGGTCGAGCTGTATGGCAACAGCCTGTTCATCGCAGTGCACACCGCGCAGATGCCGGGCGAGGAGGTCGAGTTCGGCGAGACCCATCTCTTCCTCGGCGAGCGCTTCCTGATCACCGTGCGCCACGGCCCCTCGCTGTCCTACGCACCGGCACGCGCGCGCTGCGAGCGGGATCCCGAGTACCTGGCGGCCGGGCCCAGCTTCGGTCTGTATGCCGTACTCGACCAGATCGTCGACCACTACTTTCCGATCGTCGATGACTTCCGCGCGGGGCTCGACACGCTGGAGCACGACATCTTCGAAGAGGACTTCAAGCGCGACACGGTCAAGCGCCTGTACCAGCTGAAGCGCGAGCTGACCCGTCTGCGCCTGGCCGTGGCGCCGCTGCAGGATGTGCTGGCCCCGCTGGTGCGGCTGTATCCAAATCTCATCCATGCCGACACCCGCGTCTACTTCCGCGACGTGCTCGACCACGCCAAGCGCATCAACGACGCCACCGACACCCTGCGCGAGATGCTGACCGCCGCCATGAGCGTGAACCTGGCGCTGGTGACCGTGGCCCAGGGCGAGGTGGTGAAGCGGCTGGCCGGCTGGGCCGCGCTGCTGGCGGTGCCGACCCTGGTGACCGGCTGGTACGGCATGAACTTCGAAGCCATGCCCGAGCTGGCCAGCCGTTTCGGCTACCTCGGAGTGATGGCCTTCACCCTCACGGTCTGCCTGCTGCTGTACCGCAAGCTGAAGAAAGTGCGCTGGCTGTGAGCGCGCCCGCGCCTGAAGGCTTGACAACGCGCGTCATGCAATCCACCAAGGCGGCGTGTATCATGCGCGCCCGCTTCAACCATCCATCCATCCGAATACAAGGATAGAGCGCCGATGAGCAGCTACCTCTTCACCTCCGAGTCGGTGTCCGAAGGCCATCCGGACAAGGTCGCCGACCAGATCTCCGACGCCGTGCTGGACGCGATCCTGGCCAAGGACAAGCGCGCCCGCGTGGCCTGCGAGACCATGGTCAAGACGGGCGTCGCCATCGTCGCCGGCGAGATCACCACCGAAGCCTGGATCGACCTCGAAGCCCTCACCCGCAAGGTCATTCTCGACATCGGCTACAACAGCAGCGACGTCGGCTTCGACGGCGCCACCTGCGGCGTGCTGAACCTGATCGGCAAGCAGTCGCCCGACATCAACCAGGGCGTCGACCGCAAGAAGCCGGACGAGCAGGGCGCGGGCGACCAGGGCCTGATGTTCGGCTACGCGACCAACGAGACCAAGGACTTCATGCCGGCGGCCATCCACTACTCGCACCGTCTGGTCGAGCAGCAGGCCAAGGTGCGCAAGAAGGGCAAGCTCGGCTGGCTGCGCCCGGACGCCAAGAGCCAGGTCACCCTGCGCTACGAAGGCAACAAGGCCGTCGCCATCGACGCCGTGGTGCTGTCGACCCAGCACGATCCGAGCATCAAGCAGAAGGATCTGGTCGAGGCCGTGCGTGAGCACATCATCAAGCCGGTGCTGCCGGAAAAGCTGCTGCACCGTGGCACCAAGTTCCATATCAATCCGACCGGCAAGTTCGTGATTGGCGGCCCGGTGGGCGACTGCGGCCTGACCGGCCGCAAGATCATCGTCGACACCTACGGCGGCTGGGCGCGCCACGGTGGTGGCGCGTTCTCGGGCAAGGATCCGTCCAAGGTCGACCGCTCGGCGGCGTACGCGGCGCGCTACGTCGCCAAGAACGTCGTGGCTGCGGGCCTGGCCGATCGTTGCGAGGTGCAGGTGAGCTACGCCATTGGCGTCGCCGAGCCGACCTCGATTTCGGTCACCACCTTCGGCACCGGCAAGATCGCTGACGACAAGATCGAGAAGCTGATCCGCAAGCACTTCGACCTGCGCCCCTACGGCATCATCCAGATGCTCGACCTGGTGCACCCGATCTACCAGCAGACCGCGTCTTACGGCCATTTTGGCCGCAAGCCCCACGAGGTCAGCTACGTGGATGCGGCTGGCAACACCGTCAAGGCGACGGCCTTCTCGTGGGAGAAGACCGACCGCGCCGAGGCCCTGCGCGCGGATTCGGGCCTGAAGTAATCGGCTCCGCTGGCTTGAACTACACAGGGGCGCCCTTGGGCGCCCCTGTGCGTTAGTTGCGTTGGTTGCGTGCAGGCGCGTTTGCGCGGATTCGGCGATGCAGGGCGGCGTCTCCCTGCTACGGCATGCTTCCGCGGGATTGATTTCGCGGCGCCTCGCGCGCGCGCCGCGTTCGCCGCTCGGAGCCCCTCTCCCGCGGGGAGAGGGGCTCAGGCGCGGGCGCCTAGCCCCGCAGACGAGCACGCAGGTTTAAGCGCGAACATCGCCCAACTGTCCAGCTCAGGACGATCCCGCGCCCAGTTTCTCGATCTCTGCCCTGATCTGCGGTCGGAGAAGGAGTGCGGCCCTAAGCTCCTCCTTCTCTGCTCTCGTGAGGTCGCTTCGCGACTTCAGTTCATCGATGCGCTGGACCACTGCCATCAGCTCAAGGCCGCGCAGAGCTCCGTCGAAGTCCGGCGCGAATCGCTCAGGCGCAGGAATCATCGTGGTCACAGCGAGTTTGGCGAGCGCCTCTGCGTGCTCGCTCTCGCTGTAGCTCTCCAGCAGTGCGCCGGTGCTGATGTCCGGCCGCGCGCGGCAGCGCGCCAACAGATCGAGCAGCAGCGTCACGCCGGGCTGGTCGAGGTAGGCGAACACGTAGGGCGGTTCAATGCGCTGGGCCAGCGCCGGCTGCTGCAGCAGCAGCTCGATGGCGATGCGCACCAGCGAACGCCGCGCATTGCGCGGGCGTGGCGCCTGTGGAGCGGGCCTGGGCTTGGCGACCTCGACGCGCGCGGCCAGACCGGTGAGCTCCGCGAGCTTCTGCCGCATCAGGTCGCGGAAGGCGCCGTCAGGCATCTGTTCGATCATCGGCTTGGCGCGTTCGGCCAGCCGCGCTCGGCCGTCAAGACTGTCCATCTGGATGTCGCGCCCGAGCTCGTTGAAGAAGAACTCCGAGAGCGGCATCGCCTGCTGCAGACGGCGGTCGAAGCCCTCCGCCCCTTCGCTGCGGACCACGGTGTCCGGGTCTTCACCCTCGGGCAGGAAGAGGAACCAGGCCTGGCGTCCGTCCTTCAGTCGCGGCAGGGTCGACTCCAGCGCTTTCCACGCCGCCGCACGCCCGGCGCGATCGCCGTCGAAGCAGAAGTAGACGTCGCCGGAATTGCGGAACAGCAGCTCGGCGTGGTCCGGTGTGGTCGCGGTGCCCAAGGTCGCGACCGCCTGCGTGACGCCGAACTGGAACAGGCTGACCACGTCCATGTAGCCCTCGACCACGATCAGCCGCGGGATCCGCGAATGCGTCTGCCGCACCTGCCACAGGCCATACAGCTCGCGGCCTTTGCGGAACAGCGGCGTCTCGGGCGAGTTCAGATACTTGGGGCTGTCGTCCGCCGACAGCACGCGGCCGCCGAAGGCGATCACCCGGCCGCGGCGGTCGTGGATCGGAAAGATCAGGCGATCGCGGAACTTGTCATAGGTGCGGCCGGCGTCGTTCTTCGACAGCAGGCCGACCTTGTCGAGCAGGGCGCGCTGCGCCTCGTCGCGACCCAGCGCGGTCAGCAGCGCATCCCAGCCTGCGGGCGCGTATCCCAGGTCGAAGCGCGCCTGGGTGGCAGCATCGACGCCGCGCTTCTGCAGGTACCCGCGCGCGATGTTGGAGGTCTTGAGCTGCTCGCGGAAAAACGTGCTGGCCGAGGCCGTGGCCGAGTACAGCGGGCCGAAATCGTCGTCTCGACCGCGCGCGGGCTTGTTCTCGCGCGGTACCTCCATGCCGGCGCGCTTGGCCAGATCCTCGACCGCATCGAGGAACTCAAGGCGGTCGTACTCCATCAGGAACTTGATCGCGGTGCCGTGCGCCCCGCAGCCGAAGCAGTGGTAGAACTGCTTGGTCGGGCTGACGTAGAACGAAGGCGTGCGCTCGTCGTGGAAGGGACAGCAGGCGGTGTACTCGCGGCCGGCGCGCTTCAGCTTCACGCGCGCATCGATCAGCTCGACGATGTCGGTGCGCGCCAGCAGGCTGTCGATGAAGCTGTCGGGAATGCGGGCCATGGGCGCGCAAGTGTAGGGCAGGGCAGGCTCTATACTCGCGCTCGATCTTCACCCCTCAGCCGCGGACGCGACGAAACCCATGGATGCAGCCCTGAAGCAGCGCCTGATCGGTGCCACCGTGCTGGTGGCCTTGGCCGTGATCTTCCTGCCGATGCTGGTCGACGGCCCCGATGCCGAGCGGGAGACGGCGGGCGAGCAGCTCAGCCTGGACTTGCCGACACCGCCCGACCGGCCGATGGAAACGCGCGAGATCCCGCTGCTGCCGACGCCGGCAGACAGCGCGGCCACGGCGCCCGTCGCCAGTGCGGACGGTGCCGAGGTGCTGCCGGTGGTCGATACCGGCGCCGAGCAGCGCACTGACGCGCTGAGCGGCCAGCCGGTGGGCGCAGGCTCTGATCCGAACGCACATGCAGCCCCAACGCCCGGCCCAGCGGGCGCGTCAGCACCGAGTGCGGCGGACGCGGCCGCGACGCCCAGCGCGACCACTGCCGCGCCCGCAGCGGCGGCTGCAACGGACCCTGCAGCAGCATCCCCCGCGACGTCAGCTACGGCCTCGAGTGCGGCGGCGGGCGCTTCGGCAGCCGCGCCAGCCGCAGCCTCGACCCCGCGGCCTGTCTCCAGCGCTCCGGCCGCAGCCGCCAGCAGCGCTGCACCCGTCCCTGCGCGTCCGGCGGCGACGTCCCTTCCCGCGGCCACCGCCGGCGGCAGCTATGCCGTCAACGTCGGTAGCTATGCGAACGTGGCCAACGCCGAGAATCTGCAGAATCGACTGCGCAACGCCGGCATCGCCGTGTACGCCGAAAGCGTCACCTTGGACGGTCGGCCGGTACGCCGCGTGCGTCTCGGGCCCTTCGCTCAGCGCGGTGAGGCAGAGCGCGCCCGACAGGCGGCGCTTGCGGTTCAGCGCGATCTGCCGACGAGCGTGATCAACCTTGATGCAGTCGGCAATGTGCCGCCGCCTGCACGCGCGCCTGCCACCGCGGGGTTTGCGGTGCAGCTGGGGGCGCTTCGCAGCGAGGTCGATGCCAATGCGCTGCGTGACCGCGCCCGCGGCGCCGGCTTCGTGGCCTTCGTCGAGCGCGTCAACGCCGATGCCGGCACCCTGTGGCGCGTGCGCGTCGGGCCCGAGCTGGATCGCGCCTCGGCCGAGCGTCGCCGCGGTGAGCTGAAGTCGAGGCTCAACGTCGACGGCCTCGTCGTCAGTCATCCCTGATCGTCGCCCCCACGCGTGGACACCCTGACCTGGGCCGACATCGTTTTACTGGCCATCCTCGGTCTGTCGACCCTGGTCGGTCTGTGGCGTGGCTTCATTGTCGAGGTGATGTCGGTCGCGGTGTGGGTGGGCGCGTTCTGGCTGGCCTTCACCTACGGCGATAGCGCGGCCCTGCTATACGAGGGCGTCGTCGAAGCGCCCTCGGCGCGGCTGCTGCTGGGCTACGCCACGCTGTTCGCACTGGCGCTTGCGGTGGGCGGCCTGGCCACTTGGCTGATGGGCAAGCTGGTCAAGACCACCGGCCTGTCGGGCACCGATCGCCTGCTAGGCCTGCTGTTTGGCCTGGTGCGCGGCTATGCGCTCGGGGCCGTGGCCGTGCTGCTGGCGGGTTTCACCGCCTTGCCCGGCGATGCTTGGTGGGAGCAGTCGCGGGTGGTGCCTGCGTTCCAGCGCGGCGCCGAATGGCTGCGCGCCCATTTGCCCGCTTCGGTGGCCCAAGAGGTCAATTTCGTGCCGGTGCTGCGGCTCGACCTCTCTTCACCCGCGACCCCGCCTGCCCAGCAGGAGCCGGACGGGGGATAATGCGCGCCTTGCCGCGGTGTGTTCGCGGATCCTCGCCCCCAAGGACCTCCCCATGTGCGGAATCATCGGCATCGTCGGCACCAGCCCGGTGGCCCCGGCCCTGTATGACGGATTGACGGTGCTGCAGCACCGCGGCCAGGACGCGGCGGGCATCGCCACGGCCGACGGCCTGCGTCTGCGCGTTCACAAGGGCAATGGCCTGGTCAAGGACGTGTTCGATGAGCCGCAGATGCGCCTTTTGTCTGGGCGCATGGGCATCGGCCACTGTCGCTATCCCACAGCCGGTTCGGAGGGCTCCGACGAGGCTCAGCCTTTCTACGTCAACTCGCCTTTCGGCATCGCCTTGGCCCACAACGGCAATCTGATCAACACCGATGCGCTGCGTGCACAGGTGTTTGAAACCGATCGTCGCCACGTCAACACCGAGTCCGACTCGGAAGTGCTGCTCAACGTCTTCGCCCACGAGCTGGCCGAGCGCGGCACGCTGTCGCCTGAAGCGGCGATCCAGGCGGTGGCCGGCGTGCATGCGCGCTGTCGCGGCGGCTACGCCGTGGTCAGTCTGGTGCTAGGGCTGGGGCTGGTCGCGTTCCGCGATCCGCACGGTATCCGTCCGCTGGTGTTGGGGCGTCGCGACACGCCGGAAGGCATCGAGTACGCGCTGGCTTCGGAGAGCGTGGCGCTGGACATCCTCGGCTTCACCCGCGTGCGCGACATCAAGCCCGGCGAGTGCGTGGTGGTGACGCCGCGCGGTGAGCTGCATGCGGAGGTCTGCGGGCCGGTGGGCGAGCACTCGCCCTGCATCTTCGAGTTCGTCTATTTCGCCCGGCCCGACTCGATGATGGACGACGTCTCGGTGCACAAGGCGCGGATGCGCATGGGCGTCAAGCTGGGCGAAAAGATCCTGCGGCTGCGGCCGGATCACGACATCGACACCGTGATCCCCATTCCCGACACGTCGCGCACCTCGGCGCTGGAGCTGGCCAATGTGCTGGGCGTGAAGTACCGCGAGGGCTTCATCAAGAATCGCTATATCGGCCGCACCTTCATCATGCCGGGTCAGGGGCAGCGGGTGAAATCGGTGCGCCGCAAGTTGAACCCGATTCCGCTGGAGTTCCGCGACCGCGTGGTGCTGCTGGTCGATGATTCCATCGTGCGCGGCACCACCAGCCGGCAGATCATCCAGATGGCCCGCGAGGCCGGTGCGCGCAAGGTCTATCTGGCCTCGGCTGCGCCTCCCGTGCGCTATCCCAACATCTACGGCATCGACATGCCGGCCGCCGAAGAGTTGGTCGCCCACGGGCGCAGCGAGGACGAAATCCAGGCGCAGCTCGGCTGCGACTGGCTGATCTACCAGGATCTGGAGGATCTGAAAGAAGCGGTCGGCGGGCCCAAGAAACGTCTCACCACGTTTGATGCCAGCTGCTTCACGGGCGAGTACGTCACCGGCATCGACGCCGACTACTTCGAGCGCATCCGCGCCCAGCGTTCCGATGACGCCAAGCGGCTGCGCCGGCAGGCCTGATTCGATGTCCGACGGCAAGCAGGAGACGGCAGACCTGCACGCCGCTGCGCTGCGGGTCCTGCGTGTTCAGGACCCGGCCGAGAAGTGTGCCGCCGCCGCCGAGCTTGCGGGCGCGCTCGAAGCGGGCCAGCTGGCGCCAACGGAGTCACCGGCAGCCATCGATCTTCCCGTACCCGGCCGGCCCGAGCGCCCGCGGCTGGTGCCTCCGCGTGCCCTGCCACAGCGTGGGCTGGGCAGCGCCGAGGGGCGTGCGGCTTTCCTGCATGCCATCGCCCATATCGAGTTCAACGCCATCAATCTGGCGACGGATGCGGTCTATCGCTTCCGCGGCATGCCTCTCGACTTCTACCGCGACTGGGCGCGCATCGCCGCCGACGAGGCGCGCCACTTCCGCTTGCTTCAAGCGCGAATGGCCGAGCTGGGGGCGGCGTACGGTGACTTCGACGCCCACAACGGCCTGTGGGACATGGCCTGCAAGACTGCACACGATTGCCTGACCCGTATGGCCCTGGTGCCGCGGGTGCTGGAGGCGCGCGGTCTCGACGTGACGCCGGCCATGATCGAACGCTTGCGGGCCGTCGGCGATGCGGCGTCCATCGGTGTGCTGGAGGTCATCCTGCGTGAAGAGGTCGATCACGTCGCCGCCGGCACACGCTGGTTCGAGTGGTGCTGCGCTCGCGAGCGCTGTGAGCCCGCCTCGACTTTCCAGAGGCTCCTGGACCTTCACGCGCCCGATGCGGTGCGGCCGCCCTTCAATGATCAGGCGCGGCTGGCGGCCGGCTTCACGGCAGTTGAACTGGAGCAACTGGCCGCGCGGGCGGGGCGGTTCCGCACGGCCTGAAGCGCCGGACCCCGGGGCGGTCATGTGCTCGGGCGCACAGAACGAAAAAAGTTCCGCCGAACCTGGCCTGAATCGCCGCCCGGCTGCGTATAAGCCCTCTGAGATCCCCCTGATCGGGGGCTCAAGCCTTCGACCGGATCCAATGCAAACAGGTGTTTCCTGTTGTGAACTTCCTGTGCTAGCCTTTGGCAAGCATGGGGGCGTCCGGGCGAAATCCGTCCAGATCAGTGGCTTGCAGCACATACTGCACAAGAGGGTGGAAATGAAAGCATTGACTCAGAGTGTCCTGGCCGCAGCGATGCTGATGGCCCTGCCCTTCGCTTCGGCGGAGGC
>JBKCVA010000177.1:0-12235 GCA_046318115.1 Lysobacterales bacterium | reverse complement strand
CTGCCAGGCGCCGGCAGGGCTCTTCACCAGCTCCCACTCGTAGCCGAACAGCACGTCGAAGTAGCCGTTGTCCCACTGGATGGGGTTCGGCGTCCACGAACCTTCGATGCCGCTGGTGATGGTGTCGTTGCCCTTGCCGCTGCCGTGGCTGCTGATCCAGCCGAAACCCTGCTCGGCGATGTCGGCCGCTTCGGGTTCCGGACCCACCTTGGCGGCATCACCAGCGCCGTGCGCCTTGCCGAAAGTGTGGCCGCCGGCGGTGAGCGCGACCGTCTCTTCATCGTTCATCGCCATGCGCGCGAAGGTTTCGCGGATGTCGCGCGCCGAGGCCAGCGGATCCGGCTTGCCGTTCGGGCCTTCGGGGTTGACGTAGATCAGGCCCATCTGGACCGCGCCCAGCGGGTTCGCGAGCTCGCGATCACCGCTGTAGCGCTTGTCGCCCAGCCACTCGGTCTCGGGGCCCCAGTCGACGACCGGCGGCTCCCAGATGTGGGGGCGACCGCCGCCGAAGCCGAAGGTCTTGAAGCCCATCGACTCCATCGCCGCATTGCCGGCCAGGATCAGCAGGTCTGCCCACGAAAGCTTCTTGCCGTACTTCTTCTTGATCGGCCACAGCAAGCGACGGGCCTTGTCAAGGTTGCCGTTGTCGGGCCAGCTGTTGAGCGGTGCGAAACGCTGATCGCCCGTGCCGCCACCGCCGCGACCGTCGTAGATGCGGTAGGTGCCGGCGGCATGCCAGGTCATGCGCACGAACAGTCCGCCGTAGTTGCCGTAGTCCGCCGGCCACCACTCCTGCGAGTCGGTCATCAGCGCCTTGAGGTCGGCCATGACCGCATCAAGGTCAAGCTTCTGGAACTCCTTGCGATAGTCGAAGCCCTTGCCGAGCGGGTCGAGCTTTTCGGAATGCGCGGTCAGGGGGCTGAGATCGAGCGCGTCAGGCCACCAGTCGCGGTTGCGCGGGCCCTTGCCCATACCGATATGGCTGGCGCCGCCGTGCACGGGGCATTTGGCTTCGTTGGACATGTGTCTCTCCTCCGGTGGTGGGGTCGAACAGGTGCGCCAGCTTGGCGCAGGCCAACTGATAGGTGAAATCGCTTGTACCGATGACTTGCATAGCCCCTGAGAATGACGCATCGCAACAGGGCGGACCCGCCAGACCTCGGTCCTGACACGCCCGGGTCTCTTCGAAAGCCTTCGCCCTGCGTGGGCTCCGCAAGGCCCGCGGTTCAGTCATCCGTTCGTGCGGGTCACGAGTCGGGACCATGCCCAAAATCGCCTTCACAAACCGTGAGGAGTCAGCGGGACAGGCATGTTGGCGTGTCGCCTACGTCTGCGGAATCGCGCGTGCCCACGCGCCCAACTCACGATTCAAAGCTGTTTGCAAACAGCACTGGCTGGACTTCGACGCGTTCCAGCGCCCCCAGATCGGGCGCGCCGCCGCGCGCCCTTCCCAGCAGATCGTCGGGAGGCATCTGCGCGGGGTCCGACTGATCGACTCCGGCGCCGCCTGCCGCGGGCAGCCCGTAGCGCTCCGCGAAGGACCGGAACACCTCTTCAATGCGGGCGAAGCCGCCGTTGAACTGCGATTGCGCAGGCAGCCAGTGCGGGGTGGCGATGCCAGCCTGCGGGGGAAGGCGCGGGTCGCCCGGGCGCGCCTCGTTGTCATTGGTGAAGTTCACGGCATCGCCGATATCCTGCGGGATCGCCGCGCCACCGTTGAAGTAGCCGTTGCGACGCAGGACGATGCCGCTGACGTCGGCCGCCAGCACATCGCTGAAGTCGGCCATGCTGCCGCTGGGATCGGACCAGAGGTTGTTGAAGAAGCGGATGCTCTGCACCGTCGGGTTGCTGCCCTCGCGGTTCAGGCGCATGGCGAAGGCATTGCCAGGCAGATCGCCCACCACCGTGTTGGCGCGGAACACGATATCGCGTGAACCCTTCACCCCGAAGGGCGCGCGGATCGGGTTGCTGGCGTTGCCGAGGAAGAGGTTGTTCTCGGCGACGCAGTCAAAGGCCTCGTGGTAGGCCTGGCCGTCCTCGCCGAACAGCAGGAAGTTCGAGCCGGGCGAGCCCTGCCAGTTGAGAAAGATGTTCCGCCGCACCACCACGTTGCGCGCGCCCAGGTACTCGTCATCGTTGCCATTGCTGTCCTTGACGACGATGTAGGCGGAGGTGTCGTTGGCGTTGCTGCGACCTGAGGCTGCGAAGTTGTTGAAGAAGACATTGCCTTCGACCCGCACGTCGTCAACCGAGTTGATGTCGATGTGCTCGTCCGAGCCCTGCTGGTTGTAGAACAGGTTGCCGATGACGCGAATCTCGCTGGCACCGTTGTTGATCTTCAGAATGTCGTTGTTCCAGCTGTCATGGAGGATGTTGTCGCGCAGCGTGATGCGTCGGGTCTCGCGGGCGAAGCCGTCCTGCACCTGCACCACGAGGGCACCAGCACCCGCACCGGTATGGGCGATGTCGAAGCCTTCGATGGTGATCCCGGAGATGTCGGCGGCGTCGCTGTAGATGGTCAGGACCGTCTCGCTCGCCCGCAGACGCGCCTGGTAGGGCAGACGCGAGCGCACGGTGACCCCCTGCGCGAAGTTGCCGCGGATGCGCACCCGTCCTGTGTAGGTGCCGGGCTCGACCAGGATCACGCTGCCGTCGGGTACACGATCTAGGGCGTAGGTGATGGTCGCCCACGGCTGCCCCGCGCTGCCGTTGCCCGGCTGGTCGCTGCCGGTGGTCGCAACGTGGAATACGGTCTGCGCTGCGACCGGTGCTGACAGGGACAGCAGGACGACGAGCCAGGCCGCGCGACCCGCAAGATAGCGCTTGGCCGCGGCACAAACAGCGAGGATGGGAAGACACAGTCGGGGCATCGGCGCAGGCTCGGGGCTTTGCCGAGCTCCTGTCCGAGGCTCGGCCATGGCCAGCCCGGGATGACCCGGGCGGCCGGAAGCGGCGGCCCACGCAAGGCAGCCCACCGCCAGCGGACATGCCCAACACCGTGGACGCTGCGCGCGCAGTGGCTGGCGCAGTCGTGCGTGGTGAGGGCAGCGCAGTCCCCTGAGTCTGCGCGGGAGGCAGTATGCGCCAGCCCCCCGCGCCAAAAGCGCTGCCTGGATTGCAGATCGGACAGCGTATTCTCGGGTCTGGACAGCCGGCTCAGCGCGGCGTGGTCTCGATGTGGTCACGCACGAAGCGGTCCAGCAGACGCACACCGTAGCCCGAGGCACCGAGCGGCACCGTTGGCAGGGCCGGATCATCGCGCCAAGCCATGCTGGCGATGTCGAGATGCGCCCAGGGCAACTCCGGGGCCACCCACGCGCCGATGAAGAAGGCGCCGACGCCGGCGCCGGCGCGTGCGCTGCTGCCACCGTTGCGCAGGTCGGCGATCGGCGATTCGAGATCCTTGGCGTAACTCGGATGCAGAGGCAGGCGCCAGACCTCTTCGCCGCTGGCCGCGCCCGCGGCCTGCAGTTGGGCGGCGAGGTCGTCATGGCGACTGAACAGGCCGGCGTACTCATCGCCCAGTGCCGTCACCTGCGAACCGGTGAGCGTGGCGATGTCGATCAGCAGTCGCGGCTTGAGCTCGCGCTGCGCCCAGGCGATGGCGTCGACCAGGACCATCCGGCCTTCGGCGTCGGTGCTCATGATTTCGAAGGTCTGGCCGCTCAGGGTGCGGATCACGTCACCTGGCCGCGTCGCAGTGCCCGAGGGCATGTTCTCGGCCAGTGCCGCGATTGCCACCGCATTGACAGCAGCGCCGCGCTTGGCCAGCGCGAGCACCGCGCCGGTGACGCTGGCGGCTCCGGTCATGTCGTACTTCATCCGCCACATGTCCTGGGCGGGCTTGATCGAGATGCCGCCGGTGTCGAAGGTGATGCCCTTGCCGACGAACACAAGGGGCGCGTCACCGCGTCGCCCCCCCTCATAGCGGATCACCAGCAGCCGCGGCGGGCGCGCGCTGCCCTGCCCCACGGCCAGCATCGCGCCCATGCCGAGCTCGGCCATGGCCTGCTCGTCGAGCACTTCGATGCGTACCGCGTCGATACCTTCGAAAGCGGCGCGCGCGCGCTCCACGAAGCTCTGGGGATAGACCACGTTGGCCGGTTCAGTGACGAGCTGGCGCGCGAAGCGCACCCCCTCGGCCACCGGCTGCCACTGCGAGGTCCAGGCGCTGCGCGAGGCATCGGCATCGGCTGTCCGCAGCACCGCGCTTCCCTGCCCCAGCACCGGCTGGCCGGGCTTGGGGGTCCGGTACTGGCGGAAGGTGAACTGGCCGAGTTCCACGCCCAAGGCCAGATGCGCGCCCGAGGCGGGCACCGATGCCTCGGGCCAGAGCACGTCGATGCGCGGCGCCGCGCTCAGCACGCCGGCCTGGCCGACCAGGCCGCCGATGTCCTCGAGCAGACGCGGGCTCGCGGCATCGGTGCCGGTGCCGATCACCACGACCTGGGTGTAGGGGCCGACACCGTGCAGGTTCAGCACGGTGCCACGGTCACCGAGAAAGCCGGCATTGGCGACAGCGCGGGACAGCGCGCCACCGGCGATCGCGTCAACCTCGGCGAAGGCCGCCGATGGCGCCGAATCGCGCGGCAGCGTCACCGCCACCGCGCCCTCGCGCGGCACGGCGTAGGGCTCGAATTCGAGGCTGCGCTGGGCATTGGCCGCGAAGGCGGCGAGGCTGGCGAGGCAGGCGAACAAAACGCGGGCAACAGCAGGTCGATGGGCGAACATCAGGGCATCCGTGATCGATAGGGGACAGGCGCTTCGGCGCCGCTCAACCCTGCGTAAGCGACAACGCCCCGGCATGTCCCAGAAGGCCCGCATTTCACACAGGCTCGACAACTTCGAGCGGGCTCGGCGGCGCCCTGCACCTCTTCGCTTGCGTTGAACCCGCGCACCGGCATGCTTGCGCTCTTTGTCGCCCAAGCGCCTGGACCTTGCCCATGATTCCTCCGCTCCCGATGGCCTCCGCTCGCCTCGATACCGGCGCTGTCTCAGCGCCGTACCGGCGTCGCGCCACCTGCCCTCGTCGTTGGCTCGGCAGCGTACTGGCAGTGCTCTGGGCGGCGACAGCGAGCGCCCAGTCGCCCGCCGTGGTCGAGCTGGCCACCGTCGAGCGGAGTCCGCTGAGGGAAACCCTGAGCCTGGCCGGCAGCCTGCGCGCAGTGAACGATGCACAGCTTTCTCCGCGCATCGAAGGACTGATCGCCAAACTCGAGGTCGATGCGGGCGCGCAGGTCCAGGCTGGCGCGCCTTTGCTGCGACTCGACGATCGCCTCGCCCGACTGGCGGTCGAGGCGCTCGAAGCCGAGTCCGCAGCCGCCATGGCCTCCCGCAACGAGGCCCAGCGTCGCGTCGACGAAGCCGCACCGCTGGTCGCGCAGCGCAGCCTGCCGCAGACCGAACTGGCCGTGCGTCGCGCTGCTCTGGCCGAGGCCGAGGCCGCGCTGAATGCGGTGCGCGCGCGCTTGGCCGCGCAGCGCGAGCACCTCGATCGGCACCTGTTGCGCGCGCCCTTCGCGGGCGTAGTCGCGGCACGTCTTGTCGACATCGGAGAATGGGTCACGCCGAGCAGCCCGGTGCTGCAACTGGTCGATCCCGAGGCGCTGCGGCTCGAAGTACAGGTGCCGCAAGAGCGCTTCGCTGAAATCAACGCCGACAGCCGAGTCGAGATCGAACCCGATACCGCGCCCGGCACCCGCCTCAGTGCGCGCATCGGTGCGCGTGTCCCGGTCTCGGGCGGCAGCGGCGCGCGCACCTTCCTGCTGCAGGTAGTGCCCGCGGACGCCGGTGCCGCGCTGCTGCCGGGCAGCTCGGCGCGCGCGCATCTGAGCCTCGATCGCAGCGCGTCGCTCGGCATTCCGCGCGATGCCCTGTTGCGGCACCCCGACGGCGGCTACAGCGTCTACGTTGCGGTCGAAGCCGAGGGCGGACTGCGCGCGCAGCGCCGGCCGCTACGCCTGGGCCGTGAATCGGGCCTGCGCGTCGAAGTGCTCGAGGGCCTGCGCGAGGGCGAGCAGGTGGTGGTGCGCGGCAACGAAAGCCTGCAGGACGGCGAGCCGATCCAAGCGCGCGCGGCCGAGGGCTGAGGACCATGCTCGAAGCCCTGGTCAAGCGCGGCACCCTGGTCACCGTGGCGGTGCTGATCCTCTGCGTGCTCGGCGTCGCCGCCGCCCTGCGCATCCCGGTGCAGATGATTCCAGACCTCGAGGTGCGCACGGTCAGCGTGGTGACCCGGTGGCCCGGCGCCACGCCGCAGGACGTCGAGAAGGAAATCCTGATCGAGCAGGAGCGCTTCCTGCGCAGCGTGCCGAACCTGAAGCGAATGGTGTCGTACGCGCGCACCGGTGAGGCCAGCATCGAGCTCGAGTTTCCGTTCGGCGTCGACATCAACGAGGCACTGATCCGCACCAGCAATGCGCTGTCGCAGGTCTCCGGCTATCCGGAAAACGTCGATCCGCCACAGCTGCTCACCAGCAGCTTCAGCAACAACGCCTTCATGTTCTACGCGCTGGCGCCCCTGCCCGGGAATCCGCTGGACCTCGACGTCAACATGCTGCGCGACTTCGTCGAGGACGAGGTGCGGCCGCGCATGGAGCGCGTGCCCGGGGTCTCGCAGATCAACGTGGGCGGCGGCGCCGAGCGGCAGGTGCAGATCCGCGTCGACCCCGCACGGTTGGCCCAGCGCGGGCTGAGCCTCGACGACGTGCGTCAGGCGGTGCGCGCACGCAACCGCGACAGCTCCGGTGGCGACATCGACAGCGGCAAGCGCCGCTATCTGGTCCGCACGGTCGGCCGGGTCGCCGACGCGGAGGCGCTGCAGGAGGTGATCCTGCGCCGCGAGGGCGACGCGATCGTCCGCCTGCGCGACGTCGCCGAGATCGAACTCAGTCATTTCGAACTGCGCGGCCTGGCCTTCGCCGACGGTCAGCCGCGGCTCAACCTGTCGGTGCAGCGTGAGCCCGGCTCCAACGTCATCGACATCAAGTCGGCGATGCTGCAGGAAGTCGAACGCATCAACCGCGACCTGCTTGCGCCCAATGGCTTGAGCCTGCGCCTGTTCAGCGATGACGTGCGCTACGTCCGCGACTCGATCCAGAACGTCTGGACCAATCTTGCGCTGGGCGCGCTGTTGGCCTCGGCGGTAATGCTCTACTTCCTGCGCAGCTGGCGCACCACGCTGGTGGCCATGATCGGGCTGCCGATCTGCACGCTCGCGGCCTTCCTCGGGCTGTTGGCGGCCGGCCGCACCATCAACGTGATCTCGCTGGCGGGTGTGGCCTTCGCGATCGGCATGACGGTGGACAACAGCATCGTCGTGCTGGAGGCGATCGAGAGCGCGCGACGGCGCGGGCTGGCGCGTCTGCAGGCGGCCGTCGAAGGCGCGCGCGAGGTCTGGCCGGCGGTGCTGGCCTCGACGCTCACCACCGCCCTGGTGTTCGCCCCCGTGCTGTTCGTGGAGCAGGAAGCCGGCCAGCTCTACTCGGACATCGGCATCGCGATCGCGACGGCGATCCTGGCTTCGATGCTGGTGGCGATCGGCATCATTCCCGCGGCCAGCGCGCGCTTCTCGCGGCCGGCGCGCAGCGAGGCCACGCTGCCGGGCGATGCGCCCATCCTGTCCGCGCCCAGCGCCTGGCTGATCGCGACCCCTCGGCGCGCGCTGGCCTGCGTGTTGGCGACAGTCGCGATCACGCTCGGCGTGGTGATCGGCCTGGCGCCTCCAGCGGAGTACCTGCCCGAGGGCGAGGAGCCCAAGGCCTTTACCCGCATGATCGCGCCGCCGGGCCAGAACCTCGCCGAGATGGAGCGCATCGCCGCCGAGATCCGCGACAAGATCAACCCGGCGGTCAACGGCGAGCAGGCCGCATTCGAGCGCGGCGAGCTGCCGATCCCGCCGATCAAGTACTACTCGATGAACGTGAGCGCCGGCAGCCTGATGGTGCTGAGCGAGCCGGTCGACGGCGATCAGCTGCAGGCGATGATGGACAGCCTCAGCACCCTGTTCCGCAGCTACCCGGGCATGCGCGCGTTCTCCGCGCGCGGTTCGATCATCTCCAGCAACGACGGCGGCACTCGCGCGGTGGCGATCGAACTCTCCGGCACCGACATGGGCGGGCTGTATCGCACCGGCGAGGCGCTGCTGCACCGCGCCGGCACGCTGTTCGAGAACCCGCAGCTCAGCAGCGAGCCCTCGGCCCTGTCGCTGGATCAGCCGCTGGTCGAGGTGCGTCCGCGCTGGGCGCGCCTGGCCGAGGTGGGCTTCGATGCCAACAGCTTCGGCTTCGCGGTGGCGGCGCTTTCGGACGGCGCCTTTGTCGATCAGATGCTGATCGAGGACCGCCCGGTCGATGTCTTCGTGTTCAGCGGCGCCGGCAACCGGCAGACCCTGCAGGACCTGCCGCAGCAGCCAGTGCTGACGCCCAGCGGTGAAGTGCTGCCGCTGTCGGCGCTGGCGGATCTGGTGGAAACGGTGGACAGCGACTCGCTGCGCCGCGTCGACGGCCGCCGCACGGTCACGCTGTTCGTGATCCCTCCGCGCGCGGTGGCGCTCGAAACCGCCGTGCAGCGCGTCCAGGACGAACTGCTGCCGGCCGCGCGCGCGGCCGGCGAAATCGCGCCGGGCGTCAGCGTCGACTTGAGCGGCGCGGCCGACCAGCTCGACGCCACCCGCGAGGCCCTGGTCGGCAACTTCGCTGTGGCGCTTCTGCTGTCCTATCTGCTGCTGGTGGCGATCTTCACCCACTGGGGCTATCCGCTGCTGATCCTGGTGACCGTGCCCACCGGCGTGGCCGGCGGCATCCTCGGTCTGCTCGCCCTCAACCTCGCCGGCAGCGCCTCGGCTGCGCTGGGTCTGGGCGGCTTCAGTCAGCCCTTCGACATGATCACCATGCTCGGGTTTCTGATCCTGCTCGGCACGGTGGTGAACAATCCGATCCTGGTGGTGGATCGCACGCGCACCAACCTCGACCGCGGCATGGGGCTCGACGCCGCCATTCTCGATGCCGTGCGCGCGCGCCTGCGGCCGATCCTGATGTCGACGCTCACGACCCTGTTCGGCCTCGCCCCGCTGGTGCTGGTGCCCGGCGCGGGCACCGAGCTCTATCGCGGCGTGGGCGTGGTGGTGCTGGCGGGTCTGCTGTGTTCAACCGTGGTGACCCTGAGCTTCCTGCCCTGTCTGCTGAAGCTGCTGCTGCGGCGGCATGGCATCGGCGGCGCGTCGGCCGCGGTCGGCTGACGGATCCTGCGAAGGCCGAACGTCGCCCAGGGGCAACCCTCCGGCCACGCGCAGGTCGGCGCGTGGCAATGCTGAGGAATTCAACGTTGCCGCGCGCCACGGCGGGTGCGCGACAACGTCAGGAGCCTGTCGGACTACGGATGGGCGGACTGCGAATCCCTCTGCACGGTCCACCATCCGCCGAAACTTGACCCAGAGCGCTGCTATGGGCCTGCACAACGACGAAATCTGTCCTCACGCAGCCGGACTTTTGCCTCGACCACCCGAGCCCGACAGGCTCCTGGATTCTCCAGCCTTGCGTCGAATCGCAATCACTCGAACTGGATGACCAACTCGTCTTCACAGAAGTTGAACTCGACGACATCCGAATCGCTGCCGTCCTCGAAAGCGGCCATGAAGTACCAGACGCAGCCGCTGTTGTCAGTGCTGGAGTCCCAGACCATGTCGGCCGTCACGCCGGCCGGAATGCCGGAGCCAATGTCGAAGGCGCCCCAATCCTCGCCGTCCTCAGAGACCACTACGGCCACGATGTCCTGATCGGTGTTGTTCTCGATCTGGAACTGGTACTCGGCAAAGGCGGCCGGCGAAGCCAGCAGCAGTACAAACGCACACAGCCATCCACGCATGGGAACTCCCCTGAAAGCGCCGCCCCGGCACGATGCCTGGCGTTCGCGCCGCCAGCATAGGCAAGATTCCTGCCGCATGCAGGCGTTCGCTTTTCGCCACGGAGGATCAGGACTCCCGCCGCATGACGCGCCGGGGCGCCATGGCTATGCTCGCGCGATGTCTTTCCCGACCGGAGCCATCATGCGCACCCGCACTCCCGCCCTGCTCCTGAGCCTGCTCTGCGCCAGCCCCCTCCAGGCCGAGGCCCTGCCCGGCGGCGGCATTGATCCTGGGGCGCTGGCCGAGCACATCCGCGTACTGGCGTCCGACGCCTTCGAGGGCCGCGCGCCGGCCACGCCCGGCGAGGACAAGACCGTGGCCTATCTCGCGGAGCAGTTCGAGCACGCGGGTCTTGAGCCCGGCGGCGAAGACGGCGGCTGGACCCAGCGCGTCACCCTGGTGCGCAGCGAGATCCAGGGGCCCGTCGAAGTGCGCTTCGACATCGGCGAGGTCTCGCTGCCGCTGGTGAACAGCGAGGACATCGCTGTCGAAAGCCTGCACCCGGCCGAGCGCGTCGACCTCCAGCGCGTACCGCTGGTCTTCGCCGGCTACGGCGTGCACGCCCCTGAACTCGAGTGGGACGACTTCGGCGACCTCGATGTCCGCGGCAAGCTGCTGGTGGTGCTGGTCAACGATCCGGATTTCGAGAGCGGCAAAGGCCGCTTCGGTGGACGCGCGATGACCTACTACGGCCGCTGGACCTACAAGTACGAGGAGGCCGCGCGGCGCGGCGCGGCCGGCGTGCTGATCGTCCACGAAGACGCCCCCGCGGCCTACCCCTGGGCAACCGTGCGCAACGGCCGCAACGGACCTCAGCTCGACATCGTCCGCGACGATGCCGCCACTCATCACCTGAAGATGCGCGGCTGGATGCAGCGCGCCACCGCCGAGCGCCTGTTCGCCGCCGCGGGTATCGAGTTCGAGGCCGCCAAGCGCGCTGCCCAGCAGCCGGGTTTCAAGGCACAGCCGCTGGAGGGCGCCTCGCTCAGCATCGCCTTCGACGTGCAGCACAGCCGGATCGTCAGCCGCAACGTGCTGGGCCTGCTCCCGGGCGACGGGCGCGCCGACGAGACCGTGGTCATCTCCGGCCACTGGGACCATTTCGGCATCACCCCGAACGCCGACGCCCGCGGCGACAACATCATCAACGGCGCCGTCGACAACGCCACCGCGCTGGCCTCGATGATCGAGCTGGCCCGCGTGCTTGCCGCGGGCGAGCGGCCCCAGCGCAGCCTGCTGTTCTTCGCGCCCACCGCCGAAGAAAGCGGCCTGCTTGGCGCCAAGTACTACGTCGCCAACCCGCTGCGACCGCTGGCCACCACGGCCGCCGTGATCAACATCGAAATGTGGAGCCCCGATGGCCCGACCCGCGACATCTCCTCGTGGGGGCTGGGCAAGGTCTCGCTGGAGCGGAGCCTGGAGGCCGCCGCCGCCATCGACGCACGCACACGCTCGCTGGACGAGAACCTCGAAGCCGGACTGTTCTACCGCGCCGACCATTTCGCCTTCGCCCAAGCCGGCGTGCCCGCGCTCACGCTGGGCCCAGGGACGGATCTTCTGGACGGTGGCGTCGAAGCCGGCAAGGCCGCACGCGCCAAGTACTTCGCCGAGCGCTACCACCAGCCCGCCGACGAGTACGACGAAAGTTGGGACATGCGCGGTCCGACGCTCGACACCCAGACGGTGTACCGGCTGGTCGACTCCATCGCCCGCAGCGCCGATTGGCCGCAGTGGGACGCCGACAGCGAGTTCGCCGCCGAGCGCGCCAAGACCGACGCGCTGCGGGCCTCGCGCTGAGCCCGGCCGGATTGCGCCGCATGCGTACCTTCGTGCTGAGAGCCCGCGCCGCGCCCACCGACAGCCAGGCCCTGCTGGCCAACGTCGGCCGCGAGGCGCACACAGAGATCCTGGCGCACGCGCTGATGAATGCGATCTTCGTCGCGCAGTCGCACCGCGAGGATGTGGTGGTCTACCTCGTGCTCGAGAGCACGCGCGACTTCTCGCGCACGCTGCGCTTCGAATCGAACGCCCTGCAGGATCTGGGCGGCTTCGACGAGCAGCGCCTGCTGGCGCGGATTGCCAAGGCGCTGGACGCCTCGGTCGGCATGGGCAAGGACGACAGCCGCAGCGTCGAGCCCGGCCTTGAGGTCGCCACCACCAGCTTCGAGCGCCTGGTGCAGCGGCTGGCCGCAGACCACACGCTCTACAGGATGGATCGCAAGGGCACGCCGATCCGCGAGCAGGCTTTCAGCGGCAATCCCTGCTTTCTGCTGACGGACCACATCCCCATGCCGAAGAACGCCATCCGCGGCCTCGAGCGCCTGGGCGCGC
>JBKCVA010000176.1:0-11700 GCA_046318115.1 Lysobacterales bacterium | reverse complement strand
GACCAGCACCGATCATGACGCTGGGATTGCTGGTGTTCGTGCAGCTCGTGATGGCGGCGATCACGACGGCGCCGTGCTTGAGGATGAACTCCTCGTCGTCCATCATGACAGCCGCGCCATCCTCGGCGAGTGCCGTGGCGGTGGGAAGCGTGGTGGCCTTGGAACCGGCCTTGAGCTTGGGGAGGGCGCCATGCCAGGTCTTCTTCATGGCCGGCAGATCGACGCGGTCCTGCGGACGGCTCGGGCCGGCCAGACTCGGCACGATCGTCGACTGATCGAGCTCGACCACGGCGCCGTAGGAGATGGGCAGGCTGTCGTCACGCCAGAGCCCCTGTGCCTTGGCATAGGCCTCGACCGTGCGCACGAGCTCCTCGGGGCGGCCCGACAGGCGCATGTAGTCGAGCGTGTGCTCGTCGAAGGGGAAGAAGCCGCAGGTCGCGCCGTACTCGGGCGCCATGTTCGCGATCGTGGCGCGGTTGGCCAGCGGCATGTCGGCCAGGCCGGGACCGAAGAACTCGACGAACTTGCCGACCACGCCGTGCTTGCGCAGCACTTCGGTCACGCGAAGCACGAGGTCGGTCGCCGTGGTGCCTTCAGGCAGCTTCCCGGTGAGCCGCACGCCGACGACCTCGGGAATGAGCATGTAGATCGGCTGCCCCAGCATGACGGCCTCGGCCTCGATGCCGCCCACGCCCCAGCCCAGCACGCCGATGCCGTTGATCATCGTGGTGTGGCTGTCGGTGCCGAACACGGTGTCCGGGTAGGCCTCGGTGATGCCGTCGACCTCGCGGGTCATCACCACCCTTGCCAGGTACTCCAGATTCACCTGGTGGACGATGCCGGTATTGGGCGGCACCACCTTGAAGTTGTCGAAGGCGCTCTGGCCCCAGCGCAGGAAGGCATAGCGCTCGCGGTTGCGCTCGAACTCGATCTTGCCGTTGAGATCCAGCGCTTCGGGTTTGCCGAACACGTCGACCTGCACGCTGTGGTCGATCACCAGTTCGGAGGGGATCAGCGGGTTGATCTGCTCGGGGCGCCCGCCGAGCTTGACCACGGCGTCGCGCATCGCGGCCAGATCGACGACGCAGGGCACGCCGGTGAAATCCTGCAGCACCACGCGTGCCGGCATGAAGGCGATTTCTGTGTCGGGCTCGGCTTTCGGGTTCCAGCCCAGCAGCGCCTCGATGTGCGCAGGCGTGACGCTGACCCCGTCCTCGCAGCGCAGCAGGTTCTCCAGCAGGATCTTCAGCGAGAAGGGCAGGCGCTTCAGGTCGTGTCGCTCGCCGAGTCGCTGCAGGCTGTGGATGCGGTAGCTGCGCCCATCAAGGCTCAGTGTGTCGAGGGTATCGAAGCTGTTGCTCATCGCCGGCTCCTCGCGGGTGTCAGACCGCGCACCATAGCGGACAGGACATTCACGCCGGGTGTTCGCGACGCGCCTGTGCCAGCCATTCGGCATTCTCTCCTCAGCGCTTGTGGGAGAGGGGTCTATGCGGGACCCGTCGAGCAAGCCATGCCGGCCAAGCGACGAACACTACTCTTCTGTGCGTTTCGCGCGTGCGGAGAGACGCTTGCAGCTTGTGCGTGCGGGGCTTTCTCCCCTCTCCCCTTGTGGGAGAAGGGGCGGGGGAGAGGGGGCTGAACGCCCGCGCAGGGTTTCCCTCGCGTCTCCCCAACCTGCCTTCGTTTCGCTCGGGCTCCCGAGAGCGTTGGCTGCCACCGGCAGCCGACAAGCCCTCTGTTCCGCTTGCCTCAAGGGGAGGGGGCTCTGCGTGACTTGTTGAGCAGGCGTTGCCGGCGAGCCCAGCCAAGGCAGGCAGCAAGCTGCAATCCCCAATCCCCAATCCCCAATCCCCGCTCTCAGCGCTTCAACAGCACCACCACTGCGCCCGTTCCGCCCTCCGAGGGCTTGGCCGATGCGTAGGCGAGCACGTCGCTGCGGAAGCGCAGCACCTTGTCGGTAAGCAGTTTCAGCACTGGCGTCGAGTCCTTCGAGCGCAGGCCCTTGCCGTGGATGATGCGCACGCAGCGGTAGCCGTGTTCACGCGCTTCCGCGAGGAAAATGCGGATGGCTTCGTCGGCCAGCTCGGCGTGCATGCGATGCAGGTCGAGCTCGTCCTGCACGGCGTAGCGGCCTCGCTTCAAGTCGCGCATCAGCTTTGGCGAGTGGCCGTCGGCCAGGTATTCGAGGGTATCGCCCAAGGTGTCGGCGGCGAACTCGAACGGCCGAAGGCGGAAGTCCCTGCCGGCCTGCGCCTCATCGGCCTCACGTGATCGCGGGCGTGGCGCGAGTTTGGGGGCCTCGACCGCCGGTCCTTCCACTTCAATCCGCCGCACCGGACCGATGGCCTCGTGGAACAGGGCGAGGTCGTCCGCGCTGGCGCGTGCGGGCGGGGCGGCGGGCTTGGCGGGGCGGCGCGACATGATTCGCAACATAGCGGCCGGCGTGTGAAGGGGGAAGCCGGGCGCCTCGGCCTGTATGATTGCGTGCTTTGCAGCGAGACCTCTCATGCGCTTTCTGGTCAGCAACGACGACGGTGTGGACGCTCCAGGCATCAAGGTGCTCGCCGATGGCTTGCGAGCCCTCGGACCCGTCACCGTAGTGGCGCCCGATCGCGACCGCAGTGGCGCTTCCAACTCGCTGACCCTGGACCAGCCGATCCGCGTGACCAAGGTCGACGAAGACACCTATCGATGCGCGGGCACGCCCACCGACTGCGTGCATCTGGCCCTGTGCGGCATGCTCGATTTCGACCCGGACATCGTCGTCTCCGGCATCAACAACGCGGCCAATCTTGGCGATGACGTGATTTATTCCGGCACCGTCGCCGCGGCGATGGAAGGGCGTTTCCTCGGTCATCCGGCGGTGGCGATGTCGCTGGTGACCCGCGAGGGCAGCGGCCGTCACTTCGAGTCGGCGGCGCGTGCGGCGCAGTTGATCGTGCAGCGCCTGCAGACCGATCCGCTGCCGGCCGACACCATCCTCAACGTCAACGTGCCCGACCTGCCCTGGGACGAGATCCGCGGCTTTGAGGTCACGCGTCTTGGCCATCGTCACCGCGCCGAGGCCTGCATCCCGCAGCAGGATCCGCGTGGTCGCCCGATCTGGTGGATCGGCCCCGCGGGCCCCGAGCAGGATGCCGGCCCCGGCACCGACTTCCACGCCGTGCGCATGGGCTTCATTTCGATCACGCCGATCCACGTCGACCTCACCCGCTACCAGGCGCTGGAGAAGGTCTCGGGCTGGGTGAGCGCGCTCAGTGACGGCCTGCCGGGCCGCGCATGAGGTCAGGGCCGTGCATGGAGCCATGGCGATGAGCCCCGGTCTGCGCCTTCCGCGCGAGGCCTTGGGCCTGGGCATGACCTCGCAGCGCGCGCGCGACCGCATGGTCGAGCGTTTGCGCGAGCAGGGCATCCGCGACCCGCGGGTGCTTGAAGCGATGCGCACCCTGCCGCGGCATCTGTTCTGCGACGAGGCGCTGGCTTCGCGCGCCTACGAGGACACCGCGCTGCCGATCGGACGCGCGCAGACGCTTTCGCAGCCCTGGGTGGTGGCGCGCATGACCGAGGCGCTGATCGAGTTCGGTCTGCCGGGCTCGGTGCTGGAGCTGGGCACCGGCTCCGGCTACCAGGCCGCCGTGCTGGCCATGCTGGTCGATCAGGTCAGCAGCGTGGAGCGCATCGAGGAGCTGTCGCGCAGCGCCCGAAAGCGCCTGCGCAAGCTGGGTTTCAGCAATGTCCGCGCGCGCTTCGACGACGGCCGCCTGGGTTGGCCGGAGCACGCGCCCTTCGATGCCATCATCGTCACCGCCGCGGCCGACTCGGTCGACCCCCAGTTGATCGCCCAGCTCAAGCCCGGTGGCGTCTTCGTCGCCCCGGTCGGTGGGCCCGAGGGCCAGCGACTGATCCGCCTGCGCTGGGTCGAGGATCGCTGGCAGCAGGACGATCTAGGCCCGGTGATGTTTGTGCCCCTGCTGGGAGGCATGGCATGAGCACGTCCTTCGGAGGCACCCCCGGCCTACGGCCCGCCGTACTCGCGCTGATGCTTGCGCTGACGGCCTGCGGTGTCGCTCCGCGCGCGGTGGTGGTCGATCGTCCGGGGCAGGAGCGTGGCGCCGGCCGCGGCGGCCAGGCCCCGCAGGAGAGCGGGCGCGTGCATGTCGTGCAGCGCGGCGACACGCTCTACAGCATCGCCTTCCGTCATCGTCTGGAGTACCGCCAGGTCGCCGCCTGGAATGGCATCGGCGAGCCCTACACGATCTATCCCGGTCAGCGCATCCGGCTCTCGCCCCCGGGCCAGGGGCTTGCGCAGTCGGGCGCGCGGCCGGCCGCCAATACCGGCGCCCCAAGCAGTCCGCGCGACCCTGCGCGATCGGCCCAGGCCCCCACACCGTCCACCGCCGGCAGCGCACCTCGAACGGGCACGCCCGCGACCAGCGGCACGGTGGCCTCGACGCCTGCAGCGCCAGCGCCCGGCAGTGGCGGCGCTCAGCCGCCCTCCGCGACGGCTTCAGGCACGCCCCCGCCCGTCACGGCATCGACGCCGCCGAGGCCGCCGGCCGCAACCTCCAGAGGCCCGGTGCGCTGGCAGTGGCCCACCGCGGGTCAGATCGTTGGCCGCTTCGTCGCCGGTGATCCGACCCGCCAGGGCGTCAGCATCGCGGGCAACGCCGGGCAGCCTGTGCACGCCGCGGGGGATGGCGTGGTGGTGTACTCGGGCTCCGGCCTGATCGGCTACGGCGAACTGGTGATCATCAAGCACAACGACGAGTTCCTGTCCGCCTATGGCCACAACCGCAAGCGGTTGGTGGGCGAGGGCGAGCAGGTGCGAGGCGGCCAGCAGATCGCTGAGATGGGTCGATCAGGCGCCGCGCGCGACATGCTGCACTTCGAGATCCGCCGCAGCGGTCGCCCCGTCGACCCACTGGCGCACTTGCCCGCCCGCTGAGCATCCCCCCACGCCCGTTTTCGGCGCTGTCGCGGCGGACCGCATCGCGACAGGGAGCCGGACCGGCGCGGTGCTCGGCTCTTGCCGGTGGCGCGCCGTGCCAGGCGCTGAAACGAAGAAGGCCCGCGTCCTGCGCGGGCCTTTCATGCTTCGAGCCGGAGCGGCCTGAGGCGGGTTCAGCTCCGCTCGGGCGTGATCCCGGCGAGCAGGTCGCGGACCAGGCTGATCAGCGCGGCCTCGTTGACCGGCTTGGTCAGATAGGCCTTGGCGCCCTGACGCAGACCCCACACCTTGTCCGTCACCTGGTCTTTGGTGGTGACCAGCACGATCGGGATATGCGCCGTGGCGGGCTCCTTCGAAATCGAACGGGTGGCCTGGAACCCATTGAGGTTGGGCATCACCACGTCCATGAGAATCAGGTCCGGAAGTTCGCGCTTGGCCACTTCGACCCCCTGGGCGCCGTCCTCGGCGCTGATCACCTCGTGGCCCAGCTTCTCCATGATCTTCTTCATGCCCATCAGCTGGGAGGGGGAGTCGTCGACGATCAGCACGCGTGCCATGGAGGGCCTCTTTCGGGTGTGGGGCCGGGCGCTGTGTGAATGCCCGGTTGACGGCGGGATTCTAGCCGCTTCGGCGCGGCACACAAACCCGCACGGGCTTCAATCCGTGATGCAGACCAAGGAGCGCCCGAAGGAGCCGCCTTCCAGCATGGTGTCGAACACCGGCGCGAGTTCGTCAAGGCCGAGGGTGCGCGTGCAGATCGTGTCCAGGTGAGCCGGCTTCCACTCGACGGCCAGCCGCTCCCAGATCGCCTCGCGGATCGGGCGCGCGGTGCCGGCCGAGGCGATGCCCAGCAGCGACACACCGCGGATGATGAAGGGCATCACCGTGGTCGCCAGCGCAGGCCCACCGGCCAGACCGCAGCTGGCGATGTTGCCGTAGGGCTGGATGACCCGGGTGAGCCCGGCCAGCATTTCGTCGCCGACGTTGTCGATGGCACCCGCCCAGATCGCGTTCTCCAGCGGCTTCTGGCCCCAGTGCAGGTTCTCGCGCGACACCACCTGGCGGGCACCGAGCTGGCTCAGAAAGTCGAGATGCCGCAGCTTGCCCGTGATCGCATGCGCCTCGTAGCCGGCGCGGGTGAGGATGTCGATGGCCAGCATGCCGACGCCGCCCGTCGCGCCGGTGACCACGATCGGCCCCATCGACGGCGTCTGTCCGTTCTGCTCCATGCGGTAAAGCGACAGCGCTGCGGTGAAGCCGGCCGTGCCCAGGATCATCGCTTCGCGCAGGTCGAGCCCGGCCGGCAGCGGAATCGCCCACTGCGCTTCCAGCCGCAGGTACTCGGTGTAGCCCCCGTCGCGCGTCTCCGACAGGCCGCTGCCCGTGCACAGCACCGCGTCGCCTTCCTTGAATCGCGGATCGGTCGAGGCCACCACATGGCCGGCCGCATCGATGCCGCCCACCAGCGGAAACCGTCGCAGGATGCGGCCCTTGCCAGTGCCCGCCAGCGCGTCCTTGTAGTTGATGGAGGAGAACGCAACCTTTACCACCACCTCGCCGGGGCTCAGGTCCTCCAGCCCGATCGACTCGATACCGGCGTGGTGCTTGCCACCGTCGGCGTGGATACGGAAGGCGCGGAACTGGGCGGGAACGCTCATGGCGATGTCCTGTGCAGTCGAATGGCCGCGGAGGATAGCAGGGGCGGCCGGTGGGGCAGCGCGCGCAGGTCGCTTGTCCTGCGTTGTTGGCCGCTTGCGGTTTTGTTCGGTTTCGCGCCGACTGCCTCCCAAAGGCGGGAGAAGTCGGTCGCCGCCTTGCGAGGGAGAGGCAAGCGGCGATGGCGCGCGCGTCGGGTGTGTTCAGCCCCGAGAGGCATCGGCGCGCGGAACGCGCGCGAAACGAGCGAAACCGCCTTCCGGTGCCCGATCAAGCGCAGGCCGTTGGCAACGGGCGCCAGCGCTGAATCGATAGGCTTGGCGGGTGCCGGCCACTGCGGGGACCTGGCAGCACAAGACCTGCTGCGAGTCCTGCGGCGGTTGCAAAAGCGTGGAAGACGCAATGCATGGCCAAGGCGAACACGTGTCCGACAGACGACCGAAACATCGATGGCTTTTGTCCGGTGCTCTGCTGCTCTCGCTGGTCGCCGCCAGAGCCTCGGCGTCGGCGCAGTTCCCGGACACGCTGTTGATTGATGGCAAGGCGCTGGATCTGTTCAGTCAGCCCCTCGCTGCGCTCGAATCAGCGGAGCCGAAGGCGTGGAGAGCCCTGCAGCGTTGGCGACCCGCGCACGACTGCAGTGCTGCATCGTTCGGCTTCACCGCGCAGTGGCGAATCGAGCACGACCGGCTGCAGCTGATCGCCATTGCCTCAGACCCCTGCAGTGATGCGCCAAGAGCCGTCCCCCTCAAGCGGGTGTTCGGCCGCAAGCGCGGCGCCTCGCCGGTGTTCGCCGAGTGGTTCACCGGCGTGCTTCGCGTTCCGCAGGAGCAGTTGGTCACGTACATCCATGCAGGCTTCGCCTCGCGTCGCGAACGCAAGCTCATGCTGCAGGTCGGGCGTGGCCAGGTGGTGCGCCAATGGGAGGAGCCCGCGGCGCGCAGCCTTGAACTCGGCGTCGAACCGATGGGTATGGCGTGCAGCCAAGCTGCTGCCCGGGTAGGGCGTCGACGTTTCGGTGCGCCGGATCGAGCCATGCCCTGCACGTTGCCGCGAAGAAGGGCCTGCATTCTCTGGTGGAACGTCGGCGTCAGATCGATGTTTCTCGTCCCGGGCGCGTCCCGCACGTGGCAGTTGCCTGGCGACTCACGCATGATTCCGGCCTCCGCGTCTCTGGTTTCCTTCGATGCAACTGCTGATTGCGACCACCCATCCGCCGGCCACCGATCTCGGCTATCTGCTCTCGAAGAGTCCCGAGCGTCATCAGACGTTCTCGCTGTCCTTCGGCACCGCCCATGTCTTCTACCCTGAGGCTTCGCCCGAGCGCTGCTCGGTCGCGCTGGTGGTCGATGTCGACCCCGTGGGGCTGGTGCGCGGACGCGGCGAGGGCGATGGGCCGCTGACCCAGTATGTCAACGATCGCCCGTACTCCGCTTCGTCGTTCCTGGCGGTTACGATCGCGCAGGTGTTCTCCAGCGGCATGGCGGGGACCAGCAAGTCGCGCGCGGAGCTTGCGGCGACTGCGATTCCGCTGGAGGCCGAGGTTCCTGTTCTGCGCTGCCGTGCAGGCGCGGCCAAGCTACTGGCCTGCTTCGAGCCGCTGGGCTACCAGGTCGAGATCCAAGCGCTGCCACTCGACGAGACCTTTGCCGACTGGGGCGATAGCCACTACTTCAGCCTGAAGCTCAGCGGACAGCTGCGCCTGTCCGAGCTGCTGCAGCACCTCTACGTGCTGCTGCCCGCGCTGGATGGCGACAAGCACTACTTCGTCGGCAGCGACGAGGTGCAGAAGCTGCTCGCGAAAGGAGGCGACTGGCTGGCTGCGCACCCCGAGCGCGACTCGATCCTCTCGAACTACTTGAAGCGTCAGCGCTCGCTGGTGCGCGAGGCGCTGGGCCAGCTGCTCACCGCGCCAGAGGAAGAAGTCGAATCCGGCGAGCGCGAGAAGGAGGCCGGTGAACAGCAGCTGGAGCGCGCGCTCAGCCTCAACGAGCGCCGCATGGCCGCGGTGGAGGATGTTCTGTTGCGCAGCGGTGCCGCCACCGTGCTCGATGTCGGCTGCGGCGAGGGCCGGCTGCTGGCGCGGCTGCTGGAGCAGCGCCAGTTCCGCAAGATCCTCGGCATGGATGTGTCCGCACTCTGCCTCGAACGCGCGGCCGAGCGCCTCAAATTCGATCGCCTGGCGCCGCTGCAGCGCGCCCGCATCGAGCTGCTACAGGGCAGCCTGACCTACCGCGATGCGCGCATGTCCGGCTTCGATGCCGCCTGTGCCGTCGAAGTGATCGAACACATCGACGCCAATCGCCTCACGGCTTTCGAACGCACCCTGTTCGAGTACGCCGCGCCTGGCTTCGTGATCATCACCACCCCGAACGTCGAGTACAACCTGCGCTTTGCCAACCTGCCTGCCGGCGCAATGCGCCACCGCGACCATCGCTTCGAGTGGACGCGCGCCGAGTTCCAGGCCTGGGCCACGGGCATCTGCGAGCGCTACGGCTATTCGGTCGAGTTCCTGCCGATCGGGGATGTGGACCCCGAGCTCGGGCCGCCGACGCAGATGGGAGTGTTCAGCCGATGAGCACCGTCCGCATTCCCGAACTCGCCCTCGTGGCCCTCATCGGTGCCTCCGGCTCCGGCAAGTCGACCTTTGCCCGTACGCACTTCAAGCCGACGGAAGTGATCTCTTCGGATTACTGCCGTGCGCTCGTGGCCGACGATGAGAACGATCAGGCCGCCACCCAGGATGCCTTCGACGTTCTCTACTACATCGCGGGCAAGCGGCTGGCCGCCGGCAAGCTGACCGTAGTGGACGCCACCAACGTGCGGCCGGAGGACCGCAAGCGCCTGGTGGCGCTGGCGCGCGAGCACCATGTGCTGGCTTCGGCCATCGTGTTCGATCTGCCCGAACGCCTGCTGCACGAGCGCAACGAAGGCCGCCCGGACCGCGACTTCGGCCCGCACGTGGTGCGCTCGCAGACGCAGAGCTTGCATCGCTCCCTGCGCGGCCTGGAGAAGGAAGGCTTCAAGGTCGCCGCGGTGCTGCGCAGCGTCGAGGCCGTCGCCGAGGTGCAGATCACCCGCGAGAAGGCCTGGAACGACAAGCGCGACCAGCACGGCCCCTTCGACATCATCGGCGACGTGCACGGCTGCCTGGACGAATGCGTGCAGCTGCTGCGCGCCCTGGGCTACAGCGTGGCTGGCCCCCGCGAAGCCCCCGAAGTCACTCCGCCCCAGGGGCGCCGCGCGATCTTCGTCGGTGATCTGGTCGACCGCGGGCCGGACTCACCCGGCGTGCTGCGTCTGGTGATGGCCATGGTCGCCAACGGCAGCGCCCTGTGCGTGCCCGGCAACCACGACGTCAAGGTGATGAAGAAGCTGCGCGGCCGCGACGTCAAGATCAGCCACGGCCTTGCCGAAACGCTGCAGCAGCTCGAATCCGAGCCCGAGGAGTTCCGTAAGGCTGCCGGCGATTGGATCTATTCGCTGGTCAGCCATCTGGTGCTGGATGACGGCAAGCTGGTCGTCGCCCACGCCGGCATGAAAGAGAAGCTGCAGGGCCGCGCCTCCGGCGCCGTGCGCGACTTCGCGCTCTACGGCGAGACCACCGGCGAGACCGACGAGTACGGCCTGCCGGTGCGCTTCGACTGGGCCAGCGAGTACCGCGGCCAGGCCATGGTGGTCTACGGCCACACGCCAGTGCCCGAAGCCGAATGGGTGAACCGCACGATCTGCGTCGATACCGGCTGCGTGTTCGGCGGCAAGCTCACCGCGCTGCGCTACCCGGAGCGTGAGCTGGTCAGCGTGCCGGCCGCGCGCACCTACTACGAGCCGATCAAACCACTGGCCCCGCCCGCGGCCCCGACGCGCGACGCCAGCGTGCTCGACATCGAGGACGTGCTGGGCAAGCGCATCCTCAAGCCGCGCCTCGGCCGCAGCGTGACCATCCGCGAAGAGAACGCACGCGCCGCGCTCGAAGTGATGAGCCGCTTCGCCGTCGACCCGCGCTGGCTGGTCTACCTGCCGCCCACGATGTCGCCGCCGGCCGCAGCCGCCGAGGGCGAGTTGCTGGAACGCCCGCGCGAAGCCTTCGACTACTACCGCAGCGAGGGCGTCAACCAGCTGGTCTGCCAGGAAAAGCACATGGGCTCACGCGCCGTCGTCGTGCTGTGCCGCGACGAAGACGTCGCCGCACGCCGTTTCGGCATCCGCGGCGATGGCCGTGGCGTGATCTACACGCGCACCGGCCGCCGATTCTTTGCCGACGGCAGCATGGAAGAGGCGCTGCTCGACAAGCTCGATCGCGCGATGCAGGCCAGCGGCCTGTGGGACGGACTCGCCACCGACTGGATCGCGCTCGATGCCGAGCTGCTGCCCTGGTCCGCGAAAGCCGGCGACCTGCTGCGCCAGCAATACGCGCCGACCGGCACCGCCGCCACGCAGGCGCTGCGCGCATCCTCCGCGTGGGCGGATCAAGCCGCCGCGCGAGGCATCGACCTCGGCGCACTGCCCGCGACGCTGGCCCAGCGCAGCGACGCCGTGGGTCGCTACGTGGCCGAATACCGCCGCTACTGCTGGCCAGTGAACAGCATCGCCGACCTGCGTCTCGCGCCCTTCCACGTGCTGGCCTACGAGGGCGCGGCGACGCTTGAGCAGGGCCACCGCTGGCACCTCGACCTGATCGACCGCCTGTGCGCCGCCGATGCCGGTCTCTTCCGCGTCACCCAGCGCCGCTTCGTCGACCTGAGCCAGCCCGAGAGCGAGGCGGCCGCCATCGCCTGGTGGCACGAGATCACCTCAGCGCAAAGCGAGGGCATGGTCATCAAACCGCTCGACGGCCTGGTCCAGGGCAAGAAGGGTCTGCTGCAGCCGGCCATCAAATGCCGCGGCCGCGAGTACCTGCGCATCATCTACGGGCCGACCTACACGGAACCCGCCAACCTCGACCGCCTGCGCCAGCGCGGGCTGGCGCCCAAGCGTGCGCTGGCCCTGCGCGAGTTCATGCTGGGCCACGAGGCCCTGCACCGCTTCGTGGAGCGCGAACCGCTGTATCGGGTGCACGAATGCGTGTTCGGCGTGCTGGCGCTGGAGAGCGAGCC
>JBKCVA010000175.1:0-12300 GCA_046318115.1 Lysobacterales bacterium | reverse complement strand
ATCGGCCAGATCGACAACGCTCTGACCGCCGTCAACTCCTCGCGCGCTGAACTCGGTGCGATCCAGAACCGCTTCAGCTCGGTGGTCACCAACCTGCAGACGAGTTCCGAAAACCTGTCGGCGTCGCGCTCGCGCATCCGCGACGCCGACTATGCAAAGGAAACTGCCGAGCTGACGCGCGGCCAGATCCTGCAGCAGGCCGGCACGGCGATGCTGGCCCAGGCCAATCAGCTGCCGCAGAACGTCCTGAGCCTGCTCCGCTAAGAAGCGACTTCAGGCTTCAGGCCGGGGAGTGCAGCGCAGGCTGCACTCCCCTCGGCTACAAGGTGAGCCGCCATGAATACGGTCAATCCACTCTTGAGTGCCTACAGCCCGGCCGCTGCCTCGCGCAGCAGCGGGGCTTCTGCGGTTTCCGGGGCGGTGCCGCTGGCGACCTCAAGCGCAACGCCAGCCGGCGCCAACGCACTGTCGGCGCAGGCTTTGCAGGCGAACGGGCCGAACGCGCCCAAAGTGGGTGCCCAGGAGCGCGAGCCCGCGGCAGGCCGACCGGACAAGGACGACCTGCAGCGCCAGCTCGACGAGGTCATGAAGGATGTACAGACTTCCCTGCGCTTCCGCGTCGACGATGACTCGAACCGGGTCGTGGTGAGCATCGTCGACCAGACGTCCGGCGACGTGATCCAGCAGATCCCCTCCGAGGTCTCGCTGCGCATCGCCAAGCGCATGGCCGAGCTGGGCTCGGGCATCATCAACGAAAGCGCCTAGCGCCGAGGGAGCGTCGCAGTCATGTCCAGCGTCGGCAACGTCGGTTCAGGTCTCGACATCCAGGGTCTGGTGAGTCAGCTGGTGGCCGCCGAGCGCGCCCCGCAGGCACAGCGCCTGTCGCGCATCGAGTCCGGCGCGCGCGCCCAGCTGAGTTCGCTGGGCAACCTGAGCAGTGTGTTGGCCCAGCTCAAGTCAACAGCCGGCGCATTCGGCGGAGCCAGTGGCTTCGGCGCGCGCACCGTCAGCTTGAGCAACGCCAGTTACCTGAGCGCCACCGCCGGCCCCCAGGCGCAGCAGGGCAGCTATGAAATCGAGGTCGTCAATCTCGCGCGCGCAGGCAAGATGAGCTCGGCCGTGCGCGCCGCGCCCGCTACTTCGCTGGGCAGCGGCAGCCTGACGCTGAACGTCGGCACGGCGAGCTTTACCGTGAATGCCGGCGGCGCCCCGATCACCCTGGAGGGCCTGCGCGACGCCATCAACAGCGCCAGTGACAACGCGGGCGTTGCCGCCAGCCTGGTCACCACCGATGACGGCGTTCGCCTGGTGCTGACCGGCCGCGAGACGGGCGCGGCCAAGGCGCTGTCGATCAGCGGCAGCGGCGACCTCGCCGCATTTGCCACCGCCTTTACCGTCAACTCGACGGCGGCCAATGCCCAGGTGCGGGTCGACGGCAACTTGGCCTCGTCCAGCAGCAACACCTTTGCTTCAGTGATTCCCGGCGTCAGTTTCACCGCGACCAAGGCGGAAACCGACCCCGCCACGACCCGCACCACGCTGAGCGTTGGCCGTGATGATGGCGCTGCACGCAAGCAGGCCGAAGCCTTCGTGACATCGGTGAACAGCGTGCTCAGCGCGGTCAAAGTGGCGACATTGGCCAATCCGGAAACCGGCGTGACCTCGCCGCTCACGGGTGACGCACTGCCGCGCTCGCTGGTCAGCCAGCTGCGCAATGCGGTCGGCGCAAGCGTGCCCGGTCAGCCGCCGGGCTTCGCTTCGCTCAACTCGGTCGGCATCACTTTCCAGGCCGATGGCAGCCTCAAGCTCGACGCGGCGCGCTTCGACGCCGCGATGAACGCGAACCCGCAGGCCGTGGCCCGACTGTTCAGTGGCGACGGCAGCAGCGGCAAGCGCGTTGTCGATTTGGTGGACGGCTTCACCGGCGCCAACGGCGTCATCACCAGCCGCAACAAGGCCATCAATGAACGTCTCAACGACGTCACCCGTCAGCGAGAAGCCTTGGATCTGCGAATGGAGGGCGTGCAGAAGACGTATCTCGCGCAGTTCACCGCCATGGAGAAGATCGTCGCCCAGCTGCAGGGCACGAGCAGCTTCCTGGCCAGTCAGCTCGCCCAGCTGCCGTCTGCCGCCCGCTAAACCACGAGGACGCTCCCATGCACGGCGCACAGGCCTATCTCAAGCAGTACCGCAGCACCGGCCTTGAAGGCTCGGTGATCGACGCCAGCCCGCACAAGCTGATCAGCCTGCTGCTGAACGGCGCCCGCGAGCGCATCGCCCTCGCCATGACCGCGATGGCCGAAGGCCGCGTGGCCGCCAAGGGCGAGGCCATCAGCCGCGCCTGCGCAATCATCGACAGTCTGCGCGGCTCGCTGGACCACAGCGCCGGAGGTGATGTGGCCGGAAGCCTTGAAGCGCTCTACGATTACGCCACCCGCCGTTTGGTGGAAGGCAATGCAAGCAATGATCCAGCCGCTTTCAGCGAGGTTGATGGGTTGCTCGCCGAGGTGCAGTCCGCGTGGGCTGCCATACCGCCCGAGCTGCAGCAGAAGGCCGGCTGACTGCGCCACTCAAGGGCCCCGGCATGCGCGAGATCCTCGAACGTTTCGACGAGCTGGCGTCGCGCTTGGAACGCGGCGAGCTTGAGGGCGCCGCCGAAGCCTTGGCCGAGCACGACCGCGCTGTGCGTTCAGCCTTCGCCAGCCCGCAACCTATTGACGAAGCCATCGCCCGCAGCCTGCTTGCGCGACAACATCGTGTGCATTCTCTGATGCTTGCCTTGCGCGACCAGCTGGGCGAACGGCTGGGCAATGAACGCCGAGGCCACACGGCCGTGAACCACTACCTGATGGACAGCGGCGGATGAGCGCCGTCGAGGCCGAGCGCCGACTGTTCGGCGAAGCGCTGGTTTGCAGCGACGAACTGGTCTGGACCCTGACCCCTGGACCCGAGCGCGCGGATGAGATCCTCCGTCATCAAGCGATGGCGGAACGTCTGCTGCGCAGCGCTGCGAGCGCAGAAGCAACGAGCTCGGAAGATCCCGAGCACAGCCCGCAGGACTCCGCCCTGCTGCGGATGGAGGCCAAGATCGACCTTGCGCTTGAGCTGCTCGGACGAATGCTTTCCGCCGAGCAGCCGCAGTCGGCCCCGCGTCCTGTGCGCTGGTCGCGCCTGGGTGCACAGGTCGTGGCCTCTTCCGATCGGGCAGCCGGCAGCCGCCACCTGCTCAGCCTGCAGCTGCCGACAGGACTGAACCTGCCGCTGCGACTGCCGGTCGAGGTTCTCGCCTGTGAGGAGCGAGAGGCCGGACAGTACGCGCTCTGGCTGGCGTTCACGCCGGCGTCGGCCGGGCTTGAGTCCGCGCTGGAGCGGTTCCTGTTCCGCCAGCATCGCCGGCAGATCGCGGCGCATCGGCGCGGTCACGGGTGAGCGGCCTGCCGTGAAGTCCATCATGCTTCCGTGAACCCGTGCGCTGCGTTAAGTTTCGATTCCAAGTCCGCTTCCCCGAGAGCCGCGCATGCGCGTACTGATCGCCGACGACCACACCTTGGTGCGTGCCGGCATCCGCCGCCTGCTGGAATCACAGCCTGATATCGAAGTCGTCGCCGAAGCGAAGGACGGCCAGGAGGCGCTGGACCTCACCGCCATCCACCGGCCGGATGTGGCCCTGATCGACCTCGCCATGCCGGGCCGCAACGGCCTCGACGTGCTGATCGACATGCGCCGCCTGTTCCCGGAAACGGTGATCGTGATGATGTCCATGCACGCCGACCCCGCCTACGTCAGGACGGCGCTGGAGCGCGGCGCGCTCGGCTTCGTGGTGAAGGAGGCGGCGCCCGCCGAGCTGGAGATCGCCCTGCGCGCCGCCCTTCGCGGAGACACCTTCCTGAGCCCCAAGATTTCCTCTCGCTTGCTGGGCAACAGCCACCAACGCGTCCCGGGTGCCCAGGACCTTGAGTCGCTGCCGCCCCGGCAGCGCGAGATCCTGCGCCTGCTGGCGCAGGGCAAGGTCACCAAGGAGATCGCGGCCCTGCTGGGCATCAGCGTCAAGACGGTCGAGACCCATCGCGCACGCATGATGGAAACGCTGGGAATCCGACGCTCCAGCGAACTCCTGCGTTTCGCCGTGCAGCGTGCACTCGACGCCTGACGTCGAAGCACCGACGCCCCTTTCCGCGTCGCGGGCGCTTCGTCCGGTTCCTACCCGGATCAACCGTCAAAACCGCCTGCAACCCGGCTCGGCCCGCGCCGGGTTTCCGTTTTTGTGGGGGATCCCCCGACGCATGTAGGGTCCACCCTGATTAATTTTCCGACGTTCGATGCCGAGAATGTTCAGTACATGCCCCTTGTGCGGGCGTTGACGAAGTTCGCAAGGGGTCTCCATGAAACAGGGCATGCGACAGCAGCTCAGCCAGACGCTCAGCCTGACCCCGCAGCTGCTGCAGTCGATCCGGCTGCTGCACCTGAACGCCATCGAGCTGGAGGCTGAGGTCAACCGGGCGCTTGAGGACAACCCGCTGCTGGAGGCCGATGTTGATGACGAACAGGCCGATGAAGCCGCCGAGGCCGCGCAGGTCGAGCTGGAGGACGCCCTGGACGGCCCGCGCGAGGATCTGCCCAGCGAGTTCATCGAAGCCGGGCTGAGCCGCGTCAACAGCGCCCCGAGCGACGACGACGACCCGCTGGCGCGCTGCGTGGCCCGGGAGACCGGTGGAATCCGCCAGCGCCTGCTGGAGCAGCTGAGTCTTGAACTGCACACGCGGGAGGAACTGGAGGCCGCAGCCTGGCTGATCGACCAGGTCGATGACGCAGGCTACCTCGAACTCCCCTTGCAGGACCTCGCCGCCGCCGCGCGTGCGCGCGGCATCGATCCGCTGCGTCTCGCCGGCATCCGTCAGAAGCTGATGCGGCTGGAGCCCGCCGGTTTCGGCGCCGTCGACCTGCGAGAGTGCCTGCTGGTGCAGCTTGAGCAGCGCGATCATGACGAGCCCGGCCATGGCCTCGCTCTGCGGATCGTCTCCGAGCACCTGCAGCTGATGGCAGAGCACGACCACAACGCCATCGCCGACGCGCTCGACGTCAGTGCCGACGAGGTGATCTGCGCCGAGCGGCTGATCATGGCGCTCGACCCCAAACCGGGCGCCTACGCCAGCCCGGAGCCACAGCAGTACGTCGTGCCGGACGTGATCGTGCGCAAAGGTCGCAATGGCAACTGGGTGGTCAGTCTGAACCCGCTGACCGCGCCCAAGGTGCGGATCAGCCCGGTCTGCGAAGCCCTGCTTGAAAATGCCTCGCAGGACGATGCGGGTGCGAAGAAGATGCGCGAGCTGCTGCAGGACGCACGGTGGCTGACCCGCGGCCTGTCGATGCGCTACGACACCCTGCTCAAGACCACCCAAGCGATCGTCGAGCGCCAGCTCGGCTTCTTTGATCGTGGCGAGGAGGGGATGGGCCCCCTGACCCTGCGGGAGGTGGCCGATGCCATCGGCATGCACGAGTCCTCGATCTCACGCATCACCACCGGCAAGTACGTGCAGACGCCGCGAGGCACCTTTGAACTCAAGTATTTCTTTGCCGTCCGGCTGGAGGGAGCATCCGTTGCCGGGGTGGCCGTGCGCGCCATGGTCAAGCGGCTGATCGACTCCGAGAATCCCTCGGCACCCCTGGCTGACGACACGATCGTCAGCCTGCTGGCCCGCCAAGGCGTGAGCATCGCAAGGCGCACCGTCGCCAAGTACCGTGAAATGCTGGGCATCGGCTCGGCCAAGGAGCGCCGCCTGCACGCCATGGGCGATCATCGCGCTCCCCGCGTTCCCCACCTTACGAGAGCTGCCCCATGAATCGCCTTACCGTCCTGCTGGTCGATGATCACGATGGCTTCCTCAACGCGGCGATGCGGCATTTCCGCAACGTCGGTTGGCTGGAGGTGGTCGGCCGCGCGATGAACGGCCTTGAGGCGATCGCCCAGACCGAGCAGCTGAAGCCCGCCGTGGTGCTGATGGACCTGGCCATGCCCGAGATGGGCGGGCTGCAGGCCACGCGCCTGATCAAGGCTCAGACCGCCCCGCCCTACATCGTGATCGCCAGCCACTTCGACGACGCCGAGCACCGCGAACATGCGGCGCGCGCCGGCGCCGATGCCTTCATCAGCAAGCTCAACTACGTCCAGGAGGTCATGCCCATCCTGGCGCGGCTGGCGGGAGAGCGGGGCCATGTCTGAATCACGCGTGCTGGTGATCGATGCCGACCGCGGCCGCGGCGAGCGCATCGGCACCATCCTCGACTTCATGGATCTGACCCCGCGGGTGGTCACCGATGCCGACGAGCTGCATCTGTCGCGGCATGACCCGCAGGACTGGCTTGCCGTGGTGCTGGGTGAGATCACTGACGCCAAGAGCTGGAAATCCTTTCTCGACTGGATGAAGCGCGATCCCCTGCACCCGCCGATTCTCGCCCTGCCCGAGCACCACCTGGATGGACCGGAAGCCTTCGGCCTGAACGACGCCAACTTCTGGCCGCTGGACTACCCGATCAAGCAGCCGCAGCTCGTCGAGCATCTGCGCCGCGCCAGCATCAAGAAGATGGAAGACATCGCCGATGCCGGCGTGCCCCGCGGTGGTCCGACCGGCAGCAGCGGCGCCGTCCAGAAACTGCGGCGGATGATCGAGCAAGTCGCAAGCTTCGACACCACCGTGCTGATCCTCGGCGAATCGGGCACCGGCAAGGAGGTCTGCGCGCGCGCCATCTACGAGCGTTCCGCGCGCCGCAACGGGCCCTTCGTGGCGGTGAACTGCGGCGCGATCCCGGCCGAGCTGCTGGAAAGCGAGCTGTTCGGCCACGAAAAAGGTTCATTCACAGGCGCGATCACCTCACGCAAGGGCCGCTTCGAACTCGCCGAGGGCGGCACGCTCTTTCTCGATGAGATCGGCGACATGAGCATGCCGATGCAGGTGAAGCTGCTGCGCGTGCTGCAGGAGCGCAGCTTCGAGCGCGTTGGCGGCAGCGACACCATCCGCTGCAACGTGCGCGTGATTGCTGCCACCCATCGCAACCTCGAGGAGGCCATTGTCAAGGGCAGCTTCCGCGAGGATCTCTTCTACCGGCTCAACGTCTTCCCGATCGAAATGCCCTCGCTGCGCGACCGCCGCGAGGATCTGCCGGAGCTGGTGAACGCGCTGACCAAGCAACTGGAAAAGTCCGGCCGCGGCAGCGTGCGGCTGTCGCCCGAGGCCCTGCAGGTGCTGCAGGCCTATCCCTGGCCGGGCAATGTGCGCGAGCTGTCCAACCTGATCGAGCGCCTGGCCGTACTGCACCCCGGCGGGCTGGTGCGCGCCCGCGATCTGCCGGCGCGCTACCGCGACGGCATCGAGCTGCCCGAGGAGAACGAACTCGACGCGGTGATCGCCAATGAGTCGCACGGCGCGGTTGACACCCTGCCGCCCGAGGGCATCGACCTCAAGGACCACATCGCCCGCATCGAAATGAGCCTGATCCGCGCTGCGCTGGAGCGCGCAGATGGCGTCGTCGCGCACGCGGCCCAGCTGCTGGGTCTGCGCCGCACTACGCTGGTCGAGAAACTCCGCAAGTACGGCCTGGGTCGCGATGGCGACTTGAATTTGACGCCAGATTCCTGACAGCCCTGCGGCACAGCTCTTGCCTAGAACTGCCTGAACCCGTCAGGACGGTCCAGGCCCTCCATGAGCGACGCCAGCATCAACGCCATCCTTTCGCAGATCCGCAGTCTGCAGGGACAGCTGCAGACGAACCGGCCCAGCCCGGTGGAAACCCCTGCGCCGGCGGCCGCCGACACCGGCTTCGGCAACACGCTGAAGCGCGCGGTCACCCAGGTCAACGACCAGCAGAACGAGTCCTCCGCCTTGTCCCGGGCCTTCGAGATGGGCGACCCCAACGTCGACCTGGTGCGGGTGATGCTCGCCTCGCAGCAGTCCTCGGTCAGCTTTCGCGCCACCGTCGAGGTGCGCAATCGGCTGGTCCAGGCCTACCAGGACGTCATGAACATGCCGTTGTAAGCACGGACGCCCGGACATGGACACCCAACTCACGCTCTCCCAGGTCAAGGACATTCCCGCGGTGCGCCAGGCGGGCCTGCTGCTCGCCCTTGCGGGTGCGATCGCGCTCGGCATCGCCGGCTTCTTCTGGTCGCTGTCGCCGACCTACGTCAACCTGTTCACCGGCCTGCCGGATCGCGATGCCGCTGAGGTGGTCACCGCCCTTCAGGGCGCGCAGATTCCGCACGAAGTGGATGCCGTCACCGGCGCCATCCGCGTGCCCGAAGCGCGCGCGCGCGAGGCGCGCATGCAGCTGGCCACCCAGGGGCTGCCGCAGACCACGCGCCCCGGCATCGAATCGATCAATGAAAGCCCGGGCTTCGGCACCAGCCAGTTTGTCGAGGGTGCGCGCTACCAGCACGCGCTGGAGATGGAGATCGCCCGCACCATCAGCGAACTGCGCCCCGTGCGCGAAGCCCGTGTGCATCTGGCCCTGCCAAAACCCAGCGCCTTCACCCGCGCGCGCCAGCCCGCTTCGGCCTCGGTGATGCTGCAGCTGTTCCCGGGACGCCAGCTTGAGCGCGACCAGGTCGCGGCGATCGTGCATCTGGTGGCGAGCAGCATCCCGGATCTGGCCACCGAGCGCGTCACCGTGATCGACCAGGCCGGCCGCCTGCTGACCAACAACGACCCCAACGACCCCAACGTGCTGGCGGCCCTGCAGTTCGAGCAGCGTCGACGGCTGGAGGAAACCCTGGTCGCACGCATCCAGCAGCTGCTGGAGCCCTTCGCCGGGCCGGGCCGGGTCAGCGCGCAGGTCAGTGTCGATATGGACTTCTCGGTGATCGAGGAGGCCCGCGAGCGCTTCGAACCCGATCCCGCCAAGCTGCGTTCGGAGCAGATCGCCGAGAGCAGCAACAGCACCCCGCCGAACGAGGGCGTGCCCGGCGCCACCGCCAACACACCGCCCGGCGCGGCTGCCGATGCGGCGACCGCGGGCCCGCAGAGCGCCTCGCGCAGCGCCACCCGCAACTTCGAGATGGACCGCACCGTCAGCCACAGCCGCAACGACACCGGGCGCGTGCAGCGGATCACCGCGGCGGTCCTCATCGACCATGTGTTGTCAGTGCCCGACCCGGCCGCTGCACCTGCCGCGGCCGATCCTGCAGCAGACCCTGCCGCCGACCCGGCGGCGGACCCCGCAGCGGATCCGGCCGCCGCAGCGACCGCCGCTCCAGCCCTCCCCGCCCTGCAGCCCCTGACTCCGGAACAGCTTGCCCAGGTCGAAGAGCTGGTCAAGCAGGCGATTGGCTTCAGCGAGGCGCGCGGTGATGCGGTGAGCGTGATGAACGCGCCCTTCCTGCGTGAGGCGCCGCTGCCCGTCGACGAGGCCGTGCCGCTGATGGAGCAGCCCTGGTTCTGGCCGCTGCTGCAGTACGGCGGCGGCTTGCTGCTGGTGATGATGCTGATCCTGTTCGTGGTGCGTCCGGTGATCCGCAGCCTGCTGGCACCGGCGCCACGCCAGCGCGGACAGACGAACAGAGATGAAGAAGACGTGCCACTGCTCAGCGGACGCACCGAAGGCGGTGACGGCGACGAAGAGGCTGTGCGCATGCTGCCCGGCCAGGTCAACAACACCCAGGAGCAGCGCGAAGCCATGGTGGCCGCCGCGAAGACGCTGGACGAGAAGCTGCAGCTCGCCCGCAGCACGGTGGCGCAGGATCCGAAGATCGTTGCGCAGGTGGTGAAGAACTGGGTGGCCGCAGATGCCTGAGAACAATGACAAGCTCACCGGCACTCAGCGTGCCGCCGTCCTGCTGATGTCGCTCGGCGAGTCCGAAGCGGCGGAAGTGCTGCGTCAGCTCAGCGCCAAGGAAGTGCAGAAGCTCGGCGTAGCGATGGCCACCATCAGCAACGTCACCAAGGACCAGGTGATCGAAGTGGTCGACGAGTTCGTCGAGGACCTGCAGAGCCAGACCGCCTTCGGACTCGGCGCCGATGACTATGTGCGCAAGGTGCTGGTGCAGGCGCTGGGCGAGGACAAGGCCGGCAACCTGATCGAGCGCATTCTGCTCGGCCGCAACAGCAAGGGCCTTGAGACGCTCAAGTGGATGGACCCGCGCTCGATCGCCGACCTGATCCGCAATGAGCATCCGCAGATCATCGCCATCGTGCTGAGCTTCCTCGAAAGCGACCAGGCCGCCGATGTGATCAAGCTGCTGCCCGCGCGCACCCGCGTCGATGCCCTGATGCGCATCGCCACGCTGGAGGGCATTCCGCCGAATGCGCTCAATGAGCTCAACGACATCATGGAGAAACGCTTCGCCGGCAACCAGGGCATGAACCAGAGCCAGGTCGGCGGCGTCAAGGTGGCAGCCGACATCATCAACTTCCTCGACACCAACACCGAGCAGCAGATCAGCACGGGCATCCGCGAGATCGATCCTGAGCTGTGCAACCAGATCCAGGAGCTGATGTTCGTCTTCGACAACGTCGCCGACCTCGACGACCGCGCCATCCAGTCGGTGCTGCGCGAGGTGCAGGGCGACAAGCTCGGCCTGGCGCTGCGTGGCGCTGACTCGAAGGTCAAGGACAAGATCCTGAAGAACATGTCGCAGCGCGCTGCGGCCATGCTGGTCGAGGACATGGATGCGCGCGGCCCCGCGCGGCTGTCCGACGTCGAAACCGCGCAGAAGGAGATCCTCGCCATCGTCCGCCGCATGGCTGACGCCGGCGAGATCCAGCTCGGCTCGAAGACCGAGGAGCTGCTGTGAGCGCCAGCCCGCAGGCGCCGGTGCGGATGCTGCCGGAAAGCCCTGAATTGCGCCGCTGGGAGGTGCCTGCGCTGGATGCGCCGCTCGGGGTCAGCGCGGACCCCGAGCCCGAGGAGCCGCTGCCGCAGCCGCCCTCGCTGGAGGAGATCGAGGCCATCCAGCGCGCGGCGCATGAGGAGGGTTTCGCCGCCGGGCACGCCGAGGGCCTGGCTCAGGCTCAGGTCGAAATGCGCCGCCTGCAGGCGCGGCTGGAGGGCATCCTCGATGCCTTCTCTCGGCCCCTGTCCGACCTCGAGGGCGAGGTCGAAAGCGCACTGACCGAACTCGCCGCGCGCATCGCCGGCACCTTGGTGCGTCAGGTCTACGTGGTGCAGCCCGAGCTGCTGGCCAGACTGACCCGCGAAGCGATCGCCAGCCTCGGCGACAAGCCCCGGCAGGTCGAGGTGCGGCTGCATCCCGAGGATCTCGAGGCCATCGAAGCCCTGCTGCCCGACAGCGCCGGGGTACGCATGCATGCGGACCCGGCCTTGGCGCGCGGCGACCTCCGCGTGCACGCCGAGGACGTCCGCCTCGACGCCCGTCTCGCAACCCGGCTGGAGCAGATCCTGCCGCGTCTGTTGTCAAAGTCCCCGGGCGAGGGCGAGGACGCCTCCGCATGAGCGCGTGCCCCGAAATCAGTGCCCGCAATGCGCGGCTCGCCGCGCGCCTGCGCTCGCACCCGGCACCACCGCCGGGCGAGCGCGAGTTCCTGCGCGAGGGCGTGCTGAAGCGGGTGGTCGGGCTCACCTTGGAGGCGGTGGGCTGCGAAGTTCCACTGGGGGCCAACTGCCGCCTGCAGACCGCCAACGGCAGCTGGGTCGACGCCGAAGTCGTCGGTTTTTCCGGCGAACGCACCTTCCTGATGCCCAGCACCGAAGTGCAGGGCCTGCTGCCGAACGCACGCGTGGTCCCCGTGCCTGGTGGCGCTGCCGGCGTGCGCGTTGGCGAAGCCTTGCTCGGCCGCGTGATCGATGGCGAAGGCGTGCCGCTGGACGGCCGCGGCGAGCCGCGCTGCGAGGCCACGGTCAACCTGACCGGGCCGGTCATCAACCCACTGCAGCGCGAGCCCATCCACCAGTCGCTGGACGTCGGCGTGCGCGCGATCAACGCGCTGATCCCGATCGGCCGCGGCCAGCGCGTCGGCCTGTTCGCCGGTTCCGGCGTGGGTAAATCCACGCTGCTGGGCATGATGACCAAGTACACGCAGGCGGACGTCGTCGTCGTCGGGCTGATCGGTGAACGCGGACGCGAAGTGCGCGATTTCGTCGAGAGCACGCTGGGCCCCGCCGGCCTGAAGCGAGCCGTCGTCGTGGCGTCGCCCGCCGACCGACCGCCCTTGGCACGCATCCACGGCGCACTGCGCGCGACCGCCAACCCAGAGCACATCAGCGACCAGGGCGTGTACGTGCAGCTGCTGAAGGACTCGCTCACCCGCTGCGCCCAGGCGCAGCGCGAGATCGGGCTTTCAATTGGCGAGC
>JBKCVA010000174.1:0-10259 GCA_046318115.1 Lysobacterales bacterium | reverse complement strand
CGCCTACCTGGTGGAGTCGGGAACCTTGGCGATCACTACAGGCCCCGACCAGCGGCGTCTTGCCGAGGTGCGTGCAGGTGAGTTGCTCGGCGAGATGGCGGTGATCGACCGCTCGCCGCGCACGGCCACTGCGACCGCCCTGGAATCCTGCGTGCTGGTGCCCATCACACCGGAGCAGATCGCCGAGCGCCTGCTCAATACGGATCCCGTGGTGCGCGCGCTGCTGGAAGGCCAGCTGAGACGGTATCGAGCCACGCTTGCGAGCCTGCAGGGTCATGCGCAGGCGGATGCAGACGTCATCGCGGAGCCTGCAGATGGGATCGGAAAGATCCGATTGGAGGCTGAGCTCCGCGACGCGTTGACCACCCAGGGGCTCGAGGTTCGATTCCAACCGCTGCTTGACATTGCGCGCGGCGAGATCGCCGGCTTTGAAGCTCTGGTGCGCTGGAACCACGGCACACGAGGGCAGATCTCACCCTCGGAGTTCATCGCGCTCGCCGAGGAGACGTCCCTGATCGTGCCGGTCGGCGAGTTCGTTCTCGAAGCCAGCCTCGATGTGCTTTGTTTGCTGGGCAAGAACCAACGCCGTCCACCGTTTGTGGCGATCAACGTGTCAGCTCGCCAACTGGTCGAGGACGCCCTGTTGCCGCGCCTGCTGGAGCGCGTCGCGGACCGTGGACTGCAGCCCTCGCAGATCAAAATCGAGATCACCGAAAGCCGTCAGCTGGACTACACCCGCGTCGCGGCGATGATGCAGCAGGCGCGTGAGGCTGGCGTGCGGGTTGCACTCGACGACTTTGGAACCGGCTACTCGAATCTGCAGCACATGCACCTGTTGAGTTTCGACACGCTCAAGGTCGATCAGGCGTTCGCCCGCAGCATGCTCGACAATCCACGGGCGCGAAGGATCGTCGAGGCGATCGTCGCCATGGCCCACGGCCTCGGTGCGGACGTGGTGGTCGAAGGTATCGAGACCGAAGCACAGTTGGACGTGCTACATGAGCTTGGCTGCCGCTACGCCCAAGGCTGGCTGGTCGGCCGGCCTCTCAGTCGTGAGGAACTGCTGGCCCAACACCTCAGTCGCGAGCGTTGAGCGCTGCCGCGCGATCGTCTGAGCGCGCGTGTGATTCACCGGCTGCGCCGACGTCCACCCCACGATCCGCACAGGCCGCCGGGTATCGGTCGGGCCATACTGCCCGCCCGCCCGCTCAACACGCGCCGCGCTGCACGCCGAAACCTTTGCATCTTCGGGCGGTCGCAGCACCTCCGAGATCTCACCGCATGCACGCCATGAACAACGCTCCGACAGACGCCAAACCCGATGCTCTGGCCTCCCGCTTCGCGGCCTTGCGGGACGCGCTGGCCGCGGAAGTGGTCGGCCAACCCGAACTGGTCGAACGCCTGCTGATCGCGCTGCTCGCCGATGGTCATCTGCTGGTCGAAGGCGCGCCGGGTCTCGCCAAGACCACGGCGATCAAGGCTCTGGCAGCGCGTATCGAGGCGGACTTCCACCGCGTGCAGTTCACGCCCGATCTGTTGCCCGCGGATCTGACCGGCACCGAGATCTACCGTCCGCAGGACGCGCGATTCGAGTTCCAACCCGGCCCGCTGTTCCACAATCTGCTGCTCGCCGACGAGGTCAACCGTGCGCCGGCGAAGGTGCAGTCGGCCCTGCTCGAAGCCATGGGCGAGCGCCAGATCACCGTGGGTCGAGTCACCTATCGCCTGCCGGATCTGTTCCTGGTGATGGCCACCCAGAACCCGATCGAGCAGGAGGGCACCTACCCGCTGCCCGAAGCTCAGCTCGACCGCTTCCTGATGCATGTCCGGATCGGCTATCCAAGGGCGGAAACCGAGGCGGAGATCCTGCGCCTTGCGCGCGAGCGCGCCCTGCGCGAGCTCGATCCGAGTGGCGCCGTGACCCCAGCTCCGCGCGCCGCCAAGATCAGCGCAGAAGAAATCCGCGAGGCGCGCAGGCGCATCCTCGACCTGCATTTCGCGCCGAGGCTTGAGCGCTACCTCGTCGAGCTGGTGCTGGCGACCCGCGATGCGACGCCCTATGGCGCTGAACTCAAGCGCCAGATCGCTTTCGGCGCCAGCCCGCGCGGCTCGATCGCACTGGAGCGCTGCGCGCGCGCGCACGCCTGGTTGGCTGGCCGCGACTTCGTCGCGCCTGAGGACATCCGTGCGGTCGCGCTCGATGTGCTGCGCCATCGCGTGCTGCTGAGCTTCGAGGCCGAGGCGGAAGGCGTGAACAGCGATGCCGTGGTGCGCGCGCTGCTGGAGCGAGTGCCGCTGCCCTGAAGCACGACGGTTCACAGCCCATGAGTAGTCCGGTCCATGCCGCAGTTCAGCCCGAGCTCGCCGAGCTGGTGGCCCTGCGCGCGCGCGCCGCACAGCTGGCTGCGGGTGCGCGCAGGCGTTCGGCCGACCGCGCGGCGGGCACTCGACACAGCCCGTTCCGCGGTCGCGGTATGGACTACGCGGAATCGCGCGCTTACGCCGCAGGCGACGATGTGCGCCATATCGACTGGCGCTTGACCGCGCGCGCGGGCGAGCTGCACACCAAGCTGTTCGCGGCCGAGCGTGAGCGCACCTCGGCGGTGCTGCTTGATACCTCGCTGGCGCTGCAGTTCGGCACGCGGGTCTGCTTCAAATCGGTGCAGGCCGCCCGGCTGGGTGCGCTGTTCGCCTGGTTCGCGCAGTCGGAGGGCGATCGCGTCTGCGCCGCTGCGTTCGGACGTCGCGCCGCCCAGCTGCCGGCACACGGCACCCAGCGCGGTGTGCTGCGCGTGCTGAAGGCGCTGTGCGAATGGTCCGTGCCCGCCGCGACACCCGCCCTGCAGCCGCTCGCCAAGGCGGCCGATGCGCTCGACCGCACCCTGCGCGCCGGCGCGCATGTGCTGCTGCTGCTGGACGCATCGAGCCTTGACGAGGAGGGATTGCGCAGTCTGTTGCGTCTGCGTCGGCATCACGATGTGATCGCCGCCGTGCTGGTCGATCCGCTGGAGCGCGAGGCGCTGCCGCCTGGCCGCTACCGTGTGCAGACCGCCGTCGGCGAGCGCCTGCTGGAGGTCCCGCGCAGCGGTCGCCCGGACTGGCAGCTGGCGCTGTGTGAACGTCACGCCCTTACGCTTCAGGCTCTGCAGCGTGCAGGCGTCGGCGCGCGTCTGGTCAGCACCCGCGAGGATCCCGTGCCCGCGCTGCGCGACCTGCTGCGCGGCGCACCGCCGCGGGAGGACGCATGAACTCGGGCCCCCAGCTGCGCGATATCCAGCTGCCACCCGAGCCCGGTCTGTGGCCCTGGCCGCCCGGGGTGTGGCTGACGCTGATCGTGCTTGTAGCACTCGCCGTGTGGCTGCTCCTGCGCGCGCGCCGCGCGGCAAAGCGGCGTCGTGCCCTGCAGCGCTGGCGCAGTGCGATGAGCGCGATCTTGGACGCCACCGGCAGCCCCGGGGTGGAGCGTGTGGCGGCCGCCTCCGAGCTGCTGCGGCGCGCGGTTCGGCAGCGCGATCCGGGCGCTGCCGCCCTGGAAGGCCAAGGCTGGCGCGAGCACCTTGCTGCACTCGGTGCGTTGCCTGCCGAGGATCGCGGTCTGGATCTGCTGGTTCAAGGGCCTTGGCTGCCGCGCCTTGACGACGGCGACGCCCAGCTGGCCTTGAGCCGTGCCAGCGAACGCCTGCAGCGCTTGCTGGAGACGTTCCCGTGAGCGCGCTGCTGGCCAGCCTGACGGCGCTGGAGCTGGCGCGTCCCTGGGCACTCTGGCTATTGCCTTTGCCCGTGCTGGCCCTGCTTCTGCCGGCGGCCCGCGTGCAGATCGGCAGCGCGCTGCGCCTGCCTTTCGAGCTGCCCGGTGCCTCCGCCGCCAGCGCGCGCTCGCGCCTGTTCGCGCCGCGTCTGCTGCTCGCCCTGCCGCTGTGGCTGCTGCTCTGCCTCGCCGCCGCCCAACCGCAGCGTCTGGGCGAGATCGAAGCCCCGCCCAGCAGCGGTCGCGACCTGATGCTGGCGGTCGATGTCTCCGGCTCGATGGCCGCGGAAGACATGCAGATCGCCGGCCGGCGCGTTGATCGCCTCACCGCGGTCAAGCGGGTGCTGGGGGACTTCCTCGATCGCCGCGTCGGCGACCGCGTGGGGCTGATCCTGTTCGGCCAGAGCGCCTACCTGTTGACGCCGCTCACCTTCGATCGCGCGCACGTGCGCTACCAGCTGGAGACCAGCGTGATCGGCATGGCCGGGCGCGAGACCGCGATCGGCGATGCGATCGGGCTGGGCGTGAAGCGTCTGCGCGAGCGCGGCGAGGGCGAGCGTGTGCTGATTCTGCTGACCGATGGCGTGCACAACGCCGGCGCGCTGGATCCGGACCGCGCCACCCAGCTCGCCGTCGCCGAGAAGGTGCGCGTGCACACCATCGGCATGGGCGGCGAGGGCGGTAGCGCCAGCGTGTTCGGGCTGCAGGTCGCGACGCCGGGCGCCGAGATCGACGAAGCCAGCCTGCGGCGCATCGCCGAAAGCACCGGTGGCCGCTACTTCCGCGCCCGCGACACCCGCGAGCTGGCCGGCATCTACGCCGAGCTGGACCGCCTGGAACCGGTCGAGCAGGAGGCCGAGCCGCTGCGGCCGCGGCACGAGCTGTTCCACTGGCCGCTGGGGCTGGCTCTGCTGCTGGGCCTCGCGCTCGTGCTCGCCGACAGCGGGCGTCGCCGCGAGGTGCTTCGATGAGCGCGCTGGGCCTCGATGACTTCCACTTCCTGCGGCCGCTGTGGCTGCTGGCGCTGTTCGTCCTGCCGCTGCTGCTGTGGCTGCGCCGGCGCGCAGAGGTCAACACCGACCCGTGGCGCGCCGTGGTCGATGCGCCGCTTCTGGCTGCGCAGTCCGTCGCGCGCGCGCGCGCGCCGCGCCTGCCTGAAGCCCTGCTGCTGCTCGGTGTCGCCCTCGCCGTACTGGCGCTCGCCGGGCCGGCCTGGCGCGAGCTGCCGCAGCCGCTGCTGAAGCGGCAGGCGCCGCTGATCGTGCTGCTCGATCTTTCTGCCAGCGTGCGTGCGGCCGATCTCAAGCCGGATCGTTTGAGCCGCGCGCGGCTCAAGCTGGCCGAGCTGATCCGCCGCCGCAGCGATGGCCAGACCGCGCTGGTCGCCTTCGCCGGCGAGGCCTTCACCGTCGCGCCGCTGACCGATGACGCGACCACGCTCGATGGACTGCTGTCCGCGCTCGATCCGTCGATCCTGCCGGTGCCAGGCCAGCGCCCCGAGCGGGCGATCCGCATGGCGCAGCGATTGTTCGCGGAGAGCGGCGCCCGTCGCGGCGACGCGCTGCTGCTGACCGATCGCGTTGGCAGCGCCGCCATCGAGGCCGCGCGCGAGGCCGCAGCGCAGGGCCTGCGCGTGTCCGCGCTGGGCCTCGGTACACCGGAGGGCGCGCCGGTGGCGGTGGGCGGTGGCGGCTTCATGCGCGACGAGGCCGGCAATATCCGTCTGCCGCGACTGGACGAATCGAGCCTGCGCGCGCTGGTCGAAGCCGGGCAGGGCAGGTACACACGCTTCGCCGCCGACGGCAGCGACCTGCGCGCGCTGGGCTTCGATGACACGACCGACACCGCTGAAGTCGAACAGGCTGAAAGCGCCGGCCGCGAATCGCGCGAGACCCTGCGCTACCAGGACGAAGGCCCGCTGCTGGCCCTGCTGCTGCTGCCGCTGGCGGCACTCGCCGCGAGGCGCGGCTGGCTGCTGGTGCTGCCGCTTGTGCTGCTGCCGCTGGCGCCGCTGCGCACGGCGCAGGCGCAACCCGCGGCAGCGACGCCGTCGCCGCCTGCCGCGACCGCAGAAGCCGCCGAGGCCGATGCCGCAGAGGCATCGCCGGGCGGGCTCGCGCAGTTCTGGAACGATCTGTGGACGAATCGCGATCGCCAGGCCTGGGACGCCCTGCAGGGCGATGCGCCACAGCGCGCGGCGGCACTGGCCGAGGACCCGGCCCTGCGCGGCAGCGCGGCCTACCGCGCCGGCGACATGGAATCCGCGCTCGCTGATTTCGCCAGCGGCGATGACGCCCGCAGCCACTACAACCGCGGCAATGCGCTGGCCAAGCTGCAGCGCTACGAAGAGGCGCTGGCGGCGTACACGGCCGCACTCGAACGCGAGCCGCAGCATGCGGATGCGGCCGCCAACCGTCAGGCGATTGAAGACTGGCTCAAGCAGCAGGAGCAGCAGCAACAGCAGCAACAGCAGCAGGGCCAGAACGGCGAGCAGGGTGAGCAGGGCAAGGACAGCCAAGACGGGCAGTCCGGCGACTCCGGCGAGTCACCGTCTGAGGGTGAGCAGAAGCAGGACGCGGGCAGCGAGTCCGAGTCCGCCGAAGGCGAACCCCCGCCGTCCTCCGAGAGCCCGCAGAACGACGCTGCCGAGGGCGAACAGGAGGGCGAGTCCGGCGCGCAGCAGGACGACGCCGAGCGCGACGCGGCCGAGTCCGAGCAGGCGCAGCAGGACTACAGCAAGGCCATGCAGCAGGCGCTCGACCAGACCCAGGCGCAGCCGCAGGACGCGCCGCCCGAGGGCGAGCCGCTCAGCGCCGAAGCCATGGCCGAGGCGGAGAAACGGCAGGCGCTGGAACAGCTCATGCGGCGCGTACCCGATGACCCCGGCGGCCTGTTGCGCCGCAAGTTCCTGCTCGAATACCAGCGCCGTCAGCGCGAGGGCGATTCCCCATGAACCACCATCTGCGCCTGCTCTGCGCGCTGCTGCTGAGCCTGCTGTCGACGCTGTCGATGGCGCAGGGCACGCGCGCCTTCCTCGACCGCGAGGAGATCGTGCTGGGCGAGTCGGTCACTCTGAACATCGAGACCGATCAGCCCGGCGGCGGTGAACCCGATCTGTCCGCGCTGGGCAGCGATGTGCGCGTGCTCGGCAGCTCCAGCAGCACCCAGATCAGCGTGGTCAACGGCCAGCAGAGCATGCGCACGCTCTGGGGCGTGGTGCTGGAGCCGCTGTCGGCGGGCGTGATCGGCATTCCGGCGCTGGAGGTGCGCGGCCAGCGCACCGAACCGCTGCGGCTCTCCGTGCTGCCGGCCAGCGCGCGTCCTCGCGATGTCGATGCCGACGTGCTGCTTGAGGTCGAAGCCGCGCCCGAGAACCCCTACGTGCAGCAGCAGGTGATCTACACCGTGCGCCTGCTGTACGCCGTCACCCTGCTCGACGGCCAACTCGATGAGCCCGGCGCCGCCGGTGCGGACATCCGTCGCCTGGGTGGCGATGCCACTTTCAGCCGCGACATCGGCGGCCGTCGCTACAACGTGGTCGAGCGCCGCTATGCGCTGACCCCGCTGGCCTCGGGCCCCCTGCGCATCGAAGCCCCGCGCTTCCGCGGACGCGCGCTGGCTGGTGGCCGCGCCAACCGCATGTTCGACCCGGGCTCGCCGGTCAGTGCAGCGGGCGATGCGCTGACCCTGGAGGTGCGGGCGCGACCGGCCAGTGCCGGCGAGCCCTGGCTGCCCGCGCAGTCGGTCGAGTACGTCGCCCAGTCCAGCGCTTCCGGCGCGCTCAAGGTGGGCGAGCCGGTCACGCTCTCGCTGCGGCTGTCGGCGCGCGGGCTCGCTGCCGAGCAGCTGCCGGAACTTGTGCTGCCGTCCATCGAGGGCGCCGAGGTCTACCCCGACCAGGAGGCCAGCCAAAGCCGGGAAGGACCGCGCGGCATCGAGGGCGAGCGCAGCCGCAGCTTCGCGGTGGTGCCCAACCGTGTCGGCACGCTGGAGCTGCCGCGCCTGGTCATCCGCTGGTGGGACGTGGCGGCGGACGAGATGCGCGAGGCGGTGATCGAGGCGCAGCGCTTCGAAGTCGTGGGCGGTGGGGTCGATGCCGCTGCGCCCGTGCCGGGGAACACCGACGCGCGCAGCGAAGCGCCGCCTGCCGCCGCGGTGCCGCAGGGCGTGCATCCGCTGTGGCGGGTTGCAGCCTTGCTGCAACCGCCGCTGCTGCTTCTGCTGGCCGGCCTGTGGTGGCGTGCACGGGTGCGTGGCCCTGCACCACCTGCTGCGCCGCCTGCCAGCGCGCTCGCGCCGCCCCAGGCCGGGCCCTCGCTGGCCGCTGCCCTGCGTGAGGGCGACCTGGGCGAGATCGCGCTGGCGCTGCGCAGCTTGGCGCGTGCGCGCGGATTGGCTCCTGAACTGACTGCACTCGCCGACGCCCTGAACGCCGCTGACCAGCGCGAGGCCGTGCAGGCCCTGCAGCGCAGCCTCTACGCCGGAGCCGATGGCGCGCCGGCGCTGCAGGTACTGCGCTTGGCGTTCCAGCAAGCGCCGGAGTTCCGCCGCGCGCCGGCGGAGCACGCCATGTCCATCGGGCTGCCGCCGCTGTATCCGCCGCGCGGCGGTCCCTGATCGGGCCGCCACGCTGGCGCTGAAGGCGGCCTGTGTCGATGGGCACCCGACCCCGCAGGGGCCGTGATGTACCATCCGGCCTCGTCGCGTCCAGACCAAGGTCGGTCACGCGCGGCGCCGACGCGGCGGGGAAGCCGCGTCCCGGCGATCTCCGGTGCAGCCGCGCCGCGGGCACGCTTCATTCACGCACAGTCCTCTGGGGGGACGCCCGATGATCCAACGTGTCGCGCTGGCCTTGATGCTGGCATTTGGTCTTCCTGCGCTTGCGCAGGACTCCGCGCCCGCGGGCAACCAAGGCTTCGAAGCGGTGCAGGCCAGCGAAGCCGCGGAAGCTGCTCAGGCTGAGCCAGCACCGCCGCAAGCCGCGCCCGCCGCCGCGATGTCAGCCGTGCCCGATGCGCCCGCTGCGGCCGTCGAGCCGAGCCTGGACCAGCGCATCGAAGCGATGATCCGGCCGGTCGCCGACAAGGTATCCGGCTTCATCTTCACTGCCGTGCGCGTGGGCGGCACCGACGAAGCGCCGGTCATGTTTCCGCTCATCGTCGGCTGGCTGATCCTCGGCGGCCTCGTGTTCACCGTGTATCTCGGCTTCATCAACCTGCGTGGCTTCGCCCATGGCTTTCGCCTGCTGCGCGGCGACTACAGCAGCAAACGTGACGCCGGCCCCGGCGAAGTCAGCCATTTCCAGGCGCTGACCTCGGCGGTGTCCGGAACCGTCGGTCTCGGCAACATCGCCGGCGTGGCGGTGGCGATCACCATCGGCGGCCCTGGCGCGACGTTCTGGATGGTGCTGGCAGGCGTCCTCGGCATGTCGACCAAGTTCGTCGAGTGCACGCTGGGTGTGAAGTACCGTCTGGAGAAGGCCGATGGCACGGTGTCCGGCGGGCCCATGTACTACCTGTCGCGCGGGATCGCCGAAAACTATCCGGGAATGAAGTGGTTCGGATGGAAGCTGGCGATCATCTTCGCGCTCTGCACCATGCTTGGCGCGATTGGCGCGGGCGCCATGTTCCAGGCAAACCAGGCCTATGCCCAGCTGCTCAACGTCACCGGCGGTGCCGAAGGGCCCTTGGCCGGCAATGGACTGTGGTTCGGACTGGCCTACGCGTTACTGGCGGGCGCTGTGGTGATCGGAGGGATCACCCGCATCGGCAGCGTGACATCCAAACTGGTGCCGGCCATGGCCGCGCTCTACATCGTTGGCTGCTTGTTCGTCATCCTCACCAATATCGGCCAGCTGCCCAGCGCGATTGGTTCGATCTTCGTCGGTGCCTTCACCGGGGAGGGCGCGGTCGGCGGCATCATCGGCGCGCTGATCGTCGGCTTCCGCCGCGCCGCCTTCTCGAACGAGGCGGGCCTCGGCTCGTCGGCCATCGCCCACTCGGCGGTCAAGACCCGCGCCCCGGTGACCGAAGGCTTCGTCGCCCTGTGGGAGCCCTTCGTCGACACCGTCGTGATCTGCACCATGACCGCGCTGGTCATCATCATCACTGGCCAGCACCTCGTCCAAGGCGGTGGAGACGGCGTGCAGCTCACTTCGAACGCCTTCGGCAGCGTGGTCAGCTGGTTCCCCTACGTGCTCACCTTTGCGGTGTTCCTGTTCGCGTTCTCGACCACCATTACGTGGGGTTACTACGGGGCCAAGGCGGCGGCGTTTCTGGCGCGTGAGAGCAAGGGCGTGCTCTACGGGTTCAAGTTCTTCTACCTGGTCGCTGCCGTGGTTGGCTGCACCCTGCAGCTGTCCAGCCTCGTCGACATCGCCGATGCCCTGCTGTTCATCATGGCCATTCCCAACCTGATCGGCGTCTACCTGCTGATGCCGGTGGTCAAGCGCGAGTTGAACGCCTACTGGGCGCGGCTCAAGGCCGGAGAGCTGCGCAACTACCGCGAACAG
>JBKCVA010000173.1:0-27678 GCA_046318115.1 Lysobacterales bacterium | reverse complement strand
CGCTCTGGTGGGGCTGCCGGTCACCGGCTTCTGGGTGGCCAACTACGCGGGCACCGGCACTGCGGGCGTGCTGGCCAACTACTCCGTCGTGCACAAGCACCGCGCCGATCGCCTGATCGAAAACGTCTCGACCCAGATCGTTCTGCTACCGGGCTCGATCACCATCCCGCCAGTCACCACCCCCGTCTGGCGCCGCCCGATCACCGCGCCCTAAGGCGACGGTCGAGGCCTGGGCCAGAAGGACAAGAAGGGCAGGTCCGCACGCGTGACCTTCCGCCGGCGCGGGCTCGCCGCAGACTTCGACGGCTCTGCCGAGCGTCCTGCGCCCGCGCGTACTGAGTTGCGTCCGATTGGCGGCGCCAGGTTGGACGGCTGCAGCCTGCGAGGGGATCGGTGGAGTGGCGGTCGCGAGGTGCTGGCGCAGGGCGACCTGCGGATTGATGCACCGAGGCAATCCTGAAGGCACCGCTGGGCGAGGGCCCAGCCTATGCGGTGGGCAGGAGGCGTCCAGAGGTGCAAGGCTGTGTGCCTTCCAGGGCTCCCGAAGCACTGCTGGTCAAGGCAAGCCACTCGGCGCCGCTGGCGACAGGCAGCGCGGCGGGCTTCAAGCAAGCAAGGGTGGCGCGAACGGATGTTTGCTTGGGCTGGGCGGAGGGATGTGCCAAGACAAGATCTCGCGCTCGCGCCCGGACCCTCGTGTCTGCAGGCCTCATCGGAAACTCGGTTGCCGGCACCGCTCCGTTGAGCGGGCGGTGCGGTGCCGGCGAGTGTTGAGCGACCCGCGATGGAGTGCGCTCAGTCCCAGCCGTTGATGTACTCGGCGGTGGCGCTGAGGGTTCGCTGCTCACCGGTTGCGAGGTTCGTGACCGTGACCACGGCCGTTTTGCTCTGCTCGGGGCGCGCCGTGATGCTGGTCCAACAGCTGCGCGAATCTCCGCAGGCGAAGTTCCAGCTGTAGCTGTAGCTGCCGGGCGGCAGGCCCACGACCTCGAAGGAAGCAACCGAGGTCACGTCTGCAGTGCCGGGCGTCCAGGCCGCAATGCAGTAGTCCGCGGTGAGCTGATCGAACGCGTAGGTGTCGACGTAGCAGGCTACCTGCGCTTGGTCGAGGCTGCCGGCATGTGCAGGAGCGGGCATCAGGCAGGTGGCGGCAACACCCGCCAGCAGGCTCATCGCGACGGAACGGATCAGGTTCATGGGACTCTCCAGTCGATTGAGGGAGTGCGCGGATGCCGGCGACGGCATCCGCGCGCGATGATGCTAGGAATGAACAGTCATGTCGACAACGGGGTGGCGCTGGAGTGCAAGTGTTCCGCGTGTGAAGAATCACGCCGATGAGTGTCGCTTCGATCCGCCGCAAGCCTTGTGCAGGCTGGCTTCGCCGCGAGTGCCTCACAACAGGTCCCGGCCTGGCCCATCCTGTCGCTTCTGACAGGTGTTGTTTGCGTGGGGCGAGCTGCTGGCGGTGCCAGTGCCGAGCGAGGGCCGGTCGAAGTGCGCACCAACGGCACCAGACCGCTTGGCTTCGATGTCTGCAAAAGGGCGAGCGGCGCCAGCGCGACCCGGGCCGCGATCTGCCGTCAGCGCTGCGACTGCCCGCCCACATCCCCGATAAAGCGCGCAGCGTTTGGCCTCGCACAAAGCTGGCAGGGGGCTGGCGCGGCGTTCGGCAAACTCTGGCTCCGGTCATCGGCCACACGGACCGCGCGGGTCGGTAGACAGACTCCCGGCGTAGCCGGGCAAGACTCCACGATCTCGTGCGGCCAGCGCCGACCGTGTCAGCGGGAAGACCTTTGGGATGACGCCGGGCGTGATGTACAGATCAGCAGGGGTTTCGGATCACACGGCAGGCCTGCCGCCCGGATCCGCCAGTGCGTGTGCGTGGTAGGCAGGGCGATAGGCTCTCGCGGATTCACTGCGCCGCGTGCAAGCGGGACTCTTCGACCGCTTCGGCAAGGCAGGCCCACGGCATGCGGTGCCTGGGAACCACCGGCGCGATCGATCTCTGCGCCCGCCGCCAAAGCGCGCACCGCGACGTTGATCCGATCGAGCCAGGCCACCTGCCGGTGCCGCCTTCCAGCCGTGGAAACTCTTGAGCTTCTGGCGAAACCAGAGCCGTTCACGCAGAGCCCATGCCGAGCCACGCCGACACCGCGACGGCGGCGAGTGCGATCCAGCCGGGATGCCGTCCACGGGTGGCCACGAGCACCAGCAGCGACCCCGCGAAGAAGCCCCACGCGATCACGTTCAGCAGCACATCGGCCGGCAGGCCGCTGTCTGTGCCTGCGGCCAGCCGCCACAGGAGGGCCGCCATGGCCCAGCCCAGCACCGAGACGAGGTGCCACGAGGCCCAGAGAATGCGGATGTGGCGTTCCTGCAGCGGAGGCGCGGGCGCGCTGGGCACCAGCGATGCTTGGCGCAGGCGCCGGAAGATCAGCCGCTCGCCCAGGACCGAGTGGACCACACCCGTTGCCATCGCGAGCACAGCAGCGGCGGCCAGCAGGAGGTTCATTGCGCGTTCTCCTTAGAGAAGGTCTGAAGAACTCCGTCCTGCAGTTCTTCAGACGTCGTGAGTCCGGCGCAGGTCCGGACTCACTCACGCTGAATCAAGCACATGCATGCTTGATTCGCGAGCGCGCCATCCATGGCGCACGGGAAGCTCCGATAAATCAGAGCTTCCTCAGGCCGACGCATCGATGCGAGTCGCCGCATCGGTTTGCGACTGCGTCGATGTCGGTGAACTCTCGCGCTTCGTGAACCGCAGGCGCAGGGGCTGCTTCGGCTTCAGCGCGAGATCGACCACGGGTTCCGGCAGGGCGTCGCCTTCGGCCAACGCAAGCTCGAAGCGCTCGATCACGTGCGCCGCCACCAAGGCCATCTCCACCATCGCGAAATGCTGGCCCAGGCAGAAGTGCGGGCCGGCGCCGAAGGGCAGGTAAGCGCCGCGTGGTACTGGCGGCGCCTCGGGCAGAAAGCGTTCGGGACGGAAAGACTCGGGCTCAGGGAAGGATCGGGCATCGCGGTGCAGGTGCCAGATCGGCACGACCGCCAGCGTGCCCTTGCGGACCGGCGTGCCGTCGATGACCACGTCGCGCAGCGCGACGCGGTTGAACAGCGAGGTCGAGGGCGGGTACAGGCGCATCGCTTCCTTGAGCGTGGCGTTGAGCCAGGGCAGGCGCGCGAGGACGTCGAGCCCGGCGCCCTGCGCACGCGCGCCCGCCACTTCGTCGCGCACGCGCTGCGCCACGTCCGCATGCGTCGCCATCAGGCCGAGCCACCAGGTCAGCGCCGAGGACGCCGTGTCGAAGCCGGCGGCGAACAGCAGCACGCAGTTGTCATGGACCTCCTGCGCGCTCAGGGCCGCGCCACTGCCGCTCGAAGCCTCGTCGCGCGCGGCGAGCAGGCGATCCAGCACGTCGCCGCCATCCGCCGGTGGCTCGCGCTTGGCCCGGGCAGCGATGTGATCGGCGATCAAGCCGTGCAGCACGCGCAGGCTGGCGCGCTTCGCCGCGCGCCCCGGATGCGGCAGCCAGGCCGGCGGCACCCAGGGCCAGAACACCTCGCGCATGCTCTGGCGGGTCAGTGCGCGGATCGCGACCGACACCCGCATCGCCTCCGCGTGGCAGGTCGCATGCGAGAACAGGGTGCGCAGGATCACGTCCATGGTGATGCGCGTGGTCAGGAAGTCGACATCCACCACCGCCTGCTCGCCCTCAGCGGTGGGCAGTTCGTCGGCAAGGCTCGCCTCGATGGCGTCGCGCATCAGGCCCATGTAGCCCGCCATCCGCTTGGGCGAGAACGCCGGCGTCAGCAGGCGTCGCTGGCGTTCCCAGTCCGGGCCCTCGGTGGTGAGGACATTGCGGCCCTGGAAGGACGCGAAGATGTCCAGCAAGCGCGCTTCGCGTTCGAAGCTGTCGCCGTGGTCGACCAGGATCTGGCGCACGGCGTCCGGACGGAAGAAGTAGACGATGCGCCGGAACAGCACATCGACCGTGGCGACATCCCCCAGCCGCCGCTGCAGCGCGTGACCGACGCCGAGCGGATCGCGACGGATCGCCGCCAGCAGGGGCAGGCCGAAAGGGCGGCCCGGCAGGGGCAGGGTGTCGTGGACCGGGGAGGTGCGCATCAGGGGGCTCCAGAGGCTTTCGAATTCGGGCGCGCCGCCATCCCGTGCAGGGCCAGGTCGAAGGCAGCGAGGAAGCGTGTCGTCAGATCGATGGACGGGTCTTCGAGCCAGCCCGCCACGGCACCGAACAGCAGGTACTCGACGCTGGCCGCGAGCATCGCGACATCGAGCCGCGGGTCGATCTCACCGCTCTGCTGCGCGGCGGCGAACATCGCGGCGAGGATGCCGCGCGTGCCGTTGTCGATCGGCGCGGCCTTCGCAGAGGCTGGCTGCGCGCCGCCCTCGCCATAGCGCGCCTGGCGGGTGAGGTAGCGCAGGTAGGCCGGCAGATAGGCGCGGCGCGCGCTGTTCCACTGCGCCGACTCCGTGAGCAAGTAGCGCATGCGCGACTCGAAGGTCGGATGGGCCGCGAGCGCGGCCGCGCGCTCCTGCATGCCCGCGGCGATGTCTTCGCGCATCCGGTGCGCGAGCAGCGCCTCCTTGACCGGGAAATGGTCGTACAGCGTGGCCTTGGCGACCCCGGCTTCGGCGGCGATCTGCTCCATCGTCACGGCATCGAAGCCCTGCGCCTCGAACAGACGGAAGGCCGTGGCCGACAAGTGCGCGGCGGTGCGCTCGCGCTTTCCGGGGCGCTTGGTTGTGGTGGAAGCGGGGGAGGGGCGCATGGGCAGCCTGAAGCATACGGCGTCTGATTTCAGGCATCGTATGGTTATCGAGCTGCGGCAGCAAGTGCCGGCGGCGGGCTCGCCCGGCGCGGGGTGTGGACGCTCTACGGATGCCCTTGCGCCACGCTCGTGTTCCGTTTTCCGTGCTCGCACCGGCTGGGGTTGTGGACGCTGGCGAGACACTCGCGCTCGCCGAACGCCGGCCGATCCTCGCGCCTGCGGACGTCTGGGCGAAGCATGCGGGGCTGTGAGGGGGGGCGACAGCGGACCGGCTCGGGATCGCCGACAGGTGCGCTGTCTGTGAACCGGGTGGCGGACGCTACGAAGCTAAACCTGGCCCCATCGCCCGCGGTGGCAGGATGCATGCAACTGATTCACGCTGTCGCCTGGTCGTTTCAGAGGGCGCGTTCATGACCGAGCTTGCACCCGTCGACTGCGCTCGCACGGCGCGCGTTCTCGCTTGGGCCGAGGACGACCCGGCCTTGCAGCGGCGCTTTCGTGCGCAGCTTGGCGAACGGACTGGCTGGAATCCCGGACGCTGCGAGCGTGCCATTGGCGAGTATCTGCGCTTTTGTGCAGTCGCTGCGCGGCTGGGCGGCCGCGCCGTGCCCAGCGCCGCGGTGGACGAGGTCTGGCACCTGCATTTGACCTGGACGCGGGACTACTGGGAGGACTTCTGTCCGCGGCGACTGGGCTTCGCTCTGCACCATCAGCCAGCGCGGGGCCTGCCCGGCGAGCGTGAAGCGCTGCGCGACGCCTATGCGGAGACCTTGCAGACCTATGCGTCCGAGTTCGGTACGCCCGCGTCGGAGTGGTGGCCGGCCTGGGCGACGCCGAAGGGCCGCGACGGCCGCGTCCGCTGGGCTTGGCGCGCGGCACTGTTGGGCTTAGTGCCGGCCGCGGCGCTGGCCTATCCGGGGCCACTCGACTGGCGTGGCCCAGACTTCCTTTCGCTGTATCTGATGCTGCTGGGGGTTTGCCTGGTTGTGAGCAGCGGCTGGCGCCTTTGGCATCGCTGGCAGCGTGATTCCGCACGCGGCTTCGCCCCAGGCGAGCCCTCGTTTTGGCAGCTCGCCTATCTGCGCGACGGGCCACGCGGAGTCATAGATGCCGCCGCCGCCCAGCTTCACGAAGACAGCTTCATCGGCTGGGATGCCGAAAATCACAGGTTCGTACGACAGCGGCCGGACGAACCCGACGACGCCCTGCTCCGCACGCTGCTGCCAAGCCTGTGTGCCAAGCCCGCGCACTGGAAGCGCGCTGAAAAGTCCCTGCCAGTCCAGCAGGTACGCGAAGCACTGGTTCGACACGGTGGCTGGTATGTGCCGCAAGAGGCCCGTCGCATCGCCCTCCGCAGTGCGCTGCCGCTGTGGCTGCTCGGCGGCTTTGGTGCCGCCAAAATCGCGATCGGCCTGCTGCGCGATCGACCGGTCGCCTTGCTGGTGTTTCTCGTGATCGCGACCGTCATCGCTGCGCTGCTGTTCCACTTCAAGCGGCCGGGCATCACCCGCGCTGGCCGCGATCTCCTGAAGGCGCAGAGGGCGCGACACGCGCTGACTCTGCGCGCGCCGCCCAAAGGGCAACTGGCGCTGGCGGTGGCACTGGTCGGCACCGGCGTGCTGGCGGGTACCGCGCTGGCCGGCTACCACGAGCTGCGGCATCCCCCTTCCAGCGGCGACGGTGGCGGTTCGAGCGGCTCCGACAGCGGTTCGAACGGGAGCGGTTCAAGCTGCGGTGGTTGCGGAGGCGACTGAGCCGCTGAGGGCGACGCGTCGCCGCTGGCGACGCGGAACGTGGCGGCTTCGCGGGCAGGGGCGCGCTGGCGGCTCCATGGCGGCGCTGGGTGTCGCGATGCGTTGCCACTGAAGCTATTGCAGGCATCGCTTACTGGCCGCTGGAGCGATCAGGCCCAGTCGATGTTCAAACCCTCCACGCGTGCGAAGCCGCGATCGCCCGTGAGCATCACGTGCCCAGGACCCAACTGCGGACAGCAGGCAGCCTGCAGGGCGTCGGGCGTGCGCAGGCCGAGGCGCACGCGCAGCTCCGTGGCGAGTTCGACCACGCTGCGTTCTAGTTCCAGCCAGATCAGATCCGGCTGCTGGAAGAAGGCCTCAAGGCGAGCGAGGCGTTCGGGCGAGCCGGCCATGTTGGGCCCCACGCGGCGCTCCAGCCAGCTCAGCCCGCAGATCGCGATGCGTGGCGGCCAGCGCCTGCAGCTTCGCGCGGACGCTCGCGGCCAGCGCTGCCTCACCCTCGATCAGATAGAGCGACGCCTTGGCATCGAGCAAGGCGATCTCCCGTCGCGCCCTGCCTCCAGCTCGGCATCGATCTCGGCGCGGCTGCGTTGGACCTTCGGCGCCTGGGTCAGCAGCCACTGCAGCGCGCTCTGGCCGGGCACGGGCTTGGGTTGTGCCTGCAGCAGGCGCGCGTACTCGGCCTCGCTCAGAACCACCGCCGCGCGCCGCCTGCCGGTGGCAGCCGACACTCTTCGCGGCCCGAGCGAAGCGAGGGAAGGTTGGCGAGAGGGGGCAAGCCTCGCGGCAAGCTTCATCGCCCTCTCCCCTGACCACACTCGTTCCGCTGGGGCTCAGGCGGGCGTCGGCTGCCACCGGCAGCCGACAAGCGCCCACCTTTGCTTCCCACGAGGGGAGAGGGGAGACCAGCGGCTCTACTTCGAAGTGATCGCAGGTCTTCCAACAGATGCCCGAACCGATCGTGCGGCTCAGTGGAACTTGAGCTCGCCCACGAACTCCAGGCCGAACTCGCTGACTTCGACGCTGTACAGGGCGCGGTCCAGCGTCTGCCCATGGTGGCGGATGGGCGCCAGCATCGGCTCGGTGTCCGGCTGGCCCTCAAGGACCTGCTCCATCACCGACTGATAGAAGGCGCCGCGGTAGGCGAATTCCAGCAGGGTGGGCGCGCTCGGTGCTGACGCCAGTCGGGTCGGCAGTGCGGCCACCGCGCGGTCGCCAATCGCGAGGCCCAGCGCCTGTGTGCCGGCGGCGATGTGCATTTTGGCTTCGCCGGGCAGGCCAGAAGGTAGGTCGATGGCACGCGGGGGTTCGCCCGGCTGGAGGTCGGCCGGAAAGCTTGGGTCCTGTGTGGCGATGTCGGCCAGCAGCGCCGCGAGGTCCGGCGTGTAGCCCTGCAGACTGGCCTGCAGTTCCAGCGGCGTGTCACCGTCCGGCCAGCTCAGATGGTCGATCTGCGCATGCACGCTCGGCAGGTGCTGGGCCAGCCCGGCGGCCACCGGGTTGTTGAGCGCGCTGCTGAGCTCGGCCAGCTTGAGTGCCGAGAGCATGCTGCCGACGCACTCGCCGCTCAAGGCACCGCCCCAGGAGTTGATCAGGGTGATCAGCCGATCGCTGCGCAAGCTCAGCGCCAGGCGCGCGCCAGCGGCATCGGCATCCGCGGCGGCGATCAGCGGCGCCTGCAGGGTGTGCAGTTTCTTGACCAGGGCGGGCTTGGCTTCCAGCAGATAGCGCAGCCGATAGCCGCGCTCGTCGATCGCCGCATAGCCGGCGGCCATGCGTGGCCAGCTCTCGATCAAGTCCTGCGCCTGCGCTTCGCAGGCGGCGGAAATCTCGCTCGGCGGGGTCCAGCCGAGCTCAGCCATCAGCGCTGCCTGCGGGCCTTGCGCCGCGCCGCTGATCAGGGCCCACAGACGCGCCGAGTCGAGGTACCCAGAGCCCTGCGGCAGCAGGCCAAGACGCGCGTTCAGCGCCTGCAGGCTGCCAGCGTCGAGCACCGATTCGGCCGGAGGATCAAGGCCCAACACGGCGCGCAGCACTGTGGCGGTCGCGCTGCGCGGCAGCAGGCTCAGCACCAGCTGGCCGTCGTGCAGTGCCAGCAGCAGGCTGTTCTCCGAGGTGTTCGGTCTCAACAGCCAGTAGGTCTGGCCGTCAACTTCGGCGCTCTGCAGCTGCATCTGCATCCCCGCGCTGCGGATGAAGCGCAGAAAGGCTTCGCGGAAACGCTCGGCATCAGCAAGTTCGACCCGCGCCACCGGCAGAAGACCCAGCCCGAACAGCGCTGCACGCGGCTGTCTCGACAGACCCCAGCGCTCCATCAATTCGCCCAGGCCGCGGGTTTCGACTTCCGCATTGATCGCCTTCAACAGGGCGCGCTGCTGCTTGTTGTCGGCGCCGGTGTCGGCCGCGGCCCCCAGCCACTCGCGCAGCATCGGTGCGTACATCCGGGGCAGCGCGTCATCGCGGGCGATCCAAGCATCGGAGATCGCAACCGACGGCGGATCGATGGCGCCAAACACGTAGGGCGTATCGGCTGGGGCATAGGCCAGTGGCGGCCGAGCGGACGCAGTACCGCCAAGTGCGGCAGCCAGAATCAGAGCGATGGAACAGGAACGGCAGAACAGTCGGGCAGACATGGAAAGTGAACATTCGCAACGGAGGGGCGACAGGATAGCAGCGCCCACGGCGCGGCCTTCAGCCCTCGATGGCAAGCCGCCAGCGCGCTGCCTCGACGATGCGATGCGCCGCCGCAACCGTTTGTCGATCCCCCAGGGCGGGCCGATCAGCCGTCGGGGGCGGCGCGAGGAGGCTTCAGGGACAGCAGAGTCGCGTCGGGCGGTCGCCTACGGGAGAAGCCGCGCCGTTGCTACGAAGCTAGACCTGACCCCGGCGCCTCCCTGGCGGCGCCTCCCTGGCGAGACAGGTCTGGAACTGGCGACTCCTCGGCGGAGCCGCGCTTCGGATGCCCAAAGACGACAGCCGCTCCGGATCTTCGGGCGCCAGTCTTGATCCCAAGAGCATATTGACCATACTGGTCATATCGATTCATCGGGAGCCCGCCATGATCACCGAAACCAGCGCCGTCGCCTTCCGCCAGAACCTCGGCGAAATGCTGAACCAGGTGCAATACCGACACGACAGCATCGTCATCAACAAGGACGGCAAGCCCGTCGCCGCCCTCGTCGACGCACGGCTGTTCGCCCGCATCCGCCGCATGCAGGCGCGCTTTGATGCTCTGTCGGCGCGTATCGAGGCGGGCTTTGCGCCGCTACCGGAGGCCGACGGCATGGCCGAGATCGAGGCCGCCGTTCGCGATGCCCGCGCCACCAGCGCCCAAGGCTGAGCCGCGTGGCGACGCTGCGTGTGGTGCTCGACACCACCGTCCTGCTGTCCGGCATCGCCTACCCGGCCAGCGTGCCGGGCAAGATCCTCGCGGCGTGGCGGCACGGTTCGATCGAGGTGCTGCTGTCTGACGACATCCTCAGCGAGCTGCGTTGCGTGCTGGCCAAGCTGGCGCATCGGCATGGACTGAGCGCGAGTGAGATCGATGATCTGGTGGATGCGCTGTCGATCCAGGCGGAGGTGATCGAGCCCGCCACGAGCAGCACACCGGACCTGCGAGACCCGAAGGACCAGGACGTGCTCGGCACCCTGCTGACGGCGCTGCAAACCAGCGCTGCCGACTACCTGATCACGGGCGACAAGGACTTGCTCGTGTTGGCCGACAGGCACCCGATCATCACGCCTGCTGACTTCTGGGCCAAGCATGCGGGGCTTTGAGGGGGATGCTGACAGCGGACCGGCTCGGGATCGCTGACAGGCGCAAGATCTGTGAGCCGGGGCGCGGATGCTACGAAGCTGGAACTGACCCCATTGCCTGTTGCCTGCGCAGTTGCAGCTGCAGCGGTCAGAGCCAGTCGACTTTCAAACCCTCAACACGCGCAAAACCACCATCGCCCGTCAGCATCACGTGCTCACGCCCCAACTGCAGACAGCAGGCGGCCTGCAGGGCGTCGGGCGTGCGCAGGCCCAGGCGCCCGCGCAGCTCGGTGGCGAGTTCCACCACGCTGCGTTCGAGTTCCAGCCAGATCAGATCTGGCTGCTGGAAGAAGGAATCAAAGCGCGCGAGGCGTTCGGGCGAGCCGGCTTTGATGGGCCCCACGCGGCACTCCAGCCAGCTCAGTCGGCTGAGCGCGATGCGCAGATCGGGATGCGCGGCGGCCAGCGCCTGCAGCTTTGCGCGCACGCTCGCGGCCAGCGCGGCCTCGCCCTCGATCAGATAGATCAGCGCGTTGGCATCGAGAAAGGCGATCACCAGTCGCGCCCCACCTCCAGCTCGGCATCGATCTCGGCGCGGCTGCGCTGGGCCTGCGGCGCCTGTGTCAGCAGCCATTGCAGCGCGCTCTGGCCGGGCACGGCCTTGGGCTGGGCCTGCAGCAGGCGCGCGTACTCGGCTTCGCTCAGCACTACCGCCGTGCGCCGGTTGCGCTTCATCAGATGCACCGGGCCCTGCGCCAGGCGCTCCTCGATCACGGCCAGACCGTGCCGCTTGATCTCCGCGCTGGTGAGGGTGTTGTCGGCCATCGCTGCATCTCCAGTTGCGTCGCGATGGCAGGCTAGCACGGAAGAGTACTGTTATCAGTACTGTAAACAGTGCCTAAATCAGACCGCTCAGCCAACGGCGTGGCCAACGAGGCCGAGTCCAGCGCCTGATCGAGTCGCCGGGGTTGAAGGCGGCAGCGCGTTTCGCAGCTTCAGCCTGAACCCGCCGATCGCCGAAACGACCGAGCAGCCATCTTGATGGCAGATGGCGTGCAGCGTAGCCTCCAAGGCCTCAAGGCACGAGGACAGCCCCATGGCCGAGCCCCAACTCTCCGTGCGCAGCGCCCGGGCGCGCGATCTGGCGCATCGGCTGGCGCGGCGCGAGCAGCGCACGGTGGCCGAAGTGGTCGAGCGCGCGCTGGAAGCCTACGAGGCCGCCCAGGCAGGCCGTGAGCCGGCCGCGAGCTTTTAGGCGCGACTCAGCCAGAGCTACGGGACCGATATCGATCTTGAAGCCGTGCTGCGCGAGCAGCGCCGCCAGGCCCACCGCGGCATCGAGTTGTGATCTTCCTCGACACCAACGTCGTCTCCGAGACGCTCAAGCGCGCGCCGGAGCCGAGCGTGCTGCGCTGGCTGGAGAAGCACGACGCCGAGCTGGCGCTGAGCACGGTCGTCATCGCCGAACTCGCTTTCAGCATCAACAAGATCCGCCCCGATGAACGCGCCCAGCGATTGGCCGATGGTCTGGAGGCCTGGCGCAGCCGCTTTGCCGGGCGCATCTTCGCGTTCACCGAAGAGGCCGCGCTGAGCTACGGCGAGCTGATGGGCGAGGCCGCACGTTCGGGTCGGCCGGTGAGCGCACCCAACGGCATGATCGCCGCCATCGCCCGCGTCCACTCGGCGCCGCTGGCAACGCGGAACGTGGCGGACTTTCGGGAGACGGGCGTGGTGCTCGTGGATCCTTGGCGGGGTTGAACGTGGGGATGTGTCAAGACGAGCCCTGACCATCGCGCTTTTCCATTAGGCCTGACCCTCGCGCTTTTGTTGGTGGAGTTGCTTCAACGCGAATTCTCCGCGCCAGGCAACGCACTGACTCGCATCGGAAGCCAACTCTTTCGCGAGAAGTAGCGCATGCTCGCCCAAAGAGGGCAGCTGACGGATGAGAAACTCAGCTGCGACGCGGCGAACCATGGGCGAGCTGTCTGCCATGGCGCCGCGCAGCGTCGCGAGGAATGGCTTCTTCGTTTGAAGTTGCCGGGAGTCGATGACGGGTTCGAATTTCCCCTTGCAGTACGCAAGGTCAGTCCACAACCACCTGCGACCCGTCACCCACGTCACTTGCTCCGAGAGCAACCATCGGAAAGCTACTGCTCGTACGGCTGGCTGGACTGCGCCATAAGCGAAGTCCTCGATCCAACGGTCAAAAGTCTCTGAACGTGCGCATTGGGCCAAAACGCGGCCGGCAGGGCCCGCAGCCGTGGCCATTATCCTCGACCCAAGGGCCAGAGCGACGGGCTCGCTTGACGTGATTGCGGCCACCGTCTCTCTATCCGCGGACTCCATGCGACCCCAGGTATCCCAGTGTGCGAGAAGGCTCCACAGCACGGTAGCGACGTCCTGCGGCTCAGAATTCGAAACGAGTTGTGGCAGTGTCTCGCGCGCTGCAGTCCGTACTTGAGGAACCCAGTCATTCAGTCGCCTCAGCACGAGTGCCAGTAGGAACGCGCTCGGCGCGCCGCCAGAAGTGACGCGCAACGCTGCTTCTCTCTTGCGACCGTCGTGACTGCAAAGCTCAAGCCAGGAAGTAAACCTACGCCCATTTGCCCAGAGCTTCCATGGGCTTTTGGCGCTGTCACGCTCAGAGGCAAAGATCTCTGCCCTTATCGCGCGCTCCCAGCCATCCATTCCCGTCAAGGGGATAGATTTTGACTCAGAAGCGATGCAGACCATCAGGTCGGCAGCCTCGCTCGCAGTCACTCCAGCCGAAAGCAGTCTTCGGATCGCGGAAGCGAACTTCGGATAAACGTCTAGGGCGCTTTGCATGGGTTTTTAGTTGCGCAACTCGGTCAGGACGCTGCACCAGCCGGCAGGCTTCAACCTGACCCCTAATCTGGCTTCGCGCATCATTCAAAGATTCGGGGTCAGGTCTTTTTCTGCCGTATCAAGCTCCTCACTCTGGGCGCGCGAGCTGGCTGATCGTCGCATAGTGCAGATCACGCACTCAGTGTGTTGAGAGCAAATCCTGTGCCGTCTCTGCGCAAGCCCATGTGGAAAAACAAGACCTGACCCTCGCGTTTCGCTTTCCTGTTGACACGGGCGGCGCAATGGTGACCCCGACGCCCCGGTGAGGCGAAATGTTAGATCAAGCTAGCTATGGCAATGCTTATCAAGATGGAGAGACACGCGATTAGCGCTGCAGAGGAGACAGGCTGGACAAGGACGCGATTGTACCAACGGCGCTTCTCCTCTTCCGAAAGCAGAGCCGCGTACGCATCAAGCTCAGCAGTTGGAACTCGCCGCCAAAGAAAAGAGAGACCCTCGTTCTGCTTCTTCGGCATGGCCTTTTCATCGGTCAAACGGGGAATGACGATGAAGAAGAAAAGAATCCAGAACAGCGCCATCGTCAGGAGCAGTCCGCCAATAAGGTAATCGAGCATTTCGTTGATGGTCATGTGAGGCCTGAGCTTGGAGCTGTGGGGCGGTCGCGCATGAATGTCCAGCTTGCGCGGATGGTCATTGCCAATCTGCCACCAACGCGGAAACGAAACCGGCTACCAGGATCAGCATGGCTAGGAAGGCGAAAGAGCTCGCGGACCGCAATAGCCAATACTGCCCGCTTGTAAGCCGGAGGTGATCAGGGACGGACTTCCAAGGCCAAAAATATGCTGCCTTCAAGGTTTTGACTGATGACGCGGCCCCACCCAATGGGTGCCCATGCTTGATGAAAGCTGCGACGGCGGCATCGTTGTCAGAGATGCTTGCTCGGAACAGTGCTGACAAAACAATGCTCGCCAGTGCGAATAGGAGTGTGAAGGCAAGGCCTATGTTGAAGATATCTTGGCTCATGGGGATCACGCATGGGGTGAGCGGCTGCCGGCCGCGAACGGTTGAGGCGAGAGGGACAGGTCCTGTTTTTCCACATCATACGTCTGACCTTGGGTACGACCCGGGTGATCGTCGCATACAGCATATCGCGCACTCAATTCGTTGGGGTCAGATCCTGCGACGTCACCGAGACATCCTATTTGGCAAAACAAGAACTGCCACTCGCCCTTCTCGCACCGCTAGCTCGGACTAGAAGTGAACCTGACCCCCTTCTCGCGCTCGCGATCCCCTTCTCGCGGTATGAAGTGCGCCTGCCTAGCTTTCGAGTCGATTCGCCAACCGTCCTATCGCATTGCGCGCTCGTGCAAGACTGGGCGCCTTGGATGCTGCGCGTTTCGGGCACCATTGGGATGAAACAAAGTTAGAAAGGACGCTGTTGTATCCAAGCCCTTGAGATGCAATTGCGCCTTTAGCGGCAACTAGGTCATCCCGAACAGCGCGAGGTGCCTGCCGGGCTAACTCCAGCAGATGTCTCTTGGAATCAGGCACGTCCTCGGGGTGGCTCGGAGGGCGACATTTTCTTCCAAGCAGATCGGTGATCGCCTTGCTGTCAGCCAGTATCCAAGCTTCCACTTGGCGGACGGCAACCCGGAGGATCAGATTCTCTGGTGCCCTGTTCTTTTCCATCCATCGTTGGATCAGGGTTGGGGCGCAGGGCACTTGATCCAGGTCCGTCAAGAGGAGTAACGGCTGGTGCCTTGCAAGACTCACAAAACTGTCGATCTTGTTCTTCAGATAGCCAAAACCATTCTTCCGGAATCGTAGCTCCGATACTGCGAGTCCGGCTTCGGCCAGCAGTCGCTCGCAAACGCGTTCACTTAGCTCGTCTTCGGTGGCCAGTGCCACAGTTGGCGCTACCATGAACCAAGCCCAGAAACTGCAGCAGGGCGAGTTTTCGGCAGAACCACTTCGGCAACAGAAAAGCCAGCTGCGAGCGCTGCGGCCTCTTGATCGTTGATTGGTCGTATGCGCGACCCTTCCTGAGCTGGCTCTAGGAGCAATATTCCCCGGCCGTCGATCCCGGGGTTGCTCAGCATTGCCTCGCTGTGGGTGCTAATGAGCACTTGGCGGCGGCGTTTCGAGCTCCGCTGAACTTTGTCGATAATCCGAGGAATTTCCTTGACGATCGCGTCATTCAGCGAAAGCTCCGGTTCTTCAAGCAGCAACAAAGAATCGCCGTCTAGTAGAACCCAAAGGAGCCCGAGCAACCGCAACGTCCCGTCCGAAAAGTGCTCCTCACGCTGCCAGCCGGCATTCGGCCGATAATGATCGTAACGAGCCTCCAAATGAGGGCGGCCGTTTATTTTGTCAGATACGAAGCGAAGCTCTTTGAATTGGGGCACTGCTAGGCTGAGTGCCTTCTCAATTTTCTTGAGTCGAGAGTCCCTGGTCTTAGTGACCGTCTTCGCTACTCTTTCGAGAAAGCCCTGACCAAATGGGTCGTCTTCGAGTCTCTGCCCTCCAATTCTATCGCCATACTTTAGTAGTTGCGGAACCAGGTGCAGATATGTGGTAGATCCAAAGAAGTCAGCAAGCTCTCGAAATTTGCCGTTTGCCTGAATCTGCTCGAGATGCGTTTGGGTGAGTCGGTCCACGTCCTTGTTGTCCCACGAGTCAGGGCGATTTAGCCGATTGACCTGTCCTTCCCAGACTTGCTCGGTGGAAATCAACGTTCGCTGCGCCCCTTTCCCCTCTGGTTTAAATCCCAGAACATATCTCCAGCGAGGAGTCTCGTCGTCAGGACTGTCGGACAGTTCGACTTCAATGCGCACTTCGGGATCTCTGCGGGCATGTAGGCAGCGCAGTTTCTGAATCCCATCGCGATGATCATGGATAGCAGTCTGCAGGCCGCCCCCTTGGCGCTTTGCGACGTCACGCAAGAACCTAAAAACATCAAGAAAGTTTGACTTGCCCAAAGCGTTGGCGCCAAGCAAGTAGGTTCGCTCCCTGAGCGGCACATCTGCTTCTCGGAAGTTCCGCCAGTTCTTCAACTTTATCCGGGTTACAAACATGTTTTGGCGCCTCGGTGGTTGGGTGCGCTGGCGATGGTATAGACGGTGAGGGTGGGTCTTGTCAGGAATTTACTAAACATCGCTATGGTCGCTTGCATGGCATAGATGTTCAATACAAATCCCCCGGATCCACATCCAAGCTCCACCGCACCCCCCGCCCACTCTTCAACTCAAACAACGCCGCATTCCAAGCTCGCAGCACCGCCTGCAGCCCCGGCCGCAGCTTCGCCGACAAGAGCATCTGCGCCCGCATCCGTCCCGCCCGTCGCGCCATCGGCGCCGGCATAGGTGCATGCACCTCGACGCTCAGCGTCGGATCTGAAGCCACGATCGCCCGCGCAGCCGCAAACGCCTCGCGCATGAACAGCTGCAGCGCATCTTCCCGATGGCTGTCCACGCGCAGCAGGGCCAGATGCGCAAACGGTGGAAACCCCGCGGCCTCGCGCTCCGCCAGTTCGAGCTTGGCGAAGGCCGGATAGCCGCCCGCCAGCAAGGTCGCCAGCAGCGGGTGTTCCGGGTGGTGGGTCTGCAGCAGCACTTCGCCCGGGGCCTGGGCGCGGCCGGCGCGGCCGCTGACCTGGATGAGGAGTTGGGCGAGCTTTTCGGCGGCGCGGAAGTCGGCGCTGAACAGGCCTTCGTCGATGGTGACGACCACCACCAGCGAGAGCTTGGCGAGGTCGTGGCCCTTGGCCAGCATCTGGGTGCCGACGATCAGGCCGGCGCCTTGCCCCAGGGTGTCGAAGTGGCGGGCCAGGTCGCCGTGGTCGCGGGTGGTCTCGCTGTCGATGCGCACCAGGGGCACGTCGGGGAAGCGTTCGGCCAGTGCGACTTCGACGCGTTCGGTGCCGGCGCCTTGCGGCATCAGGGCCAGGCTGCCGCAGTCGGGGCAGGCGGTGGGCGCACGCTCGCGGTGGCCGCAGTGGTGGCAGATCAGGCGGTCGCGGCCGTGCAGGGTCAGCGCCGCATCGCAGCGGCTGCAGTTGGCGCGGTAGCCGCAGTCGTGGCAGAGCAGGGCGGGCGCATAGCCGCGGCGGTTGCGGAACACCAGGGCCTGTTCGCCGCGCTGCAGGCACTCGGCAATCGCCTGGAAGGCCGGCTCGCTCAGGCCGTGGGTCAGGCGCTGGCGGCGGGCGTCCAGCACGCGCACATGCGGGGCGCGTGCGGCGGCGGCGCGCTTCTTCAGCTGCACATGGGCGAGGCGGCCGCTGCGGGCCAGCTGCAGGGTTTCCAATGCCGGCGTGGCGCTGCCCAGCACCACCGGGATGCCGAGCGCCTTGCCGCGCACCAGGGCGAAGTCGCGGGCGTGGTAGCGGAAGCCGTCCTGCTGCTTGTAGCTGCTGTCGTGCTCCTCGTCGATGATGATCAGGCCCGGCTGCGGCAGCGGCGCGAACACCGCCGAGCGGGTGCCGACCAGCACGCGGGCCTCGCCGCGGCGCATCGCCGTCCACGCCCGCGCGCGGGCGCCTTCGGCCATGCCGGAATGGAAGCTGTGCACCTCCACCGGCAGGCGCTGCTGGAAGCGCCGCAGGGTCTGTGGGGTGAGGCCGATCTCGGGCACCAGGATCAGGGCCTGCTCGCCGCGGCTGAGCGCAGCCTCGATGGCGTCGAGGTAGACCTCGGTCTTGCCCGAGCCGGTAACGCCTTCGATCAGGATCGGGTCGAACTGGCCGAGCGCCTGTCGGATTCGTTCGGCGGCGGCGGTCTGCTCGGGGTTGAGCGCGGGTGGGGCGCGTTCGGGTGATCTCTGAGCATTCGCACCCAGGCATTCCTCGACGAAGCCGCGGCCCATCAGGCTGCGCAGGGCCGGGCGCCAGTCGGGCAGGCGCTGGTTGAGGGCGGCGGCATCGAGCGCGCCGGCTTCGGCCAGCCAGTCGGCGAGCTGGCGCGGCCGCCCGCCGGAGCGCAGCTGGCGCAGGTTGGCCGTGCCAATCGCGGTCAATCGCCAGGCCAGCGGCGCGGTGTCGGGCAGGGGTTTGCCTTGTCGCAGGTCGACCGGCAGGGCCGCGGCCAGCACTTCGCCCAGCGGCCTTTGGTAGTAGCTGGCGGCCCAGCGCAGGCTGGCCAGCAGTTCGCCGGCGATCAGCGGCTCGGTGTCGAGGCGTTCGATTGCGGGTTTGAGCTTGCCCGGGTCGATCTCGGGCGGGCCGACTTCAGCGACCACGCCGATCGCATGGCCGCGGCCGAAAGGCACGCGCACGCGGCAGCCGATCCAGCCGGCGTCGACCCTCGCCCGTGCGGGCGGGGCGTAGTCGAACAGCTGCGGCAGGGGCAGGGGCAGGGCGACGCGCAGGGCGGTGAAGTCGAACATCCGGCCAGTGTAGCCAGCCGCTTGGCGCCGACCGGGCGCACTTGGCGCGCATTCCTCACCCAACACTGACGAACCCCCCCTAAGTCGCCGGTGCGCTTGGAGTTTCCGGCTTATCCACACAGCCTGTGGATAAGTCGGTGGATGAAAGCCGGACGAGACCCTCGCCGGGCCGCTGGCGCCGGGCTTGCGTGGATTGTGGCGAAAATTTGACCAAGCCCTGGGGTTCAATCAAATCAATGACTTGCAATTTCCCGGCTCGGCAAATGTGACAGCCGTCAGGGACCATTCGGGTTCGAATGCGGTCGCCGACCCGCGCCCAGCGACCTGTGCACAAGTCAAGCCCCCCGGCGACCCAGCGGTGGGGCGGGAGAGCGCCGGCCGCCCGAAAGTCAAGCCGCAGAGCAGCGCCCGTCGTGCACTGAACCGGCACTTCCGTCAGGTCGGTGCCGGCCCCGCCTGCCGCTACACTCGCCGGCCAGCCACGCTCCGCCGACCCGTCTGATGCCTGATTCCGCCGCCGCCCGCACCTCTGCCCTGCTGCGGGCCTGGCTTCTGGCGGAGGGGCTGCCACCGGCCCAAGCGCGGCGGGTGCGTGACTTTGCCCAGGGCCTGACCCTGCTGCAGTCGCAGCCGGGCACGCGCGCGCACCCGAACCACGACGGCGGCCCTTCGTGGTTGCGCCTGTGGGCCGGGCTGCCCGCCGGCGCCCGCGACCTGCTGGCGCTGCGGGTGCTGGGCGGGCTGGCGCTGGAGCGCGTGGCCGAGCTGCAGGGCCGGCCGCTTGCCCGCGTCGAGCGCGAATGGCTGCTGTTGGGCCGGCGTCTGTCGGCGAAGGACGCGGCCTGGCCGGCGGCGCTGCGGGCCGCGTTTCTGTCGCTGCAGCCGGTGGCCACGCCGCGTCGCGCTGGACTGCGCGACGCGCTGGCGCTGGCGGCCCTGGCCTGCTTCGGCGGCGCGGCCTTCGCGCCGCAGCTCCATTACGCCTTCCTGCTCGATCCCGCCCAGCAGCGCCTGCAGGCGCCGCCGGCCGCGCCGCCGCCGGTGGTCGAACAGGTGCCGCTGTCGGCGCCGGAGTTCGAGCTGTGGGCCGATGCGGTCGAGTTCGCGACGCTGGAGGGGCTCGATTTTCTCCTCTGGCGGCTGCAGGCGGGCGGCGGCGAAGTGGTCGCAACCGCGGCCCCTGCCGGATCGCCGGAGAACCCCGCTGCGCCCCCCGAGGGACTGAGTGCGCTGACGCCTTGGGCGGAGTCGTGGCCGCGCCTGCAGCCGGAGCAGCGCGCCGAGCTGCTGGCCCGCGCGCGCCGCTGGGAAGCCTTGGGCGAGACCGAGCGGCTGCGCTTCGAGCAGCGCGCGGCGGCCTACCGCAGCCTGCCGCCGCTGCAGCGCGCCGCGCTGCGCGAGCGCCATGCGCGATGGGCCGGTTTCGACGCGGCTACGCAGTCGACCCTGCGCGCGCTGGAGGCCGGGGTATCGGCGGCCACGTCCGAAGAGCAGGCCGCGCTGCGCGCCCAGTTCGATGCGCTGCCCGAGGCCGTGCGTCGCGGCCTGCTGGCGGGCAAGCCGCCCGAGTTGGCCGAGCTCGCGCGTGAGGCCTTCGCCTTCGTGCCGGAAGACGAGCGCGAGGCCACGATCGAACTGCTGCGCGGCCTCGGCGAGGCGGAGCACGGCCTGCTGCGGCGCATGGCGCGGCGGCTTGATCCGGCTGCACGCGAAGCCCTGCGCGCCGAACTCCTCGCCGCCGAACCGGCCGCCCGCGCGGCCAGGGTGCGCGAGCGCGCGGCAGCGGTGGGGCTGCGCGCGGACTGAGGAGGCGAGCGAAGCGTTTCGTCGACCGCTGCCCCGACGGAATGCCCTGACGCGCGTTGCCGCGCGCTCCGCAGGCGTGCAGGGCGCCGGAGCGACTGGGTTACATCGAGACCAGGCCCACCAGCAGGGTCACGACCACGCCCGCCCCGATCAGCGCGGTGTAGGCCGCGCCAAGCAGCCCGAACTTGAGCAGGGTGGACATCCAGCCTTCCCGGTACACGCGCTTCTGCATCAGCAGCAGGTAGAGCGGCATCCACACGGCGAGGGCGATCGAAAGCGCGCTGGTGCCATCGCGCGCCAAGCCTGGCGCCAGCGCTGCGTGCAGCAGCCCGCCCAGCGCCAGCAGGAACACCGCGAGACTCAGGAACGCGTGGCTGTGCAGGGCGACGATCAGGTGCTCCATGTACAGGCGTCGACGGAAGGCGTAGGCCAGCTTGAGCAGCAGGGCGAACACCGGCAGCAGGACGAACAAGGTCTGCGGCAGCAGCTCCAGCACGTACTCGCCCAGACGCTGTCGCGCGCCGCGGTCGCCGCGCAGCTCCAGCAGGTTGTCGACGGCGCGCTGCAGCCAGCGGTTGAGCCGCGCGTTCGCAGCGTCGGGCAGCCAGGCGAGCTGCAGGGGGTTCTGCTGCGGATGCCATACGCCCTCGCCCAGACGGAGTTCGATCGGCGTGGCGCGTCGCTCGGCCGTGGCTCCGGGCAGGACGGCCTCAGGCTGGGGCGCGCCTGCTGCTTCCAGTGCATCGAGCCGCGCCTGTGCAGCCTGTTCGATAGCGGCGCGCGCCGCGGCGAGCCCGAGTGCCACTCCAGGCGCGTCGGTGGCAAAGGCGTGCTGCGCACCGAACTCGCCGAGCGCGCGGTCACGCAGGGCGATCACCTCCGAGCCCGAGCGCGCCTGCGAGAAGTCGCCTCCCGCGGCCGATGCGCTGGGGCTGGTCTGCGTTGCACCCTCTGCCTCCGGCTCGACGTTGAGACGCCCGGCCAGAAAGGCCAGCAGGCTGATGAACACGAACAGGCGCACCGGGCTGACATAGCGCACCCGCCGCCCGGCGAGGTACTCGAGGCTCAGGAAGCCCGGCCGCAGCAGCAGCGGGCCGAGCGTGCGCAGCAGCCGGCCGTCGACGTTGAACACGGTGTCCACGAAATCGCCAAGCACGCTGCGGAAGTGCCGCACGAGGCCGCGCGCCGGCTGGCCGCAGGCATGGCAGTGCAGGCCCTGCAGGGTCGCACCGCAATTGCCGCAGCGGCGCACCGCGCTGGCCTCGGTAGCGGGGGCGTTGGCGATGTCCATTACGGCGGCCGCGCGGCCGGCGCCGCCGCTACATCGCCACCAGGCTGATCAGCAGGGTCACGGTGATGCCCACGCTGATCAGGACACTGTAGGCGGTGCCGAGCAGGCTGTATTTGAGCAGGGTGAGGATCCAGCCCTGGCGGTACACCCGCTTCTGCATGATCAACAGGTACAGCGGCATCCACAGCACCAGCGCCAGCTCCACCCAGCCCAGCGCAGAGTGCAGCACGCCTTCGCCAAGCGCGCTGCGGGCCAGCGTCGCCAGCGCCAGCAGCAGCACCGCGGTGCTCAGAAAGGCGTGACTGTGCAGGGCGACGATCAGGTGCTCCATGTACAGCCGGCGCTTGAACACATAGGCCAACTTCAGCATCAGCGCGAAGATCGGCAGCAGCACGAACAGGGTCTGCGGCAGGAAGTCGAGGAAGGCTCCCGCCAGCAGGCGAGGATTGCTGTTGACCCGCTCGCTGTTGTCCAGCGCACGCCCGATCCAGGCGTTGAGGCGTTCGTTGGCCAGCTCCGGCAGCCAGCCGATCTTGACCGGATTGGTCTGCGGGTCCCAGGTGCCGCTGCCGAAGTTGAGCGAGCTGCGCAGCGCGCGGTTGCCCGCAGCCTGGGCTTCGCTGGGGCCCTCTGCTGTAGGCGTGTCGGTCGCAGCCGCGGTGGACTTCGCTGCCTCAGTGCTGGCGGCCGCGCTCTCCGAGGTCTCGCTGGCGCTTGCGGCGTCCCCTTGCTGCAGTTCGCGAATGCGCCGCTGCGCCTCCGCCTCGATGCCCTGGCGCGCGGCCTGCAGGCCGATGGCCAGCCCAGGGACGTTGGGGGTTTCCTTGAGCGCCTTGTCGAACTCCGCCAGCGCCGCATCGCGCGCGGCCTCGACCTCGGCAACCGTTTTGGCCTCCAGCATCGAGCTTGACGCCACCTCGATGGCAGGCCGCTCCAGCGCGGCATCACCGGTTTCGCCTGTGTCGACGCTGAGCCGCGAGGCGAGAAAGGCGAGCAGGCAGGTGAACACGAACAGGCGCACCGGGCTGACGTAGCGCACCCGCCGGCCGGCGAAGTACTCGAGGCTCAGGAACCCCGGCTTGAACAGCAGCGGACCGAGCGTGCGGAAAATGCGGCCGTCAATGTTGAAGACGGTATCGACGAAGTCGCCAATGATGCTGCCGAAGTGCCGGACCAGGCCCTTGGTGGGCTGTCCACAGGCATAGCAATGCTCGCCGCGCAGCTCGGCGCCGCAGTTCTCGCAGGCGCGCACTGCGCCGGCGACGGGGGCGGCAGCAGGCAGTACAGGGGGGGGCGGCGTTGCGGCGGGTCGGCTGTCCATGGCGCGGTTCGTCGGCGAAGTCAGGGGCTACCATAGCGCCCCCGCTTCACGGTGCGCCACGCATGCCCTCGCCCACGCCTCCGTTCTTCCGCCGTCTCGGCGCGGAGGTTACCGCCACCACCGTACTCGCGCTGCCGCTGGTGATGGGCCAACTGTCCTCGATGATGATGAACGTCATCGACACCGTGCTGGCCGGGCGCCATTCGGCGCTGACCCAGGCCGCGGTGGCGATCGGTACCGCGGTGTGGTCGGTGGCCATCCTGATCGTGATCGGTGTGCTGATGGCGATTCCGCCGACCGTGGCCCAGCTCGACGGTGCAGGCCGGCGCGGCGAGATTGGCGCGGTGTTCCGGCAGTCGGTCTGGCTGGCGCTGATCCTCGGCGCGGCGCTGGCGATATTCGTGGCCAACGCGGGTTGGCTGCTGGCCTTGGCCAACGTGGCCGAAGACGTGCGGCCGCAGGCGCTGGCCTTTCTGCAAGGTGTTGCCGCCGGCGCGCCGGCGCTGGCCCTGTTCTTCTGCTTCCGCTACCTGAGCGAAGGCGTTTCGCTGACCAAGCCGACGATGGTGATCGGCCTCAGCGGCCTGTTGCTGCTGCTGCCGCTGGGCTACGCCCTGATGTTCGGCCGCTTCGGTGCGCCCGAGCTGGGGGCGAAGGGCCTCGGCATCGCGACCGCGGTCACCCTGTGGGCACAGGCGATCGCCTACGGATTCACCCTGCGCTACGGCCGTGGCTATGCCGACCTCGACCTGTTCGCCGGCTTCGAGTGGCCGCGCTGGGCGCCGATCGCCGATCTGCTGAAGATCGGCCTGCCGATGGGCTTCTCGGTTTTCATGGAGGGCAGCCTGTTCGTCGCCACGGCGCTGATCATCGGCAGCCTCGGCACCCTGCAGACGGCGGCGCACCAGGTGGCGATCAACCTGGCCTCGGTGACCTTCATGATTCCCCTCGGCGTTGCCATGGCCACCACCGTGCGGGTCGGCAACGCAGTCGGTCGCGGCGATCCGCGGGGCGTCGCCTGGGCCGGCGGCGCCGGCTATGCGATCACCTGCGGCACCCAGCTGGTCTCGGCGCTGGTGCTGCTGTTCGGCGCCGGCGCGATCGCCTCGGTGTGGACCAAGGACGCCGCCGTCGCCGCACTGGCCGCCCAGCTGATGGTGCTGGCGGCGGCCTTCCAGTTCTCCGACGGCATCCAGGCCGCTTCGGCCGGCGCGCTGCGCGGCCTCAAGGACACCCGCCTGCCGGCCATCATCACCGTACTGAGCTACTGGGGCCTGGGAATGCCGCTCGGCTACTGGATGGGCATCGTGCAGGGGCAGGGCGCGCAGGGCATGTGGTACGGGCTGATCCTTGGTCTGTCGGCTGCGGCCTTGATGCTGACCACGCGCTTCGTGATCCTGGCCCGGCGACTGCGCCGCGGTGCCTCGCCCGCCGGTACATGACGCCCTGCAGGTGACCGCGGGCGCCCCAGCCACTACGCTTCCGCCCCGTTCGCGTCACATGCGCGGATGTTGGCGCATCCTGCCGACCACCTTGACCCCGGGCGACCGCTTTCCGCCCGCGGCGACTCCTTGAACCACGAGACTGTCCATGAACCAGCCCAAGCGCGGCGCCTTCGTCAACTTCGTGATCTTCCTCTGGGATGCCCTGAACTTCAGCCGCCGGCTGCTGCTGAACGGGCTGCTGCTGCTGGTGGTTGGCCTGATCCTGTTTGCTGTCCTGAAGGGCGGCCCGACCCTCGAGGAGCGCAATGCCTTCGTGCTGGCCCCCAAGGGCCGCATCGTCGAACAGTTCACCGTCGATCCCGCCTCGCGTGCACTCGGCCAGCTCACCGGCGACACCGTCGCCGAGGTGCAGCTGCGCGATCTGCTGCGGGCGATCGACTCGGCCGCCACCGACAAGCGCATCGAGCGCATGGTCATCCGCACCGACCAGATGGGGGGCGCGGGCTTCGCCGCCCTGCGCGAGGTCGGAGCTGCGCTCAAGCGCTTCAAGGAGAGCGGCAAGCAGATCGTGGCCTACGCCGACAACATGGACCAGGCCGGCTACTACCTGGCCGCGCATGCCGACGAGGTCTACCTGCACCCGTCCGGCGCCGTGCTGCTCGAAGGCATCGGCCGTTACCGCGCGTACTACCGCGAAGCCCTGCAGGACAAGCTGGGCGTGAAGGTGCACCTGTTCCGCGTCGGCGAGTTCAAGAGCTTCGCCGAGCCCTACATCCGCGACAACGCCTCGCCCGAAGCCAACGAGGCCGACCTCTACTGGATGAGCGACATCTGGCAGCGCTACCTCAGCGAAGTGGCCGAGCTGCGCGAGCTGAAGGCCGAGACCCTGCAGGCGCAGATCGATGGCCTCGACGTCGAAGTCGCTGCGGTGCAGGGCGACCTCGCCCAGCTGGCCCTGCGCATGGGCCTGGTCGATGAGCTCAAGACCGCCGACGAGTTCCGCGCGCTGATGATCGAGCGCGGCGAGAAGGACGAGGAAAACCACACTTTCCGCCAGGTCAACCTGGAGGCCTACCTCGGTTTCCTCGACCGCGAGAAGCTGCCGATCGACAGCCGTCCGAAGGTCGCGGTCGTGGTCGCCCAGGGCGGCATCGCCGACGGCGAACTGCCGCAGGGCCAGGTCGGCGGCGTGTCGACCTCGGCGCTGATCCGCGAGGCCCGCGAGGACGAGGACGTGAAGGCCCTGGTGCTGCGCGTCGACTCGCCCGGCGGCGGCGTGTTCCCCTCCGAGCAGATCCGCCGCGAGGTCGAGCTGACCCGCGCCGCCGGCAAGCCGGTGGTGGTGTCGATGGCCAACGTGGCGGCCTCAGGCGGCTACTGGATCTCGATGAATGCCCAGGAGATCTACGCCGACCCCAGCACGATCACCGGCTCGATCGGCATCTTCGGCCTGTTCTTCACCGCCGAGGACACCCTGGCCCGCGTCGGCGTGCGCAGCGATGGCGTGGGTACCACCCGGATCGCCGGCGCCTTCGACCCCACCCGTCCGCTGGACCCGATGGTCGGCACCATCCTGCAGACCGTGATCGAAGACGGCTACCGCGACTTCATCAACCGCGTTGCCGAGGCCCGCGGCAAGAGCTACGAAGACGCCGACAAGGTCGGTCGCGGCCGCGTCTGGAGCGGTGCGCAGGCGCTGGAGCTGGGCCTGGTCGACAAGCTGGGCGGTCTGCGTGACGCCATCGATGCGGCGGCCGGCTTTGCCGAGCTGGCCAAGGACAGCTTCCAGGTCAGCTACGTCGAGAAGCAGCCCTCGCCCTTCGAGAAGTTCCTGGCCGACCTCGGCAAGAACGCCACGGCGCGCGCCCTGGCCGGCAGCCTCGGCCTGCCGCCGGGCCTGGCCGAGCAGCCGCTGGTGCGCCAGCTGCGCGAAGAGATCGAGCTGATGGCGCCGCCCGTGCGCGGCCTGCCGGCGCGGGTGCTGGCGCACTGCCTCTGCAGCGCCGAGTAAGCCCGAAGACGCAGACGAAATGCGCGGGGCCGGCCCATCGGGGTCGGCCCCGCGCGCTTCGGGGGGGCGCACCGGGCAGGGACTTCCGCAGGTCGGAGCGTGCCTGTGTCGGCCTTCACGGATCGCCGCCGATCGCGCTGGTTTCCACCCCGGATCCACGCAGATCCGCACCCTTCCAACTTGCAGCACCGGACAAAGCCCGGTAGCGTTCGCAGGCTTTGCCGTCTTCCACACCGGAATTCCCATGCTGTTCCAGCACGTCTCCATCGCCAGCGTGGCGCACATTGATGCGCCGCATCCGCTGAGTTCGGCGGACATCAACGCCCAACTGAGGCCCACGCTCGATCGCCTGAACATCCGCGCCGACGTCCTCCAGGACATCGCCGGCATCCGCTCGCGGCGCATGTGGGACGACGATGTGCTGGCCTCCGACGCCGCCACGCTTGCCGCCGAGAAGGCCCTCGCGGAAGCCGGCGTCGAGCGCGGTCGCATCGGTCTGCTGGTCAACACCTCGGTCAGCCGCGACTTCCTGGAGCCGTCGACCGCCAGCATCGTCTCCGGCAACCTGGGCCTGCCCGAGACCTGCCAGAACTTCGATGTGGCCAACGCCTGTCTCGCCTTTCTGAACGGCATGGACATCGCCAGCCGGATGATCGAACGCGGCGAGATCGACTACGCCCTGATCGTCGATGGCGAGACCGCGAACCTCGTCTACAAGCGCACGCTGGAGCGCATGCTGAGCCCCACCATCACCGACGAGGAGTTCCGCAGCGAACTCGCCTCGCTGACGCTGGGCTGCGGCGCGGCGGCGATGGTGCTGGCGCGGCGTGAGCTCGCCCCGGACGCCCCGCGCTACCGCGGCGGCGTGACCCGCGCGGCCACGCAGTGGAGCCACCTCTGCCGCGGCAACCTCGACCGCATGGTCACCGACACCAAGTCCCTGCTGATCGAAGGCATGAAGCTGGCGCAGGTCACCTTCGGTGCCGCGCGTCAGGCGCTGGGCTGGGTGATCGATGAGCTCGACGAATTCGTCATCCACCAGGTCAGCCGGGTGCACACCGAGGCCCTGCTGAAGACCTTCGGCATCGACCCCAAGAAGGTGCACACCATCTTCCAGGAGCACGGCAACATCGGTCCGGCCTCGGTGCCGATCGTGCTGTCCAAGCTCAAGGAGATGGGCCGCCTGCGCAAGGGCCAGCGCATCGCCCTGCTCGGCATAGGCTCGGGCCTCAACTGTTCGATGGCCGAAGTGGTGTGGTGAGGCGCCGCGCGCGGGCGTGAGGCCCGTGCCCACG
>JBKCVA010000172.1:0-11357 GCA_046318115.1 Lysobacterales bacterium | reverse complement strand
GACGCCGCGCAGGCCGAGGCCGACCTCCAGCTTCGGGCTTGCGCTGTAGAAGGCCCACACCGTGCCGATGCGCTCGGGCACCGCGACGGGATCGTTGCCGCGGCGCGAGATGGCAACGCCGCCGACGACCTCGTCGAAGCGTTCGAACCTCGCGTCCAACACGGCGGCGCTGGCCTCGACGCGCAGGCGCTCGCCCAGCGGCATGCGCAGGCTGGCCTCGACGCCGCGCGCGGCCTGCTCGCCAACCTGGATCAACCGGTTCGGATTCTCCGGATCGCGGCTCAGCAGGTTGGTGCGGGCGATGTCGTACAGCGCGAGCGTCCAGTCGACGCGCGCGCCGCTGTGCTTCACGCCCAGCTCGACCTGCTCGCTGTCGGTGAGATCGAAGCTCGCGTTCGCCAGCCCCAGGGTGGTGATCTGCGCCGGCGCTTCGCTGGAGGTCGCGAGCGAGCCGTACAGCGTGGTCTGCTCACTCGGGCTGAAGGTGAGGCCGAGCCGATAGCTGCCGGCGCTGTAGCGCTTGTCGAAGCGCACACCACTGACCATGTTGAGCGAGTCGACCTCGCTGCGGTCGTGGCGCAGGCCGGTGATCAGACGCCAGCGCGGGGCGAGATCGAGCGCGCTTTCAACGAACACCGAACGCTGCTCGATGTCGGTCGCGGTGCGCGGCTGGAAGGTGTCGAGGCTGGTGTAGACGCCGCGCACCGGGTTCAGCAGCGCCACGGTGTCGGTGTAGCGGAAGGGGCTGTCGCTGCTGCGGTCGTGGTCGTTGCGATCGGCCTGCAGGCCGAACACCAGCTGGTGCGCGCGCCCGAACAGCGTGTGCGACCAGGCGACATCGGCGACCGCACCGCGCAGCTTCTGGTCGTGGCTGACCTCCAGGTAGTCGCTGCGGCGGATCAGGCCGGTCGCCGGCTGCCAGGTGTTGACCTCGGCATTGCGGTAGTAGCGGTCCTCGGCGTTGCCGAACAGCACCAGCGAGGCGCGCAGGCCGTCGCTGGGCTGCCACTCGGCGCGCGCGCGCAGCCAGTCGACGTCCATGCGGATGGCGTCATCGATGACGTTGTAGTTGAGGTCGCGCAGGCTGGGGTCGATGCGGCCATCGATCAGCGGCGTACCGAAGTAGCCTTCGCCATCGTCGAGGAAGTGCTCGAAAGCGAGGCTCAGGCGCAGCGAGTCGCTGACCGGCGCAGCCAGCTCGGCATTGATGTGGCGGAACTCGAAGCTGGTGTCGCGCGCATAGCCGAAGCTGCCGCGCTCGCCCGACTGCTGATGGCTGGCATCGAGCCGCCAGGCCAGACCACCGCCGGCCACGCTGCCGCCGCTGCCCAGCGCCGCTGTCGTCGTGCCGTAGCGGCCGTAGCCCAGATACACGTTCGAGCCCGCGCGGCCGTCGGCGCGCCGCGGCACCAGGTTGATCGCACCGGCCACCGAGCCCTGGCCCGCGGTGAGCGCCGCCGGGCCGCGCAGCACTTCGACCTGCTGGTAGTTCAGGGTCAGTCGTGGCGTCACCTGCCAGCCCGGATAGCGCACGCCCTCGAACAGGATCGGCGAGTTGAACACGCCGGAGAATCCGCGCCCGCTGATGTTGATGACACCAAAGCTGTAGGCCGGCACCAGCCCGGGCGTCTGCTCAAGGGCTTCATTGAAGCTGGCGTCGCTGCGCGCGCGCAGGCTGTCGGCGTCGATCACATCGGCCGAAATCGGCTGTTGCAGCAGCGGTACATCGAGGCGCGAGGCCGCGCGCGCGGCGCGCTTGAGCGGTGGCGGCGCCGCCCCCTTCACCTCGACTTCGTCGAGCTGGGCGGCCGAGGCCGGATCGGGGTCCGAGGCGGCCGGCGCCCCGCAGGCTGCGCTGGACGCGAGCGCGATCATAAGGACCGAGGTCACTGAACGAAGGGGGATCAAACGGGAACGCTGAAGCATCTGTTTGCACTCAGGCGACGCAGGGCCGCGTATTGTTCGGCTCCCCCGCGACGCTGCCCATGCGACTGAATGTCGCAGCCGGCCTGCGACATCGCGTTTCGCAGAGTGCTTTCTCCTCGTGCTGCCTCGACTTTCCATCGTTGTTCCGATCGGCCCCGGCGAGACCGCCTGGCCAGCCTTGCTGGACGATCTGCAGAGCCTGCCCGTCGATGTCGAGCTGCTGCTGGTGGGCGTGGACAGGGCTCCGGTCGAGCTCGACGCCCGGTCGGGCGCACTGGCCGGGCGACTGCGTTGGCTGCGCACAGAGCGGGGGCGCGCTCATCAGCAGAACGCGGGTGCCGCCGCCGCCCGCGGCGACTGGCTGTGCTTTCTGCATGCCGATTCGCGGCTCGACGCGGGCGCGGTGCGGGCGCTTGCCGCGCTGGCGCAGCGGCCTGCGGCGCTCTACTACTTCGACCTCGGCTTCTTCGATGGCCCCGGCCTGCTGCGCCTCAACGCGCTCGGGGCCAACCTGCGCTCGCGGCTGCTGGGCCTGCCCTTCGGGGATCAGGGTTTGAGCCTGCCGCGGCGTGAGTTCGAGCGTCTGGGCGGCTTCGACCCGTCACTGCCGCGCGCCGAGGACCATGCGCTGGTGTGGGCTGCGCATCGCGCGGGCCTGACGGTGAGGCCGGTCGGCGCGCGGCTGCGCACCAGCGGTCGTCGCTACGCCGAGGCGGGGTGGCTGCGGACGACCCTGCGCTTTCTCGCACTCACCTGGTCGCAGGCCCGCGCTTTTGCAAAGGGCGGACGCGCATGAACGGCGCGCTCGCGCTGTTCGTCAAGACTCCGGGCCTGTCGCAGGTCAAGACGCGGCTCGCGCGAGACATCGGTATTGCAGCCGCCGAACGTCTGTATCTCGCCTGCGCCGACGCCATCTCCGAGCTGCTGCAGGCGTTTGCCCGCGAAAGCGGCGTGCGCTGCGTGTGGGCCATCGCCGAGGATGACAGCCTCGCGCCGGCGTTCTGGGCTGCCCGCGGTGGGCTGGACTGGATGCCGCAGGGCGAGGGCGGTCTGGGTGCCCGCATGGCCCGCGTGCACCACCGGCTGGTGCGTGAGCATGGCTTTGGCCTGCTGATCGGCGCGGACCTGCCGCAGCTGACGCTCGATCACCTGCGGCAGGCGACCGCCTGGCTGCGCGCGACGCAGGCCCGGCAGGTGCTGGGCGCGGCCGAGGATGGCGGATTCTGGCTCTACGGCGGCAATCGAACCGCCCCCGAGGTGCTCTGGGAGAGCGTGGCCTACAGCCAACCGCGCACCGGCAGCGAGTTCCGTGCGGCGCTGGCGAGCTTCGGCGACTGGCTCAACCTGCCCGTGCTCTGCGATCTGGACACACCGGAGGACCTGCAGCGAGTCGTGGAGGCACTGCGCGCGCTGGACGAGCCGCGGCCCGCGCAGCGGCGCGTGCTGGGTGAGATCGAGCATCTGCTGGAGTCGACGCGTCATGCCTGAGTGGGCGCATGCGCTGGTGGCGAACGAAGGCCCGCTGCGGCTGAGCGCTTTCGCCGCCGTGCTGGCCCTGCTGCTGGCGCTGCAGTGGCTGCGGCCTCTGCGCGGGGATGGCCGCGGCCAGCGCCGGCAGGCCACCAACCTGCTGCTGATCGCGCTCGACACCGTGCTGCTGCGGCTGGCTTTTCCCGTGCTCGCGGTCGGGCTCGCACTGCAGTCCGAGGCGCAGGGCTTTGGCCTGCTGCCGCGGCTGGGCCTGCCGTTCTGGCTCGACTGCCTGCTGGCCGTAGTGCTGCTCGATCTCGCGATCTACTGGCAGCATCGCTGGATGCACAGGCTGCCGCTGCTGTGGTGCCTGCATCGTCTGCACCACAGCGACACCGGCTTCGACGTCACCACCGGGCTGCGCTTCCACCCGTTCGAGATGGCGCTGTCGATGGCCTACAAGCTGGCCCTGCTCGCCGCCCTCGGCGCGCCGGCCCTGGCGGTGCTGGTGTTCGAGCTGCTGCTGTCGGTGGGTGCGCTGTTCACCCATGCCGATTTCGCCCTGCCGCCCGCGCTGGACCGCCGCCTGCGCTGGCTGCTGGTGACGCCGTCCATGCACCGCATCCACCATTCGACCTGGCAGTCCGAAACCGACAGCAACTACGGCTTCCATCTGTCGATCTGGGACCGCCTGTTCGGCAGCTACCGCGCGCAGCCGCGAGCGCCGGAGGCGAGCATGCCGATCGGCCTCGAGTACTTCCGTTCGACCCGCGAACAGACGCTTTACAGCCTGCTGCTGCAGCCCTTCCGGTCGCAGCCTTCTTCTTCGGAGCACGACCCGCATGCGTGACACCTGGCCCCTGCTGCAGGCGGTTGCTTTCCCCGCCATCGAGCGCGCCGCGCTGAAGACGCTGCAGCTCAATCTTGGTTACCTCTGCAACATCAGCTGCACGCACTGCCATGTGAACGCCGGCCCGCGCCGCACCGAGCTGATGGACCTCGACACCATGCAGCTCGCCCTGCGCGTGGCCGAGCGCTTCGGCGCCGACACGCTGGACCTGACCGGCGGCTCGCCGGAGATGAACCCGCACTTCCGCTGGCTGGTCGACGCCGCGGTCGAACGCGGCCTGCAGGTGATGGATCGACTCAACCCGACGATCCTCGAAGAGCCGGGCTACGAGTGGGTGGCCGACTACCTCGCCGCGCGCCGCGTCGAGATCGTCGCCAGCCTGCCCTGCTACAGCCAGGCCAATGTCGATGCGCAGCGCGGCAAGGGGGTGTTCGAGTCGAGCATCCGCGCGCTGCAGAAGCTCAACGCCCTGGGCTACGGCCAGCCCGGCAGCGGGCTCGAACTGCAGCTTGTCTACAACCCCGGCGGTGCCTTCCTGCCGCCGGCGCAGGACAAGCTCGAAGCCGACTACAAGCGCCTGCTCGCCGACAACTTCGGCATCGTCTTCAATCATCTCTATGCCCTGGCCAACATGCCGATCCAGCGCTTCGGCAGCATGCTGGTCTCGAAGGGCCAGTTCGACAGCTACCTCGACACCCTGCGCGGCGCGCACCGCGACGAGAACCTGGCCGCGGTGATGTGCCGCAGCCTGCTCAGCATCGACTACCGCGGCTACGTCTACGACTGCGATTTCAACCAGATGCTCGACCTGCCGACGGAGTCCGCAGGCGCAGGCCAGCCGCATCTGCGCGATCTGCTGGAAGGCGCTTTGCCGCGCAAGATCGCGGTGGCCGGCCACTGCTACGGCTGCACCGCGGGGCAGGGCTCGAGCTGCGGTGGGGCGTTGGCCTGATCGCCTCGGTTCAGGGCCTTCCCGACTTCGCCCAAGGTCGCGAGGCCCGATGCGCCGTCGCGGGCGTAGCATGCGCGGATGCACCCGACCGCCTCGACTGACAGCGCCGCCTGGACCCGTACCGCGCTGATCGCGGTGGCCAGCGCGGCGGCCATCGTCACCCTCAGCATGGGGGTGCGCCAGAGCTTCGGCCTGATGATGCAGCCGGTCGACAGCGAGCTTGGCATCAGCCGCGAGGCCTTCGGGTTTGCGATCGCGCTGCAGAACCTGCTGTTCGGCCTGGTCCAGCCCTTTGTCGGCGCCGCGTCCGACCGCTTCGGCACGCGGCCCACGCTGATCGGCGGCAGCCTGCTCTACATCGCCGGGTTGATCCTCGCCGCCAGCGCCACCGGCGCGCACAGCCTGGGCCTGGCGCTGGGCCTCATGGTCGGCATGGCGCTGTCGGCGACGACCTTTGTGGTGGTGCTGTCGGCGGTGGGCCGGGTGGTGCCCGAAGCGCAGCGCAGTCTTGCCTTCGGCCTGGTCACCGCCGGCGGATCGCTGGGCCAGTTCGCCGTGGTGCCGCTGGCGCAAGGACTGGTCGGTGCGTTCGACTGGCGCATCGCGCTGTGGATCCTGAGCGCGCTGATCGCCTTCATCGCGCTGCTGGCCTTCGGCCTGCCGGGGCGCCTGCGCCGTGGCGCGAGCGCGCCGGTGGTGGAAGGGCCGGAACTCGGCGAAGCCCTGCGCTGCGCCTCGCGACACTCGCCCTACTGGCTGTTGAACGGCGGCTTCTTCGTCTGCGGTTTCCACGTCGCCTTCGTCGGCACGCATCTGCCGGCCTACCTCGTCGATGGTGGCCTGAGCCCGGCGGTGGGTGCGTGGTCACTGGCCCTGATCGGCCTGTTCAACATCGCCGGCAGCTGGCTGTTCGGCCTGTGGGGCGGGCGCCATTCGCGCACGGGTCTGCTGGCAGCGCTGTACGTCGCGCGCGGGCTGACGATGGTGATCTTCCTGTGGCTGCCGCTGACCTCGGCCTCCGCACTCGTGTTCGCATCGGTGTTCGGCTTCCTGTGGCTGGGCACGGTGCCGCTGACCAGCGGTGCGGTGGTCAGCATGTTCGGCCTGCGCCAGCTGTCGACGCTCTATGGCATCGTCTTCCTGAGCCATCAGGTCGGCGCCTTCTTCGGCGCATGGTGGGCCGGCCGGCTGTTCGATGCCACCGGCAGCTACGAGGCCATCTGGTGGACCTCGGTGGCGCTGGCACTGCTGGCCGCGGCGCTCAGCGCCGCCACCCGCGAGCAGCGTGCGTGGCGGCCGGCATGAGCCCGCGCGCGCTCAGGCGCTGGCTGCTGCTGATCGCAGCCGCGGTGATGGCGGCGGCCGGCGCGCTGTGGGCGCGCTACGGCAGCGAGATCTTTCTGCAGGGGCTGGGGCCGCTGTTCTGTGCTTGATTCGCGCCTGCTGTTGGGCCGCGCTGCGCCTGGCCCAACGGATCGAGGCGCGCGGGCGTAAGGCTTGGGACAGCCCCCTGGCGCGTTCCTGCCTGGCGGCGACCGCGCGAGCCTCAGTCGCACGCGCGTTCCGCCCCGGCGCCTGAGGCCGACTGCGGACGCCTGCCGCGAATCGCAAGCGCAGTGTCCGTCCCGGCACCGCGCAAAGTGTCCGCGCTGCGGATCGCCGCTGCACGCTTCACCTATCATGCGCACCACCTTCACTTCCGAACGGCCGTCCGGCCCCATCCCCATGCCCATTTTCGACAGCGTCACCGACCTGATCGGCAACACCCCGATCGTGCGCGCCCGTCACCTCGACACCGGCTGCTGCGAGCTGTTCTTCAAGCTTGAGGCCATGAACCCCGGCGGCTCGATCAAGGACCGGATCGGCCTGACCATGATCGAAGCCGCCGAGAAGGCCGGAAAGATCAAACCCGGTGACACCCTGGTCGAAGGCACCGCCGGCAACACCGGGATTGGCTTGGCGCTGGTCGCGCAGCAGAAGGGCTACAGGCTGATCCTGGTCGTGCCCGACAAGATGAGCCGCGAGAAGATTTTCAATCTCAAGGCCATGGGCGCCGAAGTGGTGCTGACGCGTTCCGACGTCGCCAAAGGCCACCCGCAGTACTACCAGGACCTCGCCGAGCAGATCGCCCGCGAAACCCCCGGCGCCTACTTCATCAACCAGTTCGGCAACCCCGACAACCCGCGCGCCCACGAAGAGGGCACCGGCCCCGAGATCTGGGCGCAGATGGAAGGGAAGATGGACGCCATCGTGTTCGGCGTCGGCTCCTCCGGCACGGTCACCGGCCTGTCGCGCTTTTTCAGGCGCGAGGCCCCGCAGGTCGAGCTGATCCTGGCCGATCCGGTGGGTTCGATCCTGACCCAGTACATCAACGAGGGCACGCTCAGCACCAAGTCGGGCAGCTGGATGGTCGAGGGCATCGGCGAGGACTTCCTTCCGCCGATCTCCGACTTCACCCACGTCAAGAAGGCCTACTCGGTCAGCGACCGCGACAGCTTCCACGCCGGCCGCGAGCTGCTGGCGAAGGAGGGCATCCTCGGAGGATCATCGACCGGCACGATCCTCGCTGCGGCGCTGCGCTACTGCCGCGAGCAGACCACGCCGAAACGCGTGGTGATGTTCGTCTGCGACACCGGCAACAAGTACCTGTCGAAGATGTACAACGACTACTGGATGCTCGACAACGGCTTCCTCGAGCGCCCGCAGCACGGCGATCTGCGCGACCTGATCCTGCGCCCCTACGCGCAGCGCGACACGGTGGTGATCGGCCCGAACGATGCGCTCACCGTGGCCTATCAGCGCATGAAGCTCTACGACGTCAGCCAGCTGCCGGTGATGGAAGACGATCGTCTGGTCGGCATCGTCGACGAGAGCGACGTGCTGCTGCACGTGCATGCGGACGAAGCCCGCTTCCGCGACCCGGTGTCCACCGCGATGATCACCACCCTCGACAAGCTCGACGTACGCGCACCGGTCGAAACCCTGCTGCCGGTGTTCCAGCGCGGTCACGTCGCCATCGTCATGGACGGCGATCGTTTCCTTGGCCTGATCACCCGCATCGATCTGCTGAACTACCTGCGGCGCAGGGTGGCTTGATGGAGCGGGGATTGGAGATTGGGGATTGGGGATTCGGAGAAGCGGCTTCGAGCGTTTGCGTCGCTGGGTCTCGGCGCCGGCGGCGTCAGCAATCGAACCCGTGCGGGTGGCGCGTCTCCGCCGCAGGAAGTGTCCGAAACGCCGGCTTTAGCGAGTTGCCCCAGATCTAGCGAATGCCGAGTCCCGGCTCTTGGATCCTAAACCTCACCGCGGCCCCTCAGACAATCAAGTGATGCGCCTGTCCTGACCTCGCCGCGCCGCTCACCGCCGCGCCCCGTCCTTGCGAATCACCAATCCCCAATCCCCAATCCCCAATCCCAGCTTTCAAAGCCTAAACCTCGCCACGTTCTCCGCCAGCCGCGCGGCCTGATCTTCCATGGCACGGGCGGCGGCGGTGGCCTCTTCGACGAGCGCCGCGTTCTGCTGGGTGGTTTCGTCCATGTGGGTAACGGTGTTGCTCACCTGCTCGATGCCGGCCGTCTGTTCGGCTGAGGCCGCGCTGATCTCGCCCATGATCTCGGAGACGCGCTTCACCGCGGACAGTATCTCGGCCATGGTCGCGCCGGCCGAGTCGACCAGCTGGCTGCCCGAGCCGACCTTCTGCACGGTCTCGGAGATGAGGCCCTTGATCTCGCGGGCGGCCGCGGCCGAGCGCTGCGCCAGCGTGCGAACCTCGCCTGCGACCACCGCGAAGCCGCGGCCCTGCTCGCCGGCGCGCGCGGCCTCGACCGCAGCGTTCAGCGCGAGGATATTGGTCTGGAAGGCGATGCCGTCGATGACGCCGATGATGTCTTCGATCTTGCGCGACTGCGCGTTGATCTCACCCATTGTCGTCACGACCTGGCGCACAACCTCCCCGCCGCGTTCCGCGACGTCGCCGGCACCGATCGCCAGCTGATTCGCGGAGCGCGCGTTCTCGGCGTTGCCGCGTACGGTCGAGGTCAGCTCTTCCATGCTTGCGGCGGTCTCCTCCAGCGACGCCGCCTGCTGTTCGGTGCGTGCCGAGAGGTCCGCGTTGCCCGAGGCGATTTCGCCGGCGGCCGAGTTGATGGCGCCCGCGGCAGATTGGATCTCGCCGACGATCTCGCGGAGACGTGCGACGGTGGCGTTGGTGGCCGACTGCAGCTGTGCGAAACGACCCTGCGACCGCCCTTCGATGCTGCGCGACAGATCGCCGTCTGCGACAGCGGCCAGCACGCGACAGGTGCGGTCAAGGCCGTCATCGGCGTTGGCCATCAGCTGGTTCAGGGCGTCCACCATTTCGCGGAAGGCGAACTCGAAGCGCTGCGCATCGCCGCGCAGGTCGAACTCTCCCGCGGCAGCGCCGTGCGACAGCCGCAGGATCTCGTCGCGGATGGCCAGCAGCTTCTCGCGCACACCCTCGACCGCCGCGGTGATCCGCCGCTTCTCGCCGGGCAGTTCGGGCATGCGCGGGGCGAGGTCGCCGCGCGAATAGCTCTGCACGACATCGACGATCTTCTGGCTTGTGCCGATATGTTCCTCGGCGAGGCTGTTGACCCCGGCCGCCATGGCCCCGAAGGCCCCCGGATAGCGCGCGGTATCGATGCGATGGTCGAGCTGGCCGGCGGCATGCTTCTGGCTCATCTCGGTCTGTTCGGTCATGAAGCCCTGCAGCGCACCGCGCATCTGCAGCAGGGCGTCGTTGAGCCGGCCGATCTCATCCGCGCGGGAGCGGTCGATGCTGGCATCGAAGCGCCCCGCCGCGAGCGCTTCAACGCTGCCGACGGTCGTCGCCAGCGGCTTGCCCACCAGGCGACGGAGCAGCGCCACCGTCGCCCCGACGACCAGGATCGACATCACCAGTGCCACCCAGAACACAGTCGCGCCGACCGCGCGCGCGCCTGCCAGCAGTTCCTCCATCGGCAGCTCGGCGCCCAGCACGAAGCGGCCGGCGGCGTCGCCGACGCGGATCGGCACGTAGACCTGTGCGCTGTTGTCGTCGGTGACCTCGAAGGTCTGGTCCGACTGGATGCGCGGCAGCAGCTCGGCGGCGTAGCTCGACGCGAAGGCTTTGCCGATCGTGGCGCTGTCGGGATCGGTCAGTACAGTGCCCTTGGCCGAGAGCAGGCGCACGCGGCCGGTTTCGCCAATGCGGACCGCCTGCAGCCGCTGCTGCAGCGAGTCCAGCGCGATGTCGGCGCAGACCACGCCGACGAACTGCCCTTCGCGCATCATCGGCACGGCATAGGTGGTCATCAGCACATCCTTGCCGTCCACCGGATACACGTAGGGTTCGAGAATCTCCTCGCGCCCGCTGGCCTTGGCCAGCAGGTAATAGTCGCCGTCGCCCGGGACGTCGTACTTCTCCAGCACGGCGCCCTCGACGCCGCTGGCGGTGTGGAAGAAGTAGGGCACGTAGCGACCGCTGGCATCGTGCAGCGGGGTGTCGACGAACTCGGCATCGCGCTGGTCGAAGGCTTGCGGCTCCCAGCCCGTGGCCATTCCCACGAACTGGCGCTGTGGCGCCAGCATGCTGCGGATGAGCGCGTTCGCGCGCTCACGATCGGGCGCTTCGCGCTTCGACTCATCGAGCAGCTGCTGCGCCAGTGACCGATTGAGCAGCGCCGCTTCGCCGAGCAGGTCGGCGACGGCGACGGCTTCGGCGCGGGCGACGGCTCTGAGCTCCAGAAGGGCGGCCTCGCGCGCGACGCTGGCGGCGCGCTGGTAGATCAGCAGTCCGGCGACCACGAAACCGAGCACGGTGAGCACACCGATCAACAGCGCAGCCTTCGCGGCCACACTCCAACGACGGAAACTCGACATGAGCGCGCACCCCTTGAGCCGGAAGCCGAGCGGGCTGCAACTCCCGTGCTCGCGGGTGCGTCGGAGCGCGAGCCCTACTGGATCAGGTCCACTTGGCGTGCCGCGGTCAGGCTGAGGAGCCCGAAGTGGCCGTAGGCGTAGGTCGTGCTGCTGTTCTCGCCCCAGATCGCGCTGGAGTGCACACCGCCGACCGTACACACGCCGGTGCCGCAGACGATCTGGTCGGCGTAGGACTTGATCGAATGGACGCGGTCGCCGAAGCGCACGCCGTTCAGGCCG
>JBKCVA010000171.1:0-26335 GCA_046318115.1 Lysobacterales bacterium | reverse complement strand
AAACACGCTCAATGCAAGGGCTGCAAAGACGTGTCGTGACACAACACAAAGCTGCCAAAATCGCTGAGTAACTCATTGATTTCCGGAGGCGGCACCACTGCGGCTGGCCGGAATTCCTGCTCCAACTGTCGAACTTGGGGGAACTCGCCCATCGCCCAAGGCGCAAGCCCGGCTTCGAGCGAATCCCGAATCCCGAATCCCCAATCCCCAATCCCTAATCCCCGCTCTTCAACACCTCACGCGCCGCGTTGTGCCCGGGCAGGCCGCTGACTCCACCGCCCGGATGTGCACCCGAGCCGCACAGGTACAGCCCCTTGAGCGGCATCCGGTAGTTGCCGTGACCCAGCACGGGGCGCGCCGAGAACAACTGGTTCAAGCTCAGCGCGCCGTGGAAGATGTCGCCGCCGATCAGGCCGAACTCCTGCTCCAGATCGAAGGGCGAAAGCGCGCGGTAGCCCAGCACCGAGGCCTTGAAGTTGGGCGCGTAGGTGTTGACCGTGTCGATCATCAGCTTCGCCACTTCCTCGCGATGCGCGGGCCAGGCCTTGCCATCGGGCAGCTCCGGGGCGACGTGCTGGCAGAACAGGCTGGCGACGTGCGCGCCCTTGGGCGCGAGGCTGTCGTCCAGCGTCGACGGAATCAGCATCTCGACGATGGGCGTGCGGGACCAACCGTGTTGGCGCGCATCGAAGAAGGCCTGCTCCATGTAGCGCAGACTGGGCGCGAGGATGATGCCGGCGGTGTGGTGCTCGGCGCGTTCGCGGCCCGGCAGGCAGCTGAAGTCGGGCAGCTCGGACAGGGCCACGTTCATGCGGAAGGTGCCCGAGCCGCAGCGGTAGCCGCGCATGCGCTCGGCGAAGTCTGTGGGCAGCTCCGACTGCGGCAGCAGCCGGGTGAACAGCAGCTTGGGGTTGACGTTGGCGACAACGCGCTTCGCCCGATGCACACGGCCATCTACGGTGCGCACGCCCACCGCCCTGCCTTGCTCGACCAGCACCTCGGCCACGCCGGCGTTCACTTCGATCTGCACGCCTGCCACTTCTGCTGCGCGCGCCATCGCCTGGGTGATCGCGCCCATGCCGCCAATGGCATGGCCCCACACACCGGCCTTGCCGTTGACCTCGCCGAACACGTGGTGCAGCAGCACGTAGGCGCTGCCGGCGGCGTAGGGGCTGGCGTAGTTGCCGACCACGCCATCGAAGCCGAACAGGGCCTGGATCGGTTCGGACTCGAACCATCGTTCCAGATAGGCGCCGGCGGAGTCGGTGAACAGATCGAGCAGATCGCGCTGGCCTTCGATGCCGAGCGCCGCCGCGCGACGGCCCAAGCCTGCAGCACGGATCAGCTCGGGCAGCGCGGCCAGCCAGCCGCCGGCGGGCGGCACGTTCGGCGGCGTCTGCGCGGCCAGTTCGCGCAGCAGGCCAGCGATGCGATCAAGGTGCTGGCCATAGGCCGGCAGACGCTCGGCGTCGCGCACACTGAACCTCGCCACCTCGGCCTGGGTGCGGCCTTCCCCCGCCTTCAGATAGCGCCCGTCCGGCAGCGGCAGGAAATTGCCCAGCTCGCGCTCGACGATGCGCAAACCGTGGCCGTGGAGGTCAAGCTCGCGGATCACCTTGGGATGCAGCAGCGAGACCGTGTAGCTGGCGGTCGAGTTGCGGAAGCCCGGGTGGAACTCCTCGGTCACCGCCGCGCCGCCCACCACGCCACGGCGTTCGAGCACGCGCACCGACAGGCCCGCCTTGGCCAGATACGTGGCGCAGACCAGGCCGTTGTGGCCGGCGCCGATCACCAGCACATCGCTGCGAACATCCGCCATCTCAGCGCTCCGTGATCTCGACGCTGACCTCACCGATGCCCTCGACGCGCGCGCTCAGGCGATCGCCCGCGACACAGGGGCCCACGCCCGCAGGCGTGCCAGTGAACACGAGATCGCCCGGCTCCAGCCGCACGAAGGTCGAGAGATTCGCCAGCAGTTCGGGCACCGACCAGATCAGATCGGCGATGTCGGCCGACTGCCGCGTCTCGCCGTTCTGGATCAGCTCGATGCGCGCGGCCTTGGGATGGCCGATGCGCGCCGCCGGCACGATCGCGCTGCAGGGCGCCGAGCGGTCGAAGCCCTTGGCCATGTCCCAGGGCTTGCCGCCTTTCTTGAACTGCGCCTGCAGGTCACGGCGGGTGAAGTCGATGCCGACGCCGTAGCCGAACACCAGCGCCTCGGCCTGCTCGGCGCTGAGACTCGCGCCGCTGCCGCCGATCGCCACCACCAGCTCGGCCTCGTAGTGGAAATCGGCGGTCTGACCGGGATACGGAATCCGCGCGCCGCCAGACACCACCGCATCGGCCGGCTTCATGAAGAAGAACGGCGCCTCGCGGCTCGGGTCCGCGCCCATCTCGCGGGCGTGCTCGGCGTAGTTGCGGCCCACGCAGTAGATGCGGCGCACCGGAAAAAACTGCGAACTCCCGGCGACGGCAACGCAGGGCTGGGCGGGCGGCGGCAGAACGTAGACGCTGGACTGGGGCATGGGTTTCGGCGCTCGGGATTGGGGTTCGGGGGCGGGGATTGGGGATTGGGGATTGGGGATTGGGGATTCGGGATTCGGGATTCGGGATTCGGTATTCGGGATTGGGGATTCGGTATTCGCAGGAGCAAGAGCAGAGCAACACCCCTCTCCCCTCGTGGGAAGCGGAGAAGAACGCTTGTCGGCTGCCGGTGGCAGCCGACGTTCTTCGTAGCCCGAGCGAAGCGAAGGCAGGGCGGGGGAGAGGGGGAAGGCTTGCACAAGGCATGTTCCATTGCCCCAAGCTGCTGTCGCTTCGCTCAGCCTTGACTCGTGTCCACTGCCACCGGCAGCCGACATTCTTCGGAGCCCGAGCGAAGCGACGGCAGGCCGGGGGAGGAGGCGAGTCTCGCGCAAGGTGCCCCCCTTCTCCCCAACCCCTCTCCCACCAGGGGAGAGGGGCTCCACATCGGGGATCGAGAGACTGAGTAGCGCTCACCCCCCCGCGCGTCCGGCAACCAGCTCGCAAAGCATAGCGGCCAGCGGCAGCCTCACGCCCCTGCGTAAAGGCGCAGCACAGGCTTGACGCCGGCCCAAGCGCGGAACTTGCATGCCGCAGACCCGCACACCCCGCGCGGAGGCCCGCATGCTGCCCCAGGACGACGAAGATGCACTGATGAAGCGGCACCGCTACGCGCTGCAGGAGATCGAGCGCGAGATCCGCAAGATCAATCGCGAAGTGATCCATCGCGACATTCCCAAGATCGAGCGCAAGCACGTGGTGGAACTGGCCACCGTGGTGGCCGAGCATCGCGCCCGCTACCTCACCGCCGGTATGCGCCTGTCGTCCGCCAAGATCGGCACGCCGGAGGAGCAGGAGCTGATCCGCATCCTGCCCGGCCTGCGCCGCGAGTTCGAAACCGCGCGCGACGTGTTCGCTGCGCTGGAGCGCGCCATCGAGCAGGCCTACGTCGACGTCGATCTGCGCTGAGGATCACGACTCGCGCGGGTAAAGGCCCGCGCCCTGCCTTCTGGCACCCGCGCACAGCCCGCGCAGTCGGCACCTTGAGCGGCCTGTCCAAGCCTCGGGCCCATCGCTCATGACCCTGCTGCAACCCCTCAAGCGAAGCCTGCGCTGCATGGCGCTGGCTTCCCTCGGCCTTGCCTTCACCCTGCCCGCTGCCGCCGCCGAACGCATCGAAGTCGGCAACCGCGTGACCGAAGGCGTGCCCGAGCTACCGGCCGATCTCATCGAGCGCCTCGACCGCTACCAGAACACGCGGCCGGCCAACTTCGCCGGCTGGGCCAGCGACAGCGAGCTGCTGATCGGCACGCGCTTCGGCGAGACCAACCAGGTGCACCGCGTGCGCGCGCCGCTGGGTATGCGCGAGCAGCTGACCTTCCACAAGGAACCGGTCTCGTCGGTGCGCGCCCAGCCGGGCAGCAACGGCCGCGGCTTCGTGTTCGGCAAGGACGTCGGCGGCTCCGAGTTCTGGCAGCTCTACCACTACGATCTGGAGAGCCGCAGCACGCGCCTGCTCACCGACGGCGGCCGCAGCCGCAACGAACAGCCGATCTGGTCGCCCGACGGTCGCTTGCTCGCCTGGTCGAGCACCGCCCGCAACGGCAGCGACAGCGACATCTGGGTGCGCGCGCTGGACGGTGAAGCGCGCGCCGTTCTCACCGAAGGCGGCACCTGGTACGCCAGCGACTTCTCGGCCGACGGCAAGCGCCTGCTGGTGCAGCAGTACGTGTCGATCAATGAGGCCTATCCTGGCGAGGTCGATCTTGCGACCGGTACGCTCGAACGCTTCCCGGTCGAGGGCGGCAAGGCGGCCTTCGGCGGCCTGCGCTACGCGCCCGATGGCGAAGGCATCTACTTCATCTCTGACGAGAACAGCGAGTTCCGCCGCCTGCGCTACCACCGCCCGGGCCAGCCGGTGCAGGTGCTCACGGCCGATCTCGACTGGAACGTGGTGGCCTTCGACATCGCCTCCGACGGCCGTCATCTGGCCTACGCCAGCAACGAGGACGGCATCTTCCGACTGCACGTGCTGTCCCTGCCCGACCATCGCCCCGTGCCCCTGCCCGAGCTGCCGGTCGGCGTGATCGGCGGCATGGGCTTCTCGCCGGACGGCGGGCGCATTGCGCTGACGCTGAACAGCGCGATCACGCCCAGCGATGTCTATGTGGTCGATCTGGCCGCCCGCAGCCTGACCCGCTGGACCGAGGGTGAAGTCGGCGGCCTCGACGCCTCGCGCTTCGTTGCGCCCACGCTGATCCGCTACGAGAGCTTCGACGGCCTGTCGATTCCGGCCTTCTACTACCGCCCGGCTGGCGTGCCGGCCGACCGCAAGCTGCCGGTGGTGATCAACATCCACGGCGGCCCGGAGGCCCAGGCCCTGCCGGTGTTCAGCCCGGCCGTGCAGTTCATGCTCGACGAGCTGCAGGTGGCGGTGCTGGTGCCGAACGTGCGCGGCTCGGCGGGCTACGGCAAGACCTTTCTCGACCTCGACAACGGGTTGAAGCGAAAGGACTCGGTCAAGGACATCGGCGCCCTGCTCGACTGGATCGCCCAGCAGCCGGGCCTCGACGCAGAGAAAGTCGGCGTCTCAGGCGGCAGCTACGGCGGCTACATGGTGCTGGCCACCCTGGTCGACTACGCCGACCGCCTCGCTGCCGGTATCAACGTGGTCGGCATCTCGCACTTCAGCACCTTCCTGAAGAACACCGAGAGCTACCGCCGCGACCTGCGCCGCGCCGAGTACGGCGACGAGCGCGACCCCGAGATCGCGAAGTTCTTCGAGGAGATCGCGCCGCTGAACAACGCCGACAAGATCCGTTCGCCGCTGTTCGTCGCCCAGGGTGCCAACGACCCGCGCGTGCCGTTGTCCGAGGCCGACCAGATCGTCGACGCCGTGCAGGGCAACGGCGGTGACGTCTGGTATCTGGTGTTCAAGGACGAGGGCCACGGCTTCGCCAAGAAGACCAACAACGACTACTTCAGCGCGGCCAGCATGCTGTTCTGGCAGAAGCATCTGCTCAGCGAGTAGTTCAAGACGCCACGCCCGTGTACGACCCCGCGGGCGTGGCTTGGGCTCTGCGAACTGCGTTGCGTGATCGCGACGGCCGAAACTGCACGCGCGATCTCGACGCGGTCGTGGCAGCGATGCGAATGCCGCGATCGCCCACCCGACGGCAACCACCCGCGGCAGAAGGGTGCTCGGAGCGCTGCGACGAGGTCGCGCCAGGCTCTACTCGAATCCCGAATCCCGAATCCCGAATCCCGAATCCCGACGCAAGCATCAACGCACTGCGAACACGCGCCCCGCGGCAATCGTGCTGTCCAGCGCCAGCGAATCCGCATCCAGCAGCAGCAGATCGGCATCCGCGCCCACCTCGATGCCTCCCTTTCGCGGCAGGCCCCAGACCGAAGCCGCGCTGGAGGTGATCGGCCGAAGGGCATGCTCCAGCGCGAGGCCATGCGAGAGCACCAGCTCGCGCAGCCCCGCCAACAGGCTGTGCATGGGCGCGAACTCGATCGACAGCAGGCGCCCCTGCGCATCGAAGCGAGGCAGGCTGGCCTGGCCATCCGTACTTAGAGTGATGCGCTCGATCGGGGCACCGTCTTCCAGCAAGGCCAGCAAGGCGCGCAGCGGCGGCACCTCGCCGGCTTCGAGCAGTTCGGCACTCGTGCTCGCGGTGATGTCGATGCTGCCGCCGGCATGCAGCCAGCGGCGCCCCTGCTCGAACAGGCGCGCGTTGCGGCTCATGTGGGTCGGGTGCCACTGGCCGCGCGGCAGCGGCGTGCGCGCACTGAGCTGCTCCAGCAGGTCGATACCATCGGCGCCGTCACCGACGTGGATCAGCACGGTGCCGCGCTTGCCGGCCAGCATGCCCCCCACGCGCGAATCCGCGCCGATCCGCGCCAGCTCGTCCAGCGTGGGCTGCGAGCCGCGGTGGTCGGCGATAGCGATCTCGCCCACACCCAGCATTTCGGGAATCAGCACCAGATCCGTACGCACGCTGCCGGTCAGCGTCGCCACCGGCACCCGATAGCTGCCTGAGAGAACAAAGGCCGACAGACCCTCCGCGTTGAGCGCGCGCGCGCAGGCCAACAGGTCGGCGTGGCTGCGGGTGACTTCATCGGTGCCAAGGGCGCCGATCAGCGTGGTGACGCCCGCGCGCAGCGCGTCTTCGGCGCGCAGCGGATGCGCGCGGGTGGCAAAGCCGCCCTCGCCGCCACCGCCACCGATGTGCACCAGGCTGTCGACGAAGCCCGGCACCAGCAGGCGACCGCGCGCCTCGATGCGCCGCAGCGGAAGCGCATTGCCGGGCTGCAGATCACGTCCGATCGCCAGCACGCGGCCGGCCGCCACCAGCACATCCTTGCGCCCCATCGGTGAGGGCGCGAACACCTCCGCATCGGTGATCAGCAGCGGGGTGTCGCGTTCTTCCAGCAGCATCATTGATATCCCGTCAGTACGCCAAGCGCGACGAAGCCCGCCGCCATGGCCAGAAGAAGAAGCTCGAAGCGCCAGACGATGCGCAGCCACTCCGCCCAGCTGAGCCCGGCCACCCCGGTGGCACCGATCAGCAAGGCCGAGGTCGGCACGACCAGGTTGGTCAGGCCATCGCCGAGCTGGAAGGCCAGCACCGAGACCTGGCGCGTGACCCCGACCAGATCGCCCAGGCCAGCCATCAGCGGCATGGTGATCGCCGCCTGCGCGGAACCCGAAGTCACGAAGAAGTTGAAGCCCGACTGCAGGCCAAGCATGCCCAACGCCGCCAGCATCGGCGGTGCCCCCTCGAACACCCAGGCCATCGCATAGAGAAAGGTGTTGAGCACCGAAGGCGTGTGCGGATCGGTACCGCCCAGCAGCCACAGCAGACCCTTGGCCGCGGCGATGACCAGGGCCACCGGCACCATCGAACGCACGCCGTCGGTGAAGACTTCGGCGATGCGATTGGCACCCAGCCTGCGGTCGATGAAGCAGATCAGACCGCTGACCAGACCGAGGGTGAAGAACTGCGCGGCGATCTCGGGCAGGTAGTACTGGCGCTGGCTCACGCCCCAGACGATCCACACGACCGTGGCCAGCACCGCGAGCAGGATGGCGCGATCCGCCCAGCGCAGTGGCTCGGCGCGGATCAGTTCAGCGACCTCGCCCGCACCCGCCCGCTGCGCACTGCGATGGCGCAGCGCGTAGCGCAGCGTGAAGGCGATGCCCACCGCGGTGAAGCAGGCCCACATGGCCATGCGGAAGTCGGCGCCCGACAGCGGATCGAGCCCGGCGATGCCCTGCGCCACCAGCACACTGAACGGGTTGGTCCACGACGTGGCGAATCCGATCTGGCTGGCCATGTAGGTGCACATCACCGCCGAGGCGCGCGGCAGGCCGAGGCGATCGGTCAGCGGCAACAGCAGGGCGATGAAGGCGATCGTCTCTTCGCCCATGCCAAAGATCGCGCCGCCCAGCGAGAAGGCGATGAACAGCACGCTGAGCAGCAGCCAGTCGCGGCTGCCGGTGATGGCGATCAGACGCAGCAGGCCGCGATCGATCGCGCCTGAGGCCTGCACCACGGCGAAGCTGCCGCCGATGATGAAGACCAGGGCGATGACGCCGATCGCAGCGCCCGTACGGCTGCCCGAGGCGAAGCCTTCGAACAGGAAGTTGAGGAAGCCCGGCCCCTTGCCCTCCGAGAACAGGCTCAGGCCATGCTCGGGCTGGACCAGGCTGAAGCTGTCCAGGGACAACGGCTGGCCCGGCGCGAATTGCCCGGCCGGCACCAGCAGGCTCACCGCGCTGAAGCCGAGCGCCACCAGGAACAGCAGCAGCAGGGTATTGAGGCCCTTGGGTTCGGGGCTCGCGTTCAATCGGTTCTCCCGGCAGGCGAGGAAAGAGGCAGAGACAAAAGCGGAGGCGGTGGACAGGAACACAGGCAGGCAAGCGGCCGCAAGACCGAAGTGGCACGCCGAACTCGTCCTGGATCGCGCCCGCTCACTTCACGCAACATCGCGGGCACATGGGGCGAGGCCCTGACCCACCGCAGGCCATGCTCCCGCCAACCACGGAGCTCCCCGCGAAGCGCACGCTGCGCGCGAGCACGCGGACTGCAGCCCACACGCAGTGGGGCCGCCAAAGACCCCGGCGGGCCAGGGCCCACCCTGGGTGGACGGGGCTCATCGCCGAAACAGTCGCGGGAGCCGGGCGTGGGGGTCGCCGGCTCCCGACGAACGACGGCCTGCGTTGCCGAAGCGCAGACCATCGGGTCGAAGATCCGGAGAACGGATCTTCGGCGCCTGCGTCTTCGGGCTCAGAACCGATACACGTAGTCCAGCGTCCAGAACCGGCCCAAGGTGTTGTGGTTGTAGAAGTCCACATTGGTGGCCGAGCCCAGCGCGATAGGCGGGTCGCGGTCGGCCAGGTTGCGGATGTTCAGACTCATCGACTGGTGCTCGCCGAAGTCGCGGCCCACGGTGAGGTTGAGCGTGGTCCACGAACCGACGCGACGCTCCGCCGGCACCTCGGCGCGCTGGTCGTCGTCGTAGAAGCCGTCGACGTAGTTGGCGAAGAAGCGGGCGAAGCTGTCGCCGCGCGACCAGGCGAAGCCGGCGTTGACCGTCCATTCGGGATAGCGGAACTCACCGACGCGTTCGACCAGACGCTGGCCGTCCCGGCAGGCACCCGCGCCGCGGCGGCTGTCGCTGCCGCCACAGGACTCGCTGCGCTCGAAGCTGTTGACCCAGGTCGCATCGGCGATGAGGCGCAGACGGCCCCAGCCGCGCTCATCGAAGCGATGTTCGAAACCGATGTCGATGCCGTCAGTGCGCTGCCGGCCCACGTTGATCAGCTGCAGGTTGACCTGCTCGACGTTGCCGCCGATGCGACCGTTGCGGATGCCGATGCCCAGTCGACCGCTGGGCAGATCGGCCGTGCGCGAGATCAGGGAGGGATCGCTGAGCGCGCGGCGGAAGAGCTCGAGATCGTCGATGTCGACAAGGTTCTTCTGATCGAAGTTCCAGTAGTCCAGCGTCAGCGTGGTGCGCTCGCCAAAGCTGAACGCGCTGCCCAGATACCAGGCGCTGGAGGTTTCTGCTTCAAGATCCGGGTTGCCATAGATCTCCGACAGATAGCCGTCATCGCCGCTGAAGCCGCCGCAGAAGTTCTGGAAGAACTCGCTGCCCGGCGAACAGGGCAAGGCGCCTGAGCCAAGCGTGGTGCCGGCGCCGACCTGGGCCAGCGAAGGGGCGCGGAAGGAGGTGTTCCAGCCGCTGCGCAGGACCACGTTGTCATGGGGCTGCCAGCGCAGGCTGAGCGCCGGATTGAAGTCCCCGCCGAAGTCGCTGTAGTGGTCATAGCGTGCGGCGAGGCGCAGATCCAGCGCCGACGTGAAGGGCAGGAAGACCTCCGCGTACAGCGCCTGCTGACTGCGATCGGCCTGCACCGCCGTCGAGCCGAAGCCGTACACCGGCACCTCGCCGGTGTCGGGATCGAGCGTCGCCAGAGGCGAGGGACGATCCTCGATGTCCTCTCGGCGTCCTTCAAGGCCGAAGGCCCAGCCGATGCTGCCGCCGGCAAGCTCACCCCACAACCGCGAGAGCTTGGCATCGAAGGCCAGCAGGTCGGACTGGCCATCGCGCGGCACTTCTTCGCGCAGCAGATCGAGCACCTGCGCGCTGTTGCCCGCCTGACCACCGAAGGGGTTGTAGAACAATCCGCCGCTGGTCGCGCTGCAGGTGGTCGCCCCGCTCGCACACAAGCGCCCCTGCAGAGCGGCACGGAAGCGCTCGACGCCGTAGATGCCAGCGACCGCGTTCTGGTTCGAGCGGCTGCGCGACACGGTCGCCGTGGTCTCCCAGTCCCAGGCGCCAGCGCTGCCGCGCAGGCCGTTCAGCCAGCGCCAGCTGCGCGTGGTCACCTCGATCTCACGGGCGTCCGGGAAGCGCCCCCAGCCGAAGATCGGAAAGCGCGGATCCGCACCGGCTGCAATCAGCCGGGCACGCAGTTCGGCCGGCATGCCCGGGTGGTTGAAGGCGATCTCTTCCTCGCTCCAGGGCGCGGGCGCGCTCGCCGCACGCGAGCGGTTGCGCTGCAGGGCGAACTCGGTGAAGTACTCGGCGCCGTCGGCGATTTCGTACTGGTAAGTCGTGTAGAGACCGTAGCGCTGGGTTTCGGGGTCGGTCGGGGTGAAGGCGTTGCGGTTGACCGCGCAATAAGCGCCGAAGCGGCTGGCGGGAAAACCGGGGCGACCGTCGAAGCGCTGGGCGTCCGGGCAGCCGGCTTCGACCAGGTCGAGTGGCATGTCAGCGAGATCGTTGAAGCTGGGGAAGATGCCCTGCTGCGAGGGCCTCGGCTCGACCGCGGTGATGGCACGATCACGGTCGTACAGGGCGTTGCGCTTGAAGGCGTCGAACACGAGCATGCCGCGCGAGCGCTCGCCAACATAGCCGGCCACCAGATTCGTATTGGCGCGCAGTTCGTCCGTGGCGGCCTCGGAATCACCGAGGCTCGCCGACAGGCGCAGGCCGTCGAAGTCATCGCGCAGGATGAAGTTCACCACCCCGGCGACCGCGTCGGCGCCGTAGATCGCCGAAGCACCGGTGGTGAGCACTTCGATGCGGTCGATGGCCGCCAGCGGGATCGCGTTGATGTCGACGAAGTTCTCCGAGCCCGAGGCGAACGACGACACCGCGATGCGGCGGCCGTTGACCAGCGTGAGCGTGGAGGCCGTACCCAGCCCGCGCAGCGAGACGGCGGCCGCGCCGGCGGGGGTGTCAGCCTGCAGCGCACCGGAATTCGCGGTGCTGAAGGTGCCAGTGCCGCCGCGGCTTTCGGCCAACTGGGCGACCAGATCGCCCACCGTCACCGCACCGAACTGGCGGATGTCCTCGGCGTCGATGACCGTGACAGGCTGCCCCTCCTGCAGGTCGATGCCGCGGATGTTGGTGCCGGTGACCACGATCGCGTCAAGGGTCTCGGCCGGCTCGGTCTGGGCGGCTTCTTCGGCCGCGCCCTGGCCAAGGGCCGGTGCAGCGAAGGACAGAGTGCACAGGGCCGCGGTGACGGCGGCCGACAGGGTTTGCAGCTTGCGCATTGGTGTTTCCCCACGGATGCCCGCCGCCGTTTCAGGCGGATCGCGGGCAGTTCGGACGTTTGCAGCAGGCACACGTGAGTGCATGCGTGCGCCTGCCCGTGCAGGAGGCGACGCGTCAGTGCCGATGCTGGATGAAGGCCGCAGTGGCCAGGCGCAGGGAAACGCCTACTCGTCCCACCACTCGCTCAAGTAGTAGGTGCGCGCGATGTGCCGGATGTGGAGACGCGGCTTCGACATGGGCGCAGATCAGAGGACAACGCGGCGAAGCATTACGCCGCCCTTCGCACTCCGTCAAGTCACCGCTGCCTGCGCGCGCCAAGGCTTCGCAAGACTGCACTTGCATGAGAGTGCAGCTGCTCACTACCTTGAATCGCATGAACACCTCTCTGCGACTGAGCTTCGCGACACTGCTGATCTGCATCCTGATGACGCCCGCGCGGGGCGCGGGCGATGCCCGGTCTGATTCACCGACAGAACACTCCACCTCCACGCTCATCCTCGCTGGAGGCTCCCTTCCGATCTGTTCGGACCTTGCCCCGCGCGACTGCATCGAAACACCCTCTCGCGACGCCGGAGCGCGCACGCCACCACGCTATCGGATCACCCCTCAAGCCCTTGCATTGCTCGAACTGAGCGCGCCATGGAACGACCAGAGACGTCAGCTTGGCTTCCATTTGAAGACGGTGCTCGCGAGCGCCGGGGAGACCTCGCTCGAATCGCCTCTCGATACCACCGCGTTGGAAGACATACTGTTCAAGCGCTGTCTTTCTGGCGATTCAATCACGCCCTGTGCGGCGGCTCGGCAGAGCGCGTGGCAGCGGCTGAGCGACCCCGAGCGGGCACAGGTCCTGAGCGCTCTGGAAGTGCCGCAGATCCACGCCGACGGCCAGCGCCTGCGGGAATCCGCGCATCCGAAGCTGTCGCGCGAACCCCACGGCGCAACCGTTTTTCGAGCCGTCGTCGAGGCGGCGGCATCACGCAGCGGTCGCCGCTCGCCGCGTGTACTGGTGGTGACCGCTTCCGCCCTGGACCCCATGGAGGCCGTCGACTTCTACCGCTCCGCCTTCGCGGCGCTGGGCGCTGACGCCGAATGGCTGCCGCTCGACGCTGCGCTGGCAGGTGCGATTGCGACGGCCGACTGCCAACTCGTCCAACACCGGGCCCGCGTCCTCGGCCTGCACGCGCGAGAGCAGGTGTATCCCGATCTGCATGCGCAGCAGCAGCAGGCCTGCCTGCGGCCGGAGACTCTGAGCGAATCGATCGCGTCCGCGCAGGCGATTTTTTTCGCCGGCGGCGACCAGTGGCGGCTGCGCCAGGCCTTCTTCGGCCCGGACGGAGGGCCTCTACCCTGGCTGGAGGTGCTGCGCCGCGCACATGCGCGCGGCGATCTGGTGGTCGGCGGAACCAGCGCCGGTGCGGCTGTGCAGTCCGGCGCCGCCATGCTCACCAACGGCAGTCCAGCGTCAGCGCTGCGTGCGGCGGGTCGCAGCGCGGCGCCGCCAGCGCCCGGCTGCGCACGGGCTGGCCTCTGCAGCGCACAGGAGGAGGAACAGCTCAGCTACTGGGCGGAGGGCGGCCTGGGTCTGGCCACGGAGGCGATCGTCGACACCCATTTCTCGGAGCGCGCCCGCGAGCCCCGGCTGCTGCGGCTGCTGGCGCAGACGGGGGCGCGCCTTGGCTACGGTGCCGATGAAGCCAGCGCGCTGCAGATCGACAGTCACGCCGATCATCGCCGCGTCACTGCATTGGGTCGCGAAGGCGGCTGGGTCTTTCAGCGGAAACCCGGGACGCCAGACGGGGCACTGGAGGCCGAGGTGTTCCGCCTGGGTCCCGCTGTTCGGCTTCGGGTGGATGCGCAGGACAGCGCCTTGGACGACCCCGCCAGCCTGTCCTGTCTGGAGGAACAGAGCGCGGGCTCCTCGATCGCCGAGGCCAGCTCCGGACAACCGCGGTCAGCCCAGGCGCCGGAGGCAGACCCCGACGTTTCCGCTGATGCAGGAGGCGCGCTGGAACCCGGGGCCACGCGAGCGGCGGCACGCGCGCTCGCGTACTGTGGTCGGGATGCGATCGCGCTGGCGGCCGAGGGCGGTCGGCTGCTGATCGAGAGGACGCAGGCTACCCGCGTCAGCCTGTCGGCGACGGGCATGGGCATCGGCCCCCTGCGCCTGCGCTGGGAGGAAGACTGAGAGCGCATGGAAACCCTCCGCTCGCTGCGGCCGCCTCTGGCAGCCCGTGCCGGCGACGCCCCGTGACGCGCTCGGCACGAGATGGGGAAGATGCGATCGCCTGACGCCTGGGCCGTCCGGACTGCCCGCGAATCGCCCGATTGTGTCGCCTGAGCGACCGCCGCGACGTGTCCACTGAGTCTGCCGCGCGCATCCCCGCCGCGCGGCAGACCGCATGAGGACAGCCGCATGTTCCAGCGTGAAACCCGCAAGCCACGTCTGCGCCTGCTGAGCCCTCGCAGCGTCGCGACGGCGGCTGCCGCGAAGCTCATCCCACCGCCCATCGCCGTGCCCGCCCAGCCCCACCCGCGGAGCCCCCGCAAGGTCACGCCATGGCGCTGAGGCCATCTCTTCACTCCGCGGCCACCCAGGCCCGCACGCAAGCCGACACGCCCCCAGCGGAGAGTCGATCCGCCGTGCCCGCCACTCGCCCCTGCGAAAAAACCGTTTTGGAACCGATGGGCCGCGCACTGCGTCGACGCGCACCGGTCTGCGGGCTCATCGACTGGCGAGGCACGCGGACGGCTCGACAGAATCCGGCGTCTGGCCAAGCACCATCGATTCGCTCCGATCCACGCGCTGGACCTGAGAGCCCCACGCCCTCGCCCTGAGCCCGACATCGGGATTGCCGCGGATCGCCTAGCCTCAGCGCGCTGATGCATCCCGCTGCAGGGACGCCTGCGCCACCCGCGCCATCCGCAGCACCTGACGAGCGCGCTCGACCGCGGCCTGCTCGTCCTCTCCGACCGGAAACGCCTGTGCGCGCTGCCAGACGAACTCCGCCCAGCGGGGATGGCCCTCGGGCAGCGTTTCGGCGGCGAGGGCCACGGCCCTGTCCAGCGCGGCGCGCTGTCGCTCGCGCTCGCCGAGCGCCGCGGCCAGTTCGATTTCGGCCTGCAGCATGCGCAATCCCAGCAGCGGATCGGGCGAGCCCAGCGCGATGAACTGGCTCTGCGCTTCGGCAAACGAGGCACGGGCGAGATCGTCTCGACCCTCGCGCAAGGTGAGCCGCGCACGCAGCAGGTGGCTGCCAAGCAGTTCGATGTGCGGCGGCTGCAGCAGCCGCTGTCGCAATTCCAGCGCGCGCGCAAGCTCGGCGCGGGCCTCGGGCAAGCGACCGCGCAGCATCAGCAGGCGCCCCAGATTGTTGTGGGCGCGGGCGGTCGACAGGTGCTCGGGGCCGAGCACCGCGACGCGGATACGCAGGGACTCGCGCAGCAGCGGCTCGGCGCCCTCGAGATCGCCGCGATCCTCCAGCAGGCTGGCGAGATTGTTCATCACCACGGCCGTGTCCGCAGAATCGACGCCGCGGCGCAAGCGGTTGATGCGCAGGGCCTCGCGATAGGCCGCTTCGGCGTCGACGTAGCGCCCGAGGTCATGCAGCCCGGTGCCCAACTCGTTGGTGATGTTGGCGACGCGCACGCTGTCGGCACCGTGTGCGCGCACGCGCAGCTCGCGCTGCTGCTCGAAGCCCTCGACCGCCCGCGCCAGCTCACCGCGATCGCGATACACGTTGGCCAACACCTCCAGGCTGGTCAGCACGCGGGGATGGCCCTCCGGCACCAGGGCGCGCTTGGCCGCCAGCGAACGCTCGAGCCAGGCCTCGGCCTCATCGAGCCGGCCAAGCCGGCGCGCGGTGAGGCCGAGGTTGTGCAGAGTCGCCGCGGTCTCGATGTGCTGCTCGCCGAACGCCGCAAGCCGGATCTCCAGCGCGCGTTGCAGCAGCGTCACCGCCTCCTCGCTGCGACGGTCGGCGTCCAGCAGCAGGCCTTGCATGTTCAGCGCATTGGCCAGTGCGGGATGCTGCGGCGGCAGTCGCGACTGCGCCAGCGCGCTCGCGGCCTCCGCGATCCGCAGCGCCTCGGGACGCTGGCCCAGCGAATTCAGCGCATGCGCCAATGAATCCATCAGCAGCAGACGCTCGGTCACTTCGAGATCCGCGGGCGCCAAGGCGTCTGCCATGCGCAGCAGGGCCAGCGATTCCGCAGGCAGGCCAATGCGGTCGTAGATGCGGCCCAGCGTGACCGCCAGCCGACGCTTGAGGCCTGGCTGGCGATCGAGGCTTTGCTCCAGTTCGGCGCGGGCGGCATCGACAAGATCGCGCGCGGTGGTGTCGGCGCGTTCGCCGGCCTCGGGATCGGCGTGCTCGAACACCGCCAGAAGGAAATCGACCGTTTCGCGGTTGCTCTCCGCTTCCAGCCGCGCCGCGCGCTCGGCCGCCTGCGCTCGCACGAGCTGCTGCTGCAGGCTCAAGGTGAAGCCCAGTGCCATGGCGAGCAGCACGCCGCCCACCGCGAACGCCGGCCAACGCCGTCTCAGCAAGCGCCGCAGCCGATAGCCCCGCCGCTGCGCGAGCGGTGACACCGGCCGGTACTCGAAGTGGCGATCGATGTCCTCAGCCAGGGCCTCGGCGCTGGCGTAGCGTCGGTCGGGCTCGGCGGCGCAGGCGCGCATCACGATCGCGTCAAGGTCGCCGCGCAGGCGCCGGGCCCAGGGCAGACCGCTGCGCCGCGCGCGGCCACTGGGCGGCTGGGTCGGCGGCGTCGACGTCGACGGATCGCTGAGCGCACCCGGGTCACCGGGTGCGACCAACTCGGACAGGATCAGGCCGAGACTGTAGATGTCGCTGGCCGCCGAAAGAGGCTCGCCGCGCTTCTGCTCGGGGCTGGCGTAGCGCGGCGTCATGTAGCCCTGGCCTTCGGCATCGGCACTGCCGGCGAGGCGGGCAATGCCGAAGTCGAGCAGCACCGGCGAGCCGTCGCTGCGCACCAGAATGTTGGAAGGCTTCAAGTCGCAGTGCAGGACCAGATGCCGGTGCGCGTGCGCGACCGCGCGGCAGACCTGCTGGAACAGGCGCAGCCGCGCCGGCAGGTCGAGCGCCTGCGCGCGGCACCAGCGATCGATGCGCTCGCCCTCGATGAACTCCATCACCAGATGGGGTTGGCCGTTGGGGCTGGTGCCACCGTCGAGCAGGCGCGCGATGTTGGGATGCGCGAGGTCGGCCAGGATCTGACGCTCGCGCACCAGCATCAGGCTCTCGCCCGGCTGGCCCAGGGCGCGCAGACGTTTGATCGCCACCTGCAGCTGGTACTGGCCGTCGGCGCGCTCGGCGCGGTACACGCGGCCCATGCCGCCCTCGGCGAGCGTGCCGAGAATCCGCCACGGCCCGAGGCGCGTGCCCGGCGCCAGCTCGGGATCGAGGCTGGCCAGCAGCGCGGCCACCGGCTGCGGCAGACCGATGCCGCGGGTCTGCGCATCGCAGAGCGCAAGCACTTCGGCGGCGACGGCCTCGGTGGCCCCCGACGAGTGCAGAGCCTCGCGCCATTGCTCGGGCGGCAGCTCGCACACGGCATCGAACAGTCGACGCACTTCGGCCCAGTCGATCGTGCTCATCCGCGCATCCCCGAGAATCGCCGGAGCACCTCCGCGACGGCCGCCGGGAGCTCCATCATCGGCATGTGCGCGCAGCCGTCGAAGGTGATGCGCTGAGCGCCTGCGATTCGCTGCGCGTACAGCTCGGCCGCGCTCGGGTCCACGACCGGATCGGCGGCACAGCCCAGCACCAGGGTCGGCAGCGCGATCGCGCCGGCGGACTCGCCGGGGAGGAAAGCCTCGGGCCCGCGCGCGATCGCATCAAGCACCTGGCGCTCGAATCCATCGTCTCGGACCCGGCGCTCGACGAGAGCGGACTTCAGCGGCCAGGGCAGCAGCGGCGGCTCGCGGAAAACCAGGGCGAGATAGGCATCGAGTTGATCGCCACTGGCGACGGCGAAGGGGTGCGCGCCGCGCAGAACCGCCGCGCCGAAGGCGTTGTCGCGGAAGCGCACACCGGCCGCGCTCATCAGGGTGACCGAACGCAGGCCCCGCGGATGCCGCGCCGCGACCAGCGCGGCGATGCCGCCGCCCATCGAATGGCCGACCAGATGCACTTGCGTCAGTTCAAGCGCTTCGATCAGCGCAGCCACGCGCGCGGCCTGCGCGGCGTAGCCGTAGTCAATGCCGGCCCGACGCTCTGATTCGCCCCAGCCCGGCAGATCGGGCATCAGCACCGGCACATCCGCCGGCAACGCGCGCAACAGCGGCAGCCAGTTCTCTTTGCTGCCGGTAAACCCATGCAGCAGCAGCCAGACCGGCTGTGCGGGATCGAGGGCTCCGCGCTGGAGCAGCACCCAGCGCTCGCCGTCCACCTGCAGTTCGATGCGCTCGGCATCGCTGCGCCAGGCATCCAGCCGCAGCGCCGCCTGCAGGAGCCACTGCGGTGCAAGCAGCCCCGATGCCAGATAGGCCAACAAGGGCAACACCAGCAGCGCCAGCCACAGCGCCCGGCGCGAACGTCGAAGGCTGCGGCGGCGACTCGCGGCCATCGCCCTACTTCAGCGCGGCCTCGACCGAGGCTGCCGTGATGGGGTGGTAGCCCGGCCGCGCATCGGCGAACACCGCGCGGGCGAACTCCTTGCCCTCAGGGCTGGCGGCAAGCGCGGCGTAGACAGGCAGGATCAGTTTGCGCCGGCCGATGCGCTTCAGGAACTCGGCCATCGCCGGGCGCGCCTCGAAGTAGCCGCTGCGCTCGGCCAGCGGATACCAGCGCATCGCGAACTCGCCGTTGGCCGTGCCCGTGAAACGGAAGGCCTCGTCAAGCGCGATCAGCTGGGCGCTCTCAAGCACGTCCGGCATACCCTCGAGGAAATGCAGCCACTCCTGGGTGCTCCACTGCGCGGTGTCCAGTTCCTTGGCGGCGGTCTTGCCTTCGAGGAAGCGTGTGCGAGCAGCGTCGACGGCGTCAAAGCGTCCCGAGCTGGCCGCCACCGCGAACGCGGGCACGCCGGGTTCGAACAGCCAGGCGCGCAGTTCCGCCTCGCTGACGACCTCCGGCCGAGCGGCCATCAGCGTCTCGCGAAGATGGGCGACGAAGGCGCCGCTGTCGATGCTCTGGAAAGCGAAACGATCGAAGTAGCCGCGAAGGAAGGCATCGAAGGCCTCGCGACCATAGCGCTGCTCAAGGAAGCTCAGGAACCACGCACCCTTGATGTAGGCCACCGGCGACAGCGCATCGTCCGGGTCGCGGCCATCGAGCGGCGGCAAGACCAGCGTCTGGTCCCTTTCATCAAGATCGGCCAGCGCACGGCGCAGGCTGGTCTGCTCGATCACGCTCTCCATCTGCGCGCGCTCGACGCCGTACAGCGCCTCGACGATGCGGTTCTCGACGTAGCTGGTGAAGCCCTCGTTGAGCCAGATGTCCTTCCAGCTCGCATTGGTCACGAGGTTGCCGGACCACGAGTGCGCCAGCTCGTGCGCGATCAGGCTGACCAGCGACTGGTCGCCAACCATCACCGTCGGGGTGATGAAGGACAGGCGCGGATTCTCCATGCCGCCGAACGGGAAGCTGGGCGGCAGGATGAGGAGGTCGTAGCGCTCCCAGCGATAGGGCCCGTACAGCGCTTCGGTGGCCGCGATCATGCGCTCGGTGTCGGCGAACTCCGCCACCGCCGCGTCCAGCGTTGCCGGCTCGGCCCAGACCCCGGCACGCGCAGAGATCGGCTTGAAGGCGAGGTCGCCCACTGCGATCGCCATCAGGTAGGAAGGGATCGGCTGCGACATGCGGAAAACGTAGCGGCCGTTGCGCACCGGGCTCACCGGATTGTCGGCGCTCATCAGCGCAACCAGGTTGGGCGGCGTGTGCACGACGGCGCTGTAGGTGTAGCGCACGCCGGGCGTGTCCTGCAGCGGCACCCAGCTTCGCGCGTGGATCGCCTGCGACTGGCTGAACAGGAAGGGCTGCTTGCCGCCGGCGGTCATCGCCGGCTCCAGCCACTGCAGGCCGGAAGCGCTCTGCGAGGTCCGATAGCGCACCCGCACCACTTCGTACTGCCGGCGCATCTTGATGCGAAGCGCCGAACCGAACACCGGATCGGGCGCCGCGAGCTTGAAGTCGAGCCGACGCCACAGACCATCGGCGCGCCGGCCCAGCACCTTGTCAATGCTGAGATCACGGGTGTCGAGCACCAGCGTGCGGGCCTTCTCGTCCTGCCAGTCGAGCGCGTAGTCGGCAGAGCCGCGCAAGGTTCGAGTATCGAAGTCGACGCGCAGGTTCAGCGCGAGATCCCGAATGCGCACTTTCTCGGGCTCCGCGTAGCTGTGCTCGTCGCGGGCGCGATCCTCAAGCGCAGGGTCACGCTCGACCTCGGGCGCTGCCTGCAGGCGGGAGACGGTGCCGAGGGCGAGCAGCCCGAGCACGCAAAACAGGACGTAACGCGCAGTGTGACGCTGGGCCATGGACAGGGCTCACGTGGCGGTCGGAAGACCGGACGAGTCTAGCAGCCCCCCTGCACTTCCCTACTGCCGACCCGCTCCCTTCAGCCCGTTCGTCGGCGCCGCGGGAACGGTCTCCAACAGACTGCGGAGAAACGGCACGGTGATGCGCCGCTGGGCGGCCAGGCTCTCGCTGTCCAGCCGGTCGAGCAGGCGGGTCAGGGCCTGCAGGTCACGGGAATGGCGACGGAACAGGTAGTCGAGCACGGGCTCGTCGAGCTCGAGGCCGCGCGCGTGCGCGCGCCGCTTGAGCACGCGACGTCGGCCTTCATCATCCAGCACGCCCAACGAGAAGCGGCTGCACTGCTGCAGCCGCGAGCGCAGGTCGGGGAGCGCGAGCGCAAGGCCCTGCGGCGACGCATCGGCCGCATAGAGAAGCTGGCCACCCTGATCGTGGACCCGGTTGTGCAGGGCGAACAGTTCGATCTCAAGCCCGCGGTCGCCGACCACCGACTGCAGATCGTCGATCGCCACCAGGCCAAGCCCCTCGAGCGCCTGCAGTGCATCGAACGCTCGCGGGCCAAGCAGTGCCAGCGGCAGGTAGTGGACCTCGCGCCCTGAACGCCGGGCTTCGGCCACTGCGGACAGCAGCAGATGGCTGCGGCCGCTGCCCGGCGGCCCCTCCAGAAACACATGCCCTGCGTACTGACCGCGCGCACATGAGCGCAGTTGCGCAACCGCCTCCGCGCTGCCTTCGAAGTCCTCGAAGCCCGCGACCTGCGGCGCCCGCAGGTTCAGCGGGAGCTGCGGCACGCTCACGCCGGGCGGTCTCCGCCGCCGCGCGGCCCGCGGCGACGGCGGCGACGCTTTCCGCTGCCCTCGCGCGGGCCCGGAGGCGTCTCGTTGGAGGTGGCTGCATCGCTGTCGATCGGCGGGCGCACGTTTCTCGGCGACACCTCCGCAGCGGCGGCGGCGCTGGGAAGCTCCGAGCCCTTGGCACGGTGTCCACCCCCACGCCCCGGACCACCGTCGCCGCCATACAGCGAACTTTCGGTGTAGCGCGCATGCAGCCAGCGCAGCACCACCATCACCACCGCGGCCACCGGCAGGGCCAGCAGCACGCCGAGAAAGCCGAACAGTTGGCCGCCAGCCATGATCGCGAAGATCACCGCGACCGGATGCATGCCGATCTTGTCGCCCACCAGCCAGGGCGTGAGGATGAAGCTCTCGATCGTCTGGCCGGCGCCGAACACCGCGCAGACCAGCACGATGTGGAACAGATCGCCATGCTGGACCAGCGTCGCGATCAGTGCGGCGCCGAGGCCGATGATCATGCCCAGATAGGGCACGAAGCTGACCAGTCCTGCGAGCATGCCGATCAGCAGGGCGAGGTCGATGCCGACCAGCCACAGGCCGATCGAATAGATCGCGCCCAGCGAAAGCATCACGCTGAGCTGGCCGCGCAGGAAGCTGCCCAGCACGGCATCGGCTTCACCCGCGAGCTTGACCACGGTCGGCTCGACCGTGCGCGGCAACAGCTCGCGCACGCGGCCGAGCAGCACATCCCAGTCGCGAAGCAGGTAGAAACTCACCACCGGAATGAGCGCGAGATTGGCCAAGAAGCCCAGCACCGCAAGACTGGACCGCGACAGGTGCGTGAACACCTGACCTGCGGCCTGCCCGGCCTCCTGCCAGTAGTCCTTGGCCAGCGCGACCAGATTCTCGGTCTTCAGATGATCCAGTCCGAAACCGGTCTGCGCTTCGATCCAGGGCAGCGCGACGTTCTGTACCCATTCGGCGAACACCGGCAGTTTCTCGCCGAAGGCGGCCATCTGCGTACGCAGCATGGGAATGAGCAGCAGCACCGCGCCGACGACGACGAGCGTCATCAGCAGGAATACGATGCCGACGGCGCTGCCGCGCGACAGCTTGCGCGCCTCCAGCCGGTCGACCAGCGGATCACCGAGATAGGCGAACAGCGCTGCCGCAGCGAAGGGCGTGAGCACTGGCGCCAGCAGGTAGAGCAGGCCGCCGAGCAGCACGGTCAACGCCAGCAGCTGCCACTTGTGGGTATCAGTCATGCGGAGCTCCAAGCGAAGCGCGGGCGCGGCGGCCGTAGCGCCAGACGTAATCAATGCCGCTGAGCAGGGTGGCGAGCCCAGTGACCGCCGCGAGCTGCGGCAGGACGTGGCCGAAATCGGCACGTGACCCTACGTGGATCAGACAGGCCAGCAGGAACACGAGCTGCAGGAACGTCGTGAGCTTGCCCAGCAGGCTGGGCGCGGGCGTGAGGCGCTCGATGCGTCGATGCCAGACCGTGGCGCCCGCGACGATCACCAGATCACGCAAAGCCACCAGGGCCGCCAGCCAATCCGGAATCACGTTCTGCCACCACAGACAAGCGTAGCCGGTGACCACCAGAAGCTTGTCCGCCAGCGGATCGAGCACCCCGCCGAGCCAGCTCTGCCAGCGGAACATCCGCGCGAGCGCGCCATCGAGCGCGTCAGTCAGCCCCGCAATGGCCGCCACCCACAGCGCCGATTCGTACTCGCCGCGCAGCAGCAGCACCGCCAGCGGCGGCACCAGCAGCAGGCGCAGGATCGTCAGCGCATTCGGCAAATGGCGCAGGGCCGTCATGGGATCAATCGGCTCAGGGTTCCAATTGGAACTCGGCGGCCCCTCCCGGGCTGCTGCCCAGCGGGCGCAACACCTGGCCGAAACTGGCCAGCCGCTGCAGCGCCTCAACGCCAGCCCCGAGGTCAAGCATCAGCACCAGCACGCTGTCCTCGGCCGAACGCACTTCGATGCCGCGGACCAGACTCAAGGAGCGCAGGTAGGCGACCACGCGGGCGTAGTCGGCACCGCTCTGGATGCCCTGGATGCGCACCGCATACCGCCCCGGCTCGCCCAGCGCTGCCAGCCCCGCATAGCGCTGGGTCAGCGCCGCCACGGCCTGGCTGGCGCCGCTGGCGAGCAGGGCCTGGGCATCGCCACCGGCATCGCTCCAGCGTCGCAACACGTCGCCGCCATCGATCACCAGCCAGTTCGCGCGCCAGCCGTTGCCGGCCCGCTCCAGGCGACCGGACAGCAGGCTCTGGCTGGCGTAGCGGGCGCTGCCGGCGACCAGGGCCGCGACGTTCTCGTCCCACACCGCCTGCGCGCTGACGGCCGCCTGGTCCTCGAGATCGAGCAGAGGGAAGATCAGGCCGACGCCCTCGTTGGCCGCCCGCGCGCTGAGCGCAGCCACGGCCTGGGCCTGGGCCTCGCTGACCAGCCGCGGGCCGCGGCCATCGTCGATGCCCAGCCACAGCATCAGCGGCGGACGCGGGCCGGGCCAGAAAGCGATACCGGCACTGCCGAGCAGCGCATCGACCTTGGCGCGATCGAAGCGCGCGACGAGCACGGCACGCTGCTCCGGCAGGCCGTTGAGCACCGCTACTTCGCTGCGGTAGCGGAAGTGCTGCAGCAGACCCGCGGCGCCGGCCAACTGCTCGCGCACGGCCGGCTGCAGCGGGGTGTCCTCGCTGCCAGTGAGCTTGACCAGCACACGCGCCAGCGCGTCCGGAAGTGCCGCGCTGCGGGCCTCTTCCGATTGATCGGGCACCGCCGCCTCGCCTTCGTAGAGCGCAGCCGGGTCGATGGCCTGTGCCAGCACCAAGGGCGCGCAGCAGGCCCACAGAATCAGCGCGGACAGCAGCCCAGGCAGGCGAAGCGAGTGACGGAACGGCACGAGCAGGCGCACGGAGAGGCCCCGGAAGTCAGCGATTGAACAGACGAGCATGGTAACCGAGGCCCGCGTTGGGGCCTGCAGGGACCGGCGCGGCGGGGGCGGCTGCTATCATGCGCGGCTTTCCTGCCGGCCCAGGACACCCTTGTGAACACCCCGCAGCAGCCCCTTACCTACCGCGATGCGGGCGTCGACATCGACGCCGGCAACACCGTTGTCGAGCGCATCAAGCCCCTGGTCAAGCGCACCTTCCGGCCCGAAGTGATGGGCGGCCTGGGCGGCTTCGGCGCGCTGTTCAACCTGTCCGGCAAGTACCGCGAGCCGGTGCTGGTCTCCGGCACCGACGGGGTTGGCACCAAGCTCAAGCTGGCCCAGCAGCTGAATCGCCACGACACCATCGGCATCGATCTGGTCGGCATGTGCGTCAATGACGTGCTGGTGCAGGGCGCGGAGTCGCTGTTCTTTCTGGACTACTTCGCCACCGGCAAGCTCGACGTGGAGACCACAGTGAGCGTGGTCGGCGGCATCGCCCGCGGCTGCGAGCTGGCCGGCTGTGCACTGATCGGCGGCGAAACCGCCGAGATGCCCGACATGTACCCGCCTGGCGAGTACGACCTTGCCGGCTTCTGCGTCGGCGCGGTCGAGAAGTCGGCCCTGCTCGACGGCGCGGCGGTCCAGGCCGGTGCCCTCATCCTCGTCATCGCGTCGAGCGGCGCGCACTCCAACGGCTACTCGCTGATCCGCCGCATTGTCGATCGCGCCGGCCGGCCCTTCGACTTGGAGCTCGGCGGCGTGAAGCTGGTCGATGCGCTGATGGCGCCGACCGAGATCTACGTGAAGCCGGTGCTGGAGCTGCTCGCCAAGCACAACCCAGGCGCGCGCGCCGAGGCCATCCACGCGATGGCCCACATCACCGGCGGCGGGCTGGAAGAAAACATCATCCGGGTGGTGCCCGAGGGCCTGGGCCTGCACATCGACAGCAGCAGCTGGGCCCTGCCCGCTCTGTTCGACTGGCTGCAGCGCGAGGGCGCCGTGCCCCAGCGTGAGATGTGGCGCACCTTCAACTGCGGCATCGGCTACACCTTGCTGATCGATCCCGCTGCCGCCAGCGCGATCGAAGCCGACCTCGATCGCCTCGGCCTGAAGCACTGGCGCATCGGCGAAGTGGTCGCCGCCAGCGGCGAACACCGCGTCACGATCGTCTAAGCCAATGACCCTGCGCGTGGCCGTGCTGGCCTCGGGCGAGGGCAGCACACTTCAGGCGATGATCGAAGCCCGCGACGCGGGCAGCCTCGATGTCGACTTCGTTGGCCTGTTCTCCGACAAGCCCGGCGCGCGCGCGCTCGAACGCGCGCTGGCCGCCGGCATTCCGGTCTGCGCGCTCAGCCCCAAAGGCTTCGAGTCGCGCGTCGAGCACGACCATGCGCTGTTTGCCCGGGTCGAGGAGGTTCAGCCCGAACTCATCGTCTGTGCCGGCTACATGCGCATCATCAGCGCCGAAGTGGCGCTGCGCTTCGAGCACCGGATGATCAACCTGCACCCTTCCCTGCTGCCCAAGTTTCGCGGTCTGCGCACGCATCGCCAGTGCCTGGACGCGGGCGATTCAGTCCACGGCGCCAGCGTGCACTGGGTAACCGCCGAACTCGACGGTGGCCCGGTGATGGCGCAGGCACGGGTGCCGGTGCATGCGACCGACGACGAACACACGCTGGAAGCGCGCGTGCGCGGGGTCGAACGCCCCCTGCTGCTGGCGGCGATCCGTGCGCTGGCCGCTGGACGCATCCGTCACGGCGATGCCGTTCGCTTTCTCGACTCCCACCATGAACTGAGCGACCGCGAGGTCTACGTATGCGCCTGAGTCTGTTCCGATTTGTCGCCCTCGCGGCGCTGGCGCTCGGCGCCAGTGACGGCCACGCACAGGCCGGCGCGCTGGAGCCTTTCACGGCACGCTACGAGGTGCTGCGCGACGGCAAGGCGCAGGGCGAGGCGGTGATGCGGCTGGAGCGTATCGACGGCGCCCAGTGGCGCTTCACCAGCGATGTCCGCGGCACTTCGGGCATGGCCCGGCTGTCGGGCTTCGAGATGACCGAAAGCACCGACTTCGACGCCCTGCCCGATGGCCGCCTGAAACCGCTGTCCGCGCGCTCCGAGGGCGGCATCAGCCTGCGCCGCCGCAGCATCGGCACCGAGTTCGACTGGAGCGCAGGCGAAGTCCGCTGGAACGGCGACGCCAAGCCCGAACACCGCGGCCCCGCGCCCTTGGGCGCCGATACGGTCAACCCGCAGATCCTCAACCTCGCCCTGGCGCAACGCCTGCGCGCGGGCGCCGACGGCGTCATCCGCCTCGACATGGTCAACCGCGGCGACAGCGATCCGGTCGAGTACCGCGTGCGCGGCAGGGAATCGGTGAGCGTGCCGATGGGCCAGCGCGAGGCCATCGCCCTGCACCATCGCCGCACCGACAAGGACCGCGAAATCACCCTCTGGATCGATCCAAGCCTGCCGCCCGCACCGCTGCGTGTCCTGCAGCGCGA
>JBKCVA010000170.1:0-3760 GCA_046318115.1 Lysobacterales bacterium | reverse complement strand
GCTTCGCCGGATGCGATCAGTTCGACCGCGCGGTCGGCGAGCTGGGCGGGGTCTTCCACGCACAGGCGTTCCCGCAGGCCAATGCGGCCCAGCATGGCGGCGGTCTGGCGGCCGCGCATGAAGCGGCCGGGCGTGGTCAGCACGGGCAGGCCCGCCTGCAGGGCGTCGAGGCTGGCGTTGCCGCCGGAGAAGTGGCGACTGTCCAGCATCAGGTCGCAGGCGGCATTGATCTGCAGGTAGCGGGCGCGGCTGCCCGTGGCCAGCCAGTGCAGGCGCGTGAGGTCGACGCCGGCGCGCTGCAGGCGCTGCGTCAGCGCTTCGCGCCAGGCGGTTCGATCATCGAACAGCAGCAGGTTCGCTTGCGGCAGGCGCTGCAGCAGCTCGGCGTAGAGCGCGTCGTTGTCGGGGTGCAGCTTGAACAGCGACTGCGGCGCCAGCAGCAGCGGGCCGCGTTCGGGCAGGCCGAGTTCGGCGCGGGGAGCGGGCGGTGGCAGCGGTGGGCGGCGGTAGTCCACGCCCAGGCCGGGCAAGAGGCGCAGCGGTTCGAGGTAGTGCTGCGCGGCGTCGGCGGGTTCCATCTCCGCGCAGCTGAAACAGGCATCGAGGCTGCGCAGCCCCGAGGTCACCGGATGTCCCCAGGCCATGGCCTGGCGGCGAGCGAGCTGCAGGGCGGCGAGCGGATACAGCCGCGCATCCATGCCGAGTTCAGGGTAGAGGAGCAGGCCAGCGCGTTCCGCGTGCAGTCGTTGGGCAATGGCGGGGAGCGGTGTGTCTTCGTCGATGAAATGGAAGCGGCTGGCGATTGCGGCCATGCGCTCGGTCTCGGCGTCGCGGTGCGGGCCGAGCTGGTAGAGCACGACCTCGAAGCCGGCCTCGCGCAGCCAGCGGATCCAGCCGCCGAAGTAGGCACCGGCGGTGCAGTCGCGGAACACGCTGCCTACCAGTACGACCCGCATCGGGTAGGCGCATGCCGGTGCTTCATCCAACCCTGGCGCCACGGCTCGCGCCGCGCTCTGCATCAATGCGCCCAGCTCGCCCATCAACGCGGTGTCGTGCTCGCCCATGTAGGCCAGCGTGAAGTGGCTCCAGGCGAGGTCGTCCAGTGTCTGCCCGCGCGGCGGGGTGCGCTGCAGCGTGTGCGCCAGTGCATGCAGCGCCTCGCGCTGGCGCGCGCGCTCGGCCTGCAGCTGCGCGGTGTCGGCGTACACCATCGGCCCGGACAGCGCGGCCGCCAGACGCTCGCGCAGCGGCGTGTCCGCGCGCGAGGGCGAGGCGGCGTAGGCGCGGCGCGCGGCCTCGGCGTGGTTGTCCAGACGCAGCTGCTCGCCGAGCGGCCAGGCCCAGCGGCGACGCGCCTCCTCGTCCAGCTCGAACAGGGGCGGCAGCGCACGCGCGGGCGCCGTGCCGGCGCGTTCGGCGCGCAGCCGCAGCTCGGCGGGCAGCTGGGTGAAGTCAGGGCGACTCTGCAGTGCTGCGAGGGCGGCGACCCGCTGCGGCGATTCCGGCCCCAGGAGGGCCAACTCCACGCGCGCTTCGAGATCCTGCGGATGCGCCGAGACGTGCTCGCGCAGGGCGCGCTCGGCGTCTTCGCGGCGGCCGAGTGCCGACAGGCACAGGGCGCGATTGAAGCCCGCCAGCGCGTGGCTGGGCGCGTGCTGCAGGGCGGCCTCGAAATCGCGCAGGGCGGCGGGCTCGTCGCCGGCGCGTCGCGCGCGGCTGCCGCGGTTGTTGAGCGCGGTGGCCAGCGCGTTCAGCAGCGGCGCTGTGGGGTGCGTGATCTGGCACAGCTTCTGCAGGGCGTCGATGGCTGTGTCGAGTTCGCCCAGGCGCAGCCCTGCATTGGCCCGGAGCAGCAGGGCCGGCGGCCAGCCGGGCCGAAGCCCCAGCGCCTGTTCTGCGGTCCGCAGGGCGTCAGCGTCGGCGCGTGCTGCGAACTCGGCGTGGGCGCGGGCCAGCAGGGTGTCGGGGGTCGGGTCGTTGGCGCTTGGCTTCATCCCCGCATTGTAGGAAAGTCGGGCGCTGCGGCCCTTGCGGGCGCGCCGGCGACGGTGACTTCATTGCGCGATACAGGGATTGGCAGAAGGCTCCATGCAGAACGGCGAAAAGATCATCGACACGGTGGGCTGCAGCGAGGAAGAGGTTGCGCGCCTTCGGCTGCTCTTCCGTATGGGCGCCGCGCGCTTCAAGTCGCGCTGGAAGTTCTCCGAGTCCGAGCCGCCTGATCTTGTGCTGCTGGACCCCGAGACCGAGTGGGGGCGGGCGGCGCGCGACATCGCCCAGCAGGCCGAGCGCCCCTACATCTGCATCGTTGATCTGGGCACCGAAGACGGCCCGGATTGGGCTCTGCGCCGGCCGCTGAAGCTCGATGCCATCGTCCGCATGGTGAACCTGCTGTGCGCGCCTGCACCGGCCGCTGCATCCGCCGAGGCGGTGATCAAGGTGGTCAGCCAGGGTGAGAACTTTTTCGACCTCGATCTCGGCGAGGAGCCTGCCGCTGCGCTCGACGACGGGCTGCCCAGCATCCAGCTGCCGGAAATCGTCCGCGGTTTCGGCGCGCACGACGTCGAGGGGCTGTTCAAGCGCGACCCTCTCGCAAACACAGCCGAGGCCCTGGTGCCCCATCGCATCGGCGAGGGCACTGCGATCGAATTCACCGAGGGGCCCACGCTGCGGACCGCGGCGCGTATCGATGAGACCGCCGAGCGCCTGCGTGCGATGGAAGCCAGGGAAGCCCCCAACATCGACCCGAGCCTGCGGCGCGTCAGCACCCAGGACACTCGCCGCTTTCCGCTGATCGATTACCTCACGCAGCCGTTGCTGGGCGCGCCCGAGCGCATCGAGATGCCGGGCCTGCCTTGGCTGGTGCTCGATCCGGTCGCCCAGAGCTATCACTCGGACGCCGACCTGCCGGCGCTGGAGCTGTACTGCCTGCAGGAATTGCCGCGCGCGGCCTTCGCCCAGTTGACCAGCGCCGAGCTGGCCGCGGTGCGCGCGCGCGTTCCCGCGAAACCGTGGATCCGCCTGCGCTGGCAGGTCCGCTATCTCACCTCGAACGGGAAGTTGTCGTCCCAGCTCGATCCCGCCGGCCGATTCCGCATCGAGCGCCCCATTGAGCTCGCCCGCGACTACCCTGCGGCCTTCCGCGTCTCCACCGCCCTGCTGCGCGAGCTGCAGCCGCTGCACGAGATCGCCAAGCAGGCGAAAGCGAGCATGACCGAGGTGATCAACGTGGTGAACGCCTACGAATCGGTCAGCCTGCTGGAGTCGCAGCTGCGCGAGCGGTTTCGTTGAGAGGCTGGGATTGGGGATCTGGGATTGGGGATTGGGGATTCGCAGAAGTCCGGCGCGCCGCGCAAAGCGGTCGACGCCTGCCGCAGCCGATCCCAGCTGCGGGCCCATAGGGTGGGTCTTGACCCACCGTGCCTGAAGTCTGGTTCGCGAGCCTCGCGTCTGCTTCGCGAGGGTCGGTGCCGTGCGTCCAATTCGGGCACGCCCGAGCCGGCGGCGTGATCTCGGCGGCGATTGCATACGGCGTGCGCTGTTGATCGACTGGCGCGGTGGGTCGAGACCTGAGGTCTCCCCAGTTTTTCTGCGTCACGGCAAGGCACCAGCCAGGGCTTCTTGTTGGAGCACATCGTCGAGCTTTCGTCGCAGTTCCGCTGGGAGTACTACGGCGCGTAGCCACTCGATCGCGCGTCGTAGCCACGAGTATCGGCGTCGATGTTTGGCCTGCCGAGTCAGCGGATCGGGCAGGTTCGGC
>JBKCVA010000169.1:0-7401 GCA_046318115.1 Lysobacterales bacterium | reverse complement strand
CGCCACTCGCGCGGCGTGCAGCCCATCGCTGACTTGAACGCACGGTTGAACGGGCCGAGTGAGGCGAAGCCCGCATCGAGACTGATCTCCAGCACGCTGCGCCGCGGCTGTTCGCGCAGCAGGCGGCAGGCGTGCTCGATTCGGTAGCGATTGACCCACTGGTTGAAATTGGGCGCGCCGAGCACCTTGTTGATGACGCGGCTGACCCGGTGCTCCCTGCTGCCGACATGCTCCGCGAGCTCCGCGACCTTCAGCTCGGGCTGGCGGTAGAGTCGATCGACTTCAAGCGCGTGCACCAGCGCGGCCGCCAAAGCCTGCGACTCGGCGCAGGACGGCGCTGCCGCATCGGCCGCCTGGGCAAGCGCGGTGGGCCGTCGTCCGCCAGCGCGCCGGCGCAGCTCCAACGCCACGTGGGTGAACACCAGAATCGACAAGGCGCAGCCCAGCACCACCAGGCGCTGGACCGCCAGCCACTCCGGCTGCAGCGCCGCGACCGCACCCGACAGAGACCCGAGCAGAACGCAGCCGCCATACACCGTCATGAAGCCGATCCGCAGGCGACGCTCGCCGGCATCGGCCGCGCGGAAGCCGCACAGGGCCTCGACAAAGGCCAGCACCAGCACGGTGGAGCTGGCGAGCGTCAGCAGCCGACCAAGGCCTTCCAGGGCCAGACCGTCGGCGCCGATCGCGTCGAGCATGCGATAGGCGACGATCAGGGCAGCCACTCCGACCGCGGCGGCGATTTCAGCGGCCCCCACCCCACTCTCGCCGCGGAACAGCGCGCGCGACACCGGCCAGTAGGCATTGCAGGTCGCGCAGCCGCCCAACGCCAGCACCAGATGCGCCCAGGTCGGCGCTGACTGCCACGCGGGCCCGAGCAGGCTCAGCGCCAGTGAACCGCAGAAGACCGCGAACAGCAGCTCGGCGGTGGTCTTGCGCGGGCGCCGCAGCAGCACCAGTACCGAGGCCAAGGCCAGGGCCACCACGACGCCCGTGAATGTCTGGGTGATCAAGTCCATGAGCGTGCTCCCGCCGTCCGAGCGCTGAAACCTGGGCAGCCCCGAGGGGCTTTGCAAGCGGGCTCTGCTGAACCGGAGGCCCATGCGGCCTCGCCCGAACGCGATTCGACCGGCCGATTCGCGAATCAGCAGGATTCCACGGCTGGAGCCGGCCATGGTGGGCGCACACCCGTCAAGGAGCGACCCATGCCCCCCACTGCAAGTCAACGCGCCCTCTCGCTTGGCGCCCGACTCTGGTTCGTCGGCGCCGCCGCGGGCCAGACGGCCTTCGCGGCCTTCATCCTCGCCTTCGTGCTGCCGCGTCTGGCGGCCGGCGATCTGCCGGGCCTGAACGACAAGCCGCATCTCACCGGCTACCAGCCCGGCGACGCGATGGGCAACATCCAGCTCATCGCGCATCTCCTGCTGGGCGCGCTGATGACCGTGTCGGGCCTGCTGCAACTGCTGCCGGCCCTGCGTCGGCGCTGGCCGGCGCTGCATCGCTGGAACGGGCGGCTGTTCCTGCTCAGCGCGCTGATCACCACCCTGAGCGGCTTCTACCTCACCTGGATTCGCGGCTCGCAGCTCAACCTGGGCAGTGCACTGTCGACGAGCGCCAACGGCGTACTGATCCTCCTCGCCCTCGCCTTCGCTTGGCAGGCCGCACGACAGCGCGACTTCGCCGCCCACCGCCGCCATGCCCTGCGTGCCTTCCTGCTGGTCAATGGAGTCTGGTTCCTGCGCCTCGGCATGGTGATGACCGGGACGCTGATGGCGGCCGGCGGTAAACAGCTCGAGGTCGACGGGCCCGTGTTCCTTGCGGTGAGCCTGCTGAGCTGGGCGCTGCCGCTGGCGCTGCTGGAGCTCTACCTCCTGGCGGAACGCTCGCCGCGGGCCGGCATGCGCTTCGCGGTGGCCGGCGTCCTGGCCGGCGCGGCGCTACTGACGACCGCGGCGGGTCTCGCGGCCTGGCTGTTCCTGTGGTCGCCGCGGCTGTAGCGAGCCAGGGTCCGACGATGCGTTGGCGTTCGCGGGCAGCCCGAAGCGGCTCAATCCTCGTGGTCGCGTGAATTGATGCCGCGCCGGGCGCCTTCGCCGCGCGCCGACGGCAGGTCATCGTTGATCTTCTGCAGCTTGCCGAGACTGCCCGGTTCGCCCTTGCCCGTGGGGAGCGAACCCGGCACTTCGTCCGCAAAGTCCTTGTCGCCGGTGCTCGCGGTCTCGCTGTAATCGCCCGGCTCGGTCCCGGACGCGAATGCCTCGATATCGCCGCCCTCGCCGAACAGGATGCCCACGGCACCGGGCCGCGTCAGCGCGAGTTCGCTCATGGGCTGCCGCAGGTGCGGCCCCAGCAGCCGGCTCCAGGCGCGATCCATCTGCGCGTACTCGTCGGCGCACAGCTCTGCGCGCTCGGCCGGCAGCTCCCAGGACGCCGTGAGCTCTTCCGCGGCCTCGGGATCGCTGCCATACGCCCAGCACAGCAGGTTGAAGTAGCGCTGTTCGTTCAGGGCGTGCACCCCGGCGAAGTCGGCCGCGCCGACCTCGCCGCTCTCGGTGTAGTAGGTGGCCGCATAGCCCAGCACCGCATCGGCATCGCCAGCGCTGATCAGCATCCAGGCGGACAACTGGTCGACAACATCCTCCTCGCGGCCGGTGATGGGCAGATCCAGCACGTGCACCAGGGCGTGGCCCACCTCGTGCAGCAAGGTGCCCATCCACGCGCCGGTCAGCGCATCGGACTCGACCGACTCGTCCTCGAACTGGCCATCGAGCACGCCGGCCATGTCTTCCATCAGCTCCAGACACATCTGGATCTCGTAGGCCCCGGGATCGTAGTAGGCGTTCGACTCTCCGCACTCGACAAGGCGCACCGACACGCTGCGCGGCAGCCGCAGCTGGGCGTTCAGGGCGGCAACCGCATCCTCCAGCATCCCCATGCGGCGCAGGCGTTCAGCCTCCGCCCTCAGCACCCGCGACTCGACCTGCGGCGGCTGCACGCGGAAGCCCTCGGCGCGCGCGGCCACGGCGGGAAGAAGCCCCAGCGCGAGCAGCGCACAAGCCGCAGCGGAAGCCCATCGAGACATGCTCAACTCCTCAAGCGAAATCGGTGGAAAGACACAGTATGAAGACACCCGCCGGCCTCACGGTGCGTCGGCCGCCCGCGTCGCGTTCCAGTTGAACAGGAAGTCGCGATGCTCCGCCCAGGTCTGCCCCACGGCCTGATCGCCCACCAGGCAGACCGCACTGTGATAGGGCCCTGCACCATCGCTGGTCCGAAAGCTTGCGCAGAGACGACCGCGATCCAGCTTCCAGCGCCCAGCCTCGATGGCGCTGTTGTAGAAGCTGCCCGCGACCGTGCCATCGTCTTTCAGCTCCAGCTGCATGGGCTGCGCGTAGACCTGCTCCGGCTCGCTGGCCAGATCGACGCTCCAATCACCGCTCAGCCCTTCCTCGGCCAGCACGGGCGAGGCCGCAAGGAGAAGACACACCAGCGAAGCAAGAGGACGCAGCATGGGGGAGACTCCCGGGTTGAGGGATAAGGCCGGCACTCTGCGCCAGCGCCTGTGAGCCAAGGTGAAATGTCCTGCATCGCAGGCGGAAGCACGGATGCAGCCCCGCGGCGCCGGGGGCTGAGCAACCCGTCGGCCTCGATGCATCTGCCGCGGAGCGCAACTGAATGGCTCATTCCCCGGCCAGCGGCGCGCGCGGACGGAGAGCGGCAGGGTCGTCAAGCGCTCGGGCGCTCTCGCCCTCCGAAGGCGCGGGCATCGCCTGCTCGGCTGCTGCGCCCATCGGCGCGGGCGCCCGGTCCTCCGCTTCGTCCAAGGGCGTCGGACTGACCCGCAACGCCTGAGCCTCATCACCGCCCAATGCGGGTGGACACTCGAGCACCGGCTCGTGGTCGACGCCAGCGCGACTGATCCAGCACTCGCGCAGGAAAGAGCAATAACAGATGCGCACTTCAAGTCGCGCGTCGCCGGGGAAGGCCCGACGCACACGCGGATCCCAGTCGATGGCGAACAGTCGCGAGGACTCGTTCGCGGCAAGCACCGTATCCTGCAGGTCGTTCGCGCTGATGCGATCCCAGCCGTAGCCGTGGTCCTGCCCGACCAGCACATCCAGCGCTTCGATCCAGCCAGCGACGCGCTTGCCGTCCACCAGAATCGCGACATCGCGCACCAGAGCCGGCCCCAACCCCTTGTTGCGCGCAGTGAACTCGAATCCCTTGGCCGAGAACGCAGGCCGCGCACTCACGTGTGGCCAGACCATGGCGCGTTCCTGGTTGCGCTGCATGCTGACCTGCATCAGCGATGAGAGCATCGCAAGCGCGCTGATCAGCAGAGCGCCGATCGCAATCCAGAACTCGGGATCGCGCTTGCGCGCATGGCCTGCAGTGGGCGGCAGGTGAGCCTCGGCGTTGGAATCGTTCGACATGAGATCGTGCTCGGAGGCGAAGCCCATCCGGCACGCATGCGACGGAGGCGGGACTCCGCCATCGAGCGCCCGCGGCGCAACTCTAGCGCGCTGCGGTGGCAGCGTGCGCGCCCACGCCTTCCCGTTGGCGCACCACACAAGACCCAGCGCGGGCAGAGCCGTCGCATGCGGCCAAGCCTGGGATGCGCGGCGTCACGGCGTTGGCCATCAAGGTGCGGCTTCCGCACCGATCAAGGACAAGGCCAAGCTCGCGCTGCGGCCCAAGGCGACCGACCAGCCACCGCCCTGCGTCGCGCGCAGGTCGTACAGGCCGTGCGGGGTGGCGAGGCCTGCGCGTGTGAGACGGCCATCGGCCGTCAGCGCGACGATGCGCAGGCGCTGATCCGGCCACTGGTAGGCGCTCTTGAAGTGCGCGCGAAGCGGCTCCGTCGCCACGATCTCACCGATGCAGCGGCCCTCCTCCAGCCGGAAGTCAGCCTCGACCTCGAAGCTTTCGCCTTTCAGGCTGGCCGACATCCGTCCACTCGCGGGACAGGCGTTGGCGGCAAGGCCGGCCGGCGGCGCGCGAAAGGGCGCGGCCAGCACCTGCGCGGTCGACTCGATGGAAGAGATCCACGACGCGTTGGACAGCACGCTGACCGCCCTGCCCTCGTCCGGCCAGAGCAGCAGCACGCTGCGCGCGCCCGCGGTGACGCCGGCGTGGTGCGCGATCCGCGCGCCGTCCGCATCGCTGCCAACGCGCCAGCCGAGGCCGACTTCGTAATCGCGCTCGCGGACCGCCGTGCCGTCCGCCAGCCGGGCGGGCTGCAGCATCGCCTGCCAGGTGTCCGCGCTGACGATTGCCTGCGCCATCACGCGAGCGCCAAAACGCACGAGCGCCTCGGGCGTCGCAGCCAGCCCGCCGCCGCCCCAGGTGTAGCTCATGTCCGTGCGCGGCATGCGCTGCGCAGGGCCGCGCTCGATGTCGTACAGCGCCGACGCACTTGATGGATTGCTGCCGTCGGCATCGATCGCCAAGCCCCGGGTGACGTGCTCACGCACATAGTCGAGGAAGTGCTGGCCCGAGCGCGCTTCGATCATTGCGCCCAGCAAGGTGTAGCCCCAGGACGAATAGTGGTAGCGGATCCCCGGCGGCGACAGCAGGGCGCGGCCGGAGAAGTAGCCCACCGCCTCACGGCCGGTGGCGAAGTGCGTGTCGCCGAGGGCGCTGAAATCCTCGTCGATGTAGTGCGGGGCACCGGCGATATGCGCCGCCAACTGTCGCGGCGTGGGCGCGCGCCACGCGGGCGGCAACCACTTCAGCGTGTCCCCGACCGGCGCATCGAGATCCAGGCGGCCGTCTTGCGCCAGCTTGGCCGCAGCAGTCGCAGCGATCAGCTTGGACACACTGGCGAGGCGGAACACCGTATCGCGGCGCACGGGCGCCTGCGCCTCGACATCGCGGAAGCCCGCGCAGCCGGTCCACAGCACCGCATCCCCCTGCCCAACCGCAGCGGCCATGCCGGGCACGCCATTGGTCTCGATCAGGGCCTGCAGCAGGCGCTGCGAAGTCTGGCTGGCGGCCGCATCCGTCGTGGCACGCCTCGCATCGGGGCAGGTGTCGGCAGCCGGTGCCGCCGTCGCGAACACCATCAGCGCCGTGAGCCCAGCGCCCACCACCGCAGCGCGCGCGCCGGACATCCGTGTTGCAGATCATCGTCAGCCTCCAGGCATTCCGAACGGGAGACGACTCAACGCGGCCCGACCAGACTTCCGTCGCTGTGCGCGTGACGCAGTCCACGCGCCATCGGAAGCCGTTTCGACGATTGACCACACACCAGGCGAGCCAGGCCCGCCTCGACCCGCGCGCGCCCTGTGTCGTAGCCCTGCCGATGCGCCCTGCAGCAAGCGCCCGCGATCAGCCTCGGACTCAGCGCGGGGGTTTGGCCTTGAGCAGATCCCCCAACCCGGCAAAGGGGTTGGAGGTGGCCGGCGCGATGCGGTCATCCAGCCCCATGCTGTTGCCCAGCTCGATCTGCCGCTGGTGCTCGTTGTCGTGGCAGTACAGGCAGAGCAGCTCCCAGTTCGACCCGTCTGGCGGGTTGTCCTGGTGGTTGTGGTTGCGGTGGTGCACGGTCAGCTCGCGCAGATTGCTGTGCGTGAACTCGCGTGCGCAGCGGCCGCAGACCCACGGGTACATCTTCAGCGCCTGCTCGCGATAACCCAGGTTGCGCTCGCGCGCGCTGCGATGCGCGGCAGCGACGATGGCATCGAGCTTGGCGGAATCGATCGGTTTCATGGCTACCCCCCAGAGGCTTCAGCCTACAGGCCTGCGCGGCCGCGCGCGTGGCCAGAGCACACGACCGGCAAGGCTTGCGCGCCGGTCAGTCGCGGACTGCGCGAGCGCTGTCTCGCGGGCGAGGCCTGACAGCGGCGACCGGCTTGCCCGCAGCGCTTCAGAGAGCGCCGTACCTGCGCTTGCGCTGCTCGGTGTAGTGCCACCACGGCTTCGGCTCACCGCCGGCGAGGAAGTCGGTGACCGATATGAACACGTCCAGCACGCAGGGGTCCTGACGTGTTCCCGTCGCCACGCACAGCGACTGATACAGCTCCAGCGGGTCGGCACCGGCGAGCTGGCTCGGCTCGCTGAATCCGAGGCGTTGAAAATCCTGGGCCGCGGCCGGCCCGATGTTCGGCAGGTCAGTGAAGGTCCGGACCGCTTCCCGCCTCACCTTTGCTGGATGCATGCCTGCGCCTCGGTTGAGCAACGGCGCCAGGCCGCGCTGGGTTGAATGGGTCGACACGGATGGCCACTGCCGTGCACGCGGCTGGCGCGCAGCCGCTCGCGAATGTCATCCGGGCGCGGTGTCGGCAGCGGGCGCATGCCGCGTCTGCAGCTTGACGCCAACCCGAGCTCTCGCGCCAGTCACGCGGCATCCGCGCACGCACGATTGGGCGTGTCGCAACCTCCCCGCCTTGTCGCAGGGCA
>JBKCVA010000168.1:0-18606 GCA_046318115.1 Lysobacterales bacterium | reverse complement strand
CCCATGTAGAAGATGGTGAAGCCTGACTCGCGGCGCGGGTCCTGCTCGGCGTAGAGGCGGCCGACGATGGTCGAGATGTTCGGCTTGAGGAAGCCCACACCAACCGCGATGAGGGCCAGCGAGGCGTACATCACCTGGATCGCCAGCAGGTCCTGTTGGGCGGCGCCGACGCTGCCGCTGGCCTGGCTGCCGGTGTAGGCCATGCCGAGCTGGCCCAACACCAGCAGCACGCCGCCGAACACCACCGCCTTGCGCATGCCGAGATAGCGGTCGGCGAGGATGCCGCCGAGCAGCGGCAGGGCATAGGCCAAGCCTGCATAGGTGCCGAGAAGCAGGTAGCCGTTGCTGTCGGTGAACAGATGGTGCTTGGTCAGATACAGGAACAGCAGGGCCTTCATGCCATAGAAGGCGAAGCGCTCCCACATCTCGGTAAGGAAGCAGACGTACAGGCCTTTGGGATGGCCGAACAGCTCCCCGCTGTTCGCGGGCTGGATGGCTTGGGACACGCGTTGGGACTCCCCCGGTAGGAATGGCCCGAGCGCGCGTTCGCCGGCTGAGGGGCGAAGCGCAGGGCGCGCCGAGTATAGCGACAGCCTGAACCTGCACCGCCGTGCGAAGGTCCGGGTTGGCAGCCCCGGAGGCGCGTCCTAACATGCCCCTGACCTTCTGGAGTCTCCACATGACGAAACCGCTCGCGCGTCTGGCCTGCCTCCTCGTGGCAGCCCTGCCCATGGCCGCCCCGCTGCCTGCCCACGCCGCCGAGCGCGGTCTGGACGCCCGCGATCTGAACTCGCTGGATCGCGTCGGTGCGCCGACCCTGTCTCCGGACGGGCGCCTGCTCGCCTACACCCTGCGCGAGGCGGATCTGGACGCCAACCGCGCCATCACCGGCCTCTTCCTGCGTGGCCTTGAAGACGGTGCGGAGCCGCGTCGCGTCAATGCCGAAGGCAAGAGCGCCAACAGCCCGACCTTCTCGCCCGACGGCCGCACCCTGTACTACCTGAGCGCCGAGAGCGGCTTGATGCAGCTGTGGGCCGCGCCCGTCCGCGGCGGCCGCGCGCGCCAGGTCACCGACTACCCTCTGGATGTCGGCACCTACCGCGTCTCGCCCGATGGCAAGCGCGTGGCGCTCAGCTTCCGCGTGCATCCCGACTGCGCCGATCTCGCCTGCAGCAAGCAGCGCAATGAGGCCGTTGCCAGCAGCAAGGCCACCGGCCAGAGCTACGATCAACTCTTCGTGCGCCACTGGGACAGCTGGAACGACGGCCAGCGCAACCAGCTGTTCGTCGCCGAACTGAAGGACGGCATCGCCCGCGGCGAGCCGGTGCGGATCAGCCGCGGCATCGACGGCGATGTGCCCTCGATGCCTTTCGGCGGTGTCGATGACTACGCCTGGGCGCCGGACTCGCAGAGCCTGGTCTTCAGCGCGCGCATCGCCGGACGCATCGAGCCGGTCTCGACCAACTTCGATCTGTTCCATGCCGAGGTCGAAGGCCAGGCCACGCCGCGCAACCTGACCCCGGACAACCCCGCCTGGGATGCCAACCCGCTGTTCGCGGACGACGGCAAGACGCTCTACTACACCGCGATGAAGCGCCCCGGCTTCGAGGCCGACCGCATGGCGATCATCGCGCTGGACATCGAAAGCGGCGCGCGTCGCGAAGTCGCTCCCGACTGGGACTTCTCGGCCGGCGCGCTGAGTCTGCATCAGGGCGAGCTCTACACCGCCACCAATCGCCTTGGCGACCATCCGCTGTTCGCGGTCAAGCCCGACAGCGGCGAGGCGCGCATCGTGGTTGGCGGCGGCAACGTCAGCGCATTCGCCCTGCGCGGCGACACGCTTGTGTTCCAGCGCGACAGCCTGACCCAGCCGGCCCAGCTCTACCTGTCGACGCCGAAGGGCGGCGCCGAGCGCGCGCTCACCGACTTCAATCGCGAACGCTTGGCTGGCATCGGCATGGGTGCGTACGAGCAGTTCAGCTTCGAGGGCCACGGTGGCGCGACGGTCTACGGGTTCGTCGTCAAGCCGGTGGGCTACGAGGCCGGCCGGAAGTACCCGGTGGCCTTCATCATCCACGGCGGCCCGCAGAGCTCGATGGGCAACAGCTTCCACTATCGCTGGAACCCGCAGACCTATGCGGCGCGCGGCTACGGCGTGGTGTTCATCGATTTCCATGGTTCCACCGGCTACGGCCAGGCCTTCACCGATTCGATTTCGCAGGACTGGGGCGGCAAGCCGCTCGAAGACCTGCAGAAGGGCTGGGCGGCGGCGCTGTCGCGCTACGACTTCCTCGACGGTGAACGCGCCTGCGCGCTGGGCGCGAGCTACGGCGGCTACATGGTCAACTGGATCGCCGGCCAGTGGGGCGAGGCCTGGGATTGCCTGGTCAGCCACGCCGGTGTGTTCGACACACGCATGATGGGCTACAGCACCGAGGAGCTGTGGTTCACCGAGTGGGAGAACGGCGGCACGGTCTACGAGAACCCGCAGGCCTACGAGCGGCACAACCCGGTGCTGCACGTCGACCAGTGGAACACCCCGATGCTGGTCATCCACGGCCAGCTCGATTACCGCATCCCGGTGGAGCAGGGCATCGCCGCGTTCACTGCGCTGCAGCGCCGCAAGGTGCCCAGCCAGTTCCTGTACTTCCCCGACGAGAACCACTGGATTCTGAAGCCTGCCAACAGCGTGCAGTGGCACGAGGCCGTGCTCGATTGGCTGGACCGCTGGACCAAGGAGTAAACCGTGTCTGTCGAAACCACCGTGCTGGATCTCGCGCGCCTGCGAAAGAGCTGCGGCCAGTGCTCGCTGCAGCAGCTGTGCCTGCCGGCTGGGATCAGCGGCGAGGAGCTGGAGCGGCTCGATGAGCTGGTCAAGAAGCGCCGTCCGCTGGAGCGCGGCGACCGCCTGTTCCGCACCGGCAGCGCGCTGTCCGCCCTGTTCGTCGCGCGCACCGGCAGCTTCAAGACGGTCGCCATGAACGAGGACGGCGACGAGCAGATCATCGGCTTCCACCTGCCGGGCGAGCTGATCGGTCTGGATGCGCTGGGCAGCGGCAGCCATCGCTGCGAGGCTGAGGCGCTGGAAGGCGCCGAGGTCTGCGAGATCCCGATGAACGAGCTGGAGCGCGTGGCCCAGCAGGTGCCGGGTCTGCAGCACCAGCTGCTGCGCATCATCGGCAAGAGCATGGAGCTCGATCAGGACCACCTCGGCATGCTCGGCCGCCGCCACGCGGCCGAACGCGTGCTGCTGTTCGTGCATGGCCTGAGCGAGCGCCTGCGTTCGCTGGGCCGGTCGCACGACCAGTTCAGCCTGCCGATGAGCCGCGAGGAGATCGCGAGCTACCTGGGCCTCGTCATCGAAACCGTCAGCCGCAGCTTCACCAAGCTGCAGGAGGACGGGATCATCAGCATCCGCGGCCGCCAGCTGAAGATCCTCGACAGCAAGCGCCTGTCCGATGCAGCGCACGCGCCGCAGCAGATGCGCGCGGCGGGGCGGTGAGGGGCGGAGTCTTCCAAAGCAACTGGTCTTGAGAGTGGTGCAGGCTGTTGGGCCGCGTTGCGCTTGGCCCAGAATTCGCAGTTACGTGTAGAACGACAGCTCGACGCTGGCGCCCAGTTCGACTGCCAGACGCGCTATCTCAAGTGGCAAGGAGTAGCTCGGCCAAGGTCGCTCCGCGGCGGTGGCTGCGCGCAGTCCGAAGTCGATGGAGACCGAGTCGAAGCCGAGCTGGGCGATCAGGCGCACGACATCGCGATGGCGCTGAGACCACTCCGAAACCTGTCGGGCTTGAAGAGACATCGCTCCTGCTTCGGACAGCACGAGGTTGAAGCCGGATTGCTCGACGGCTCGACCGGCTCCGCGAGGCTCCCCCTTCCAGAACACCCGGAACGGCGGCAGAGACGATTCCTCCAGGAACCGCTGCACCTTGGTGCAAGCGCCTGAGACCCGCAGGACGCACCCTGGCATCAATCCATCCTTTCGATCCGGCGCTCGACCGCTGTGTCGCGACGTGCCAGAGCAGAGGCGTTGATCGCGCGTGCGGGGACGGGGAGCCTGTCTCCGCGTCGTAGCGCATGCTTCGCCCCGCTCACTCCACCCCACCCACCCTCACCCGCGCCGGCTTGGCCTCACCGATGGCGCGGCGGTCCGGGCGGTACATGTCTTCGACGAAGGGCGGCGGCAGCACGTAGTCACCGGGGCTGACCGCGCGCACGAGGTAGAACAGGCGCGCCTGCTGGCCCGGCCACAGGCTGACCGCGGCGACGAAGCGGTCGTCGCGGTATTCCTGATGCTTGATGTCGGCCTGCCACTGGCGCTCGCTCATCGCCAGTCCGTCGATGACCATGCTGCCGATCTGGTTGGGGTCGCCCAAGCCGAGGTTCTCCGCTTCCAGCCCGCCCGGCAGCAGGTCGACCACCAGGCCTTCGCGCAGCGCGGTTTCCGAGTTCAAGGTCAGCCGCACGACCAAGGTGTCGCCTTCCTTCAGCGCGCTGCCGTCCCACTCGCGGCCGTCGGTGTGGAAATAGTGGCGCTGCACGCCCAGGCCTTCGCTGACCGGTGCCGGCGCCTGCCGGCGGAAGCCGACCACCTCTTCCACCACATGGATCGGTGCGGCGCCCTCGGGCTCGATGCGCACGCCGCGGCGCAGCGCGTCGGCATCGAGCTGCAGGCTGTGCAGCAGAGCCGGCGCGCGCGGTTCTTCCCCGGACACACGCAGGCCGAGGCGCTCGTCGCCGTCCTGCAGCAGCAGGCTACCGAGACGGAACAGGGCGGCCTGCTCCTGGGTGCTGAACCAGCGCTGCGGACCGCGTGCGTCGATCGCGCGCACCAGGGCGATCAGCGCTTCATCGCTGCTGGCGTCGTTGAGGCCATGGCTGCGCAGCAGCACCTGGATCAGCGCGGCGTCGCGCACCTCCGAGCCGTAGTCGCCGAGATACTCCGGCCGCGCATCGGTCTTGTCCTCGGCGGCCGCGAGCGCCTTGCGCGCGCGCTCGGGATCGCCCTGCAGCTGCAGGGCCACCGCCAGATGCACCAGTGGCAGAGCGCTGAGCGACTGGCCCTGCTCGTTGTCGAACAGGGTGCGCAGGGTGCCGAGCGGCGCGCGGTTGACGCGGGCGAGCACATAGCCCGCGTAGGCGCGCGCAGCGAAGCGCAGATGCGCGGGGTTTTCGTAGTTCCAATAGCCGTCGCCGCCGCTGAGCAGGTCTTCGGACAGACGCTTCAATGCCGCTTCGAGCACCGCTTCTGGGATGGCTTCGCCCTGTTCGCGCGCGCTCAGCAGCAGGTCGGCGACATACGGCGTCAGCATCGGCTGCTCCCAGCTGTCGCCGGGCCAGAAGCTGAAGTGGCCGCTGGCCTGCTGCATCGCCGACAGCCGTGCGAAACCGGCAGCGATGGCGTCGCGGCGCATCGGTTCGCTCATCGGCGTCACCGGCAGACGCTGGCTGCCTTCGCTGCCCAGCCAGACCAGCGGCCACAGCCGACTGCTGGTCTGCTCAAGACAGCCATAGGGGTAGTCGATCAGCCCCTTGAGCGCATCGGTGAAGGGGATCGGCGGGCGTCGGCTCAGGCTGACCTGCAGCAGGGCGCTGTCGACGTCGAGCGGGGCGAGGTCGCCGGTGTCGTAGCTCAGCGTCTCGCCGTCGTTGAGCACGCGCACGCGGCTCAAGCGTTCGGCCGGCCAGGCCGGACGCACCACCAGCTCGAATTCGCGCGTGAGCTCGCGGCTGCCGTCGCTGGCGCTAACGCTGAACTTGGCCGCGGTGTTGCCGGCGCCGGCCTCAAGATCGAACACCAGGGTGCGACGCGCGCCGTCGCGCAGTTCGATCGGCTGGCTGCCGCCGGCGATGCGCAGCGGCGCGTCGGCCTTCGCGCTGACCGTGTAGCGCGCATCGGCGCCGCTCAGGTTCTGCAGGTCGACGCTGAGCTGGGCGCGGTCGCCGGGGGCCATGACCCGTGGCGTGCTGACTTCCATCACCAGCGGCGCGCGCACGATGACCTCGTCCTCAGCCTGGCCGTAGCGCTCGGCGCTGAACGCGAGTGCCGCCACGCGCAGGGCGCCGTTGAAGTCGGGGGCTTCGAAGCGCACGGTCGCGCGGCCCTCGGCATCGAAGACGACCGGGCCGGCGTGCAGGGCGATGGTCTTGACCTTGGCGGTGGGACGACGCGCCTGCGGCAGGTTGGGCAGGGCGGCATCGCCGCCGAAGCGCAGGCGCGCGCGCTGGCCTTCGAAGCGTTCGATCACACGGCCGTACAGGTCCCAGGCCTCGATCGACAGCCCGCGCCGCGCCAGGAAGTGCGCGATCGGATCGGGCAGCGGAAAGCGGGTGAGGCTCAGGATGCCCTGGTCGACGGCATCGATCGTCACCCGCGCCGTCTCGCCGGCCAGGTCACTGGCCTGCACGGTGATTTCCAGCGGTTCGCCCGGCCGCACCGGCGCGTCCGGCGCATCGACCGTGAGCGCGATGCGGCGCTCCTCTCGGGCCATTGGCAGATGGACCACGCCCAGCGCGCGATTGGGCCCCGGCTGGCGGGCGTTCTGGCCGGGACGCAGCAGGATCAGGCTGGCGTAGACGTCATGGCGGTTCATCGCCTCGCTGATCGGCACGCGCAGCACCGTGCCGGGGCCGACCTCGATCGATTCGCTGTGCAGCAGCTGCTCGCTTTCGACCAGCAGCACGCCCGGCCCTTCGTAGGGCGCGGTGACGGTGATCTCGGCGATATCACCGACGCGATAGGCTGGCTTGTCCAGCGCCAGCTTGACTTTGTCGGGGCGGGCATCCAGACCACGGTTCTCGTCGTTCCAGCCCCAGCCGGCGGTAAACGGCAGGCGGGTGGTGAGGCCCGTCGTCGGGTCGGTGACTTCGAGGCGGTACTCGCCCCACTGCACCGGCAGGCCGATCCGCGTTGGCTGAGTGCCATCAGCGTCGACCGTGCGCGACTCGACGGTCACAAAACGTTCGGTGTAGTCGGTCTTCCAGCCGCTGCCGTCGACCCAGCTCCAGTGCAGGTCGCGCAGCGCCTGCACCAGCTTGACCTCCAGCCCCTGGCCCGACTGCAGCTGGCCCTGCGCGTCGCTGCGCACGATCTCGAACTGGGCCTCGGTATCGATGCCGGGGCCATCGGCCAATTCGAACAGCGGGCGCACACCGACCAGCTGCGGCGCCGGCCACACGCTGCGCACCAGGCTGCGGCGGATCGCGCGGCCGCCGCTCTCGAACAGGCTGCCGTTGACGATGACCTGCAGCGGGCTGGCGCCGGCGGCGCCGTCCTTCATGAGTTCAACGGTCTGCGCGCTGCGGCCGTCCTCGCCCAGCTCGACATCCAGCACCTGCTGCGGCGCCGGCAGCTGCAGGGTGGGGTCGCCGAAGCGGTAGCCGCGCAACGCGGGCACCGCTTCGCTGTCGACGCGATAGGCCAGCTCGGCGCTGAAGCGGTTGCCGCCGGCCGGCGCGCCGTAGAGATACGCGCCCTCGATAGCGAGCGGCAGATCGGCGCCTAGGGTCAGCGGGCCAGCCTCGGCGTCGAGGTTCAGCTTCATGCGTTCGGGCAGGAACTCCTCGACGCGGAAGCTGAAGCTGCCGACTGGAGTCTTGTCGTCCGGCGCGGTGCGCAGCTCCAGGCGCCAGCGGCCGGTGGGGGCGTCTTCCGCGACCCTCTGCTCGAAGCTGTAGTAGCCCAGCTCGGCGGCGGCAAGTTCGCGCTCGACCACGGCGCGGCCGTCGGGCTGCAGCAGGCGCGCGAACAGCGGCTGGGCGGCGGTGAGCGAGCGGCCGTCGAAATCGCGCAGCAGGGCCGAAGCCTGCACCGTCTCACCCGGGCGAAACAGGTCGCGGCCCGACCACACGTAGGCGTCGAGCGCGGTGTGGCGGCGGCCGGCGACCTCGAAGTCGGCCAGGTCCAGCGCCGGCTGGCGGAAGGGAATCAGGGCCAGCTCGGCGTCGCGACGCGCGACCAGCACGTCCTCGGGCTTGGGCGCGTGCGTCAGCGTGGCTTGGCCGTCGCCGTCGGTGGCGGCTTCGGCCACCACGCGGCCTGCGCTGTCGATGACCTCGATGCGCACGCCGCCGCGCGGCTGGCCGCTGTCCAGCGAGGCCGCGCGCACCCACAGCTGGCCGCCATGCAGGCGGGCGTGCAGGCCGATGTCGGTGACACTGAAGAACGTGGTCTGGTACTGGCCGCTGAAGTCGCCGACCTGGCGCAGCACGGCGAAGTACAGGCCGGGCTCGCGCAGCTCGGGCACGGTCTGCACCGGCAGTAAGCTCACCGTCCGCTCATTGGGCCGCTGGTTCAGCACGAAGCGGTTGGCATAGACCGAATCGGCCAGCCCGGACAGGTTGCCGAGGTCCCACCACTGGCGCTGGCCGGAGCGCTGGAAGTTGGCGAAGAAGTTGGAGTACTCGCTGGGCCGCACGCGCAGAAACTCGACGTCGACTTCGGCCACGTTGACCGACACCACCGGCAGGCCGTCGGTATTGCGGGCCGGCAGCACGCTGCCCTGGCTGGCGAAGCCGACCTGCGGCGGCAGCGCGCCGGAGTGGATCTCCTTGAGCACCTCGCCGCCGAGGCTCGCCCCCTCGGCCGCCGTCAGGCGCGCGTCGATGCGCACGCTGTAGCTCTTGTCGGCTTCGATATAGGGATAGCGCAGGCGCGTGCGGTCGGGGTCGAGCGTCCAGCCGCTCTGGCCTTCGGCGCCGTCGGGGCCCGTGACCTTCAGCAGCTCGTCGAAGGGCTGCGTCACCGCCAGCGGCTGCGAGAATTCCAGCACCAGGGCCGGGCGCCCGTTGTGGCGCTCCGCACCCCAGCGGGCCAGGCCGAAGCCCTGCACCTGGGCGGTTTCGAGTGCCGGGGCTTCGATCGGCGCGGGTGGCGGCGCCTCGCTGGAACATCCGGCCCCCAACAGGGCCAGAGCCGCCGCCAACGCACATGCCATCCACGTCCCGCTGCGCACACTGCCCATGTTTTGCTCCCAGCCCCGAATGGGACGGCCAGTATAGGTCAGCCATGCAACCGCTCCCCGCCCGCCTTCGTCGTCTGCACCTCGTGCTGGGCGATCAGCTCGACCGCGACAGCGCGCTGTTCGACGACTTTGATCCGAGCTGCGATGCCGTGTGGATGGCCGAGGTCGCGGACGAGAGCACCCACGTGTGGTCGCACAAGGCGCGCATCGCCGTGTTTCTGGCCGGTATGCGCCACTTCGCGCAAGACCAGCGCGCGCAGGGCAGGGCGCTCATCTACCACCGGCTGGACGAGCACGCGCACCCCGATCTCGCCTCGGCCCTGGCCGCCGACATCGCGCGTTTGAAGCCCACCGAGCTGTGCTGGGTGCGGCCGGGCGACTGGCGGGTCTGGCAGAGCCTGCTGGCGGTTGCAGCGGAGGCTGGCCTCGCCTTGATCGAGCGCGAGGACCGCCACTTCCTGTGCACGATCGACGACTACGCCGGCTGGGCGCGCGGCAAGAAGGAGCTGCGCCTGGAGTTCTTCTACCGCTGGCTGCGCCAGCGCCACGATGTGCTGATGAACGGCCGCGAGCCGGCCGGCGGGCAATGGAACTTCGACGCCGACAACCGCGAGAGCTTCGACGCGCGCGGGCCGGGTCTGCTGCCTGCACCCGTCGCCTTTGCGCCCGACGCGATCACCGCCGAGGTGCTGGCGCTGGTTGCCGAGCGTTTCGCCGGGCATCCGGGTGAACTCGTGCACTTCGACTGGCCACTGACGCCCGCGCAGGCCGAAGAGGCGTTGGAAGATTTCGTCCGCCATCGCCTGCCCCTGTTCGGCCGCTACCAGGACGCGATGTGGACCGACGAACCCTGGCTCTACCACTCGCGGCTGTCGGTGGCCTTGAACCTGAAGCTTATCCCCCCGCGCCGCGTCATCGATGCGGCCGCGCAGGCCTGGCGCGATGGCGCAGCACCGCTGGCCGCGGTCGAAGGTTTCGTCCGCCAGATCCTCGGCTGGCGCGAGTACGTGCGCGGCCTGTACTGGCTGCGCATGCCCGGCTATCTGGACGACAACGCGCTGGGCGCAGAGGCCCCGCTGCCGGCCTTCTACTGGACCGGCGACACCGACATGCAGTGCCTCAAGCAGGCGATCGGGCAAACGCTGCGCCACGGCTATGCACACCACATCCAGCGCCTGATGGTCACCGGCCTGTTCGCCTTGCTGCTGGGCGTGCGTCCCCGCGAGGTGCATGCCTGGTACCTCGCGGTCTACGTCGATGCCGTTGAATGGGTCGAGCTGCCCAACGTGCTGGGCATGAGCCAGTTCGCCGACGGCGGGGTGATGGCGAGCAAGCCCTACTGCGCCTCGGGCAAATACATCCAGCACATGGGCAACTACTGCAGCGGCTGCCGCTTCAAGCCGGACGAGGCGGTCGGCCCCAAGGCCTGTCCGTTCACCACTTTGTATTGGGACTTTCTCGAAAGACACCAGCAGCGCTTCGCGAAGCACCCGCGCGCCGCCCTGCAGTGGCGCAGCCTGGAGCGGCTGCCCGAGGCCAAGCGCGCGGCGATCCGCGCACAGGCCGAGTCGCTGCGCCAGGGGCTGTGTGGCATTCAGACGGGGGTTCCACCCGGTAGCGGCTGATTCACCCGGTCTAACCGCGACTTTTGTGCGCCCCGGCTGAAGCGCCGTATAGTCAGCGGCCATCGATTGCAAACGCCCGGAGAGGCTGTGATCGTCAGCGATTCCCGCCCCGCGAGGGGAACCCGGCTCGCGCCTGCGATCCGGGAACGTGTGTGGCTGGCCGCCCTCGTGCGCCGGATCGGGCGGCTTGCCGGCGTTCTCCTTCTCGCGTTCGGCGGTGCGGCGGTGAGCATCGCCGAGGAGAGTGAGCCCGCGTTCGAGGACACCGCGCCCCGCCTGCTGTTCCAGCGCGTGGGCGACGACCAGCAGCTGCGAGATGGCGTGATCACCGGGCTGGCGCAGGACCGCGAGGGGTTTCTGTGGATCGGCACCACCGAGGGACTGGTGCGCTTTGACGGCTATCGGTTCAGACCCTACCGGCACGACCCGGACGTCGCCGGCAGCCTGCCCGGCAATCGCATCGAGCGGCTGTTCGCGGACCGCGACGGGCGCCTCTGGGTGGGAACTTACGCCCACGGCGTCGCCCGCTACCGGCCGGAGGTCGATGGCTTCGTGCAGCTGGCACCACCGCGCGACCCTGCGAGCCTGCCCCGGGTACCTGGGCCTGCACCCGCGCGTGCCTTCGCGCAGACGCCGGATGGCGCGGTCTGGATCGGCACGTCGGGCCTGGGACTGTGGCGCATCGGGCCTGACGATGCGATCACGGTGTACGAGAGCTCGGACGCATGGACAGGTCTTCCGGATGACCGGATCAGCGCTCTGGCCGTCGACGCGCGGGGCGATCTCTGGGTGGGCAGCTGGGCCGGGCTCGCCCTGCTGCGCGCCGGGGGCGAACGCTTCGAGCGGGTGATCTCCGAACCCGGCGAGACCGACAGCCTGCACAACGTGCAGGTGCGCGGTCTGCTTGCTGCCGCAGACGGGGCTCTCTGGGTGGGCACCCAGGACGGTCGCCTGTTGCGCTTGCCTCCGGGCTTCGCGAATGGGCCGATTGACCGCCTGCCTGCCGAGGCGATTCGATTCGCGGATGCGGGTCTGAACGCCGCCGTACAGACGTCGGACCAGCGCATCTGGATCGGACACAGCCGGGGCATCGAGCTGTTCAGCGCGGAGGGGCGGCAGCGGATGACGTATGCGCATCGTCGCGATGAACCCTATGGCATGACCGACTTGGGCGTACGCGACCTGCTGCTGGACCGCAGCGGCTGGCTGTGGGTGGGCAGCTTCGGTGGTGGCTTGCTGAGGAGCTTTCCGGGCAACGCGCCGATTCTCTCGCGCCGCCTCGATCCGCAGCGCGATGCGCCGCTCGAACGTTTCAGTGCCTCCAGCATCGCCGCGACCGCGGACGGCGGCTTCTGGGCGGGCGTCGATGGTTTCGGCTTGCTGAGGATGGATGCGGGTCTGCGCATCCGCGAGACCGTGCCCCTGGTGCAGGGAGTGCAGCCCGGTTTCGAGGGGCTGTTCGTGCACGGGGTGGCACTCGCCCCCGACGGTGCGCTCTGGGGCGCGACCGAGCGCGGCCTGTTCCGCCGCGCCGCGGGGGACTCTGTGATGCAGCGCATGACGGCGCCCGACTTCATCGAAGGAAAGATGATCCGACGGCTGTGGCCGCGCGCAGACGGATCGCTCTGGATCGGCACCGGCGACGGCCTGTTCGTGCGCAGCGCGGAGGGTGCGGTGAAGCGCCTTGCCACCGCCGACGGCGCCCGCGTCGGCGGCTCGGTCAACGCACTGCATTTCGACGATGGGGGCGCCTGGATGGCGGGCTCCTCCGGTCTGTTCCGCGTCAATCTCGAGCGCGAGTCGATCGAGCCGGTCAGCACGGAAGTCGACGGCCGCATGCGGGCTCTCGACGTGCTGGGCTTGCTGGTGGATGCGCGGGGCCAGCTCTGGCTGGATGCGGGGGGGCTGATGCTGCTCGAGAACTTCGACGGCAGTCATGCGCGACTGCAGTCGATCAGCGCCCGTCACGGCCAGCAGGGGGTCGCGTTCGGCGCCAACCTGCTGGATGACGCGCTCGGTCGCATCTGGTCGCAGCGTTTCATGTACGACGCCAAGGCGGATCGCCTCTATCCCCTGGGGCCGCGCGAGGGGGCTCTGGCTGGCTCAGGCTGGTTTCGCGCCTACGCGCGCTTGGCTGATGGACGCTTCGTCTACGGCATGAACCAGGGCGTGCTGGTTGTCGATAGCGCGCGCTTCGACGAGGCCGAGGGCGATGTCCCGCTCGTGTTCACCGGTCTGCGGGTGGACGGCGCTGAACGTCCACTCGCTCCGCATGGCGGTGAGCTCGTGCTGGCCGAGGGCGAGCGCACCTTCGCCCTGGAGTTCGCGGCCCTGGACTTCACTGCGCCCGAGTTGTTGCGCTACCGGTATCGCCTGCAGGGCAGGGACGAGGACTGGGTTGAGGTGTCGGCGGATGCGCGGGTCGCGGCCTTCGGCGGTCTTCTGCCCGGCAGCTATCGGCTGCAGGTGCAGGCCAGTACCCGCGCAGGCCAGTTTCTCGGCGACCCCATCGAGCTGTCGGTGCGCGTGCAGCCGCGCTGGTGGCAGCAGCCCATGGTGCTTGCCTCGCTCGCCGTGCTGGCGGCGCTGTTGATCGAAGGCACGGTGCGCCTGCGTCGACGTCGGCTCGATCGTCTGCGACAACAGCTGCAGGCGGAGGTCGAGGCGCGCACCCGCGAGTTGCAGCGGCTCAGCGCAGAGCTGGAACAGCGCTCGCGCCTGGCCGAGGAGGCCAGCCTCACGGATGCCCTCACCGGACTGCGCAACCGTCGCTTCGCCGAGCAGGAGCTGCCCAAGGAAGCGGCGCTCTACCAACGGCGACCGCTGTACGGAGCCAACGGCCAGCGCAGTGCGCTGGTGTTCTTCCTGCTCGACCTCGATCACTTCAAGCGCGTCAACGACGACTTCGGTCATGCCGCGGGTGACAGCGTGCTGCGCGAGGTCGCTGAGCGTCTGCGTGTGGTCTGCCGCGGCTCGGACCACCTCATCCGCTGGGGCGGGGAGGAGTTCCTCGTCGTCGCCCGCGAGACCGACCGCGCCGCTGCCTTGGGCCTGGCCGAACGCATGCGTCAGCGGATCGCCGACGCGCCTTTCCTGCTCGAGGACGGCCGGCAGATCGAGCTGACGGTGAGCATCGGTTTCGTGCCGTATCCGGTCGCGCCGCGCGCGCCGCTCTCCGCGCGTTGGGACGAAGCCGTGAGTCTCGCCGACCGGCTGCTTCTGGCGGCGAAGCGTGCGGGTCGGAACGGCTGGATCGGTCTGTTCGTCGAGCGCGAGACTGGCGCGCCGCCGCGCTGCGTCGACTGGGCCGAGTCAGCCCGGGTCGAGGCCGGTGACGTCCGGCTTGAAAGCAACCTGCCGCATGACGTCGTCATCGACGCCTTGGCCGGAGGCGCCGGTGTGTCGGGAGTTCCCTGACAGCCACGTCGCGACGTCGCGTCGGCGCTGGGCTTGGCACGCGCTTCGCTTGTACAGTGGGCCAGCCCTCGCGTTGCCCACGCCTTAGTGACCCGAACCTGTCCCGCCAGTTCGACCGTACGCACGCTCCGACAGCGTCGAGCAGGATCCGCGTACGTGGCCGCGCTCGGTCGGGTCGCGCTGGTGCTGTGGCTCGGTCTCGCGTCCATGCTCGCGTTGGCGACCGCGCGGCCCTTCGAGTCGGTCGGCACGATCGAGCAGATTCCCGATGGCGTGGTCACCTCGTTGGCCCAGGACGGCCAGGGCCTGCTGTGGATCGGCACCACCGATGGGCTGGTGCGCTACGACGGCTACCGCTTCCGCCTCTACCAGACGGTGCCCGGCGATCCGCACAGCCTGCCTGGCAGCCGCATCCAGCAGCTCATGACCGGCGCTGATGGCCGCCTGTGGTTGGGCACCTACGGCGATGGTGTGGCGGTGTATGACCCGGTGGCCGACCGTTTCCAGGCCTTTCGCGCCGAGCCGGGCCGCGATGACGGCCTGCCGGCCGGCACCGTGCGGGCGCTGGCGCAGACACCTGACGGCGTGGTCTGGGTGGGCACCACCGGCAACGGGCTGGGACGCATCGAGCCGGACGGCCGGGTGGGCCGTTTCCTCGCCGCCGATGCCGGCGGCCTGCAGATGGACGCGCGCATCTCGGCGCTGGCGGTCGACCGGACCGGAACGCTATGGATCGGTAGCTGGCAGGGCTTGGGACGCTTGCGCCCGGGCAGCCAGACAGTCGAGCGCGTGCTCTCCGATCCGCAGGACTCCGACGGCTTTGCAGATACCACCATCCGCGGCATCCATGTGAGCCAGTCTGGCGACGTCTGGGTGGGGGCCCAGCAGGGCCAGATGGCGCGGATTCCGGCCGCCGTGGCCGAGCGCGCCGAGCCGCCGCGTGCTGACGAGGTGCAGCGCTGGCGCGGCACCGGCATGAACGCCGCAGTCGAGCCCGGTGACGGCAGCCTGTGGCTCGCGCACGCCCGCGGCATCGATGTGTTCGACAGCGCTTCGGGAGCGCTGCGCGAGCGCATCCGCCCGCGTGCCGTCGATGAGCTGGCGCTGGCGAACGCGGAGATCCGCGATCTGCTGCTCGACCGCTCGGGCTGGATCTGGAGCGGCAGCTTCGGTGGTGGCTTGCAGCGGATCAATCCTCGTCCCGGGGCGCTGGAACCGAGGCGCTTCGATCCCATCGCCGATGCGCCGCTGAGCCAGTTGAGCGCACTCACGCTCGCCCCTGCCCGGGAAGGGGGGCTCTGGGTCGGTGTCGCGCAGAACGGGCTGGTGCGACTTGATGCCGATCTCGGTATTCGCGAGTTCCTCCGCGAGGGCGATCCCGCCCTCGGCGCATTTGCCGGGCAGCAGCCCTCGGGTCTGGCCGAGGCCGAAGACGGTCGCCTGTGGGCCGCCACCGAACGCGGCCTGTTTGTGCGTGAGCCCGGAAGCCGTGCCTTCGCTCTTGCCAGCGGCCCCGAGTTCCTGGAGAGGGCGGCTATCCGGCGGCTGTGGGCGCAGCCCGACGGACGCCTGTGGATCGCCACGGGCGACGGTCTGTTCCGACGTGATCCGGATGGTCAGCTGAGGCGACTCGACGGCGCCGACGGCAGCCGCGTCGGGGGCTCGATCAACGCGGTGGTGTTCGATGAGGGCGGTGGCTGGGTGGGCGGCAGCACCGGTCTGTATCGCCTCGACGCCAGCGGCACGCATCTCGAGCGCAGGGACATGCGGGTCGGCGGCAAGACGCTGAACGCGGATGTGCTCGGGCTGCTGCTCGACGCCAAGGGCGGACTGTGGATCGACGCGGCGGGCCTGCACAGGCTGTTGGGACCGGACGCGGGCGGCAGCGCCGTTGAACTGCAGAGCGTCAGCGCGCGCTACGGTTTCGAGGGTGTGGCCTTTGGCGCCAACCTACTGGATGACGCCGAGGGGCGGATCTGGTCGCATCGCTTCATGTACGACCCTGCGCGCGGCGAGTTCCATCGCCTGGGCCGCGCCGACGGCGCCCACGTTGGCACCGGTTGGTTCCGCTCCTACGCGCGACTGCCCAACGGGCGCTTCGTGTTCGGCGCCAGCGAGGGCCTGCTGGTGATCCGTCCCGAGCGTTTCCGCGCCTGGGATTTCGTGCCACCGCTGGTGCCCACCGAACTGCGGATCGATGGCGAGCCGCGCGCGTTCGGGCCGCTGGCCGAGCACATCGAGCTGCGGCCGGGCGAGCGCGGCTTCAGCCTCGAGTTCGCCGCCCTGGACTTCAGCGCTCCGGAACTCCTGGGCTACCGCTATCGCCTGCTCGACGCTGCGCCCGACTGGGTGACCGTTGAGGCGGGCGCGCGCCAGGCCAGCTTCGGCGGTCTGTGGCCGGGACGGTACCGGCTCGAACTGCAGGGCAGCACGCGCGATGGCCGCTTCGCGGCGGCGGCGCGGGTGATCGAAGTCCGGGTGCTGCCCCACTGGTGGCAGACCCTGCCCGCGGGCGCAGCCGGCCTGCTGGTGTTGGGGCTGCTGGTGTTCGGGGTGATGCGCTGGCGCGAGGGACGCTTGCGCCGCTCGCGCGACCGCCTGGAGGCCGAGGTGCAGGCGCGCACCGCCGACTTGCAAACGCTCTCCGCCGAGCTGCAGCAGCGCAACCGGGAATACGAGCGCGCCAGCCTCACCGATCCCCTGACCGGGCTCAGCAATCGACGCTTCGCCATGCAGGAGCTGCCCAAGGAGGTGGCGCTGTGCCTGCGTCGGCTGGAGGCAACGCCACGCGAGTCCGAGTGGCCCGGCGCCGGCATGGTGCTGTTCCTGATCGACATCGACCACTTCAAGGCCATCAACGACCAGCATGGACATGCCGCTGGCGATGCCGTGCTGGTGCAGTTCGCCCAGCGCCTGCGCGAGGTGTTTCGTGCCTCCGACCATCTGGTGCGCTGGGGTGGCGAGGAGTTCCTGGTGGTGGCACGAGAGACCGGCCCCGAGTACGCGGCGGAGCTCGCCGAGCGCGCGCGGCGCCGGGTGGCCGATCAGCCCTTCCCGCTGGAGAGTGGCGCCGCGGTGCGCTGCACCGCCAGCATCGGTTTCGCCCCGTTCCCGCTGCTGCCGATGCTGCCCACGGCCGCCGGCTGGGAGGAGGTGGTCGACCTCGCTGATCGGCTTCTGTATGCCGCCAAGCGCGGCGGCCGCAATGCCTGGTTGGGCGTCTTCCCCTGCAATCCGAGCGCTGCGCCGCGGCGGGCCCAGCAGTGGGCGGACCCGAGCCGGTTGCGCGCCGAGGATGCCATTCTCGTCAGCAATCTGCCGATCGAAGACGCCATCGCCGCGCTTTCAGAGGACGCCGAGCAACTCGAGCAGGTGTAGGGCGAGGCTGAAGAATCAAGCCATGCCGCGCGCCGCAGAGGACGCGTCCGCGGGCCGAGCGCTCTCGCTCGCCGAAGCGTCCACGGCACGATCGGTCGCGGCCTGCCACGCTTCAATCGGCGCTGGCCTGCGCCGGCTTCGCCCGGGTCAGCACGTACACCGCAACCAGCACCACCGCCGTGCCGAGCACCTGCAATGCCGTTACCGGCTCGTCCAGCAGCCAGGCACCGAGGAACACCAGCGAGACCGGGCCGATCACCGACAGCTGGGCCGCGGTGCCAGGACCGATGCGGCGCACTGCGGCCATCGTGAAAGTGACCGGCAGGAAGGTGCAGAAGAAAGCGTTGGCCAGCGCCCAGCCGTAGGCCGCCGGCGCAAAGCCGAGCAGCTCGCTCGGCGAACGCAGCAGCAGGTAGTGGACCAGCACGGCGGCGGTCGACACCGTCATCGCGGCGACCACGAGGCGCGCTGTGCCCAGGGTCTTGACCAGCTCGCCCGAGACCGCGAGGTAGAGCGCGTACGAGATCGCCGCACCCAGCACCAGCAGGGCGCCGAACAGCACGTGGCTGCCTTCGACGCGCAGGTTCTCGATCAGCACCAGCACGATGCCGGCATAGCTCACGGCCATCGCCAGCCATTGTAGGCCGCTCACGCGCTGGCCGAGGAAGAGCAGACCGATCAGCAGCACGAAGGTGGGGTTCAAAAACAGGATCAGTCTCTCCAGCGAGACCGGCACGTACTCAAGGCCCCAGAAGTCCAGCAGCGAGGACAGGTAGTAGCCCAGCAGACCGATGACCAGCAGGGCCCAGCGCTGACGCGATGTCAGCGTCGGCCCCGGTCCGCGCAGGCGCTCTCTCAGGCCCAGCAGGGCGAACAGCGGCAGCGCGAACAGCATGCGCAGGGTGAGCACGTCGAGGGCGTCGAGCCCATAGCGGTACTGGAACTTGGCGAGGATGGCCTTGGCCGAGAACAGGACGGCGCCCGCTGCGGCGAGCAGCAGGCCGCTGCGGTGGTTCAGCGCGGCGGAGGAGGGCGTGTTCAAGACGATCCGGGCCGGGGGCAGGGCGCGCAGCATAGCGAGTGCGCGGCCGGATCGAACCGGCGCAGGCGCGCGACAGCCGCAAGTTTCCTGTCGATCCGGCAAGGCCAAAGCGCGCCGCGCCGCGTCAGCGGCCCCCTTGCTGCCCCGCTCACACCGCCTGCACGACACTCTGCGCCCCGAC
>JBKCVA010000167.1:0-25187 GCA_046318115.1 Lysobacterales bacterium | reverse complement strand
GATGATCGAGATCGAGATTGGGAACGGCGCCAGCCTGCGGTCCGTGGCGCGGCGTCTGGGCAGGAACGTGTCATCTGTGTCGCGGGAGCTGTCGCGCAACCGCTGTGCGGAGGCTGAGGCCTACAGCAGCCGTGCGGCGGGATCGGGCTACCGCCAGCGTCGGCAGCGCAGCGTGCGGCGGCGCCGGTTGATCGAGGGCACGCCCTTGTACCGACGCGTCTACGCCTGGCTGGTCTACCGGCGCTGGTCGCCGCAGCAGATCGCCGCCAGACTGCGGCACATGCATCCGGACGATCCTGCGTGGCGGGTCAGCCACGAAACCGTGTACGCGGCGATCTACGCGCATCCGCGCGGCGCGTTGAAGAAGGGCATGGTGGATGCGCTTCGCCAATCCAAACCCCAGCGCGGGCGGCGACGCACCACCGCTGCGGGCGCCAGCTTCGTGCCGGAAGCCCAACGCATCGTGCATCGCCCCGAGGAGATCGACACCCGTCTGCTGCCGGGGCACTGGGAGGGGGACTTTATCAAGGGGGCGTACAACCGCTCGGGCGTCGGCACGCTGGTGGAGCGCAAGACCCGCTTCGTCGTGCTGTGCAAGATGGAGGGCTGCACCGCGCAGGCCGCACTGGAGGGCTTCACGCGCCAGCTGAAGAAGCTGCCCAGCTTCCTGCGCGAGAGCCTGACCTACGATCGCGGTAGCGAGATGGCCTGCCATGCCGAACTCTCCGAGCGCTTGAACCTGGAGATCTGGTTCGCCGACCCGCACGCCCCCTGGCAGCGCGGTAGCAACGAGAACACCAATGGTCTGCTACGCCAGTTCCTGCCGAAGGGCACCGACCTATCGCAGGTGAGCCAGACCCACCTCAACGACATCGCCCGGCTGCTCAACGGCAGACCCCGTCAAACGTTGGGGTGGCTGACCCCGGAAGAGATGATGGCCAAGGAGATGGCCGAGTTCGCTAAACGTGTTGCGCTTGATTCTTGAGACCGCCGTTTTTGGGGGGAGGTCAATTCCCAGTGAGCCCCCAATCCACTCTCTGGCTATCCGTGGGATTCCCCAATACCCAGGTTGGCCCGATGGCATCGGCAGGAGGGACATAGCACATGAATGGGCGGATGATCATGGCCGCGCTGGTCACGATTGGGGCTCTGTGGTCCTTGCGGGTTGTTTTGTTTTATTGCGAATCCTGCGTCGGGTCGTTGGATGTGCTGAAACACCTCGAAGCGACATGTCAGAAGTACGAACAGGTTTCAGTGCGTTTCACCGCCCTTGGCCCGCCCAGATTCGTCGATTGCGCTGACGTAGCGGCTGCGCTCGGAAGGGGCGAGTTGTTTTCAGTCATCCTGGTAGTGGATTCCAGCCGGGCACCTTCATTCGGACTGTTCCGCCACATCAAACTGTGCGAGTTCCCTGCGCGTGGCGAATTCGAGCAGGCCTCCAAGGCGGAGGCATGCGCCTTTGAATCGGACGGGCTATAACACGAACCGGCGGTGAGAGTAGAAGCCACGGGTCAGGTCCAGCTTCGTAGCATCGCGCCAGCCCGCAGGCGTGCTGTGATTCCGTGTCTGTTTCCCGCGCCCTTGAGTTCCCAAAGCGCCTGCCTGCAACCGCGGACTGAAGCCGGAATCCCTACTGTGCTGAGACCTCCGCGCCATGGGCCGGGGGTATAGTTCCGCACCGCGCCCACTGCGGGCGAGGAGCCTGTCGACCCATGCGCCATGCCAAACGCTTTGCCGCCTTCGGGCTGATGGCCTGCCTTCCCGTCGCTGGCGTCGCGGCCAGCCCGGTCGATTCGATCGCGGTGCGCAGTGCCCCGGGCGAGTTCGCTGCGACGCAGCCGGCGGCAGCGGAATCCTGGCGTGTGCTGTCGGCGGCCGTCGGCAAGGTGGCGCGCGTCACTCGTCAGGCGCCGCGCCCGGACGAGGTGCAGGCTCTGCATCGGCGCAACGCCGACGGCGCGTTCAAGCGCGTGCAGATCGGTCTGGCGCGTGGGCTTGCACCTGAAGGCGAGCCGCTGGCTGCCCTGTGGGCGGAGGCGGGTGGCGGCGATCGCGTGGCGCAGGTGGAGGTGCGCTCGGTCGGCGCTGCCGCGCTGCGCGTGGGGCTCGATGTGGCGGGTTTGGATCCAGCCATCGAGCTGCGCTTTGGCGGCTCGCGCAGCCCGGAGCGGCCGCTGGCTCGCACCACGGTGGCCGAGGCGCAGCGCCTGCTCGGCGATGACGGCCTCTACTGGACGCCCAGCACCGATGGCGAGGTGCAGCGCATCGAGGTGGCCGTGCCCGCCGGAGCCGATGCGCCGGCCGCGCTCTCGTTGCCGCGCGTGAGCCACGAGATCGTGGACAGCCGGACGCCTTATCGCCTGCCGCAGAAGATCGGCGAGTCCGGCGCCTGCAACGTCGACGTGGTCTGCCGTCTGAACGAGCTCGGCCCGCACTTCGCCAACGCGCGCCACGCCGTCGCGCACATGCGCTTCGTGGTCGGCAGCAGCACCTTCATCTGCACCGGAACGCTGGTGGCCGACAACGACCCGTCCAGCCAGGTGGCGCTGTTCCACAGCGCCAACCACTGCTTCTCTTCCAACACCAGCGTGCCCCCCGTGGCCTCGCAGATCCAGGCCGTTGCCAACACGCTCAACACCTTCTGGAACTACGAAGCCACCACCTGCAACGGCAACGTGTCGGCGACGCAGACCCAACTCACCGGCGGCGCCACCTACCTGGGCTCGGACCATCGCACCGACGGCATGCTGCTGCGCCTGAACCAGCCGGCGCCCGCCATCGCCTTCTTCGCCGGCTGGAATGCGCAGCCCCTGTCCAGCAACAGCGCTGTGACGGCCATCCACCATCCCTCCGGCGACGCCCGCATGGTCTCGACCGGCCAAAAGCTCTCGGAGGACGCGGACAACCACGAGGTGGGCTGGCTGAGCGGCACCACGGAGGGCGGCAGCAGCGGCTCCGGCCTGTACACCATCGCGGCCGGCGGTGCCTACGAACTGCGCGGTGGTCTGTACGGCGGCGCGGCGAGCTGCGCGAACACCGGCAACCTGGGCAACGCCGGCAATCGCGACTACTACTCGCGCCTCGACAAAGACTTCGTTTGGATGTCGCCGTGGCTGCTTTCGAGCCCGAGCGTGTTCCAGAACGGTTTCGAGGCGACAACCGTGATCACCGCTTCGCCCTGACACCGCCGACTTCAACGCTCGGCCTGTGGCATGGCCAGCGCGTCATTGGGGACAGATGAACAGCTCTGACTGGGCTTCGGGTCTGCGGTGATCCTGCGCAAGTCCGAGCCCAGCGACGCTGCGGCCCCGGAGCGCGCACCGAGCGTACAGGCCGTTGCTGGAAGCATTCGCCGATCAGCCGTCGCCCAGGGGTGGGCGCACGGTTTCGCTGACGGCGGCTGTGTTCGCCTGCGGCTTCGGGCCAGCGGACAGTAGCCGCGCCCCGGAATGTCTCGATGCGTCCACGCGCGTCGTGCGTGGGCACCGCGGGTGGGCCTTCGCCTCTCCAAGGCAGGCGCATTGCGGGCGCTTGCGGTCTGTCCCTCAGCGCGCACGCCTGCGCCCAACCCGCAGCACCCGGGAGGCAGCGCGCAGCTCATCAGCGCGGAAGCGGACGCTCGCAGTCCGCTGTGCACTGGCTTCGGAAGAGGCCGCGGCGTTCCGGTTCGGTGCTGTCTCGCGCCGGTGCGACACCGTGCGCGCCTTGCATTGGAACGCCGTGGCACTTTTCGGTCCCTTCTTGCGAACTCCAGAGCGCAGCCGCCTGCGATCGAGGCTGGCCCGCTCGATCCGGTGAAGCTGGCTGCGTCCCATAGCATCCAAGGAGGAACACCCATGAAGCTCAATGGTCTTTATGAAGGCGAGTCTGCTTCCGATCGATCCAGCCCCGCCTGCGGGACCCTGTCGTACCAGAAGGCTGCGCCCGTCCTGCGTCTGCACTTGGCCGCTGCGCTTCTGCTTTGCAGCGGTGCCGCAGCAGCGATCAGCGGAGGTGAAGACGCCCCCGAGACCGTGATCACCTATGCGACGGTTCAGGTCAACGGTGCCTCGGGCACCCTGGTTGCTTCGAATCTGGTGGTCACCAATGGACATGTGGCCGCTGTCCCACTGCCTGACATGAGCCCACGCTTCTCCCGCACCAACGGTCACGACCCAGCCCTGTGGCATCCGATCCCGAGCCCGGGTGTGCAGGTGTTCATCGGTGCAGCGACCATGCGCGCGGACCTCACCCGTCGCGACATCTTCAGTGCGCCACGTACGCAACTGGTGATGCACGATGTCAACGGCGGCGAGCTGCTCAGCGGCGATCAGATCGGTCTCAAGCTTCGCAATCACTTCCTGTTCGTCGATGGTGGTCGGATCGGCGGTGAGCTGAGGCTGGACGGCCTGTACAACCGTTTCGGGCCTTGGCAGACCCTGCGCATCAGCAAGCGCTCGGGCAGTGCCGGCAGTCGCATCCGCAACGGCGACAGGATCACGCTGCAGGCGCTGGACGGTTCCTACCTCGGCGCGGCTGCTGGCGACCGCTTCCTGCGCGCCGACGCATGGACGCCCGCGGTGCGGCATGAGTTCGTCGCCTACACGCTGGAGGGGCGCGGCCCGCTGAGCGCGGATCCGATCAACCACGGCGGGAGAGTCGTCATCACCACGCCGGACGTCCCGATGCGGGCGATACAGGCGCCGTACGCCATCACCGCGAATCGCATCGCCACGCCCGGCTTCGACGACATCGCGCTGCTTGAGCTGGCTGAAGCGGTGCCGTCAGGCGTCGCGCGGCCTGTGCCGCTGAAGCTCCGACTCGAGCCGGGCGAAGGCCTCAATCTGGATGCCTACTATCTGCGTACGCCGATGGACTTCGCGGGCTACGGGCTGATGAGCGGGCGAACGGCTCCGGTCTGGCGCCAACAGGCGCAGGCCAGCGGCGCCCGCCGTGAGACACCCAACCCGTTCAACGACCCGGAACTCGCCTCCCGCTACAGCGGCATCAGCAGCGCGTCGACCCAGCCCGGCGACAGCGGCGGAAGCTGGTTCGCGGACACGCCCACAGGGCGGATGCTCGTCGGCATCACGCAGCAGACCGGCAACAACTTCCTCTCGCCCATGTTCCGCGGTGGCTACGACACGCTGAACGACTCCAAGCCCGATGTCCATGCGTGGTTCTCGATGTTCCTGGGCGATCACGACTGCACGGCGGTCACGAACGAAACCGGCCTCCGCCGTCAGCGCGGAACCGACATCGGTGCGTCCACCGTCTGCCGATTCGGCGCCCAGGCGTCTCCGTTCGCCGTGGCCTATCCCGACGCGACTCGACCCTTGCCGGGCGAGGACTGCCTCGCGATCGATCCTGCTCGCCTGTTCCTGCAGCGCCCCACGGCGCCCGAGGGTGCAGGCATCAACGCATGGGTACTGAGCCAGGGGGCTTCGCGTCACCTGCAGGTTCCGGGCACGTGGCAGCAGTCCTACACCCGCGGCGCGCACCTGATCCGCTATCTGCAGAGCGCCGGCCTGAACCGGATCTGCTACAGCAACCGCCCGAACCCGAATCTGGTGTACTTCCGTCCATGATCGAGCCACGCGCGATCGGCGTCCGGTCGCGCTGGCTTCGCCACTGGCGGGCCTTCGGAAGCCCGTGACCGACGCGGACGCGTGGCGCCCGAAAGCGCCGCGCGTCCGCGTCGGCGGTGACGTCGCGAATGGGGGCAATGCGTGCGACGGTGGCCGATACGCGGCCTCCGCGAAGTGATCGCTCAACGGGCCTGCACGGCTGCGGTTGAGGTGCAAATGGATCCTGCGCTGCGGACGCGCGCGCCACTGGAGTCACCTCTGAGCCGTCCATTTCCGCTGGCCTGACTTCGGCGTTTCCGACTCGTTACCACTGCGTGGTGAATGCGTGCCTACTGGAGAGCCCATCTGCCCGGATGCTGTGCTCGCGGGCGCATCGGATGCATCCGTCCTCGCGGCAGGCGCGCCGTACCGGCCTTGGCCGGTTTTCAATATCGGAGAGATGACATGAAAAAGAAAATTCTGCGGACGATGGCCGTGGCCATGCTGGCGCTGGCCAGTGCCCAGTCAATGGCGATGATCGTCGTCGACGGCGATGGCCAGTACTGGGATTGCCACTGGCAGCGCGACACGCTCGTCTGCGTGCCGCTGGACTACATGCCGCCCCTGGATCCCTGATCCGCCACCGGGTGTTGCCCCGGCGACTGGACACGCTCCGCTGTGCTCTCAGGCTGCACCGGTGTGGCCGTGAATGGCCACACCGGTGATGCGGGCGCGCCGGATCAGGATGGACATGGCTGGGCGCGCAGCGCCCAGCACAGCCGCGCCAAGCGGGCACAGCATGTGCAAGTGCAGCGCGGCTTCCCGCACTACCCGGGGGCGTGAGCGGCGCCGTGAGTGCGTGGCGCACCTGATGGCCAGCACAGGCGCTTGCGATGCCATCCGCATACGGCTGACGAACCATGTGCGGCCGTCGGGTCCAGCGCGCGCGTCGATGGTGCCGTGCGTGGACGCATCATGGCTCGATCGGGCAATGCGCCCAGGCGGGGCCAAAGGTGAGGCAACACCGCGAAGCACACGATGACTGCACGCCCTTCCACTGTCGGTGGGGCAAGGCGCTGGCAACGCGTGGACAATCGGTCGAAAGCGAAATCGGGTCTTGGCACTGTCCTGCCGGCGGGACGATACTTCCGACCCTGACTCACTGTTCATTCGGGTTCTTATGTCGGCTCCGATGGGTTTTCCAGAGAGGCTCCTCGAACCATGCGGGTGCGCCGCTGAACAGGCGCTCCGCGGAATCTTGGCGGGCTGCCGATGAGCGGTAGTCGCATTCCGGGTCCCTTGGGTGCGCAGGCTTGGCGGCCTTCTCTGGACCCGGGAACCGCAGTGCTCGCGTTCATGGGGCCGCCGGCGCCGGTTGGCACGAACACCGTTCTCCGGCCCGCCTCTGAACCCATCGACGACGATGTGCGCATGCTGGCGGCAACCGCCTACGGCGAGGGCTCGACCTCGAACGTCTACGAAGAGATGGCGGCAATCGCGAACGTGCTGGTGCGGCAGCAGAAGGCGCGTGGGCACGCCAGCATTGCCGGCTTCATTCGCGGCGACCGCACCTTCGCCTTTGCCGCGCATGACGGCAACGCCCGCTTCGAGCGTTTGCGCGCGGCAACAGAACAGCAGATCGCGGCGGACGCCGGCATGAGCGCGGTCGTGCGCGCGGCCCGCAATGCGCTGTCGCCCGCAGGCACGGACTACTCGAACGGTGCCTACTTCTGGGACGGCGCCGATATCCGCAGCAACTACAGCCGGCATCCCAAGGTGCGCGACGGAATCCGCTTCGGCGACCCGGCTCACAACATCTACGGCATCGACGAAAAGGATGTGCCGGGCGAGGAGTGGTGGCGCAACGCAGCCGGGCAGAACACTCGGCTCCGTGGGCAATGGAGCTACAAGTACGAGTCCACTGCGGCCTATGGCGGCACCATTTTCTGGCGCTACAACCCGGATTTCGTCAGGGCGACGGGCAACCGGGAGCATCGCTGATGCGGGCGCCAATGACGCGCTACCGAATCCGCCTCACGCTGGCCGCACTCTTCGCCTCCGTGCTGCCAGCCTGCGCGGCCTCCACTTCCCTGCGGGAGGGCTCGGCAACGGCTTCGGCGGCACAGTCCCATGGCGAGCTCGAGACAAAGGCCCCCTCGGCGCTGGACCCTGTGCTCGCCGAGCGCAACGCGCCCGCTCAGCTCGAAGCCCTGCCGCAGCGCTCCGGCTGCACGCCCGCGCTCTGCGGTCCGGATCAGGTCGAGAACTACGACGAGCCCACGCCGCCCGGCTGCACGCCGATGCGCTGCAGCGTGCAGGTGGATCGGATCGAGTGGGAGGGCGATGAGCAGGCGCTCCGGATCATCGGCGGCGAACGCATCGATCTTGCCAATGCCGGCGCGGGCCCTACGCTGGAGCTTGCCGATCAACCCTTCTCAGCAGCGCGCGTCGGTGCGGCGGAGAGCCCTTGGGGCGTCTGCCTTGCGCTTTCGCATGCAGGCCTGGGGCAGAGCGGGCGCGGGCAGCGCTGGATCACCCTCGTGCTTGCACCGTATGCCGATGGCGAGCCTGGCCGCAGCGCCATGCGCCTCACGGGCGCCTGGGCGAGCTGCGAGGATCTTGAGCGGGGCGCTGACGGAGGTGAGGTGCTGCTGCCACTGGTTGAGCCCAGCGATGAGGGCGCCGCGGATCTGGTGCTGCGCCACTATCGCTGCAGCCTCGAAGGCTGCCGTCGTGATACTCAGGCGACGCCGGTGCGCGTGGAGTTCAACGAACACGGCGAGCTGCGTCGGCGCCAGTGAGGCGCAGCCTTGTGTCAGTGGGCACGCGCGGAAAGTGAAGGCCGCAGCTGTGCACGACATGCGCGAAAGGCGCTGCGTCCACCCCTCACGGCTCCATGCTTGAGTCCACGGCCCCGCGCATACGCAGCAGGAACTCGATCCGCTGCTGTAGGGCCGCCGCGCGCTCCAGGCCCGCCGACAGTGGCGCTGAACTGCCCGCACGTTCGCGCGACCGGATCGTACGGATCAGGTCTTCGTCCGCATCGAAGTGCGCGCGCCATTGGGACTGGGCGCGCTGCAGTCGGGTCTGCTCCTCCGCGGAGAGCGCGGCCGACAGCGCCTTCTGCGCTTGCGCAAGCTCGCCCTCGAGAAACGCAAGCCAGGCACCGATTTCGGCGGAGGCGTTGCCGCCCGCCGCGTGTTCAACCGCCTGCTCGTGGGCCGTAGCGCGCGCGGAACTCGCCGAGATCGTCGGGGGCATCGGGGTTGTCGACGGCACCAAGGATCGATGCGCAGATGAGAAGGCTCAACAGAAGCAGGGTGCGAATCGCGGGCATCGCGGCTGTGTGCATGGGTTCACCCGTTGCTGTGGCTGCAGCCGCGCGGCCGATTCCCTTCGGCCGCGCGGGTTCTCATTTCAGCGTCACCAGCTGCTTCAGCACGCCGTCCAGGCCGCCGAACACGGTGAGTTTGTCGACCTTATCGGTGATCTTCTCCAGCGCCTCCAGCTCCTTCAGGCGCATCAGCACCGGGCTCTCCTCCATCAGCTTGGCGGTGTTGAGCAGCGAGCGGGTGGCGTTCGCTTCCTCACGCCGGCGGATCACGTTGGCCTGGGCCGCCTTCTCCGCCTGCACCACGCTGTTGAGGATCTCCTTCATGTCGCCCGGCAGGATCACGTCCTTGACGCCGACGCCCAGCACCTCCAGCCCCAGCGCTTCGACGCGAGCACGCACGTAGCCGTGGATGTCGGCGTCCAGCGAGGCCTTGTCGCCGAGCAGTTCGTCCAGCGATTTCGACGACACCGCCTGACGCAGGCCGAACTGCAGCTCGCGATAAAGGAAGTCACCGTACTTCGCGACCTTGGTGCGGGCCGCCACCGGGTCGGTGACGCGCACGCTCGCACCCAGGTTCACGCGCAGCGAGACCTTGTCGCGGGTCAGCAGCTCCTGGCCGCTGACTTCGATGGCCTGCACGCGCAGATCGATGATCTCAGCCACCACGTTCTTCTGCAGGTTCCAGAAGGCCATGGCACCCGGCGTCAGCACCCGTGCGAGCGTGCCGTCGACGAACAGCAGGCCGGCGTGCTCGCTGGGCACGGTCACCGACACGGCGACTTTGTCGAGCAGGCCGATCTGGCGTAGACGCTGCGCGGTGGCCACATCGAGCTCGCTCGATTCGGCCACGGCGATGCGCTGCACTTCGACCGGCACCAGGCCCTTCCAGTAGAGCTTGCGCGTGCCCGGCTGCAGCACGTCCTGCAGCTTGCCGTGCTTGAGCACGAGGCCGAGCTCCTGGCTGCCGATGTCGGCGAGCAGGAAGGTTTCGCTCACGCGCTCGCCCAGGGCAGCGATGAGGGTGTCGACATCCTTTCCGGCGTACTCCGGCTGGGTGATGTCGAACAGGCGCACTTCGACTTCATCGAACCAGGCGCGCAGGCGGTGCACGCCGGGGCCCAGCACGCGCTCGAAGCGACGGTTGCGGTAAACGAGGCCGCGCTCGGCGTCGCCGATCACGACCTTGCGGATCATCAGCATTGCGGTCTCCTTTACTTCCAATCGGCTCGACGATGGATACACAGAGCCCAAGGCCGCGGCGAGCCGATGCGCGGCGAGGGCAGGGGACGGCGATACGGGACCCGCGCGGCGAGTCGGTTCAGGGGATGAACAGGGCGCGCGGTTCGAAAGCCGCGACGCCCGCAAGAGAGGGGCTCGCCCCGCCGTCCTCGGGACGGAGAGCCGGCGCGCGCGTGCAGGCGGCATGGCGTCGGTGTCGCGCTCTCCGAAGCGGCAGAGCGGCGATCCTTGCGCGGGCCGGCCGCTGGCGCGGGCGGGGTCCCGGTCACGTGGACGTTGCCGAATGGTGTCTCTTGAACGCTTGGCCGAAACCGCGTGTTCGCGAGCCGCCAGGCGGCGCGGGGCGAAGCCCGTGGGGCGCAAGGCCCCGGGTGTTGCTGGAGGTCACTGGAGCGGGAGTCGAACCCGCGACACTCGGAATCATGGTCCGATGCTCTACCCGACTGAGCTATCCATGGAGTCGGCGTACGGGACTCGAACCCGCGACCTTCGGACCACAGGGTCCGACGCTCTCACCACTGAGCTAACGCCGCCGTCGCGAAGCCTCCTGCAGCCGGCCCGAGGCATACGCCACGGCAGCGCCGCGCGCACCGGACGGGCTTGGGAACCCGTACCGCTACGAACCGGAGAAAGAGGCTTCGCATTGCCGCCGGGCTACAGCGGCAATTTCTGCGGGCGCTGCGGCCCGCTGCCGGCCTGCTTGAGCGGTGCAGGCCCGCGTCTGTGCTGGTGCTCCTTGAGCGATGGCGAACGCTGAAAACAAAACGCCCCCGGGTGGGAACCCGAGGGCGTTCGCATCGCCTCGGGGAGATCGGGGTCGCCGATCTCCCGAGTGCGGAAGATCAGCCGGTGGTATCGATGCCGCGGTGGCCGATCGACCACGGTCGCAGCACGCGCGCGCAGGCGCTGAAGCCGAAGGGCTTCGCGTGCGGCTGGCGTGGCGGGAGGGCGATGCGGTTCATGTCTGGCTCTGCTCTGGAACAATGCGGCGCGTGCCGTGAGGTCGCGCACGATACGCTCGTTTTGCGCGCTGTCAAGCCCCGCTGCGCGCTTTGCGAAGCGATCCGCGCGCGCATCCCGCGTGTGCCGCGCAGCGCGCGGTCGACAGACACGCGCGACGAGAGGCGAGTGGCATGGCCACGCGTGCGCCGTCGTGGATCCAGAACGCAAGCGCGCCGCTGCGGTGCTGCGCGAACGTCCGGACCGGGCCTGTGGTGCCCGTCGGGCGCTGCCTGGCCACGTCAGACGAGCGCGTGCGGGACCCCGCGATAGTTCGGCAATCGATGCGACGTATCTGCAGACAGCCGCGCCAGGAGACCCACGCCATGCCTCGCCCACTGCATCGATCCGCCTTCGTCACTGCCTTGCTCCTCTCCACGGCCAGCGCGGCCACGGCGCAGTCGCTCAGCCTGGACACGAACTTCGGCGCAGGCGGCACGACGGTAATGAGTTTTCCCAGTGGCTGGTGGACCGACTGGGACGACCGCGACGCCCATCTCATCAACCAGGGCGGCGCGTTTTCGAACAGCTGGGTGGTCGCCGGCAGCCACCGCACCCTGATCGGCTCGAACCTCTTCCATCGCCGCGGCTGGGGCTTTTTTTCCGACAGCCTGAGCGCGGGTACGGTCAGTGGCGCGGCCAGTGAGGCCGGCCCGCCCTTGAGCACCGGCGGCATCGTGCAGAACGGCAGCGAAGTGAGCTTCATCGGCACGGGCGCACCGACCGCTGCGTTGGACTCGGTGGATGTGCGGCGCACCAGCGTCGACCCCTTCGCGATTTCGTCCTCGTGCGCGGGCGGCTTCCAGGCCAGCTTCAGCTACGGCCCGAATCAGCGCGACGAAGTGCGTGGCGCGGCGGCGCGCAGCAACGGCCGCATGCTGGCCGTGGGCAGCACGCGTCTGGCCGATGGCCAGAGCCGCGGCCTGATCGCCGCCATCAACTTCGACTGCTCGCGCGACAGCGGCTTCGGCAGCAATGGCGCGGTGCTGCTCGACGTGAATCCCTTCGTGATCGCGCCGCCGCCGCGACGGGTGCGCGTCAACGCTGTCGCCAGCTACACCAACGGCAACGGACAGGAGCGCATCGTGGTCGCTGGCGGCGTGCGCTATGGGCTTGCCGAGACCTCGCCCGGCGCCTGCTTCCTCGCCGTGCTGACGCCCAGCGGTGCCCTGGATGCGAGCTTCGATGGCGACGGCCTGCGCCTGTTCGACGCGCAGGCGCCGTCCCTGCCCGGCCCGACCGTCTGCGACTTCCACACCGTGCTGCCGGTCGACGATGCCAGCGGCCGAGGCTTCGTCACCATCGCCGACTGGCGGCGCGACAACAGCAGCGAGTCCGGCCACCACCTGCTGCGTTGGACCGAGTCCGGGGCGTCTTTGCCGGGCTTCAACGGCGCCAATGTGTCCTCGGTGAACGAACACGGCCCGAGCGCGCTCGGACGCCGTGAGGATGGCCTGCTGATCACCGCCCGCAACTATCTGGTGACGGGTCAATCGGCTGCGACGCTGGTGTCCACCGGCAATCTGTTCCTGGTCAACCCCGCGACCGGCGCTGCCATTGCGGGCTCCGGGGGCTTCCTGCCCTCGCCCGCGGCCAGCCGTCAGATCTCGCAGATCGTCACAGCCAGCAACAACCGGGTCTATGTGATGGGCACTGCGGGCCCCGGCCGCTTCGGCCACAACCAGGTCGTGATCGCGCGCTTCAGCGACGGCCGGCGAACGGTCACGGTCAGTACGCTGGGTGGCGGCGGCACCGTGTCGAGTTCCCCCTCGGGCATCAACGCCTGCGGTGGGCCCGGCGGCGTCTGCAGTGCGGGCTTTCTGCCGGGCACGAGCCTCAGTCTGTCGGCGATTCCACAGCCGTCGCATCGCTTCGCGAACTGGAGCGGTGGCCTGGCGGGCTGCGGCACCAACCCGCTGTGCACCTTCACGGTCAGCGCTGATGTCAGTGGCGAGGCCCTGTTCGTGGCGACCAGCAGCGTCAGCATCGCGCGCGTGGGCCAGGGCAGTGTCAGCAGCGATCCCGCGGGCGTCGTGTGTGGTCTCACCGCCGGCAGCGGCTGCAGCGGCAGCTTCGATCGCGACCCGGGCTTCGGCAATCAGACGCGCTTCATCGCCACGCCCGCACCCGGCTGGCGCTTCCTCGGCTGGAGCGGCGACTTCGCGGGCTGCGGCAGCAACCCGGTGTGCAGCCTCGTGCTGAACCAGCCCGGCTTCAGCGCGACGGCGAACTTCGAAGCGCTGAGCGAGGACATCTTTGCGAACGGTTTTGAGCCCTGAGGGGCTGCATGCGCGTACATCGATCGCGGCCCCAAGCGCACTCGGATGCCTATGGCTGCGCTTGGTAAAACGGACTGCCGCGCGCATTCTTTCCCGCGCTGGCGTGCACCCTCATGGCTTGAGGTGGCCGCGCTGCCGCCGCGAGAGCCCATGATTGAGCGCACCCTCGAAATCGCCTGCAGCCCCGATGCGCTGCGCGTCCGCATCAGCGCGGTCGCGCGGCCGCGCCGCGGGCTTCTGCACTCGCCGGACAACCGCTTGGAGCATCACCCCGACGATCACGCCAAGCCTTTCCGGGGACACTGGGCAGTTGGGCGCTTCCGCTTGCAGCCGCAGCCGCAGCCGCAGTTTCAATGGCTGCAGACTCACCTCTGGTCGCCACAGTTCGATGGCGAGGTGCAAGCCTTGGCGACCGGCTGCCGCCTGCGGATCCGCGCGAGTTTCGGGCTGTACGCGACCAGCGTGTATGGGTTCGTTCTGATCCTGCTCACGCTGATGGGCTTCAGCTGGAGCGTGCACAGCCCGTTCGAAGCGGGGATTCCTTTCGGCCTCGCTGCGGCGCTGGCGTATGCGCTCCGCGTGCAGCTGCATCGCGCGCTGACGCGTCTGATCGGCCAGCTCGCGCCCTGAGCCTGCGGCCTCAGCGCTGACGCCATTCGCCGCCTTGGTGCGTTCGCATCGATCTCTGCGCGCGGTGTCCGGGGCGCGTGGCGCGGGACCGTTCGGCTTGTGAGGGCGATGCAGGCACGCGCTCGTCCGGGGCACCCTGTCGGATCAGACAGCTATCGAGTCGATCCATCGGTGCGTATCGTGCCCAGCAACGTGACGGGTATCACGAAAAGGGTGGCCCGCCGCGGAACGTCGCAGGAGCGCTGCTGAGGCTTTTCCTGCGCTTCCTCGGCTCGATGCATCGCAGGCCTGGGCTGAAGCGCGGCGCGGCCGGATGCACGCGAGAAGGCCAAATCGTCGACGCACGCGGGCGCATTCGAACGCTGCCCATGGGTCTGCACGACGCGACCCGCCTGTCGCACTGTCAACGCCCGAGAGGCGAGGAGACCAGGACCATGTCGAGCCCGTCCTTGGAACGGCTTGAGCAGACGCTGATCGATGCCCGCGCGGCGTTGCTGCAGAGAATCAGAGGACTCGCCTCACGCGAAGAGATCGCAGCGGCCAGCGATGCGGTGCGACAGGCGCACGCGGCCCTGCTGGCAGCCGCGGCTGCCGAACAGGCGCCGGTCGCCGAGGCGGTGGTGCTGCCGGCCACGCTCACCGGCCATCTGTTCGCCAATTCGGGTAGCGCCGAGAGCGCCTTGCGACCGGAGGACGCGGCCGCAAGGCCGCGTGTCGGCGTGTGCTTCTCCGGCGGAGGCACGCGCGCTGCCTCGTGTTCGATGGGGGCGCTGCGCGGCCTGCGCGCGCTGGGCCTGCTGGATCGCGTTGACTACCTTTCCACGGTGTCCGGCGGCGGCTGGGCCGGATCGATCTTCACCTATGCCGCGATTGATGAGGCGGTTCTGGTCGGCCCGGACGTGCCCAACGACCGCCTGGGCTCCCTGACCTGGGAGACCGGTGCTGCACCCTTCAATCTGGCGGATCTGGACACGCGGGCGATCGGCTCCTTCTGCACCCAACTCGGCTGGGGATCGCTGGTGGAAGGCGCGGTCAATCTGTACTTCCAGTACCCGAACCTGTCCTTCAATCAGTACTGGCCGCGCCTCATCGGCCAGCAGGTGCTCGAGCCCTACGGTCTCGGCGATGCGCTGAGCGCTGAAGGTCTGCCGCAGCGGTTCTACAGCTTCTCCGCCGACAGCTTTCCGTTCATCGTCGGAAAGCTCAACCCGACGCTGTCGGCGGAGAATTTCCACTTCTCCCGCGCCGGTACGCCGCTGTGGGTGGCGAACTCGACCTTCAATGCGCCGGGGCCGAACCCGGAGCCGTATCCGCTGTGGATCAGCCAGCTCGATGTGGGCATCTATCCACGCTTCCAGGGTGCCGCGATCGGGGGCGGCGTACTGGGAGGGGGTTCGATCGATCCCTTCGCGTTCGGTTCGCAGGCGCCGCTGTCGACCGCGGCTGGCCGCTTCACTGTCGCGACGCCGCAGCCCTTCGCGCTTTCCGATGCGGCCGGAACCAGCAGCGCTGCGTTCGGTGTCGAGTTGTTCGCGCGTCTTCCCAACTGGCTCAAGGGCATCATCGGCGACATCACGCCGCTCTACGATTACTGGCCGGTGGCGAACACCCTGCAGCCGGCAGACCGCTATGAAGTGTCAGACGGCGCCGGCCTGGACAATCAGGCGCTGCTGGGGCTGCTGGGCTGGGCTGGGCCTGAGAGCATCCTCTGCTTCGTCAACACTGACGAAGCGCTGATCGTGAACCCGCTGCTGCCCCCGACCAGCATCAACAGCCTGCAGATGGACACGAGCGTGCCCCCGCTGTTCGGCTGGATCTGGGACAGCCGTCTGGGGGCCTACCGACCGGTCAACCCGGGCGACGGCAACGCGGCGCTGCTGCAGGTGTTCCCGAGTGCCCTGTTCACCGAGCTGGTGCAGCAACTGCGGGATTCGATCGCCGGCGGTGGTGCTGCGCTGGCCAAGCTGCGGGCGCAGACGGTCGCCAACCCGCGGTTCGGTATCGCGGCGGGGCGCGCGGTGCAGGTGCTGTTCGTGTTCAATCATCACGCCCCGGCCTTCTGGAACGCGCTCGAGTGGGAAATCCGCACGGGTCTCGCCCTGCAGTACCCGCTGGTGACCTTCCCCTACTTCGACACCGTGCGTGATCTCAATCTCTCGGCGCAGGCGGTCAATCTGCTCGCCGCGCAGATGGCCTGGAACCTCAAGACCCGAGAGCCTCTGGTGCGCTCGATGTTCGGCCCGATCACCTGAGCGTCTGCGTGGAGGCCCTGGGCGCCCGGCCCATCCCGCACAATCATGGGCCCAGCGAGGCGAGTCGACGATTCCATGCATCAGGCCATCTTCGTCCTGTCGACCGGTCGCTGCGGCACGCAGTGGCTTGCCGAGGCGCTCGGGCGGGTTTTTGAAGGACGCCTCCGGGTCGAGCACGAGCCGCTGCATCTGGGCTACCTGCCGCGCGAGCGCTTGGCGGGCGCAACGCCGCCGGAGGCGGTGCAGCGGCATCTCGATGCGATCGAGGCAGAGCTTGCGCATCGGCCCTATCTGGAATGCGGACACCCGTGCTGGAGTGCACTGCCGTGGATCGCGCAGCGGCTGCCCGGGCGTGTGCGCGTCATCCATCTCGTGCGGCACCCGCTGCCGACCGCGCTGTCCTGGCTCACGCATCAGGCCTACCAGCCGCCGCTGCTGCCGCATCTGCCCGAAAAGGTGCTGCTGTCGCCCTTCGATGCCGGCGTGCGCTTCCCTGCCTACCGTGCGCGCTGGCCGGCGCTGACGCCCTTCGAGAAGAGCCTCTACTACTGGCTGGAGGTGAATGCGTTCGCGCTCGCGCTGGAAGCCGAGGGCGCTCTGCCTTGGCTGCGTCTGCGCTTCGAGGACATGTTCGCGGCCGAGGGGCTGCACGCCCTGCTTGGATTTCTCGGCCTGCCGCAGGACCCGCGGCTTGAGGCGCTGCGCGCGCAGCGCATTGATCGTCACGCCTCGGTGCTGGCAGGGCCCGAGCGCCTCGCTGCGTGGGCCGAACACCCCGACGTCGTCAAACTCGCCCAAGCCCTGGGCTACGCGATGGAGGGTCCGGAGGCGTCGGCCCTGCTGCAGCGCTACCTGCCGCAGGGCTCAGGCGTGTGCGCGCGCTGAGTCGGCCTCAGGTGGGCAGCGGGGCGCCCGCCGCGTCGTAGCGCTGGTCCGTCTGCATGCGCACGCCGCGCAGCGTGGCTGTCTTCAAATGGTTGGCATGACGGTGCTCGGCGAAGTAGCCGATCAGGATGGAGCGTCGCCGCGCGCCGCTGTGGTTGAGGCTGGCGGCATGCAGCAGGTCGGCGTCGAACACCAGCACATCGCCCGCGCGACCTTCGATGAACTGGGCTCGCGCTTCCTGTTCGGCGTCCGCGGGTTCGCTGTTGCAGGCGGGACGGTGGCTGCCCGGCACCAGGCGGGTGGCGCCGTTGTCGGGGCCGAAATCATCGAAGAAGGCCAGCGCGCCTACCGTGTCGCCGGGCCGCTGCTCGGACAGGTCGCGATGCAGGCCCTGATAGCCGCCGCCCGCCAGGGGCTCGCGGCCTTCCACCTGGGCGACGAAGAACGGGCCGCCGATCAGCGCGCCGGCGGTCTGCAGCAGCGCAGGCAGGCGGCACACGGCCTGGATGCGCGGTTCCAGATCCAGCTGGGCGTGCCGCCAGTCCGGTCCGCGCGGCACCGGCCAGGCGTGCGAGGGCAGCACGCGGGCGTCAAACAGCGTGCGCAGTTCGTCCAGCCAGTCGGCAGGAACGGCCCCACGCAGCAAGGTGAAGCCGTCGGTGTGCAGGGTGGCGGGCGTGTCAGGCATGGGCGGCAATCGGAGGTTCGGTCGCGAGGGCGGGGTCGTTAGGGTGGCCGAAACCGGGGGCGCCTGTCCCAGCCGGCGTGCTTCCCGGCCCGCCCGCGGAGTGAGAGCATGCGCACACTTGGACGGTCGAGGGGGCCGTCGAACGTGAAAGGGGTGGCCATGAGAATCGAGGAGCGGGCGCGCGCTGGGCGGTGGGTGTGATGTGTTCCGCGCTGGCGCTGGCGTTGGCGCTGCCCGTCGCGGCCGCGGCAGCGCCGGCCCCGGCCGACGGCCGAGAGGAGTTCCAGAAGTCGACCGTCGAGATCGCCGGGTCCGGCCGCTACATCGTGGTGCTGAAAGAGCCCCCGCTGGCCAGCTATCGCGGCGGCAAGCCTGCTCTCGCGGCTCCCGAGCGGACCGCCGGGTCCGAGCGACTCAACGCTCGGGGCCCTGCCTCGCAGGCCTATGTCGAGTATCTGCGCGATCAGCAGCGCGCCTTCGAGTCCAAGCTGGGCGGGCTGCTTGGCCGCAGCCCGCAGGTGTCGATGCGTATGCAGCACGCCATCAATGCGCTGGTCGTCGAGCTGTCGCCCGAGGACGCCAAACGGGTCGCCGACCTGCCCGAGGTGCGCCTGCTCAGCCCCGAGCGCCTGCTCGACCTGCATACCGACGTCGGCCCGGCCCTGATCGGCGCCGAGCCGATCTGGAACGGCACCAACCCGGGATCCAGCGGCCCGGCGCAGGGCGAGGGCCAGGTGATCGCCGTGATCGACTCCGGCATCAACTGGGGCAGCCCCTCGTTCGCAGCGGTCGGCCCGGTCGACGGCTACACACACGTGAACCCGCTGGGCGACGGCAACTACCTCGGCACCTGTGGGCCTGGTGGCGTCGATGAAGGCCGCTGCAATGCCAAGCTGATCGGCGGCTACGACTTCGTCTGCGGTGCCCCGGCCAACATCTGCACCGCGCCCAACCAGCGCGAGGAGCCCGGCTTCGGCGACACCAACGGCCACGGCACCCATGTTGCTTCGACCGCCGCGGGCAATCGCCGCGACGCGCAGTACGTGGGCAACACGGTGCGCATCGCCGGCGTTGCGCCGCACGCCACGATCATCGCCTACGACGCCTGCTACACCGAGATCTCCACCGGGCTTGGGCGCTGCCCGAGTTCGTCGACGGTGGCTTCGATCAACCAGGCCGTCGCCGACGGCATCGTCGATGTCATCAACTACTCGATCGGCGGCGGCGAGCAGCCCTGGGCTGACCCGTCTTCGCTGGCCTTCCTCGGGGCCGTGGATGCCGGCATCTATGTGGCCGCCTCGGCCGGCAACTCGGGCCCCGGCCCGAACACGATGGGCCATCTGGAACCCTGGGTGTCCAGCACGGCGGCGGCGCAGCACGGTCGCGGCGCCTTCCAGCAGACGATGAACGTGACCGGGCCTGCACCGGTGCCCACGGCGCTGGCGACGCTCCTGCTCACGCCCGGCTCCGGCGGCGTGGCCTTCAACGCCACCATTCCCGGCACCACGCCGCTGCGCATCAGCGCCGGCATCGACACGGCTTCCGACGGCTGCGCTGCCTATCCGGCGAACACCTTTGCCGGCGCCATCGCTGTGATCCGGCGCGGCACCTGCAGCTTCGCGATCAAGGCCAACAACGCGGCGGCGGCCGGCGCGGTGGCGATGATTCTCGCCAACAACGCGGCCGGCATCATCGCGCCTTCGGTGCCGGGCACGAGCATTCCGGTGTTCTCGGTGACGCAGGTGGACGGCAACGCCCTGCGCAACTTCGGGCAGGCCAACCCTGCCACGGCGACGGCTGCGATTCCGTTCCCGCCGGTCGCACAGACGAACACGCCGGACCAGCTGGCGGCCTTCAGTTCGCGCGGACCGGCCGGCGAGTTCGATCTGGTCAAGCCCGATGTGACCGCACCGGGCTCGCAGATTCTGGCGGCCTATGCGGGCACTGCCCTCACCGGCAGCGAGAACCTGGTCGAGATCATCAGCGGCACCTCGATGTCGTCCCCGCACCAGGCCGGCGCGGCCCTGCTGCTGCGCCAGCTGCGTCCGACCTGGACCGTGCCCGAGCTGAAGTCTGCGCTGCAGATGACCGGCTTCCGCGGTGTGCTGCGTGAAGATGGCAGCCCCGCTTCGCCCTTCGACATGGGCGCTGGCCGCGTGCGGGTAAACCTCGCCGCCAACGCCGGCCTGGTGCTGGACGAAAGCTTTGCGGCCTTCCAGGCGGCCAACCCGGCCACCGGCGGTGATCCCAGCACGCTCAACCTCGCCAGCATGGGCGAGCGCTTCTGCATCAACCAGTGCCAGTTCGTGCGTCGCTTCCGCAATACCGGCACGAGCAGCGTCGACTGGACCGCGGCGGTGGCCGGCCTGACCGGCACGGTGTCGCCGGCGAGCTTCAGCGTGGCGGCCGGGGCGACGGTCGATCTGACCATCACCATCAACAGCAGCGCGATTCCGTTCGATGGCGTCCATCGCCACGGCTGGCTTGAGCTGCGGCGTGTCGGCGGCAGCGCCACCGACGATCTCAATCTGCCGATCTCGGTCTCGGTGCCGCCGCCGCGGATGAGCCTCACTCCGAACGCGCAGGCGGCCACGATCGTCGAGGGAACGACGGGGGCGGTGAACGTCACGCTGCGCAACGAAGGCGGCTTCCCGCTCAGCTTCGACGCGGATCGCACCGGCGTCGGCGTGGTTGGCGTCGCCAACTCAAGCAGCCAGGGCATCGCCAGCGGCTTCCGCTCCACCGTCTACACCGATCCCGCAACTGCCGGCAGCCAGGCCCAGTTCGCGGCCGACGATATCGTGCTCGGTGGACCGACACGGTTACGCTCGATCCAGGTCGATGGCTTCGTGGTTTCCAACCAGCCGCTCACGGCCGCGGCCACCAATCTGACCTGGAGCCTCTACCCCGATGCCGGCGGCCTTCCCGCGGGCAATCCCCAGACCAATCCCGCGGCGGCGGTCTGGACCTTCACCTCAACGCCCACCGGCCCTGGCGTGAGCACGGTCGGCGCCAACACCATCGCGCTCGATCTGGTTGCCGCAGGCCAGAACGTCAACCTGCCCCCTGGCCGCTACTGGGTGCTGGTCAATACCCGCGGCACCTTCGCCAACCGCTTCGCCTGGTACGGCTCCAACGACACCAACGGCAACCCCGGTTTCGCCTCGATCACTGTGGCCACCAACGGCACCGGCAACTGGAATGCGAACCCCACGCTGCCCGGGCTGACGATGCGCGTGCGCGGCGAAGTGGACTGCACCGCGCCGTGGGTGGGTGAAGCGACGCCGGACAGCGGCAACGTCGATCGCCTGCAGCAGACGCAGGTCAGCGTGCCGCTGGGTCCGACCGCTGCGGGCAGCTACATCGGCGCCGCCTGCTTCACGACCAATGACCCGCTGGCGCCGCGCGTGGCCTCGGCGATCAATCTGACGGTCGAGCCGGCCCGGCTGGCCTTCAGCACCGACCCTTCTGCAACGGCCACCGTCGCGCAGGCCTTTGCGGTGCAGCCGACGATCACCGTGCAGGACGGGGCGGGCATGACCCTGACCGGCTACACCCTGCCCGTGACCCTCGAACTCGCCAGCGGTGCCGGCCCTCTGACCTGCGACGCGAATCCGGTAACCCCGGTGAACGGCGTGGCCAGCTTCAGCGGCTGCCGCGTCGGCAGCGTGGGCACGGTCACGCTGCGCGCGGTGTCGGGCGGCGCGACCAACAGCCTCACCAATCCGCAGGTGGTGGTCCGCCCGGGCCCGCCGGCGCGCTTGTCCTTTGCGCCGGCGCCCTCGGCGACGGCCACGGCGGGGCAGGCGATCACTGTGCAGCCCACCGTGCGCATCGAAGACAGCTTCGGCAACCTGGCGGATGACGCCACCGCGGCCGTGACCCTGCGGCTGGCCAGCGGCAGCGGCGTGCTGAGCTGCGATGCCAACCCGGTCAATGCCGTGGCCGGTGTGGCCAGCTTCAGCGGCTGCCGGCTGAATCGTGCCGGCACGGTGACGCTGGATGCATCGATGGCGGGCATTGCTTCGGCGACCAGCCAGCCCAGCAGCGTGGTGGCGGCCGCCACGCCCACCCAGCTCGAGTTCAGCACTTCGCCGCCGGCCACGGCGACGGTTGGCATGCCGTGGATGCCGCAGCCGGCGATCACTCTGCGCGATGCCCTGGGCAATGTCGCGCTGGATGCGACCGCCCCCGTGACGCTGTTCCTCGCTTCTGGCGCCGGAACCCTGAGCTGCGACACCAATCCGGTAGTGCCGGTGAAGGGCGTCGCCAGCTTCAGCGGCTGTCGGGTCGATGCGATCGGCTCGATCACGCTCGGCGCCAGCACCAGCGGCATCGCCAACACCACCACCAACCCCGCCGTGCTGATCACCCGCGGCCCGCCGACGCGTCTGGTGTTCACCACCGCGCCCTCGCCAACGGCGACGGCTGGCGTGGTCTTCGCGGTGCAGCCGGTGGTGCGGGTCGAGGACGCGTTCGGCAATCCGGTCACCGACAAGCCGATTGACATCACCCTGGGTCTGGCCAGCGGCAGCGGCCCGATCAGCTGCAGCGCCAACACGGTGGCGGCGGTGGCGGGCGTGGCCAGCTTCAGCGGCTGTCGCATCAACACCGCCGGCACGGTGACGCTGAACGCCTCGGCGCCGGGCATCACCGGCTCGACGACGCAGCCGCAGGTGGTCATCGCGGCGGCCGCGGCCACGCGTCTGGTGTTCGCCACGCCGCCCTCGGCGACCGCGACGGCCGGTCAGGCCTTCGCCGTGCAGGCCTCGATCGCCCTGCAGGACGCGTTCAACAACGTGGTCACCGACGCGACGACGCCGATCACCCTGCGCATCGCCACCGGCACCGGCCCGCTCCAGTGCGCCACCAATCCGGTCACCCCGGTGGCGGGCGTGGCGAACTTCGCCGGCTGTCGCGTCGACACCGCGGGCACGCTCACCCTCGATGCCAGCGCGGGCAGCATCGCGAACGCCACCAGCACGCCGCAGGTGGTGGTCAGCGCGGCAGCGCCCAGCCGGCTCGAGTTCGCGCCGCCGCCCTCGGCCACGGCCACGGCCGGCGTGGCCTTCGCCGTGCAGCCGCAGCTGCGCGTGCTGGATGCCTTCGGCAATCTGGCGACGACGGCGACCGCGCCGGTCACGCTGTCGCTGGCCTCAGGCAGTGGTGCGCTCGTCTGTGCGGCCAACAGCGTGACGCCCAGCGCGGGCATCGCCGCCTTCAGCGGTTGTCGCATCGATACCGCCGGCACGGTGACCGTGAATGCAAGCAGCGGCAGCATCGCTGCGGCCACCAGCACGCCGCAGATCGTGATCTCGGCTGCGGGTGCGAACCGGCTGGCCTTCTCGGTGGCGCCCTCCAGCACCGCCCAGGCGGGTCAAGCCTGGCTGCAGCAGCCGGTGGTGCGGGTCGAAGATGCCTTCGGCAACCCGGTGAGCACCGGTGCCGCGACCGTGACCCTGTCCTTGGCCTCCGGTACCGGCCCGCTGGTCTGTGACGCCAATCCGGTCACCGCGGTGGCGGGCGTGGCCAGCTTCAGCGGCTGCCGCATCAACACCGCCGGCACGGTGACCCTGAGCGCCAGTGCGCCAGGTTTGGGCAGTGCTGTCACCGCGCCCAGCGTGGTCATCGGCGCCGGCGTGCCGGATCGACTGGTGTTCACGGCGCTGCCGTCCGCCCAGGTCAACGTGGGTGTCGCCTGGCCGCAGCAGCCGGCCGTGTCGATCCAGGACGCCTTCGGCAACGTGGTCACGGCAACGACAACGCCGATCACGCTGGCGCTGGCCAGTGGCACGGGCCCGCTCGTCTGCACCTCGAATCCGGTGACGCCGGTGGCGGGTGTCGCCCAGTTCGTCGGCTGCCGCTTGAACTCGACCGGCGTGGTCACCCTGACCGCAAGCACGGCGGGCATCGCTGCCACGACCACCCAGCCGCAGGTCACGGCCGTGCAGGCGCGCCCGGCGGTGGTGCCGAGCACCGACCGTTGGGCGCTGCTGCTGCTCATCACGCTGGTGGTGGCCGTGGGAGTCGGTCAGCGGACGATGTTTCGTCAAGGATGAGTTCGCGTCTTCCACTGCTGTGAATGCAACCGCTTCCGTCTCGCGCTCGCCCGACGCCGGGTGAGCACGAGGCGGTAGCGACGCAACGGGGACATGCCGCGTTCGGCGGCGTGTCCCCTTTTCCTTCTGCCACCGCCGTCGTGCTTCGGGAGAGCGATCATGCGCATACGTCAATGCCGTCTGTTCCAACTGGCCATGCTGGCGCTGCTTGCCGGCCTTGCCCCTGCCATCGCGGCGGCCGTGGAGATCGACCCCGACCTCGAGCAGGCGCTGCGCAGCACCGACAGCGTGCGCGTGCTGGTGTGGATCGAGACCCCGGAAGCGCACCGGGACAGCGCCTCGGCCAAGGCGGCCGTCGCCGATCTGCTCACCGCGCACCCGGCGCTGGAACCCAAGATCCGGCGCCGCTTCGAGACCCTGCCGGCGTTCGCCGCCGACGTGAACGTGGAAGATGTGGAGCGCCTGCGTCGCGCCAAGGCAGGCATTCGTCTGGGCCTCGATGTGGGCGGCAGCGGCGGGCTGCTGGAGTCAATCCCGCTGGCGCAGGTGCAGCCGGTCCAGCTCGCTGGGCTGGATGGCAGCGGGCGCAAGGTGGTGATCATCGACAGCGGCCTGCGGCTGGATCACCTGAGCTTCGCCGGGCGTATCGTCGACGAGGCCTGCTTCTGCACCACCTGCTGCCCGAACGGCCAGGCCACGCAGCTTGGGCCGGGGGCGGCGCTGGATGCGCACGGGCATGGCACCAATGTCGGCGGCATCGCCGTGGGGGCTGCTGGAGTCAGTGGCGTCCCGCGCGGCGTGGCCTCAGGCGCCAGCATCGTCGCGGTTCGCGTGCTCGACCAGAACAACAACTTCTGCTGTTCGTCCGACGTGATCGCGGCGTACGACTGGGTGCGTGTGAATCATCCGGACGCGACCGTGATCAATGCCAGCTTGGGCACCGGCGCGCGCTTCCAGGGGAACTGCGACGCCGCGGCCAGCTTCACCCAAGCGTTCGCTACGGTCATCAACAACCTGCGCGGGCTCGGCGTGCTGGCGACGGTGTCAAGCGGCAACAACGGCTCGTCGATCGACATGCAGGCGCCCGCCTGCGTGGCTTCGGCGCTGGCGATCGGTGCGGTCTACGACGCGAATGTGGGCAGCGCGGGCTTCGGCAGCGTCTGTACGGCGGCCACCACCGCGGCGGATCAGGTGACCTGCTTCTCCAATCTCAGCACCACCACGGACCTCCTGGCGCCGGGCGCGCCGGTGACCGCTGCGGGTCGCAGCGGTGCGA
>JBKCVA010000166.1:0-6809 GCA_046318115.1 Lysobacterales bacterium | reverse complement strand
GAGGGCCGGCTGATCACCCGCTATGTGAAGCAGCGCCTGCCCAATTACGCGGTGTTCGACGAGAAGCGCTACTTCGCGCATGCCAGTGATGACGCCGAGGGCGCCGGCGTGTTCGAGGTCGCCGGCGTACGCGTCGGCCTGTTGATCTGCGAGGACGTCTGGCACGACGCACCGCTGGCCGAGCGTGCGCGTCAGGGTGTGCAGCTCTGCGTCGTCACCAACGCCTCGCCGTATGAAGCCGACAAGCTGGCCGAGCGCGCGGCCCTGCTGGCGCGCCAGTCGGCGGCGAGTGGCGTGGCCATCGCTTATGCCAACGCGGTGGGCGGGCAGGATTCGGTCGTGTTCGACGGCGCCAGCCAGCTCGCCGATGGCGACGGCAGCGTGCACGCGCCGGCCGAGAGCTTCGCCGAACACCTGCTGCTGGCCGGCTTCGATTCCGCAAAGCGCCAGCTGGTGCCGATGATCTGGCCGCAGAACGCTGAGACTTCGCGCGCCGCGCAGACCTGGGGCGCACTGGTCCGCGGCACCCGCGACTACGTGCGCAAGAGCGGCTTCTCGAAGGTGCTGCTGGGCCTCTCCGGTGGTATCGATTCGGCCCTCGTGCTGGCGGTCGCGGTCGATGCGCTGGGCGCTGAGAACGTCACTGCCGTGCGCCTGCCTTCGCGCTACACCTCGGAACTCAGCCAGGACCTGGCCGCAGACCAGGCGCAGCGCCAGGGCGTGCGTCTCTTGACCCTGCCGATCGAGCCGCCGTTTGCGGGTTTCCTCGGCAGCCTCGATGGCCTGCTGGACGGCCGCGACTCCGACCTCACCGAACAGAACCTGCAGTCGCGCTCGCGCGGTGCGCTACTGATGGCGCTGTCGAATCTGGAAGGCGCGCTGCTGCTCACCACCGGCAACAAGAGCGAGTACGCGGTCGGCTACGCCACCATCTACGGCGACATGTGCGGCGCCTACGCGCCGCTGCTGGACGTCTACAAGACCGAGGTCTACGCGCTGGCCGAGTGTCGCAACCGCGAGGCCGAAGTCATCCCGCGCGGCGTGATCGAGCGCGCGCCGTCGGCCGAGCTCAAGCCCGGCCAGGTCGACCAGGACTCGCTGCCGCCCTACGACCTGCTGGACGCCATCCTCTACCGCTTCGTTGATCTGGAGCAGTCGCAGGCCGAGATCATCAGCCAGGGCTTCGAGGCTGCCACCGTCGAGCGTGTCGCCAGGCTTGTGTTCCGCAGCGAGTACAAGCGCCGCCAGGCCGCGCCGGGCCCGAAGGTGTCGCGTCGCGCATTCGGGCGCGAGCGGCGGTATCCGATCTGTTCGGGGTGGGGGTGAGGTGTGGCTCGCGCGCCCAGACGCTCTCGAACGTCCTACTCCCGGGCGACGATCAGGTGAGGCGAGTCCTCGAACTCGGGAAGTCGATCCGAGAGATGGATGTGGTCGTAGCGGGCTCCCATGCGCTCCATCTCCGATGCGCAGTGGTGCAGAAAGCTGGCGATCTTACGCAGCGCTTCGGGGGACGCGCAGAGAGCAACTTCACTGAGTCGGTGAGGAGAATCGCCATCGCGGGTCTCGGGGTGTCCGTATAGCTTCATGTCTGAGATGTCCGGTCTTGGCGTTGGAAGGCACACGCCGCTGGAAGGTGTTTCAGGGCGAGGACGTAGGTCGCCATTCGAACTCGATGTCCCGGCACTCGATCAGCCAGTTGTCTCGGCCTGGCTACGCGACCCCAACTGTGGGAAGGCCATGCAATGTGCGGCCCTCCTGTTTACTGCGGCGACCCGACCTGCTGCGAGAGTTCGATCTCCCGCAGTCGATGCCACAGCCCCTCAAGCTTCCGATGCGGTTCCGCCCTTTTCAGTATCGAGCGCATCCGCTCCAGGGTCCGCGTACCGAACACGCCGGCGGCGACAAGGGTCAGCGCTGACTCGACGAGCTCGATGTCCTGATCCGCCGTTCGATCCTCAATCTCGAACAGGTCTTCGTACCGCTGCCGCTGCGCTTCCAGGCCTCGCTGCTTCTTGCGACAGGGCACGCAGCGCACGCAGTTGGATTCCAGCGGAAACCCGAGCGCCTCGTACCAGTACTTCTGCTCGGCGGCGAAGAACAGGAACGAGTGTCGACAGTCGACGCAGCGGCGCCGGCTGTCGAAGTAGTGGGTCACGGCAATCGTCGGCTGGTGCTGGCGCGAGGTGTCCGCGGCGATGGCCGTATTCGGAACCCTCACTTCGGTCGGCGAGTGCCAGTGCAGATAGACCTCGCCAGTCAGCCAGTCTTCCTTCGGGTTCAGCCCGGTCAGGCGTGGCTTGTCGCCGTAGCGCGGATGCGCAACGAAGTCGTCGCTCCTCTTCTTGCGTGGCATGGCAGGTCCTCAAGGGCCAGAGCCGCTGCAGTGTCCTGAAAACCGAAAGGCCGCGCAAAGCGCGGCCCTTCGGTTCAACACCATCGCAGGCCGAAACCTCAGCCGCGCGTCTCACCCATGAAGGGAATCAGCTGCTTCCACTTGGCCTGCTCGCGCGGCCAGCCGCCTTGGAAGTAGGCGTGGTTCGGGTGGTTCAGCTCAAGCACGCGGCGGGCGTCGGCTTCCAGCGTGGTCTGGCCGAGCTGGCGGTAGCTCTCGGCCAGCACGGCGACGGCGTCGCCGGTGAACTCCGACTGCGGGTAGTTCTCGAGGATGAACTGGGCGCGGTTGATCGCGCCGACGTAGGCGCGGCGCTTCAGGTAGTAGGTGGCGACGTTGATCTCGTAGCGGGCCAGCTGGTTGCGCAGGAAGATCATGCGCTGGCGGGCGTCGGCGGCGTAACGGCCGTTGGGGTAGCGCTGGATCAGCTCGGCGAAATCGTTGAAGGCCTGGCGCGGCGCGCCCTGGTCGCGGCGGGTCATGTCGAGGCCGCCGATGCGCGAGAACACGCTGCGGTCGCGGTCGAAGTTGATCAGGCCGCGCAGGTAGTAGGCGTACTCGATGCTGGGGTGGGTCGGGTAGGTGCGGATGAAGCGGCCGACCGCCGAGGTGGCTTCTTCCGACTGGCTGTTGCGGTAGTACACATAGGCCAACTCGATCTGCGACTGCTCGGTGTAGGGGCCGAACGGGAAGCGCGCGATCAGGCGCTTGTAGTAGCGCTCGGCCTTGGGCAGGTTGCCGCGCTCCAGCGCGGTCTTCGCCTCGGCATACAGGCCCTCGACCGGCAGCGTCTCCAGCGGGTCGTCCTTGCCGAAGCGGCCGCAGGCCGAAAGCATCAGGGCCAGCAGGCTGAGCAGCAGCAGGCGGGGCAGTCCGGCGGTCAGGGTCATGCGGAACGCGTTCCTGTTCGGGGCGAAGGCGAGTCGGGCATCATAGCAGCCCGCATCCGGCGCGGCCGGGCCGAAAGGCCGACCCGCGCGGGGCGTCCACTAAAGCGCGCAATCGATGAATCCCCCCGGAACACCCGCTGAGCCCTCGATCGAGGTCCGTGAACTCGTGCTGCCGGTCGAGTCCGCCGGCCTGCGCTTTGACCAGGCTCTGGCCGAAGCCCTGCCCGAATTCTCGCGCTCGCGCCTCGCGGCCTGGATCAAGGCCGGCGATGCGCTCATCGAAGGCCGCACCGCGAAACCCAAGGAGCCGGTCAACGGTGGTGAGCGGGTGCGCCTGACGGTGCGGCTGGAGACGGTGGAGCACGCGGCGCCGCAGGACATCGCGCTGGACATCCTCTATCAGGACGCCGACCTGCTGGTGGTCAACAAGCCGGCAGGTCTGGTGGTGCACCCCGGCGCGGGCAACCCGGCCGGCACCCTGGTCAACGCCCTGCTGCACTTCGACGAGCGCCTGAATGCGCTGCCGCGCGCCGGCATCATCCATCGCCTCGACAAGGAAACCAGCGGCGCGCTGGTGATCGCACGCACGCCCCAGGCCCACGCCAGTCTGGTCGAGCAGCTGGCCGCGCGCGAGGTGCATCGCCAGTACGAGTGCGTGGTCTACGGCGTGCTGGTGGCTGGTGGCACCGTGGATGCGCCGCTCGACCGTCACCCGGTCGATCGTCTGCGTCGCGCCGTGGTCGAAGACGGCAAGCCCGCCGTCACCCACTACCGCGTGCGCCAGCGCTTTCGCGCGCACACCCACCTGCAGGTGAACCTGGAAACCGGCCGCACGCATCAGATCCGCGTGCACATGGCCCACCTCCGCCATCCCTTGCTGGGCGATCCGCTGTACGGCGGCGGCCTGAAACTGCCGAAGGCGGCGTCGCCCGAGTTCGTCGACGCCCTGCGTGCCTTCAAGCGCCAGGCCCTGCACGCCGAGCGCATCGCCTTCGCCCATCCGCGCAGCGGCGAGACCGTCGACGTGGAAGCGCCGCGGCCGGCCGATCTGCAGGCCCTGCTCGATGCGCTGGCGGTCGACCTGGCCGAAGCTTCGGTCAAGCGCTGAGGCCGCCGTGGTCGATCCGCGTATTGCCCAGCCCCTGGAACGCGCGCTCGATGCGCAGGCGCGTGCCTCGGTGCGGCTTGACGCCGACTGGCCTGCGCATTCCCACGTACGCGGCTTCAGCACCCTGCGGCGCGGCTTGAACGTCGGTGTATCCAAGCCGCCGTTCGATGACTTCAACCTTGGCGCGCACTGCGGCGATGAGCCGCAGGCGGTCGCCACCAATCGCGCCGCGCTGGGCTGGGCGGGCGCCTTGCCCTCTGCACCCTGCTGGCTGCGCCAGGTCCATGGCACGCGAGTCTGGCGCTTCGACGCGCCGAGTGCGGTCGAGATCGAAGCCGATGCCTCGGTCACTTCGAGGCCCGGCGTGGTCTTGGCCGTGCTGACTGCCGACTGCCTGCCGGTGCTGTTCGCCGCGCGCGATGGCAGCGAAGTCGGCGCGGCGCACGCGGGCTGGCGCGGGCTGTGCGCGGGCGTGCTGGAGAACACCGTGGCGGCGATGCGCAGCGCGCCGAGCGATCTCATCGCCTGGCTCGGCCCCGCTGCGGGGCCGCAGGCCTACGAAGTGGGCGAGGAAGTGCGTGCGGCCTTCGTTGGGCGTGATATGGCGGCGGCCAGCGCCTTCGTCGCGACCCGAGCGGGCCATTGGCTCTGCGATCTCTATGCGCTGGCGCGGCTGCGGCTCGAGGCGGTGGGCGTGCAGGCCATACACGGGGGCGGGCGCTGCACGATCAGCGAACCCGCAGCCTTCTTCTCGCACCGGCGCGACGGCCGCAGCGGGCGCATGGCCAGCCTGGTGTGGATCGAGGCTGCCTAGGCGGCGAGCCACCACTCCGTGCCCGGCGCGCTCCTTGCGAACGTCAGCCCGCGGTGCACCACGATCAAACTCAATGAAGGCGAGCGAGGCCGTGCCCCGCGCGCGCAGTGCGCCTTCATCCGCATAGGGTGGGCCCCGGCCCACCCTAGCCTTGACGCCGCGTCGGTCTGCCGTCCAAGCCGCGACTCGACCCGCCTCAGCGCTCGAAGCGCCCTTCACGCAGGAAGTGCCCGGCCTGACGGGCGACAGCGCGCGAGTAGATCAGTCCGGTGTGGCTGGTGCGCACTTCGAGGTGATCGAGCATTCCCGGTGCGCGCGTCTCCGCCACGGTCACCGTGCCGTCGTGCGCGCCCTCGAAACGGCCGAACCAGTGGCCCAGCCCGAGCGGCAGGGTGCCGGCGATGACGCCGACCTCGAAGCCCTCGGGCAGAGGCAGCACGCCGGCCCGCAGCAGATGCACGGCGCGGCCGAGCACGCGGCCCAGCGGTCCGCGCGCAGCGACGCCGGCGGCGGTGCTGCTGCCGGTCAGCGGCGAGCCAAGGCAGAGGATCCGCCCGATCGGCAGCTCCGGATGCGCGCGCGCGCACTCGACGGACAGCAGTCCACCCATGCTGTGCCCGACGAGATGCACCGGCCCGCTGCCCGGCCATTCGCGGATGCGTCGCTCAAGTCGCGCCAGGTGCTCGCGCGGGCTCGCGAACACCGAGCGGTAGTCGAAGCATTCCGCGTCGAAGCCCGCCGCGCGCAGGCGCGCGCGCAGCGGCAGCAGCGTGATTCCGCGCAGCCACAGCCCGTGCAGCAGCAGCACGCGCGGGCGCGGCGACTCCGTCACGAGCGCTCAGCCCTGCGGAAGGTCGACCTTGACCGACAGCTCCTTGAGCTGCGCGGCCGGGATCGGCGAGGGCGCCGAGGTCAGCAGGCACTGCGCGCTGGCGGTCTTGGGGAAGGCGATCACGTCGCGGATCGACTCGGTGCCGGCGATCAGCGCGGCGATGCGGTCGATGCCGAAGGCGATGCCGCCGTGCGGCGGCGCGCCGTGGTTCAGCGCCTCCAGCAGGAAGCCGAACTTCAGCTGGGCCTCTTCCGCCTCGATGCCGAGCAGCTCGAACACCGCCGCCTGCATGTCGGTGCGGTGGATGCGGATCGAGCCGCCGCCGATCTCGTTGCCGTTCAGCACCATGTCGTAGCCGCGGCTGACCGCGATCTTCGCGTTCGCGCGCAGGTCGGCGATGTCGTCGACCGCCGGCGCGGTGAAGGGGTGGTGCAGGGCGACGTAGCGGCCGCCTTCCTCGTCCCACTCGAACATCGGAAAGTCGGTGACCCACAGCGGCTTCCAGGCGTTCTCGACGCGGCCCAGATCGCGACCCAGCTTGAGACGCAGCGCGCCCATGAAGTCGCTGACGGTCTTGTAGGTGCCGGCGCCGAAGAACAGCAGGTCGCCGTTCTCCGCATTCGCGAGCTTGAGGATCGCGGCGATGGCGTCATCGGACAGGAACTTGGCGATCGGCGAGTTGATGCCCTCACGGCCTTTCGCGAGATCGTCCACGCGCATCCAGGCCAGGCCCTTGGCGCCGTAGCGGGCGACAAACGCCGCGTAGTCGTCGA
>JBKCVA010000165.1:0-7629 GCA_046318115.1 Lysobacterales bacterium | reverse complement strand
CGCCCGCGATGCGATGGCGGCGTCCGGCATGCCGCCCGCCGTCGTCGACTGGCTGACCAGCCTGAACGCGATCGTGCGCAACGGCTGGGGCGCAGGCATCGCCGACGGCGTGCAGACCCTGACCGGACGTCCGCCCCGGCGGTTCGCCGACTTCGCCCGCGGGCACGCCCACGTCTGGCGCTGACGCCAAGGAAGATCGCGCGCCCGGAATGGGGTGGACCCGGCCGGCCGGGGCACGCCTTCCGTCAGCCCGTCGGGTTCGACCGCCCCGAGGCGACGCCTGCCGTCGGTGGGGACGAAAGGATCGGCGGCACGTCGACGTCGACGTCGACGTCGATGGCCGGCGGCAGCAGCTTGTACATCAAGGGCGTGACTACCCGCGAAAGCAGCGTCGAACTCACCAAGCCACCGATCAGCACGATGGCCAGCGGGGCATAGAGCGCCGAGCCGCTCAAGGCCAGAAGTATAGGAAATTCAAACACCCTTTCCCCGCACCGCACCGGGAAGCCAGCAGCGGGTCAAGGATCGGTTTGCCCGCACCCAGGGCGTCGATGAGGGGTGTTCCGGTGGCTTGATGGGCGGCTGATGGGCCTTCGGCAGCGCTGTTCGCGCTGTTCGCGGCGATTTTCCGCCGGTTGCCGACAGCGGCCCGAACGCTGCCCTGCGGGATCGTGGCCGCATCGCTGGGTTTCGTCTTCGACCCTTCGACTGCTCGCAGGTCCTGCTTGTGGCCGAAGGGAGGTCACGCCGCCGCAGCGGGTGGCCCGCGCGGGCCGGGACGGTAGTACCCGGTCTCCAGAGCGCCGTGCTTCTCGAAGTGGGCCAGGATGGCGCGGATCGCAGTGGGCGCTTCGATGCTGGCAACGATCCGCACCGCACCGCCGCAGTGGACGCAGGTGCTCACGTCGATGCCGAACACGCGCTTGAGGCGTTGCGCCCAGCTCATCGAACGGCGCTTCGCTGCCGGCGAGCAGGGCTCGTCGCCCGCGCTGACCTCCGTCGGCGCATCCGTGGCAGGTCGCTTGCCGCGCCCCGAGGGCGTCAGCTGCGCGCGCAAGTTCGCGTTCGGCGCGAACACCCCGTGGAAGCGGGTCAGGTGCGCGCGCGGTGGCGGGACCAGCGCCGCCAGTTTGGCGATGAAGTCCACCGGATCCCATTCCACATGCGTGGTCCCGTTACGCCAGGGCGTCTTCAGCTGATAGGCTGATAGCGCACCCGGCCCTGCAGCGAGATCGACAGCCGTTTCTCACTGATCGCCGGGCGCGCGATGTAGCGGCACAGGCGTTCGAGCTTGGCGCCTTCGTGGGCCTCGGCAGCCACGCCGGCATGCAGCGAGAAGCCGCCAACCTTGCCGGCGCCGTCGTCCCGCGGATTCTCGTCGGCGGGCAGCGTCTGCAGGGTGATCACCTTGCGCCCGGCGTGCTTGCCCGTGGCGACGCGATAGGTGATCGAGCTGGTCCGAAGCGCGTCCATGCCGTCATCGCTGGCAGCATCGCCGGTGAGATACGCCGACTCGCCCTCGCCTTCCAGCCAGCCCTGGCGCACCAGATGCCGACACACGCGATGCGCGATCCGGCCGACCAGCGCCGTGAGTTCGCTGGAACTTGGCGCACGGGCGCGGTGCAGCCGCGGTTTGCGCTGCGTCTGCGCGTCGTTCGCCGCGTACACCCCGTCCAGCCACAGCATGTGGAAATGCACGTTGAGATTGAGCGCGCTGCCGAAGCGCTGGATCAGCGTGACCGCACCGCAGCGCGCGTTGGCCCGCTTGATGCCCGCCTGATCCGCCAACCAGCTGCCGATGATCCGCTGCACGATGCCCAGCACCGGGCCGATCACCTCCGGCTTGCTGGCGAACAGCAGGCGCAAGGGAAACGGAACGCTCAGCACCCACTGCCGCACCGGCCGCGGGCCGAACACCTCTTCCACCAGGTGCCGCGCACTCTCGGCCATGCGCCGCGCGCCGCAACTCGGACAGAACCCGCGATGCTTGCAGGAGAACGCCACCAGCCGCTCGGCATGGCACTGCTCGCACACCACCCGCAGGAAGCCGTGCTCCAGTACCCCACAGTGCAGGTACGCCTCGAACTCCTCGCGCACGTAGGCCGGTAGCGGACGCTCTTCGGCCTCCAGACGCGCGAGGAAGTCCGGATAGTGCGCCTGCACCAGCGCGTACAGCAGCGTGGACTCGGGCGCATGTCGGGTGTGCGGCGGTGTTGGCGGGTGTGCGGACGGCACCGACGCTCGCGCCACATCCCGCGAGGGCGTTGCGAGGCGCGGCACGGCAGCCTTCGGTGCATCGACGGCTGCACAGGGTTTCGCCGGGCCTCTCCGCCGACCAGCGGCGATGCACCTGCATTCGTGTGAGACATTGCCGCGTCAGCGTGTAGGAAATCGCCTGGTCCGGCGGGTGCTCGCGCGCGCCCGGGTTTGGCTCAGCAGCACTCAGAGGGTGTCGACATAATCAGGTCGTCAATCGCCTCAGCAGAATCCGCGCCTCAGCGAGCCACACCCAAGCTTCTGACACATCAGTGACGCGGTCGTGATGCATAACCAACCTGCGCGCACGCTCGTTCCAGGCGTGCGTGCGCTCGACGATCCAGCGTTTGGCCTTGAGCACGAACCCTTCGGGCTTCGCGTGCGCGTTGAACATGTCGAGTTGATCCGGTCTTGCCCAGCAGGCTGACGTCGCAAGGCTGCGTACGACGTTGACCTTGATGCCATGCGTCTGCGAGACCGTCTGCGCGCACTGGCCTGTGTACCCGCCGTCAGCATAAAGCGTCCGGATCCCCGGGCACTTGGCCATGGCCGCTTCCACCACCGGGTGTGCGCCATCACGGTCCTGCACGTTGGCGGAGGTCACGCTCACGGCCAAGAGCAGGCCGAGCGTATCCACGACCAAGTGACGCTTGCGCCCCTTGATCTTCTTGCCCGCGTCGAAGCCGATGTCTCCGCCTTGCGGAGAAGCACGCGTGGACTGCGCATCAATGATTGCCGCCGTCGGCGTCTCCGGTCGCTCTTCGCGCTCGCGCCACATAGCCCGCAACACATCATTCATGCGCTCGAACTTGCCCTGCTCGCTCCAACGCCGGAAGGTGCGGTAGACGTTCGGCCAGCGCGGGAAATTTCGCGGCAACAGGCGCCAAGCGCAGCCGGTGCGAACCACGTAGCAGCACGCATCGACCAGGGCTCTCCGCGCGTAGCGCGGCGGCCTTCCTCGCCCCTCTTCGTTGTTGAAGATGTGTTCCACCAAGGCCCACTCGGCGTCCGTCAGGCAACTGGGGTAGGTTTGTTCCGGCAAATGCCGCCGGTGCGCTTCCGTATAGCCGTAGCGCTTCTTGGCCGTGGCGGCGGAGGCATCAGCCTCGGCCTCCAGGCGCGCGGGCGGCTGCACCCGCTCAATGCCCGCACGCTTCAGCGCAGACCTGACCGTCCCGGCATGCACCTTGATGTTCGAGCGCCGTTCGAACTCGGCGACCACCTCGGAAATCGTTGAAAGCGGATCTGCCTCAACGATCTGAACGAGGATGGATACCTGCGATTCGTCGAGCTTCCCGGGGCGGCCTTTTGTTCTCATGCGCTATTACATTGAACCGGGTGAGACACTATAGCAAATTTGTCAACACCCTCTCAGAGCGTGTGAAAAAGCCCAGACGTCCTAGCGAGGGCGGCCGGAGGCGGCCGCCGTCGGCGGAGCGTGTTCACAGGCGCTCAGCGCCGCAGGTCTTCGATCACCCCGCCGACCCGCAGGAAGGCGGCCGAGTCGCCGGAGCTCAAGCGGCCGTAGCCGAGGTAGACGGGGCCCAGCGGCGAGTCGACGCCGAAGAAGACGCTCGCGGCGTAATCGAGGCTGCCGGTCGAGGGGCGTTCGAAGGGCAGCCAGTTCTGTCCCGCCTCCAGGCTGCCGCCCACGTACAGGGGCAGGGTGGCGAGCCCGAGATCGTTGATGCGGCGATAGAACAGGCTGCGCGCGACGAAGGCCCGCGAGCCGATGCGCTCGCTGTCGGCAAGGCCCGAGAGCTGGCCGAAGCCGCCCAGAAAATTCAGCGCCTCGTCGCTGTTGACGCCCGCCAAGGCCCAGTCGGCGCGCAGGCCGAGCAGCACCGTCAGCGGGCGCAGCGCGATCGGCAGATCGGCGCGCAGGCGCAGCACATCGGCGCGGTTGTCCGAACCGATGCCGGGGCGGTACAGCTCGGTGGCGACATCGAGCCGCGCACCGCGGGTGGGAAAGCCGACGTCGTCGAGGCTGTCGAAGGTGGCCGCCAGCACCAGCGCACCGAGCGTGGTGTTGTTGTTGCGCTGGATGTCGGGCGAACCGATGTCGCGACGCAGCTGCCGGCGCGCGTGCTGCATGCCGGCCGAGAGCTGCCAGCGCGGATCGGGATAGAGGCCGATCTCGCCGCCGGCGCGCAGCTCGCGGCGGTTGAACTCGGCGATCTTCACCCCGAGCAGCTCGGCCGGCTGGCGGGTGGCCTCGTACAGCCCGAAGGCCTGCAGGTAGTAGCGGCCGTCGCCGCCGAAGGGCTGGTGGATCTCGCTGTACACGCCGGAGCGGCGGCCGAGGTTGACCCGCGAGCGCCATTCGCGGCCGCGCTCGTCGAGGCCGGTCAGGCGCAGATCGGCGCTGGCCTGGTAGCTGCTGCCGCCGCTGAAGTCGTCGCCCAGCGCGAAGCCGAACTGCACATAGCCCGGGCCCCAGCCCTTGTCGACCGGCTGCACCTCGATCACGGCGGCATCGGCCTCGCGGCGCAGGCGGTAGTTGATGCGCTCGTAGTCACCGCCGGCCATGGCCTCGTCGAGACGCGCCTCCAGCTGATCCAGATCGAGCGCGCCGGGCGCGATGTCGCCGAGCAGCTTCTGCAGGCGCAGGGCGGAGCGCGAGCGCTCCTCGCTGACGTCGAAGCGGGCGACCTGCGGCGCCTCGCGCGCACTGACGCGGCGCGCGGCCAGATGCTCGGCCCAGGCCGCCTCATCCAGCGCCAGCGGCCGCAGGGCCGGCAGGGCGGCTTCGGCGGCGGCGCGGCCGATGGCGATGGTCGACAGGCTGTTCTCGAAGTCGGCCGAAGAGAACTCGCCCAGCGCCGGGCGAATCAGCACGTCTGCCGGATCCAGCTCGGCCAGCACGCGGTCGGTCTCCTGCTTCATCAGCACCGAGATCATCTGCACGGTCACCGACAGCGGCGAGCCGAGCTGCTCCTCCTTCAGCAGCGGCGCGCCGACGTCGACCACGATCAGGCGTTCGGCGCCCTGCTCGCGGGCCACCCGCACCGGTACGTTTTCGACAATGCCGCCGTCCACCATCAGTCGATCATCGACGCGGATCGGGGCGAACACGCCGGGCACGGCCATGCTGGCGCGCATCGCCAGCGCAAGATCGCCGCCGCGCATCACCACGCGCTCGCCGTTGACGATGTCGGTGGCGACTGCGGCGAAGGGCAGGGGCAGCCGGCTGAAGTCGTCGATGCCCGCCACGCCCAGGGTCTGCCGGCGCAGCCACAGCAGCAGGCGATGGCCCTGCAGAGCGCCGCGCGGCAGGGCCAGGCGACGCTCTCGAAAGCCGAGCTCGGCGCCGCCGAGGTTGGCGATGTCGTCGCGCTTGCGCCGCATCGGCCGCTCGGCGCGGTCGGCGCTGTCGCGAAACAGCCGGCCCCAGTCGATGGCGCGCATGATCGTTTCCATCTCGGTGGGCGACAGCCCCGTCGCGTACATGCCGCCGACCAGGGCGCCCATGCTGGTGCCCGCCACGCTGTCGACCGGAATGCGGTGTTCCTCCAGCACCTGCAGCACGCCGATGTGGGCGGCGCCGCGCGCACCGCCGCCGCCCAGCACCAGGCCGACGCGCGGACGCGAGGCAGGCTCGGGCATCGCTGCGTCGTCGACGGCCGCGCCCAGGCCAGAGCTGGCTTCTACCGCCAGTGCCGGCAGGGCCAACATCAGCAGCGGGGCGAGCAGCAGACGCGACAGGCCGCGTCGCAGGTCGGGCGATGACAGGCGGTGCATGGGGCGGATCCACTCGGAGCTGGCGCGCAGCATGCCGCAGCGGCTGGCAGCCGAGTAGGGCGCCCGCGGCGTCGGCTGTCAGAGCGCGTCGAGCAGCCTGCGCCAGCCCTCGTGCCCCAGTTCGCGCAGGCGCTGCTGGTTGCGCTCGGGGATCGCCTCGACATCGGCACCGGCATCGACGATGCGGCTGATGCTGTCTTCGCGCAGCACATGCAGCATCGGCAGCGGCGAGCGGTTGCTGCAGTTCTCGATCGCGTCGACTGCTGCACCTTCGAAGCGGTAGTCGGGGTGGAAGCTGGCCAGCTGGAATTCGCCGGCATAGCCGAGCGCCTGCAGCAGCGCCTCGGCGGCGTGCAGCAGGTCGAGGTAGTCGTCGAAATCGGCGAGCAGATGAGGAACGACCAGCAGGGTGGTCTCGACCTCGGCGGTGTCGTGCTGGCGCAGGTGCTCCAGCTCGCGCAGCAGCTCTTCGACGAGTGCATCGCTGTTGGCGGCCTCGCTCAGCACCCAGCGGATGCGTCCGCCGACATGCGGCGCGCGCGCGTACGGGCAGAGGTTCAGACCGATCACCGCGCGCTCCAGCCAGGCCTGACACCGCGCCAGTGCCGGGTCGCCGGGTGTTTGCGCACGGCGGTGCGGGTTCACCGCGCTCATGGGGCCTCCAGCGCCTTCAGCTGTTTGCCCAGTCGGCGTCGCAGGAACAGCTCGCTCAAGTGCAGCACGAAGAACACGAAGCCCGGCAGGCCCAGCAGCCAGCCCGATTCGCGCGTGGCGGGAATCGTCAGCGCCAAGGTGATCGACACCATCGCCACCACCGGCACCAGGCCCCAGTTCCACAGGCAGAGGCGCGTCCACAGGCGCTCGCGGGCATCGAGCTCAAGCCGCTCGCGGAACCGCCAGGCGCGCAGATACAGGGCCCACATCACGGCCCCCATCGAGCCGAACGCCACCGCGAAGGTGATGAACAGCACCGGCAGTTGAGCCACTTCGGTGATCGCAAAGCCGGCCGGCAGCCAGCCGTTGCTCAGGAAATTGAACAACGCCGCAAACACCATCCGCACCGGATACACAAAGACCAGCAGCAGCATCACCAGAAGCAGACTCAGCCGCACCGAGACCGCGTCGTCGAGGCCGTAGGCCCGGCTCCAGTCCGAGTGCGCCGCCCAGAAGCGCAGGATCAGCGCGAAGGCCAGGGCGAAGGCCGGGATGCCCTTCATCGCATTGCTCAGCGCTTCAACGCTGTCGGGAATCGACTCACCGGCCACCGCCATCAGCGTGATCGCAAACGCGAAGGCGGCATCGACGAAGGCTTCGACGCGGGTGACCTGGGCACCGCGTTCCTTGAATGGGGGCATGGATTGAACTCGCACCTCGGGCGGGCGCGGACTGTAGCAGTGCGCGGGCAGAGTCTTGCCGGCAGCCTGTCCGCCCGGACGTCCGAGTGGTCGGCGCGGACGCAGCCCTTTCCGCTTAAAAAGTAATACAAAACAATGCGTTGAAGATTGGCACGCAGTCTGCTTGGGGCTAAGCATCCGCGAAGGAGGCTGAGCATGATCCGCGACACCGCCGCCCAAGACCGAGCGCTTGCGCCCGCCACGCTGCCGCTGTGGAAGCGTCCAGCTGCGCGTCGCG
>JBKCVA010000164.1:0-8456 GCA_046318115.1 Lysobacterales bacterium | reverse complement strand
CCGCCCCCCGCGCCCCGAAGCGACGAAGCGACGAACCGCGCCCGCGGCGCGTCGCGAGCGCATGGACGGCCACGACCCCCCCCCTGGGCTTGGCGGAACGGCGCGCGTGTGGAGCTCAGGGTGGGACAACACCCACCCTGTGGGCTTGGAGGATCGGGGCGAGTGTCGAGCTCATGGTGGGTCAAGACCCACCCTATGGGCTTGGAGGATCGGGGCGAGTGTCGAGCTCATGGTGCTTCGAGACCCACCCTATGGGCTCGCGCGCACGCCACCGGCCTCACACCGCATCCGACAGCGAAGTGAAGGTGAAGTCCCGCACCTTCATCGCCGGCACCATCATCGCGATGCCCGGGCCGCCGCCGACGCCGGCGCCGGCGTTGATGCGCTCGGGTTTGCCCAGCTCTTCGATGTTGTTGAGCATGATGATCGGCGACTCGTTGAAGCGGAAATTCTTGATCGGGTGCTTCACCTCGCCGTCTTCGATGTAGAAGGTGCCGTCGCGGGTCAGGCCGGTCAGCAGCACGGTCTGCGGGTCGACCAGGCGGATGTACCAGGTGCGGGTCACCAGGATGCCGCGCTTGGTCGACTTGACCATGTCCTCGGTGCTCTTGTCGCCGCCGGTCATGATGATGTTGCCGGGCATGGCGATCGGATCGATGCCCTGCTTCTGCGCCCAGAAGCGCGAATAGTTCAGGTGCTTGACGACGCCGTTCTCAATGATGGCGTGCTTGCCGCGGGGCAGGCCGTCCATGTCCCAGGGCAGCACCGGCACATCCGCGTGGGCCGGGTCGGCGAAGGCATTGACGCGCTCATCGAACACCTTCTCGCCAAGGCGGTTGCCGCCGCCTTTCTTGGACAGGAAGCTGCGGCCCTCGTCGGCCTGGCGGGCGTCGAAGCCCATCAGCATGAACATCAAGAGGCCCGAGACGGCGGCCGGTTCGAGCACCACCGTGTATTTGCCGGGCTCCAGCGCCTTGGCGTCAACCGAGCCCTTGGCCTTGCGGATCGCGGTCTGGATGTCTTTCGAGGCATCGAACTTCGAGGCATCCGCGAGATTTGTGGCGACCCAGCCCGAGCCCGTCTCGTCAGCGGTGCGCACCGTGCAGGTGTAGTCGAGGTTGTTGAGCGGCTGGTAGCCGAAGTTGCCGCGGCTGTTGGCCGTGGCGATGAAGCCGGTGTTGTCGGCGAGGTAGCCGGCCGCGACGAGGTTGTCGTCCTTGCAGGGCTTGATCGAATCCAGCGCCACCTTGGCGCGGTAGGCCGGGTCGATGTCGGCGGTGGCCTGCACATAGGTCGGCGTGGCGGTGTAGGTCTGCTTCTCCACCGCCGGCATGAACTCGGGGTTCTCCGGCGCCAGCTGGGCCAGCTCCTCGGCGCGACGCACGACGCGCTCCAGCGAGGTGTCGTCAAAGCTGTTGGTGGTGGCGATGCCGCTGCGCTTGCCGAAGGCGACCTGCACGGCGAGATTGACTTCGTTGACCACGCCCGAGGTCGAGACCGAATTGCGGGCGAAGCGGATGTTGCCCTCGCGGTTGCCGGTCAGGGTGGCGATGCACTCGTCGGCCTTCGACAGGGCGATGACCTTGTCGAGGATGGCCTTGGCTTCGGCTTCAGTGAACATGCTCATGGTGTCCTCCTTGGACCTCAGCCGATGTTGCGGGCGGTGTTGATGACATTGATGCCGCGGAAGCGCGCCGTGCTCGATCCATGCGATACCGCCGAGACCTGCGAGGGCTGGCCCTTGCCGTCGAAGAAGCTGCCGCCGAGTCGGTAGTCGCGCTCATCGCAGACCGCGTCGCAGGCGTTCCAGAACTCCGGCGTGCGGATCTGGTAGGCCACGTCTTCGAGCATCTGGGTGATCTTTCCGTCCTTGATTTCGTAGAACAGCTGGCCGCCGAACTGCGCGTTGTAGCGCTGCTGGTCGATCGAGAAGCTGCCGGCGCCGACGATGTAGATGCCGTTCTCCACGCCCTCGATCATCTTCTCGGGCGTCAGCTCGTCCTTGCCCGGCGCCAGCGACACATTGGGCATGCGCTGGAACTGCACGGCGTTCCACGAATCCGCATAGCAGCAGCCGTGCGACTCGCTCTCGCCGATGATGTGGGCCTGATCGCGGATCGCCTGGTAGTTGACCAGGATGCCGTCCTTGACCAGATCCCAGCGCTTGGTCGGCACGCCCTCGTCGTCGTAGCCCACCGCGCCGAGGCTGCCGACCTGGGTCTTGTCGGCGAACAGGGTGACCTTGTCGCTGCCGTATTGGAACTTGGCCTCGCGCTTGTCCAGCGTGGCGAAGCTGGTGCCCGCGAAGTTGGCCTCGTAGCCGAGCACGCGGTCGAGCTCCAGCGGGTGGCCCACCGACTCGTGGATGGTCAGCCAGAGGTGCTGCGGGTCGAGCACCAGGTCGTACTTGCCGGGCTTGACGCTCGGCGCTTTCAGCTTCTCGACCGCGTGGCGCGCAGCGGCGGCGGCGTCCTCGACGAGGTTGTAGCTGTTGCGGTAGCCGATCACGCCGCCGGGCATCTCGATGCGCTCTGCGGCATCGCCGTCGAGGTACTCGTAGCCCATGCCGACCGGCGTCGACAGGCCAGCGCGGTTGCGGAACTTGCCGCTGGTCTTGTCGACCGCGGTGACCTGCAGCGGCACCCACAGGCGGTGCACGTCCTGGTCGATGTAGCTGCCGTCAGTGGAGGCGAAATACTTCTGCTCGTTGATCTGGAACAGGGTCGAGTTGACGAAGCTGGCGCCCGCCTTCATGGCCGCCGCATTGGCCGACAGCAGCAGCTCGACCTTGTCCTTGATCGGCACTTCCATCGCGTTCTTCTTGATCGGCGTGGCCCAGCTGACCTCGCCCACTCCCTTGACCGGGGCGAGCCGCACCGGCTCGCTCTGCACCGCCGAATTGGCTTTGGCGATGGCGACCGCTTCAAGCGTGGCGGCGACGATGGCGTCAGCGGTGAGCGTGCTGGTGGCGGCGAAACCCCAGGTGCCGTTGGCGATGACGCGGATGCCGGCGCCGATCGATTCGGTGCTGGCGACGTTCTGCACCTTGTCTTCGCGGGTGACGATGAACTGGTTCAGATAGCGACCGATGCGGATATCGCAGTAGCTGGCGCCCGCCTCGGTGGCGGCGGTGAGCGCGCGGTCGGCCAGGGCCTTCTTGATGGCGAGATCGATGCGGCCATCGGTGAGCGCCTCGGCGGCGATCAGGCGGCCGGGACGGGCCAGCAGCAGGCCGGCGGCACCGAGCCCGGTGAAAGTGAGGAAGTCGCGTCTATCCATGGCGCTCTCCGCGCAGGGGTGGAAGGGTGGCGCGCGGGATGTCGATCACCCACCGCGCGACGCGGCGACAGTGCGGCCGCGCGTGAAGCCGGAGCATGTGCCACAAGACCGGGGGCGCCACTCGCACTGCTTACTGCCGCACAGTCGAGCTGCGCGAGCGCGTACGCGCGGCGGAGTCAGGCTAGAGGCCTAGGGTCAGGTCCTCGGCCTCGACGCGGTCGATGCGGATGCGATTGGCGAACAGCGAGAAGGCCAGCACGCCGGCCAAGCCATTGGCGCGCTGAGCCCAGGGCGGCAGGTAGAGCGGCTCGGCGATCACGCCCTGTTCGAACAGCGGTTCCAGGGTGAACACGTCATGCAGGGCCATCTTGCCGGCGAACAGCAGATGCGCGAGGCGCGGTCGGCGGTGGCGGATGGTCCAGCGGAAGAAGGTGTGTACGCTGAGCATGCCGTGCAGGTAGACGGCGTCCTTGGTGAAGGCCGCGCCACCGGAGGTGGGACAGCCGCGGAACACGCGCTGCGCCGAGGCGAAGCTCTCGGTCTCGCTCTGGCCGGAGTCGAGGAAGAAGCGGAACACCTGGATGAAATCGGCACCGTTCAAGGCCATGTCGATCGCGAGGATGCGCAGCGACAGGCGCTTCAGCCGCGGCAGGTCGATGGCGCCGGTCATCAGCTCGGCAAAGGTCGCGAGCCCTTCCTGGGTCGCGGTGACGCGCGGTGCGCTGCGCGACAGGCTCTTCAGATGCGGCTGCTCGCGTCCGTTCAATGCGGTCAGCGAGTGCACGAAGGCCTCGTGCTCCAGCAGCTGGCGCAGGTCGTACTCGCTGAAGCTGGCGCCGCCGCGCAGACGGATACGGGTCGGGCCAGCCGCAGCCTTGGCGATCAGCTCCGGGTCGACTTCGACGCGCACGCGATGGCCGACGAAGAAGGCGTCCAGTGCGGCCTGCAGCTCGGCCGCCATCGCCTCGGCGCTGTACACGGCCTCGCCATCCTCGGGCGGCAGGGTGCCGCTGACCTCGTCTGCGATTTCGATGAAATGGCGGGCGGCGTCGATGTTGGTGTAGGTCGAACCGGGCAGCGCATCGCCGGGGCGGCCGAATATCTGGATGGAATGCCAGCTCGCCGCTTCGCTGCCCGCCGCTTCGATCAGCCAGGCCGCGTGCAGCCAGCTTTCGGCGCTGCGCTGAAGGTACTGGCCCAGCGGGTGCTGCGGATCGGCGGCATCGCGGATCGCCGCCAGCTCGGCGCGCGCCGCCGACAGGTCGCGGCTGCGGTAGGGCGGCGTCGGCAGCTGCGGCTGGCCGCGGCGGAAACTCTCGAGGAAGCGCTCCTGCTCGACCACCGGCCAACTCACCGCCTGAAGCAGGCGGATTGCGCCCACGGCCTCGACCAGGCGGGCGTCGAGGGCGATGTGGTGGGCGAGTTCCGGCGACATGTCCGCACTTTAACCACTCGCGGCGATCCGGGGCAGCACGGATAGCGTGAGGCCTGGCCCACCGTGGGCTCGACCGCACCTCCATGCGCCCCCTTGCTTCGGCTTACGCTTTGCGAAGGAAGCCTGCCCACATCCATGACCGCGGCAATCGTGGTGCCCGCGGTGGGCCAGGGCCCAGCCCATGCGCGGCGCGAGCGGGCTTGACCTTGGTGCAACTCGCCTCCGGGGCTACGCATGCCGCAGAATCAGGCGCCACCCGCCGCATCGGACCGCCCGTGACCCCACGCCCCGGACTGCCACGCCTGCTCGTCTCGCTCGCTCTGATTCTGCTGCTCGGCGCCTGCGCCACCAAGGGCGGCGACAACATCAAGCTCGACGCTGCGCTCTTCAACTATGCCGGCGCGATCCGCTTCAGCGATATCGAGCGCGCCTACGAATTCGTCGATCCCAAACTGCGGGTCGAGAAGCCGATGTCGCGTCTGGAATGGGAGCGCTTTGCCCAGGTGCAGTTCACCGGCTACCTGGTTCGGGCGAAGGAGCCCGCAGGCCAGGGCGAAGTTCGGCAGCTGGTCGAGGTGCGGCTGATCAACCGCCATACGCAGGTCGAGCGGACCTTCATGGTGCGCGAGCTGTGGCGCTGGGATGCCGAGGCCAAGCAGTGGTGGCTGACCACCGGCCTGCCCGACATCTCCCAGGGCTGATCGCATGCCCCGGCGCCTTCTGAGCGATTTCCGGGGTTTTGTTCCACAGCTCTACACCTCGCTGAGCCGCGGTTACGGCGCGCGCGACCTGCGCGCGGATCTGCTGGCAGGCCTGACCGTCGCCATCGTGGCTCTGCCGCTGGCCATGGCGCTGGCGATCGCCTCGGGCACCACGCCCGAGCGTGGCCTGCACACCGCCATCGTCGCGGGCTTCCTCATCTCCGCACTCGGCGGTTCGCGCGTGCAGATCGGTGGCCCCACCGCGGCCTTCATCCCGGTGGTGTTCAACGTCATCGAGCGCTTCGGCTACGAAGGCCTGATCCTGTGCACCTTGCTGGCCGGACTGATCCTGATCGCGGCCGGGCTGCTGCGCCTCGGCATACTGCTGCGCTACATGCCGCAGCCGGTGATCACCGGCTTCACCGCCGGCATCGCGGTGTCGATCTTCGCCAGCCAGGTGAAGGATGCGTTGGGCCTGCGCATGGACCAGGTGCCGGGCGAATTCTTCGAGCGCTGGGCCGCCTACGTCGCACACCTGCCGAGCTGGCAGCCGGCCGCCGCGGGGCTGTGTGCCGCAGGCCTCGTCGCGCTGGCCCTGCTCAAGCGCCATCGGCCTGGCTGGCCGGCCTTTCTCATGGTGGTGGTGGCCGGCAGCCTGGCGGCGTTGGCCCTGCCGGTGCCGACGATTGGCAGCACCTTCGGCGCTTTGCCGGCGACCCTTCCCGAGTTCGCGTTCCCGGACATCCCGTTCGAGCGCACCCTCGAGCTTCTGCCGGCGGCGCTGACGATCGCCTTCCTCGCCGGCGTCGAGTCGCTGCTGTCGGCAGTCGTGGCCGATGGCATGACCGGCCAGCGCCATCGCTCCAACGCCGAGCTCGTCGCCCAAGGCGTGGCGAATGCGGCTTCGGCCCTGGTCGCCGGCCTGCCCGCCACGGGTGCACTCGCGCGCACCGCCACCAACATCCGCGCCGGCGCGCGCTCACCGATTGCCGGTATGGCGCACGCCGGCTTTCTGCTGGCTTTCATGCTGGTGCTGGCGCCGCTGATGGTCTACGTACCGTTATCCGTGTTGGCCGCCCTGCTGCTGGTGGTGGCCTGGAACATGGCCGAGATCCATCGCTTCAGGCAGCTGCTGCGCGCGCCGGTGGGTGACCGTGTGGTGCTGCTGGTGACGTTCGCGCTGACCGTGGCCTTCGATCTGACCATCGCCATCGAAGTCGGTGTGGTGCTGGCCGCCTTCGTGTTCATGCATCGCATGAGCACCAGCGTCAGCGTGGCGGCAGTCGAGGAGGGCGCCGTCGAGGATGCATCCGACGCCCGCCAGCGCCTGCCCAAGGGAGTCGAGATGTTCCAGATCTCCGGGCCGCTGTTCTTCGCCGTCGCCAACCGGCTGGATCAGGTGCTGGACCCGATCCGCGAACCGCCGAAGGTGTTCATTCTGCGCCTGCGCCAGGTGCCGCTGATCGATGCATCCGGCGTGACCGCGCTGGAAGCCTTCCTCGACCGCTGCCAGAAGATGGGTACGGTGGTGATTCTGTCCGGCCTGCACGGTCAGCCGCGCGAGATTCTGCAGCGCATGGATTTCGGCAGACATCCCAACCTGCTCGGGCTCGCCTCCGGCTTCGACGAGGCGCTGGAGATGGCGCGGGCCGCGCTGAACCTCGATGCGCCATAGGGTGAGTCTTGACCCACCAGAGCCAGACGCTCGCCTGAGCCCATAGGGTGGGTCTTGACCCACCAGAGCCCAACGCTCGCCAAAGCCACTGCCCGACTTCGAAGCGCCAAGGAGCCTGCTTGCCAGCACGGCACCACACACAGCGTCGCGAGGGCTCGAGCATCGGTGGGTCAAGACCCACCCTATGCAGGTCGCTTCGACTCCCGACTCCCTTCCCGACCCTCGCGCGCAGCGCTCGGGCGTTCGCCGGCGCGCGCGGCAAAGCCGCGCAAGCGCGCCGGCTCACCCCCAATCCCGGCTCTCAGAGCGCGTCCGGACCGACCTCGCCGGTGCGGATGCGGATCACCTGATCGAGGGTGTGCACGAAGATCTTGCCGTCACCAATCTTGCCGGTGTTGGCGGCATTGCGAATCGCCTCCACGACCTGGTCCACGCGGTCGGCGGCGACGGCCACCTCGATCCGCACCTTGGGCAGGAAGTCGACCACGTACTCGGCGCCGCGGTACAGCTCGGTGTGGCCCTTCTGCCGGCCAAAGCCCTTGACCTCGGTGACCGTCACTCCGGTCACGCCTACTTCGGACAGCGCCTCGCGCACGTCGTCGAGCTTGAAGGGCTTGATGATGGCGGTGACCATTTTCATGGGTGAGGCTCCGGGCTGGGAAAGGCCGCGCAAGGATACGGGATCGGCGCCCGCAGGTTCGGCGGCGGAGGTGGTTTCCGCCGTGGATGCGGGCGGCAAAAACCAAAGGGCCCGCTTGCGCGGGCCCTTTGGCGTTGTGTTGCCTGGATCAGTTCACTGCCCGATCGACAACCGGACCTCCACGTTCTGCCCGACGCGCAGGTAATCGATGCGCGCGCGCTCGCCGGGCAACACGTCGAGCCAACGCGTGTTGGTCCAGAGGCCATCTCGTGCCTGCTGCAGCAGCCGAATCTGCAGCACGCCGTTGACCTCGCGGGCCTCAACGATGACCCAGAGGCCATCGATCGAGTAACGCGCCACCTGCTTCGCGCTCAAGCCGGAGGCTGCAGCCGCGATCCGCTCGCGACCGATCTCGATCGTCTGCACCGAAGTGCTGGCCTCGAAGCTGCCACCCGGCGTCCCCGCGCTCTCGAAGCCGTCGCTGAACAGGGCGACGCGCAGGTCCAGCGTGCTCACGTTGTTGCCCGGGTTGGTGTCGATCACACCCGCCGCCGGCTGCACGCTGGCGCTGTTCACCACGGTGCTCGCGTTCGGGTCGACCAGGGTTGCGGTGATCTCGATCACCACGCTGCCGCCCGCGGCCACGTTCACCGTGGTGTTGATGTCGCCCGTGCCGCTGGCGGTCGCGCAGCTGCTGCCGACGCTCGCCGCGCAGGTCCAGGTGGC
>JBKCVA010000163.1:0-17997 GCA_046318115.1 Lysobacterales bacterium | reverse complement strand
AGGTCTTGAAGCTGATCGCCTCGCAGACCTACAAGCACAGGCCGGGACTGTCCAAGCCGAGGCCGCCGAAGCCGAAGCCGCATCCGGCTTTGAGCTTCAAGGCGTGCTGAGGGTGGGCGGGCTTAACTTCGGTGGATTGGGGGCTCGACCCTCATCTCTCGGCCCACGCTCGCCAATCAGACCTCCGGCCGAAACCTGTGGTCTTTCTGGCAGCTGACCGGGCTTTGCCGCCCGTCGTGGCGGTCACTTCTCTGGCGGGCCATCGCCAAGCCAGTGCCGAATGCGGCCTAGTCTGACGATGGAGACGGAGACGAAGAGAGGGGCGCTTCCAGACCCCTTTGGCCGCGCGCCAAGCGTTTCGGAGAGCTCCTTGACACCATCGACGTGGGCGCCGATCTAGACCCTCATCCTTCGGGCTCGGGCCGGACCCCCACGGATTCACCGGCGCATGGCGGAATGCCGGTTTCGAGTCCGACGTATTGGGCCCCAATCCAGTCGCTTGGCGCGCGAATCCTGGTCAGCGCGCCTCGCCCCACTCGAGAGGAATCCGTTTGCTTCCGGGAGGGGGCCTCGCGAGGTCGCGTTGATCTCGCAAGGCAGGGAGCGAGCGCATCAAGCGCTCGCTTGCGCCGCATCAGAACGCGTAGTGCGCCCCCACGCTCAAGGTCGTGATCTTGCCCAACTCGTAGCCGGCAGAAACCGCGACCTTGGGACGGACGTACCAGCGGCCGGTCAGGCCGACCAGGACGTCGGCGTCGAAGACGCTTGAGCCCTCGCTGGCGACGTCGCCCACCGAGGTGTAGCGCGCGTGGCCCTGCAGGTGGACGCTGGGGCTCGCTGCCCAGATCACGCCGACCTCGCTGCCAAAGCCATCTTCGGCACCGTCGGCCGGGAAACGGAAGTTGGCGACTTCAAGATTCTTCAGCTCGGCGCTGTCAAAACTGAGGCGCCCGTAGAGACTGGTGCGAGGCGACAGCGTATGTGCGTAGCCGACGCCGACGCGCCAGCGCACGACGTCGAACTCACCGTCGATGATCTCGGGGCCGCCTCTGACCTCCAATTCCTGGCCGGCGTTGGAGTACTCGCCGAACACGTGCATGTTCTCGCCGAACTCCCAGGCGCCACCAACGAAGAGACCGCCGCCGGCATCGGCCTCGAGTTCAAGCGGGGTGCCGCTTCCGGTGAAGGTGCCCGCGCCCTCCACGTCGTTGACGAAGCCGCCGACGATGCCACCTTCGATGTAGTTGAAGCCGATGTCCTGTGCGCTGGCAGCCGCCGGCGCGCCGAGCGCGAGCGTCACTGCAAGCGCGATCATCCGTTGTCGCGTGGTCATGTGTTTCTCCTTCGTGTATTTGTGAGTGCGACCGGCCGCTGCGAACCGGGCTGTGGGTGTCGGCCTGCCAGCGGCCTTCCGAAGCTGTTGACGCTACGCCGAGAGCGGATCGTTCGCCGCGACGCCGTGGGCCGCGGAATCGGCCGTCCGGATCATCCATGGATAGCGGCCCGCCTTGCGGTCAGTGTCGAAGACGGGTGCGACGGATTTGGGCCGCGCCACCAGACTCAGGCGGAGTCGAGCCTAGGCTGCAGTTCGCAAATTCCGCGTGTCGATCTGGTCGCTACGCGCGCGTCCGCGACGCAAGTTCGCGCAGGCGTGTTCGCCGGGCACTCCCCTCGCCCAGCACATCCGCTTCGCAGACTCCGCTCGGCCAACTCTCGCCGCCCCAGTCGGCAGCTCAATCCCCAATCCCCAATCCCGAATCCCCGCTCTCCACCCACACTTCCGCCCGACACCCTTGGGCGTCCTCGCGGTTCTGCAGGGTCAGGCGCCCGCCGTGACCTTCGATGATCTGGCGCGCCAGCACGAGGCCGATGCCGGAGCCGCCGGGCGTGGTGGTGAAGAAGGGCACGAACAGGTTGTCGCTGCCGGACAGGCCCAGGCCCTCGTCGAGGATTTCGATGTGCACCTGAGCGCCGTCAGCGCGGGCGCGGATCTCAACGCCGCCGCGCTGGGTCAGGCTGGCTTCGGCGGCGTTCTTGACCAGGTTGATCAGCGCCTGCTCCAGCTGGTCGGGGTCGGCGGCGAAGCGCAGTTCGGGCAGGGCGCCGAGCTTTACCGGCACGCGCTGTTCGAGGGCAGCGACGCGACGCAGCAGCGGGGCCAGTTCGACCTCGCGGCGCTGCGGTGGGGGCAGTCGGGCGAGTGCGGTGTAGCCGATCATGAAGCGGTTGAGCGCCTCGGCGCGGTCGCCGATCACCTGCAGGCCGGCGTCGACATCCTCGCGCCAGTCTTCGGGGAGGGGCTCGCGCGCGAGCACGCGCACCAGGGTGCCGGCCATGGATTTGATCGGCGCCAGCGAATTGTTCAGCTCATGGCCGAGCACGCGGATCAGGCGCTGCCAGGCTTGGCGCTCTTCTTCGCGCAGGGCGCGCGAGAGGTCGGTGATCACCAGCAGGTCCTGCGGGCGGCCGGCGGAGCGGAAGCGGAAGCGGCGCACGTCGAAGCGGCCTTCGCTGCCGCCGAAGCTGCGCTTCAGCACGGCGGCGGTTTCCACGGCCAAGCAGTCTTCGAGACCCAGCTCGGCCGCGCTGCGGCCGGCGGCATGGCTGCGGCCGAGCAGACGCAGGCCGGCGGCGTTGACCAGCTGCAGGCGCGACTCGGCGTCGAAGCTGAAGAGGGCGATGTCGATGGCTTCGATCACTTTGGCCAGCAGCGCGCTCGATTCCTCCACTTTCAGGCGCTGCTCGCGCAGGGTGGCGGACAGCGCATTGACCTCCCAGATCACTTCACCGATCGCATCGCCGCGCTGGGCGCGCGAGCCGCGCAGGCTGAAGTCGCCTTCGCGCAGGGCTTCAAGCAGGTTGGCCAGCGTGTACAGCGGGTAGACCACGCGCTGCTTCAGGCGCAGGGCCAGCAGCAGGCTGGCGATGGCGGCAGTGATCAGCAGCGGCGTACGCAGGCGGCTCATGGCCTCGGCCGGCAGCCACAGCAGCAGGCCGATGCACAGCGCGGCCGGCAGCAGCAGCAGGGCAGCATCAAGCAGCAGGCGGCGCTCGAAGTTGGGCTTCAGCATGCGGGCGCTGCGCTGTGTTCCCGCGCCGCGTACGCGCGCACTGCGAACGTCGCCTGCGCGCTGGCGGGGCCAAGCCGACACGTATCGGATTCAGCACGGCCTTGATCGGTGCTCGCAGATCCGGCGCATTTCCCGACCCATTCGGCCGCTGCCTGGCCAAGCCCTCTGTGCCCTCGGTCACGCGGAATCCAGCACAGGTGCGCTCGATCCGCGGGCGCGCCCTGCATGTGGCACGGCAAGGCTGGACGCTTGAGCTTTGCCTTGGCGAACGCGGCAACTGCGCCGTGGCGCTTCCGCATCGCGCGGCGGTGCGATTGCGCCTGATGCGTAGCGCGTGCGCCCATCGATTATTCCTCCGTCGCCAGGCCGTACTTCTCCAGCCGTCGGTACAGCGCGCCGCGGCTCAAGCCCAGCACCTCGGCGGCGCGCTGAATGTTGCCGCGGCACTGGTCCAGCGCGTTGCGGATCATCGCCTGCTCGGCCTGCTCCAGGGTCATGCCGTTCAAAGCGGGTGCGGCCGCGCTGGCGGCGGGTGCATCCGCCACCACGGCACTGCCGCTGCCGAGGTCGAGGCTGTCGATCTCGCTGCCGCGGGCCATCAACACCGCACGCTCGATCACATGGGCCAGCTCGCGCACGTTGCCCGGCCAAGCGTGTTGCTCCAGCGCACGCAGGGTCGAGGGCGCGAAGCGCAGGCCCTCGCGGCGGTAACGCTGGGCGGCACGGGCGAGAAAGTCGCGGGCCATGGCGGCGATGTCCTCGCGGCGCTCGCGCAGCGGCGGCAGACGCAGCTCGACGGTGTTCAAGCGGTACAGCAGGTCCTTGCGGAAGCGGCCGGCGGCGACTTCGTCGGCGAGGTCGGCATTGGTCGCCGACACCAGGCGCACATCCACCCTGAGCGTGCGCGAGGAGCCGACCCGCTCCAGCTCGCCGTCTTCCAGCACGCGCAGCAATTTGGGCTGCTGGCTGGGCGGGATGTTGGCGATCTCATCCAGAAACAGCGTGCCGCCGTCGGCCAGCTCGAAGCGGCCGATGCGGTCCGCCTTGGCGTCGGTGAAGGCACCGCGCACATGGCCGAACATTTCCGATTCGAAGACCGTCTCGGCGATGCCGCCCATGTTGACCTTGACCAGCGGCGCTTCGGCCCGCGCCGAGCGGCGGTGCAGTTCGCGTGCGAGCAGGCCCTTGCCGGTGCCGTTCTCGCCGAGGATCAGCACGTTGGCGTCCGAGGGCGCGACGCGGTCAAGCAGATCGAGCAACGGCCGCATCGAAGGCGCTTCGGCGATGAAGGGCTCGGCGCCCTCGCCCTGCTTGAGCATGCCTTCGAGCTTGGCCGCGCGGCGCTGGCTGCGGCCCAGCGCGACCTGGGTGGCGAGGATGCTGAGCAGGCGCGCGTTGTCCCAGGGCTTTTCGATGAAGTCGCCGGCGCCTTCGCGCATGGCGCGCACGGCCAGATCGATGCTGCCCCAGGCGGTCATCACCACCACCGGCAGCTCGGGCGCCAGCTTCTTCAGCTCGGCGAGCAGCGCCAGGCCCTCTTCGCCCGAGGTGGTGTCGCGGGTGTAGTTCAAGTCGATCAGCGCGGCGTCGAAGGCCTCGCGCCGCAGCTTCTCGACGGCCTCGCGCGGGCCGTCCGCACAGACGCAGGTGTGGCCTTCGGATTTCAGCAGCAGGCGCAGCGCCTGCAGCACGTCGGCCTGGTCGTCAGCGATGAGGATGCGGGAGGTCATGGGGAATTCTGTGGCAAACCATAGGGTGGGTCTTGACCCGCCGGAGCTCAATGCGCGCCCCGGTGTTGCGTGTTCGGGCGACAGCGCAGCGAGCTCATAGGGTGGGTCTTGACCCACCGGAGCCCAACGCTTGCCGCGGTGTTGCGTGTTCGGGCGACAGCGTAGCGAGCTCATAGGGTGGGTCTTGACCCACCGGAGCTCGACGCTTGCCCCGGTGTTTCGTATTGGGACACGGGAACCGGCGACAGCGTATCGGGTGAACGTCGAATGGCAACACAGGGCGACGCAAGCGCGCAGCGTTGGTGGTTCAAGACCCACCGCACGGGTCTCTGCGCTCACGCAACCTGCTTCATCCAGCCGTCGAACAGCTCCACCCGCCGCGATCCGCGCGCGGCGTACTCGGGGTTGTGGGTGACCTGGACGATGGTAGTGCCCTCCTTGTTCAACTCGCTGAGCAGATCCATCACCTGCTCGCCCTGGCTGGAGTGCAGGGCGCCGGTGGGCTCGTCGCAGAGCAGCAGGCGCGGCCGCGCGATCACTGCGCGGGCCACTGCGACGATCTGCTGCTGGCCGCCGGACAGCTGGCGCGGATACAGGTCGCGCCGCGCGGCCATGCCGAAGCGATCGAGCAGTTCGGCCACGCGCGCCTGCCGCTCGCTGCCGCGCACGTTGCGGTAGGACAGCGGCAGCTCCAGATTCTCTGCAACGGTGAGATCGTCCAGCAGGTGGTAGTGCTGGAACACGAAGCCGATGTGCTCGCGGGCGAAGTCCTTGCGCGCGCGCTCCTTGAGCGTGTGCAGATCGGTGCCGGCGAAGCGGTAGCTGCCCGACCAGTCGGAGTCCATCAGGCCCAGCACCGACAGCAGGCTGGTCTTGCCCGAACCCGACGGCCCCATGATCGACAGGAAATCGCCCTCGCGGATGTCGAGGCTGATCTTGCGCAGCACGTAGTGGCGCTGGGCAGCCAGCGGGTAGGACTTCTCGATGTCACGGAGTTCGATCATGGGTCGCTTTCCTCAGCAGGTGTCGTAGTGCGGACGTGCGCGCGCTGCGCTCAGCTTTCGCGCAGCGCGCTCATGGCGTCGGTGCGGGCGGCGCGCAGGGCGGGGGCCAGCGCGGCCAGCACCGTGGCCAGCGCCAGCAGCAGCACCGCAGCGCCGATCACCAGCGGCTGGATGCCCTCCAGCCCGAACAGCTGGGCGCTGAGCACGCGCAGCACCGCCCAAGCGCCGAGCAGCCCGATCGCAATGCCCAGGGCCGCGACGCGCGTGCTTTCTTTCAGGCTCTGCAGGGCCAGCGCCCGCGGCGCCGCGCCCACCGCCAGCCGCAGGCCGAATTCGGACACACGCTGGCGCTGGCGCAGGGCGGCCACGGCATAGACGCCGAAGGCCGCCAGCAGCAGGGCCGAGAGCGCCGCCACCGACACCGTGCGCGCGAAGAAGCGGGCCTGCACCAGTTCATCGTCGAACGCATCGCTCAGTTTGTAGATCCGCGTGCTGGCCTCGCGCGGATCGACCGCGTACAGCGCGTCGGTGAGCAGTTTCTGATGGTTGCCGAGCCCGCTCGGCGCGTACAGCAGGTGGGTCATCACCGCGGACGGCGCGGCCGCATAGGGAATCAGCAGCTCGGGGCCGGGCGAGGCTCGCAGCCCGCGATTGCGGGTGTCGCCGGACACACCGACCACGCGGTAGGCAACGCGCTCGGAGTCGCCCACCGGCAGTTCGACGATGCGGTTGAGGGCGCTGGCGTCGCCGAACAGCTGACGCGCCAGGGTCTGGTTGATCACGGTCACCGGCTCGCTGCCGGCGCGGTCGCTTGCCTCGATGCCGCGCCCCTGCAGCAGCGGCAGCTGCATCAGCTGCAGGTACTCAGGCGAGACTCGACGGATGCCAACCTGGAAAGGCTCGGGCTGGTCGCGCTCGGGCAGCTTGACGTCGGCGCTGAAGTTGCCGATGACCGACAGCGGCGCCGCGTTGGCCAGTGCGACCTGCTCCACGCCGGGCAGCGATTCGAGCTGCGCGGACAGGCGCTGGGCGAAGCCGCGCAGGGTGTTGTCGTCGCCGCGATGGAACAGCTGCAGCACGTAGACGCCCTGATGGCGCAGGCCGGGATCCACCGACTGCAGTTGCCACAGGCTGACCAGCAGCGCACCGCCGGCGGCGACGCCCGCCGTGGACAGGGCCACGCCCACCGCCGGCAGCCAGGCGCGCGAAGCGCGGCGGCCGAGCACACCGCGGCCGGCGCGCATCGCTTCCATCGCCCGCGACTGCAGCCGCAGCGCGCCCGCGCAGGCGGCGATCAGCGGCACCAGCAGCCCAAGCCCCAGCGCGAACAGCCACACGCGCGTATCGATGGCGATCGCCTCGACCCGCGGCAGGCTGCCGCGCGCAAGTTCGCGCAGGGCGTCTACGCTGAGCGTGGACAGCAGCCCACCCAGCGCCAGCGCGATCGCTGTCAGCAGCCCGATCTCCAGCAGCAGCCCGCGGTACAGGCGCGCGCGGGTGGCGCCGAGTGCCTGCGCCACCGCCTGCTGATGACGCAGCGCCACCTGGCGGGCGTCGATCAGGATGGCGACATTGGCGCAGGCCACCAGCATCACCAGCAGGGCGACGCCGAACACGCCCCACAGCACGCCGCGCAGGCTGCCGACGATCCAATCCAGCAGCGGACGGTCACCCAGGCCCCAGCGCGGCTCGGCGAGCGAGTGGGTGCGCGCCAACTCCGCGCTGATCTGGTCGAGTCGCTGGGCGCGCTGGATCGCGTCCACCTGCGGATCGAGTCGCGCGTAGGCGTCGAGATAGCGCGCGTTCCAGATCCAGGGCTCGGTGCGGTCGAAGGTGCTGTTGACCAGCGGGCGCCAGGCGCCAATCGTGCTGATAGGCACAGCGAAGTCCGGCGGCATCACGCCGACCACCTGCATGCCGCCCTCGGAGGTTTCGATGATTTCGCCGATGGCGTCGGCGCGTCCGCCCAGCAGGCGCTGCCACTCGGCGTGCGAAAGGATCAGCGCGCCGCGCTCGCTGGCGTGGTCCTCGGGCTCGAACCAGCGCCCCAGGAACGGCTGCACGCCGAAGGTCGCGAAGAAGCCGGGATTGACCACGGCGATATTGAACTCGCGCGGACGATCCTCGGCATAGATCGTCATTCCGCCCCAGTTGAAGTAGGCCATCGAGGCAATGGGCGAATCCGGCTGCTCCAGCCGCCGCGCCTCGGCCGGCGTGAGGCCGCTGCTGTTCACGCCGCGCTCGAGGCTGCGGCTTTCCACCACCACCAGCTGCTCGGACTGCGGAAACGGCAGGCTGCCCAGCACCCCGCTCAGCACCGCGAACAGGGTCGTGCTGATGGCGACGCCCAGCGCCAGCATCAGCACCACGGCCAGCGAATAGCCGGGCGCCTGCAGCAGGCGGCGCAGCGCGTAGCGGAAGTCCGTGGAGATCGACATGGGCCCTACTCGCTCTTCAGTACACGGTTGGGATCGAGCTGCAGCGCGCGCCGCAGCGGCATCAGGCAGGCGAGCACGGCACTCAGCAGGATCACCAGCAGCACCGGCGCCAGCACAGGCCACGCACCCTGTGCGCCCGAATGCTGCAGCCCGCTGGACAGCAGCTGCATCCACGGCAGCGCCAGCAGCACGCCGATCGTGAGCCCCCAGCCGAGCTGTCGCAGCAGGCGCGCAGAGACCGTGCGCAAGATGCTCCGATGGCTGGCGCCGACGGCGCGGCGGATGCCGATCTCGCGGCTGCGCTGGGCCACGCTCAGGCTCAGTACGCCGTGTAGACCGGCCGCCGCCATCAGCAGGGCCAACGCACCGACGCCGGTGAATATCTTGGCGGCCAGCACCACCGCCGCCTGGCCCGCATCGATGGCCTGCTGGTGGGTGCGCAGCCAGTACAGCGGCGTCTGCGGATCGAGCTGGCGCAGCGCCGCCGACAGCTGCGGCGCAAAGGACATCGCATCGCCCTCGACGCGCAGCGCCACGGTCAGAAAGCGTGCCGGCATCTGCGCCAGCGGACGCAACAGCACGGCGCTGCGACGGTCGGACAGCTCGCGTAGACGCAGCGGTGCGATCACGCCGACGACCTCAAGCCAGGGCGCAGCGGCATCGTCGGGGTCGAGCTTCAGCCGCTGCCCCAGGGCTGAGCCCTGCGGCCACAGGCGCTGCGCCAGGGTCTGGTCGATCACCGCCACCGGCAGCGACTCGGCGCTGTCGCGGGCATCGAACAGCCGCCCTTCGAGCACGCGCGGCGCATAGGTGTCGGCGAAGCCCGCATCGACCACACCGTAGTCCGCGTTTGTCGCGTTCTCGTCAGGCCAGGGCATGCCTTCGGCGATCACTGCTTCGTCGCCGCTGAACTGACTGCCCGGCAGCACGCTGCCGAAGCTGTGCGCCTGCACGCCCGGCATCGCCGTCAAGCGCTCGCTCGCCGCACGCAGAAAGCCCTGCATCGAGGCCGCATCAGGGTAGTGCTGCGGCATCAGGCCGAGCCGCGCGGTTAGCACCTGTTCGGCAGGCGTGCGGGTGCCCAGATCGAAGCGCAGCATCGTGCGCAGTTCGATCAGGTAACCACCGGTGCCGGCCAGCAGCACGACGGCCATCGCCACCTGCCCGATCACCAGCAGGCGCGAGCCCCGGCGCGCCTGACCACCGCTGCCGTCACCACGCAGCGCGACTCGTGCTGGCACCGCGCTGGTGCGCAGCGCCGGCAGCAGGCCCGACAGCAGGGTCGCCGCCAGCCCGGCTGCCACCAGATACAGCGCGTCAACCCGGTCGTAATCGGTCTGCAGCAGATGCGCAGGCACCGCCTGCTGGGCCAGCAGATCGGCGAGCAGCCCCTGGCTGGCGAGATGGGCCAGTGCGAATGCGAGCGGGGCGGCTATCGCGCACAGCAGCAGGCTTTCCAGCAGCAGCTGGCGCAGCAGACGCGTTCGACTGGCGCCGAGCGCGGCCTGCACGGCCAGCGCGCGCTGACGCTCCAGCCCACGCGCGTACTGCAGGTGGGCGACATTGGCGCAGGCCAGCAGCAGAACCAACAGACCGGTAACGAACATCATCCACAGCACCTGCCGCACCTGACTGGGCACGAAGCGGTGCTGCAGAGGCGCGGCCGTCAGGATGCGGCCGTTCTGTGCGCCCTCCAGCTCGTCACCGAGCTGCAGGCTCAGCGACTCCAGTTGCTGGCGCAGCGCCGACAGATCCTGGCCCACCGCCAGACGCGCGACCACATGCACATCGCCGACGGATGACTGCGGCCGCGCCATCCACAGCTGCGGCGCATCCGGGTAGCGAAAGCCGTCCGCCAGCACACCGATCACCCGGGCTGCTTGGCCGTTGGCGAACAGTGGCTGATCGAGCACAGCGGGGCTGGCGCCGTAGTCCTCGCGCCAGACCCGCTCGGACAGCAGGACGGTGGGCGCCGCGCCGGTGGCGGATTCCTCTGCCGTGGGTAGACGACCGAGCAGCACCGGCGCGTCGAGGAGGGTGAACGCTGACGCATCAATCTGCACGCCCTGATAGCGCACCGCGCCCTCGGCGGAACCGAGGTTCACGGTCATCGCTCCGGTGTCGGCAGCCATGCCTGCGAGGCCCTGCAGCTGCGGCTGCAGCAGCGTCCAGTCGCGTGCAGGCAGGGGCCGCAGGAAGCCGCTGCCGTCGTCATCGAGGTAGCCGATGCCTGCCAGCGGCAGGTCCGAACCCGCCACCTGCGGTGACAGCAGAAAGCCGCGCACGGTGCCGAAGAGAAACAGGGTCGAACCCAGCCCCAAGGCCAGGATCAGTACGATCAGCAGTGACTGCTGCGGGCGGGCCAGCAGACCCCGCAGCGCGTAGCGGAATTCATCCATGGGCATGTTCAGTGTCTCCATCGGACCGGGCCGGCACCGCAGCCCGGCAAGGTCGGATTCGCGTGGCAGCTACTCACTTCGCAGCGCCTGCATCGGATCGATCCGCAGCGCGCGCAGCAGCGGGCCCGCGAAGGCCGCCAGCGCGGCCAGCAGCACCACCAGCAGGGCCGTGAGGAACACCGCGGGCTCGGCGCTGCGCGTGTGGAAGTTGTCGCTGGCGAGCATCCCGGACCAGGGCAGCGCCAGGGCCAAGCCAATCGACAGACCGATCGCCAGCTGCAGACCGACGCCGCCGCCGACGAGACGCAGCACGCTGCGCGCGTCGGCGCCGATCGCGCGGCGGATGCCGATCTCGCGCGAGCGGGCCAGCACCGCCTGGGCCAGCACGCCGTAGAGGCCGGTCGCCGCCAGCACCAGGCCGAGCAGGCCAATCGCCGTGAACATCTGGCTCAGGATCACCGGCCCGATGCGGCCCATCTCGATCGCGCGCTGCTGGGTGCGCAGCTGATACACCGGCAGGTCGGCGTCGAACTGGCGCACGCGCTCTGCCAGCAGCGGCGCCAAGTCAAGCGCCTCGCCCTCGGCGCGGACCGCCACGGTGACGAACTCGCGCGGGTGTTGGGCCAGCGGCGCCAGCAGGGTCGGCTGCACGGGGTCGTCGGCGTCCTCCAGGTGCAGGCTCGCGATCACGCCGACCACGGTGTAGACATCGGGCTCGGCGCGCTGCGGGTTCACCCACAGGGTCTGGCCCAGCGCATTGCCCGAGGGCCACAGCTCCTGCGCCAGCCGCGCATCGACCACCACCACGCGTGCGCTGTCGGCGCTGTCGCGGGCGTCGAGCATTCGCCCTTCAAGCAGCTCAAGCCCGTAAACCTCGGCGAAGCCGGGATCGACATGCGCCGCCAGCGCCTGCGGCCAGCCGCCGTTGGGCTCAGCCTGACCGGCGGCGGCGACGCTCTCGCTGGCGCCGGCCATGGTGCCCGGCAGCGCCGAGGAGACCGATGCCGCGCGCACGCCGGGCTGGGCTTCGAGGTCTTCGACCAGCGCCTGGTAGAAGGCCTGTTTCGCGGGCGCTTCGGCGTAGCGCGCATCGCGCAGGCCGATGCGGCCGGTCAGCACTTCCGCGGGCGGTGTGGCAGTGCCGAAATCGAAGGCGAAGGTGCGCTCCAGCCCGCGCAGGAAGGTGCCCGCGCCGACCAGCAGCAGCACCGTCAGCGCGATCTCTGCCACCACCAGCGTGCGCACCGCGCGCCCTGCGCCGGCATCGGCGCCGCTGCGGCCACCCGCGCGCAGGCCCTGCTGCAGGTCGAGCTTGGAGGCCCGCAGCGCTGGCCACAGGCCCGAGGCCAGCGCGGTCACCAGTGACGCCAGCAGGGCGAAGCCGAACATGCGCAGGTCGATGCCGAAGTTGACGAAGTAGGCCGGCGCGTCCTCGTTGGCGATGAACACGGCGAGCAGCCAGCGCCCGGCGGCGTCGGCGATGACCAGGCCGATGGCGGTTGCGGCCAGCGCGAGCAGCACGCTCTCGGCCAACAGTTCGCGCAGCAGACGACCGCGGCTGGCACCGAGCGCGCCGCGCACTGCCAGCTCCTGCTGGCGTGCCAGCGCATGGCCCAGGCGCAGGTTCGCGGCATTCAGGCAGGCCAGCAGCAGCACCAGGGCGCCGGGGACAAAGATCATGCCGACGATGCCGCGGGTGTTCTCGTTGACGAAGCGCAGCACCAGCGGCTTCAGGCTCAAGGGCCGCTGGTCGCGGTGCGCCATCAGCGCCGGCCCCAGGCGCTCGACCACGGTGTCGAACTCGACCCGCGCCTGGCTCAGCGAAACGCCGTCGGCGAGCTTGGCGATCACCTGTCCACCGTAGGGGTCATCGCTGCGAAGGCGGCGCGGCATCCACACGTCGGAGACGTAGGGGAAGCGGAAGTCTTCCGGCAGCACGCCGACCACGGTGGCGGCTTCGCCATTGAGCTTCAGCACGCGGCCGATCACCGATGGATCGGCGCCGAAATCCTCGCGCCAGACGCGCTCGCCGAGCAGCAGCACGGCGGGCGCGCCGGGCTGGTCGTCGGCTTCGATGAAGCCACGGCCGAGGATCGGCTGCACGCCGACGAGCTGCTGGGCCTCGACGCTCATCTGCGCGCCCTCGTAGCGCTGCGGCAGACTGTCGCCACCGCGGCTGATGTTGGCGGTGGCCTCGTCATACACGCCCATGCGCTCGAAGCTGCGCAGCTCATCGCGCAGCCGCAGGTAGTCATTGGCGTGGATACCGCCAACACCACTTTCGCGGCGCTCGCCCATGGCCACGAGACGGTCGGCTTCGGGAAAGGGCAGCGGCCGGATCAGCAGGCCGTTGACCACCAACAGCAGAAACAGGAAAGCGCCGAGCCCGAGGCCCAGCACACCGACCACCAGCGCGCTCTGGGTGGGCCGGCGCAGCAGGCGGCGGGCGGCGTTGTTGAGTTCATCCGTGAGCATGAGACGTTCACTCCAATGGGATCGATCGAGTTCGGCCGACTTCATTCGTAGCGCAGCGCAACCATCGGATCGGTCCGCGCAGCGCGGCGCGCGGGCAGGTAGCAGGCGGCCAGCGCGACTGCCGCGAGGAAGCCGCAGACCCCCACATAGGTCAGCGGGTCGCCGGCGCTGACGCCGAACAGCTGGCTGCGCGCGGCATAGCCGAACAGGCCAGCACCGAGCAGACCGAGACCGAGACCGACCGCCACCAGCCGCGCGCCCTGCCCCATCACCATGCGCAGCACTTCCTGCGCGCTGGCGCCGATCGCCATGCGCACGCCCAGCTCGCCGGTGCGCTGGCTGACCGCGTAGGCCAGTACGCCGTAGATGCCGAGTGCGGCCAGCAGCATCGACACCGCGGCGAAGGTGCCGAGCAGCAGCATCGGCGCGCGCTGCTGGTCCAGTGAGATCGCGATGCGCTCATCCAGGCTGCGGATGTCGTAGACCGGCTGCTCGGGGTCCACCGCACGCAGGGCATCGCGCACCTGCGGCAGCAGCTGCTCGGCCGGCAGCGCCGAGCGCAGCACGAAGCTGCCGAACGGCGGCGTGGCCTGGCTGACCGGCCAGTACAGGGTTTCCTTGCGGGTGGCGGTGGCCAGCTGCTGGTGGCGGACCGTGCCGACCACGCCGACGATGGTGGCCGGTGGTGCATCCACCCCGCCGAGACTCAGCTGCTGGCCGATCGCATCGCGGCCGTTGAAGTGCGTGTTGGCGAGGATCTCGTCGATCACCACCACCCGCTCGGACTGCGAGCTGTCAGCCTCGTTGAGATAGCGGCCCGCCAGCAGCGGGACCTGCAGCGCCTGGAAGTAGTCGCCCGCTATCTGCCGCTGCATGCCGTGCGGGTTGGGCTCGCCATCGGCGGTTTCGCGGCCGACGATGCTGTACGAGCCCGAGGAGTTGCTGTTGCTGAAGGGCAGATTCGACGTAAAGGCAGCCTGCTGCACGCCCGGCAGCGCGCGCAGCCTGGCCAGCGATTCGTCGATGAAGCGTGCGCGCACTTCGGCCTCGGCATGGCGTGGCGCATCAAGATCGACGCGCGCGGTCAGCAGCCCGCTCGACTCGAAGCCCGGGCTCTGTTCGGACAGCGCCTGGAAGCTGCGCAACAGCAGGCCGGCGCCGATCAGCAGGGTGGTCGCCAGCGCCATCTGCAGCACGACCAGACCCTGCCGCGACAGCGCGGCGCGACGGCCGCCAGCGCCGGAGCGACCGCCTTCCTTCAGCGTCTCGCCGATGTCCATGCGCAGCAGGCTGGCCAGCGGCAGCGCGCTCGCCAGCAGCGCGGCCAGCAGGCTGATACCGAGGCCGAACAACACCACCTCGGTGTCGAGGCGGAACATGTAGTCGTCCGAGGTCGGCTGGATACCCAGGGCCGGCATCAGCTCGATGCAGGCCGTGGCCACCGCCAGCCCGGCGAGCCCGCCAAACGCGGCCAGCAGCAGGGCCTCGCCCAGCACCTGCAGGGCCAGACGCGAGCGGCCTGCGCCCAGCGCGCTGCGCAGGGTCAGCTCCTTGCGGCGGCCGTGCAGACGAATGAGCAGCAGGTTGGCGAGGTTGGCGCAGGCGATCAGCAGCACCATGGCAACCGCCGCCTGCAGGATCGCGAGCACCTCGCGCGCCTCGCCCACCTGCTGCTCACGCACGCTGCGCGCGCCGCCCTTGAAGTTGCCGGCGCGCAGGAAGGCGGCGAAGTCGGCGCCCTGCTCGCCCGCCGAGGCCAAACGATCGGCATTGCGGGCGATGATGGTGTCGAGCTCGGCGGCAAGGCCCTCGACGCTGGCGCCGGGCTTCAACCGCGCGATGCTGGCCGAGTACTCGTTACCGCGCTCCTGATCGCTCTTCTGCTGCTCGGTGAAGGCGAACGGCACCCACAGCTGCACATAGCGGTTCGGATAGCTGAAGCCCTCAGGCATTACCCCGAGCACACGGAAATTCTCACCGTTCAGGCGGATCTCGCGGCCGATCAGGTCGCGATCGGCATTGAAGCGGTTGCGCCACAGGTTCCAGGACAGCACCGCCACCCTGTCGCTGCCCGGTTCGGCGTGCGCGTCCGTGAACACCTGCCCAAGCGCCGCCTGCGTGCCCAGCGTGCTGAACAGGCTAGGCGTGGCCTTCAACGCGCTCAGGCGCTCGGGCGATCCGGCGCTGCCGCTGAGCCCGAAGCTGACGTTGGTGTAAAGCGCCATGTCCTCGATCGAGGGCGCCTGCTCGCGTCGATCCAGATAGTCGGGGATCGAGGTGCCGGCGTTGTCGAGGTTCATGTTCGGGTAGCGGTTGAACACCTCGACCAGCCGCTCGCCATCCGCATACGGCAGCGGCCGCAGCAGCAGGCCATGCATGACCGAGAAGATCGCCGTGTTGGCGCCGATGCCCAGGCCCAGCGTGAGCACGGCAACGGTGAGGAACAGCGGTCGCGCCAGCAGGCCGCGAAGGCTGTAGCGCAGGTCCTGCAGCAGGGATCCGATCATCTCGCTCTCCTCGTCGCGCGGGCGCTCAGGCGCCGCGCAGGCTTTGCACGGGGTCCGCGCGCACCGCACGCAGGCTGGGGATGAGACAGGCCGCAAGGCCGACCGCGGCAAGCACGCCGGCCACGCTCAGCAGCACGCCCGGCTCGACGCTGCCGACGCCGAACAGCTGGGTGCTGAGGCTGCGGCCCAGCAGCACGGCGCCTAGCGCACCCAGGGCGAGCCCGGCAAGCAGCAGGCCGAGCCCCTGCCGCAGCAGCAGGCCAAGCAGGTGCCGGGCATCGGCACCCAGCGACATGCGGATGCCGAGCTCCTGCCGACGCTGCTGCACGCCGTAACTGATGACGCCATACAGTCCGATCGCCGCCAGGCTGAGCGCCACCGCGCTGAAGATCGCCATCAGCTGCAGACGGAACTGGCGCAGCTGGTTCAACTCCGCGGCCAGCCTCTCGAAGGGGCGGATCGACGACACCGGCATCGCCGGGTCGAGTGTCTGCAGCGCACGGCGCAGCGGCTCGGCCAGGGCCATGGGCTCGCCGCGCACGCGGAGCGCCAGGAAGAACTGCTCCTGCACGGCCTGGTGGTGGTGCATGTAGACCTCCGGCGTCGGCTCGCGGTCGGCGCCGAAGTGGCGGGCGTCGGCGACCACGCCGACCACGGTCTTCGGCCCGCCCAGGAACTCGATCTGTCGACCCACCGGATCGCCCTCGCCCATGAAGCGGCGGGCGAAGCTGGCGTTGACCAGCACGGTCTGCGGCAGCTCACCGGCGCGCGCATCGCTGTCCTGCAGAGCGCGGCCCTGTTCGATCATCAGACCGACGGCGGCGAAGTAGTCCGGATTGACGAAGCGCCAGTTGGCGCCAGGCTCCTGACCCTCGACAGGCTCGCTGCCAATCACCCGCACGCTGGAGCTGTAGTTGTCCATCGCCGAAAGCGGCAGCGAGTCGCTGACGCCGACGGCCTCGACGCCGGGCAGTGCCGCGACCGCTGCGAGCACCGCGTCCAGCTTCGGCGCGATCGACAGCGTGTGCCTGCGGTAGCTGTCCTCCCAGCCCTCGCCGTCGGGGCCCGCCGGCACGCTGAGCACCACACTGGCCGTCAGCACGCCCTCGGTCCGCACGCCGGTGTCGACTTCGCCGAGGCGGCGCAGGCTCTCGATCATCAAACCCGCGCCAGCCAGCAGGGTCAGGGCGAGTGCGACTTCCGCCACCACCAGCACGCGCCGCGCGCGACCGCCGTGACGGCCCGCCGCGGGCCCGCGCCCGGCCTCACCCAAGCTGCCGGCCGGCGGCACGTTGGCCGCGCGCCGCGCGGGCAGTACGGCGAACAGCAGCAGGGTGCCGAGACTGAGCGCAAGACAAGCGGCCAGCACGCGCCAATCCAGCGCGACTTCAGCCTGCGCGGGCAGCAGATCCGGTGCGCCGGCGAGCAGCAGGGGCACGCCGGCGGCGGCGATCAGCGCACCGCCGATGGCACCGAGCACGCCGATCAGCATCGCTTCGACCAGGGCCGCACGCAGCAGGCGACCGCGGGCGGCGCCCAGGGCGGCGCGCACCGCGTACTCGGCGCGGCGCTGGCTGGCGCGGGCCAGCAGAAGATTGGCGAGGTTGGCGCAGGCGATCAGCAGCACCAGCAGCGAGGCCACGAACAGGCTCCACAGCGCGTCCTGCAGGTGCGCGCCCAGGCTGTCGCGCAGCGGCTTCAGGCGCGCGCCGAGCTTGGCGTTGTCTTCGGGATAGGTCTCGGCCAGGCGGGCATTGACCGCGGTCAGCGTGGCCTCGACCTGCGCGGGCGTCACGCCTTCGGCATAGCGGCCGAGCAGGCGCAGATAGCTGGTGCCGCGCGCCGCGCCGCTCAGCGGCAGATGGGTGGGCAGGTACAGCTCGGCGCCCTCGGGCAGACGCAGCGCTTCGGGCGCGACGCCGATCACCGTCCAGGCTTCGCCGTTCAGTTCGATGCGCTCGCCGATCACCTCGCTGCGGCCGCCGAAGCGCTGCTGCCACAGCGCATGCGAGAGCACGGCGACCTTCTCGCCGCTGTCCTCCTCAGCCTGTCCGAACCAGCGGCCGAGCAGCGGCGGCAGGCCCATCACCGTCCAGAATTCGGGGCTGACCCGATAGCTGATACGACGCTCGGCGGCGTCGCCGATGCGCAGGGTGCCGATGCCGCCGTTGGTCGCCGCCAGCGCCTCGAACTGATCTCGCGTGGCCTCGCGCCAGTCGAAGTACAGCGGCCGCGAAACCGGGCCGCCGTAAGTCTCCTGCACGCGCAGCACCTCGACGATGCGCTCGGCCTGCGGGTACGGCAGGGGCTTGAGCAGCACGCCGTAGACCACGCTGGAGACCGCAGTGACTGCGCCGACGCCAAGCGCCAGCG
>JBKCVA010000162.1:0-12728 GCA_046318115.1 Lysobacterales bacterium | reverse complement strand
AGCGCGGCTCCAACGAGAACGGCAACGGACTGGTTCGCTACTACCTGCCCAAGGGCACCGACTTCGCGACAGTCAGTGACGAGCGGCTCCAAGAGATCGAGCGCAGGATCAACAGCCGGCCGCGAAAGACGCTAGGCTGGCGCACCCCTTACGAGGTCTTCGCCGAAGCCCTCAAGAAGCGTGTTGCGATTCGGAATTGAATCCGCTGCCTCCGACGAGGACTTTTTCAGAGTTGCCCTAGCCATCGCCCAAGCGCTTGGGTCTTCGACAGCGGGTATGGACAGGTGCTGAACTCGCGTCGTCAAGAACGCACAGAAACAGGAGATTGGATCCATGCGAACGGTTTGGCAAGAAGCAACGCGGAGAGACCGGGTTCAGCGGTCTCGAAGCCGCTCCTCCGCGCCTGCGGCGAGGTGTTCGGCGGGCTTGGACACCGTGCAGGCAATCGCGGTCGGCGAGCCGGAGTCTGTTCGCATTTCGCGCCTGTGCGGATGGCTGTTGACCGTGCCGCTGTTCGCCCCGCTGCTGTGCCTTATGTCTTTGGATTCGCGAGCGCAGCCTCTCCCTTGGGTCACCGAGCAGGTGACCGCGCCACGGCTGGAGTATCGCGTCTTCCACAGCGCTGCCGTGGGCGGATCGGTCAGCTACCACGTCCTGGTGCCCGCCGACTACGCGTCCAGCCCGACCCGGCGATACCCAGTGATCGTCTATCTGCACGGCAGCAACAGCCCAACCGAGGGCATCGCCCCCATGTCGATGGCGTATCGGCAGGCCATGGACTCAGGGCTGCTGCCGCCGGCCCTCGTGGTGTTCCCCAATGGGCTGCCACTAGGCATGTGGTGCGATTCGGTGAGTGGGCTGCAGCCTGTCGAATCGATGGTGGTTCTCGATCTGCTCGCGGAAATCGACTTCGCCTGGCGGACCTTGCCGGGACCGCGGGCGCGCCTCGTCGAAGGATTCAGCATGGGCGGCTACGGCGCTGCACGACTCGGGCTCCGCTGGCCGACGCTGTTCGGGGCAGCGTCGGCCCTCGGTGCCGGGCCAATGCAGCTCGACTTCCTGGTCAATGACCCCAATCTGCAGCCATTGGAACTGCGCCAAAGGCTGCTCGCCGAGGTCTACGGCAACCAGCTTTCCGAGTTCGAGCTGCGCAGCCCCTGGCGAATCGCCGAGGCCGCTGTCGCCGAGCTGCCCGTCACCTTCCGGTTGCGGCAATGGATCGGCAGTGCCGACTTCACCGTGCACTACAACCGGCTGTTCCACGAGCACTTGGTTTCTTTGGGGCTGGCCCATGACTGGCGAGAGATTCCCGGGGTCGGGCACTCCATGACCGCGATTCTGTCCGCCACCGGCCCTGAATTCTGGCGGTTCCATCAAGCCGCCCTTGCGGATGCGGCCCTGGTGCAGCGCGATGGTTTCGAGAGCCCCTGATATCCAGGTCAGCGGGCGCGGCTTAACAAGCCGCCGCGAGCATGGTCTGTGTATGGGCTTCGCAGGGAAAATCGGTTTGCGCCATTCCGCCCTCACACGATGGTTGCGCACTTAATCCGTCTCGACGCGCGGTCGCGCTTCATGGTCGATGGAGAGATGGGAGGCGACCCGGAGCCGCCGAGGGACTCAGGAAAACCGCCGCAATGCTTGTCAGGCCCAGGAGCCTGTCGGGCTTCGGATGGCCGGGCGGCAAACCCGTCTGCGCGGTCCACTATCCGCCGATTCTGGATCCATGGCGCTGCTATGGGCCTGCACATACCCGAAAACTTTTCCTCACTCAGCAGGATTTTCGCCTCGACCACCAAAGCCCGACAGGCTCCTAGGCATCGCGCTTGTTCGGAATCGCCAGCCCTGGCGCCCATGTTGGGGTCCGAGCACTGTGTGCTGCAGTCCTTGTGGCGAGAGGATCGGCGCTCTTGCGCGTCCAACATCAGGCGCGGTCAGCGCGCATCTTCTGGAGCAGCACATGAGTGATCCAGCCGCAGCACCGTCAACAAGCGTCTCCTTTTCGCTCGCTGCAACCCTGTCTGTTCGGGTCGCCGCGCCCCGGCGTATGCGCAGCCCCGTGCCCTCCTTGCCACCTGCGGCGGGGCGTCTTGAATCCGCCGCTGTCGGCTTCAGCTGCCTTGCCCTGCTGTGGGCTGCAACGGTCCACGGCGCACCAGGGGCCTTCGATCCTGGAGCGATGCCGCTGCTGCCCGACGAGGCAGCGATTGCGGCGATCGCCACGGGCGACATCGATGGAGACGGTGTTGTGGACATCTACTTGGCCTATGCGAACCGCAGCGGTGCTTTTGGCGTGGAGACCCCGCTCGCCGATCGTCTTTTGCTGGGTGTGGGGGGCACCTATGCGTTGGCGAGTTCACCCTTCGACAGCGCGGATCCGGTGGCGGCCGCCGGAGTGGCGCTGGCCGACTTCGATCGCGATGGCGACCTCGACGTGCTGGTGGCCGGTGGGGGTACTTACAACGGAAGCAGCGTCGTGGCTGCACCCAGCCAGCTGTTCCGCAATCTGGGCGCCGCAAGTTTCGCACCTGCGCAGACGTTGGGGCCGCTCTCGCGATCGACGGGAATCGCTGTCGCCGATGTCGATGCCGATGGTGACACCGATGTGGCGATCGCCCGCACCAGTGGCCGCGTGGACATTTACCGGAACGACACGCCGAGCAACGGAGCAATCAGCTTCGCACTACTTCAGCAGGTCGTTGTGGCGGCTGGCCCCGGGCAGGAACTCGGACCGCTAGCCTTTGGAGATTTCAACGCCGACGGACGCCTCGACATGGTCGTGCTGCGGGTGGGGGACAGCGGCACGGCGGACAACCCGGAGCCGCGTGGCGCGGTGTACTTCGAGAACCACATCGCTGCCGGCTTCACGCAGACGGCGCTGGTCCCGCTGCCGCAAGGTACGCCGACCGGGCTGGCAGTCGCCGACTTCGATCTTGATGGCCGCGTGGACGTGGCGGTATCGGCTACCCGTGACTTCCAGCCGCTGTCCGCGCCCATCGGTGCCAGCCGCATCGTGCGCAGCACTCCCAGCGGACCGGTGGTGGCCGAGGCCCGTTTTCCGCCGCATAGCCACACCGCCGTTGCCGCTGGCGACCTGAATGCCGATGGTCGGCCTGATCTGGTGTTCGGGCGTCGGCGCTGCACACCCACCCCGTTCGGTTGCCTTGACGACGACCTCTCGTCGCTGGTCTTCTACTTCGGCGACAGCAGCGGCTTTGTGCCGGGCCCCCAGTGCATCGGGGCCCATGCGGATGACGCGCGCGCGCTCGCGCTCGATCGGCTTGATGCGGACGCGCTCGTCGATGTGGTATTCGCGGGCGCGCGCCCCGCGAGCGGTGGTGATGGCCTCGGCTGGTTGCGCAACGATGCGCCCGCTACCAGCAATGCCTGCTGTCTGGCCGAGACGGCGGGTGACCTCGCTGACGGGGCGCCCTTGCGCGTCTTTCGGCGTTCGACGTCGGCGGCGGTCGATGTCGGCGCGCTGGCCCGCGTGCGCGACGTGCTGATGCGGCAGTCCTCGCATGGACCGCGTTTGCTCGCCCGCTACGCCCAGTACAGCCCCGAGATTGTCACGATGATGCGCAACGACTCAGCCCTGTGGCGGGATTCCGCCAGCGCTCTCGGTCTGTGGGCGCTGCCGTTGCGTGATCTGGTGGACGGGCGGGGTGGGCAACTGGCGGTGAGTCAGGCCATGGTGGACGCCGTGGATGGATTGCTGACACGTCTTTCGAACACGGGCAGCCAAGGACTTGCTGCCGCCATCGCCGATGAGCGCGCACGCCTGCCAGCTTTCAGTGAACTCGTCGGCCTGTCAATGGAGGAGTTTCGCGATCTGTCGCTGCCGCAGGACATCCTGCTTCGTGACGGTTTCGAGTCTCCTTGACTACCGGCCTCGGCCGACACCTGCAAGCGCCGATGCCGCTCTCCGAGACTCCCGGTCCGGTCAGGGTGATGTCGGCTTCGCGCCCGGCTGTCGCTGGCGAAGCCGTTCCGGCACCTCCATTGTGCCGACTGCGGCGGTCCTGACGGGACGCGATCCCTCCGCGGTCTACTCGAATCCGTTGGCGAACAGCGCGGGCGGAAGCGCGGACTGCGAGAGTCTCGCCACCGCGGATGGCAGTCGGGCCATGAACAGGCCTCCCTGTTTGCCGAGTGGCGGATCGGCGACGGCGACGCGCGCCAGCCCGTGGCGGACGAAGTCGTCAGCGAGTGAACGCAGTGCAGGATCGCCCGTAAGGTCGGCTGCGCGGGCCAAGGCGGCCGCGGTGAACGACTTGCCCGTGTCATACAGGCAGGCATCGAAGCAGGGAGAAGGCATGGGGCCCGGCGACCAGCCCGGGGCGAGCCCGCTGATGAGGCCGCCGATTCGCGCACCTGACCACGCGAAGGCGAGCGTGTTCGGCCAGATGCCCGCCGCCGATCCGTTGCCGGGGGCGATCGTCGCGGCGCGCGCCAGAGTGCGGCCCCAGTCGGCCATCACCGTCGATGGCGCGATTGCGGGAACCCCCAGCGGCGCGTCCGCCGTCGCCACCCGCAGGCGTGCGAGTTGTTCGAAATCGTAGCCCGAGGCCATCCACACCTGCGACGTGGTGTAGGCGCCGGGTGCGAGGATCGACAGGCCGTTGCCCACGCCCGACTGCACGATGAAGCCCAGCCGCCGGCCCTCGGAATCGGTGCCCTGCGCCCAGTGCAGGCTCAGCCAGCGCGCGATGTTTCCGCGCCAGTCGTCGAGGTAGCTCGCGTCGACGGTCTGGCCGAGAAATCGGAACACCTCGTACCACTGATTGGCGGAGCGATCGTTGATCTGCACGAAGTCGTCCGAGCCCGGCGTCGTCGGGGAGCACATCGATCCGGGTGGGGAACCGGCGCGTGTGGCGCACAGGTAGGCGCGCATCGATCCTGCGCCGCGCGCCAGCGTGTCCGTCACCCAGGGGTCGCCGGTGAGGAAGTGGTACAGCACAAGATTGTCGAAGTAGCCGTGTGAGGAATTGAAATTCGCGCGATAGCCCCCGCCGCCGGCCGGCGCCTGCCCGCAGTAGAACCAGGGGTCACCTGGTGCGCACTGCATCATCAAGGTGTGCAGCATGCGTTGCGCGGCCGGAACCGAGACCGCATCGAACCAGGCCGGATCGCCCGCGCGCAAGGCTGCCAGCGCGCCGACCATCGCGGTGTTGTGGTAATCGGTCCATGTGGCGCACCAGTAGGTGTCATCCCAATCGTCGGAAGGTGTGGGGTCGCTGGCGCCGCAGTCGGGCGGTCCGTCGTTCGGGGTGCCCCAATCGAAGGGCCACAAGCCGCTGGTCATCAGACCGCGCAGCCCCAGTGAATCGAAACGCGAGCGTGTGCTGGTCAGCATGCGCAGGACCGCCGCGTCGAAGCCGGCATAGGCGGCCGGCAGCGCACCGACCGGGAACTCCGGCACCGCTTCAGACGCGGCAAACTGAGCCGGCTGCGCCCACAGGCGCAACGGATGGGCGAGGGGTGCCCACAGCCGCCGCGCCAGTTCGCCGGCCGCGGGGGTGGCCGGCAACGCGGCTACGGCCAGCGTCGCGTGCACGGCCTGCCGGCTTCCGATCCAGATGCCCGGTGTGTCGACCCAGTCCAGAGTTACATCGCCATTGCCCAGCACCCGCAGCGCCTGCGGCTCGTGGTGGTCCATGCGCGCCAGTGCAACACCGATCGTGCCACCGCCGACCGACAGCGCCAGTGCGCCACCCTCGGCCGTCGCGCCCTGCCGGCTGGTACCGGGCATGGCGAGTTCGTAGAGCAGCGGCGCTGTGCGCGCCGCCCGCCGCATCTGGCGCAGATGCACTGTGTCGTCGCTGCCCAGAGTCGCCATGTAAGGCGCCAGCGTCGACTCGGCGAGCACCTGTACGCTGCGCGCGCCCGTGGTTGCGGGGCGCAGCGCATCGCGCACGGAGAGCAGTCGCAGCCCATTGACGCCTGCCGCGCAGACGATGTTTTCCGCATTCGGACAGCGATTGCCTTCCCAGGCCAGTGCCGAGCGCACCACAGCGGTAGCCGACCCGGCCGCGAAGCGGTACTGGCGGGTCAGCGACAGCCCGCCGCCGCCGACATGCGGCATGTCGAGCGTCCAGGCGACGGTGAGCGTGGCGGACAGCGGGCCCTGTGCATCGACTCGCGCGAAGCGCAGGGCGGACGTCGATGCGACGGCCGCACCCTCGATCTCCACGCGTGCTGGCGCGCCGGTGGCAAGCAGGTTGCCGTCGGCGGTGCGGACCTCGGCGAACAGTGCCCCGGCCGCTGGATCGATGACAAAGCGCGCCGCACCGGTGTCGATGGTGTAGCGACCGCCGGCGCTGACCACCGACAGGGGCGTGGCCGGAGCGGCAGGCGCACCGGGCACGGCGTCGGCGCGCAGACGGAGCGTACCGCCCGTAGCGGGCGCAGGCGCTTCGGCCAGCACCCATTGGATCGGTGCCGAGGCATCGTTGCGCGCGGCGTTCCAGCGTGCAAGGACGCGGAACTGAGCTGGCACTTCGATGCCCTCGGCATTGACCAGGCGCAGGCGCGTGGGGTCGACAACGCCGGCCGTACGCGCCAGCGGCACACCGCCCACCGCCAGATCACCGGCGCGGACGATGCCGCTGGCGTCGGGTGCGGTCAGCACGATGGCCGAGGGGGCGGGAGGCGGCCAGTCGGCACACACGGAGCCGGAGGCGACGAGCAGCGCGAGCAACGTGGGCAACCTGAGGCAACGCATGGTGGACTCCGATGGGCAACGCAAAAGCAACGCATGGCGGGGCACCGCACTCTCACTTTGCGACGTTGGCATCGCGCCGCGCGGAGATGTCAACGCTCCGGTGGCGGCTGGCGCTGGAGAGACGCGGTCGGCGCGGTCGCACGCCCCGGTGGACATCGAGCGCCCATCCAGCGCCAGCACGTCGAATGGTCCTTTCCCTCAAGAGCCAGAGCAATCCCCCGTTGGCTGCAGCCGGCGCTGGGTGCCCCCGCCACCACGCCCGAGACGCATGCCGTCGTCATTCGCCCGCGAAAAACTCCGGGGCAGCGAAGAATTCGGGGGGTGAAAAACTCCAAGAATTCGAAAACTTTGGGGCTTGTTTTGCGACATGGGGTCGCCATTGCGCCGCCCATGTCAACAGGGCCGACAAAACTCATCCCGTGATCCGGGCTTCTTTTTTCCTGCTGACCCGCTCTTTGCTTGACCGTCCCCGCCTGTGTTCACGTGTGGGTGCGGCCCTTGGCCGCACCAGCGGCGAAGCATGCTTCGCCACATTCTGGTTTAGGCGGTCTCCCGTCCTCGGCATCGCTGCCCCAAACACGCATCGGTTCGCCCCTGGCGTCCATGTGGCCGGTTTCGGCTGCACAGGTAACGTGGTTCGCGCGGTGCGCATCCAACCCTTGATTGGCTCGCCGGGCAGGCGGCCCCTGCCTTTGAATCGGGTCCGACGACGCCTGGATCATTCACATCTGGTGGCTGCAAACCGAGCCCTTGTTCCGACCTCAGGCGCCGCCGGTGTGCTTAGCCGAAGGCTCGCTTCACATCGAAGTGGCCTCCGTCCTTGATCAGGTGGTAGCCAGCGCGGGCCAGCTTGTGTGCCACAGATTTGAACGCCACCGGGCGGGGCTTCTTGCTCGCTTTGCGATCAAACCAGCGGCGGATCTCAGGGCTGAAGCGGATCGCGAAGTTCGTGACTTCAATCCAAGCCCAGCTCAGGTAGCGGTTGCCGCGTTTGGGATTGCCGCTGCCCTTCTTCTTGCCGTTCGACAGGCGCGTGCTCTCAACAGCGCGAACAGCGCGTTCAAGTTCAGATCGATGACCTTGGCCCAGGCCTCGGGAGGGTGCTCCTCGGCGCGCGCGCCCCAGGTGGCGCCGGCATTGTTGACCAGAATGTCGATACGGCCGAAACGCGCCAGCGCAGCGTCGACCAGGGCGGCTGCCGCACCCAGCTTGGCGATGTCCATGGGGACCGCCAGCACCTCGGCCCCCTGCCCCTCGAGATGCGACTGTGCCTGTGCGAGCTCTTCGGCCTTGCGCGCGGTGATGAGCAGCTTGGCGCCAATTTTTGCCAAGGCTTCCGCGATCTGCAGACGCAGCCCGCGCGAGCCGCCCGTGACGATGGCCACGCGTCCGCCCAGTTCGAACAGGTGAAGCACGCCCATGAAACTCCGCCGCCTCACTTGTTCCGCAGGAAAGAACAACGCTTCGCAGGGCTGAGCGGAGCATACCTTCCATGCGCCTCGATGGAGGCCCCTCGGCGCTCGAACCGGACCTGTCGCGCACCGGATTTCGCGGACCTCACGCTCCCCAAACACCGGCCACAACCCGACCGCTGCGTTCTGAACGAGGCCGGCGACGCGACTGCGGGAGCCTCCGCACCACCGAGCGGCAAGGCTCCACGCCTGACCGCTGGTGCAGGAACTGCGCCGAACCTGACCCTTGGCGAACATCCCGGCACCAACGGTCGCGCCAGCCGCCAAGCATGCCTCCGCCCGGCAATGCTTGCCAGGACGGAGGCACCCACGCTGGGGTGCGATACGAGGGAGACAACAATGAAACCCAGGATTCGAAGTGCGGTCAGCATGCTGCTGCTCGCCTGTCTGCCGGCCATCGCGATGGCGACACCTGCGGGCTTCCACCGCGCTGAAGCGGGCCACCTGGTGGCCGAGTTCCGGGTGCCCGCATCCGACGCCACCGAGTTGCAGACTCTGGTTTACCTGCCTGGCGAAGGCCGTGGGCCGTGGCCGACGCTGGTCACCCGCAGCCCATATGACCTTCCCCTCACGCCGGTGAGCGGGTTCCCGGAAGAACACGCGAATGCCGAGATCGAGGCCGACGAGAAGGACATCGGCTGGACCGAAGCAACCGACCGTGGCTACGCCCTTGTAATCCAGTTCGTACGCGGCCGCAACGAGTCCGACGGTACCTTCGGTCTGTTCCTCGACGAGCGCGCCGATGGCGACGCATTGCTGGCCTGGATCGAACAGCAGCCTTGGTCCAACGGCCAACTGGGCGTGTTCGGCGACTCGGCGGGTGGCGTTGCGGCGCTGCAGTCGGCCGCGACCGGCAGGCCTTCGGTGCGAGCGATCTACGCCCAGGCAACCAGCCCGGACTTCCTCGGCGGTGTCATCTTTCCGGATCGATCTACCAAGTGGGAGGCCCTGCTCCCCTTCGTCCTCTCACAGTCACTCGAAAGCAGCGAGGACCACGAAGCGCGGCTCGGGATCGACGAGGAATCGCTCGACGACCTGAAGGGCATGGCGATCGAGGCACTCGGCGACATGTTCGGCGCGCTCGAGGATGGCGACGCTTCCGCCTCCGAGTGGTGGAGCTTGACCCCTACCGAGGACTTTCCGGTCGTCAGCGATCTGCAGCCCCGCTGGGGCGACCTGCTGGCTGCACGCTCCGATCCGCGCGCTCTGCAAGCGGGAGACGTCACCCGCCGGCTGCGCGCGCCGATCCTGCAAGTGGGTCTGTGGCACGACTTCTTCCACGACAGCGCCATGGACGCATGGGCGCGGCGCGGCGCATCTGGCCGTAACGACCGCCTCATCATGTTGGATGGCACGCACTACGACGTCGATGATCCCGAGCTGTGGCCCATCCGCCCGATGTTCACCTGGTTCGACTACTGGCTGAAGGGCACCGACAACGAGGTTGCTCAGTGGCCGAAGGTGCAGTTCACCTGGGCGGGAGAGGGCGCGGCGTCGATCATCGGCAGCCCTCGCTGGCCGCTGGTCACCCGCACGCGCGTGTCCGAGCTGCAGGCGCCTGCAGCCGCCATTCCGGTCGATCCGACGCGCCCCGTGCCGACATTGGGCGGCAACCATCTCATCGCCCCGGCCGGCATGCTGGACCAGTCTCCGCTGCTGGCGCGTCCGGACGTCGGCCTGCTGCTGGGTAGCCCGCTGAGCGCTGCGCTTCCGATCGTCGGCGAGGTCGAAGCGTCGATTCGACTGCGCCGAGGCTACCGCGGCCCGCTGGTCGCGAAACTCGTCGATGTCCGCCCCGATGGCGAGATTCTCCTCATCAGGGAGACCCTCATCGCCGACGCCCGAGGACGCCGCATCTCCGTGCGGTTCTCGCCGATCGCCTATCGCTTCGAAGCCGGCAGCACACCGGCCCTGATGATTGCCGGCAGCAGCTTTCCGGCCTGGGTGTTCGAAAGCTCCGCCTCGGGGCTGATCGACATCGGCAGCGCCCAGCTCGCCCTGCCCGACGCCTCTGCATGCGGCTGCAATGTGTCTCCGGTGATCGCTGCGCTGCTCGGCACCCAGCCGCCTGCCTGCGAGCTGATGGCGAGCTCAGCCCCAGGGGCGGTGTGCCGCGCGCCCTGAAACGAGGGGATGACGGGCCGCGAACACGCAGCCCGTCATCCGCCATCGGCCTGAACATCCCGCACAAAGTCGACGCCAAGTCGCTCCTTCACGGCCGCCAGTCGCCGTCGACTGACCGGAACCTTGGTCTGATCCGAAAGCACGCAATGCCAGCCACTTGCGGTGCGTCGCACGCGCCGCACGTGGTCGACCGCCACCCAGTACGAGCGGTGCACCCGCAAACCGCGATCTCCCATCTCCGTCTCCAGCTCGGAGATCGTGCCGAGCAAGGTGGCAGTGCCCAGCGTGGTCCGCAGATGCAGATAGTGCAGATCCGACTGCGCCATCAGCAGATTCACGCCGATCGAGCGCGGAACACGGGCAAGCAGAGGCTTCGACAGCGCAGCCTCCACTTCGACGGAATCCGCAGCCGGCGGCGCCGTCGCCGGGCGAGCAACATCGGTCACTGGCACACCCGCAGGCACGTGTGCGGACGATGACACCGGCTCAGTCCGCGGCATTGCCGGCCCATTCGGTCCCTGCCCGGACACGTCTTCGCCGTCAGAGCCATCGCCGCTGGAAGCCGACACGAGCGCCGCATAGCGCGGAACCCGGGCCGCTAGCGCCGGCGGCGCATTGAGGATCGCCCAGCTCGCAAGGTAGGCGGGCGCGAGCTGCAACCACTCGGCCGCGAGCGCGAGCGCGCCCCCCGCCTGCTCCAGCGCATCCAACCCACCGTCGACGACATCTTCCGCGGGCGCCGGAAAGAGCGCTTCGAGCCCGAGCGAGAGCGGCGCAAAGGCAAGACTGCCCATGAGCCCACCGGCAAGCAGCTGCAGTGCGGGTGAACGCGCCACCGTCCAGCGCATGCTGCCGAGCAGGCGCGTACTCGCGATCGCCGCGCCGAGGCCCAATGCGACGTGCGCGAACCAGATGCCCAGCGCGGCGATGGCCGGCAGACCGCGTGCAACCTCGGAATCGGTACGCATCAGGAGCAGGGCGAAGACGAAGGACACCGACAGCCACCAAACCCAGACCTTGACGCGAGGCATGCAGAGTCTCTCCTCTCGTGACCGAACTAGAGTCAAGTATAGGGCGCGTCCAATTCCGGACTGCAGTCACGGAGCTGCTGAGCCGCGCCTGCGGCCGCCGCCCCGCGGCGCAGGACGTGCCACGCCTGCGCATGACCATCACAGACTGTCGACTCCAACCGCACGCCGATGCCTGCCGCTCACCTCCGCTTATGCAGCCGCCGCGCCGCTGGTGCAGTTTTCACGGAGCCTGCGCCCTTCGAAGGCGGCCGAAGCCGCAGCTTCCGCTTCACCCCCGGTCGGTCCGACCGCAGCATCAATATCACAAGGAAGGAGGCATCATGCGATGGATCATCTTCAACGCTCTGGGATTCCAGGCGGTCTGGTGGGCCTGCGTACTGGGCGCGGGTGTCGGCTGGGGCTGGGCGGGACCGTTGGCGGCGGCCGCCTTCATCGCCCTGCACCTGCGCTGGACGCCAACGCCAGTACGTGATCTGCGACTGCTGGCCGCGTCCCTGGCGCTGGGACTGCTGATCGACGGCCTGCTCGGGGCGAGCGGCTTGTTGGACTACGCAACTGCCGCCGGACCGCGTTCACTGGCGCCGCCATGGATCCTCGCGCTGTGGGCCGGCTTCGCCCTGACCCTCGCCCACTCGATGGCCTTCTTGGCCCGCCGCCCGCTGGCAGCGGCGGCGTTTGGCCTCCTCTGCGGCCCGCTGGCCTATGCCAGCGCGGCCACGGTTGCGGGCGCAGTCGCGTTTCCGTCCGGCAGCGTTCCCGCGCTGGCTGCGGTGGCGGTGGGCTGGGCGATCGCGCTGCCGACCCTGTATGCCCTCGACCAGCGGATGGGTGCCGCGCACCCGGGGTCTTTCGCATGAGCGCGCTCGCCATCCTGCTCGCGGCCTTGGGCTCGGCGGCACTGGGCATGAGCGCCGCCTTTCTCTACGCGCGCTCACGGCGCAACATGGGCTACGTGGACGTCTTCTGGACGCTCGGCATGGCGCTGTCCGCCGCGACCGTGGCCGCGCTCGCCGCGGGTGATCCGCTGGTGCGCGTGCTGGTCGCGGCCTTCGGCGGCCTCTGGGGACTCCGCCTCTTCCGCTTCCTGTGGCGCCGCGTCAATAGCGAGGCCGAGGACGGTCGCTATGGTCGCGGTAGGGACGCCGGTTGCCCGGCGCCCCCCGCACAGATCCGTACGAGCGGCACTACCGCATACGGCTCCTGCCTATTGAACCGGCGGCCTAAATCCATCAGGCCGCGTACTTGACCTTGGGGTCCTGGAAGTAGGCTTGAATAGCCTCCGGCTGCTGCTCCAGTTTCTTCATGTGGTTCTCCGTGGCTAGCCTCAGCTTTGCCTTCGTGCGCAGGGCCACTCGGGATCCGAGCGCGTGCTTCAGTCCA
>JBKCVA010000161.1:0-9143 GCA_046318115.1 Lysobacterales bacterium | reverse complement strand
GCGCAGGCGCTGCGGTGAGAGCGGGCGGTCGCCTAGGTCGCGCAGGGCTTCGGGCAGTTCGGCCCAGTGGTCGATGCTGGCGTAGACGGTGTCGGGCTGGCTGGCGGCGATGGCGAGGCCGATGCGGCCGACACCCGCATCCTGCGGCAGGCCACCGGCAAGCTCGCGCCAAGTGCGGCCGCCGTCTTCGGATTTGTAGATGCCCGAGCCGTCGCCGCTTTCGGTGAACTGCCAGGGCGTGCGCGTGCGCGTCCACAGCGCGGCGTAGAGCACGTCGGGGCGGGTGGGGTCGATGACGAGGTCGCTGGCGCCGGTCCAGTCGTCGTTCGGTTTCAGCACCTGCGTCCAAGTATCGCCGCCGTCTTCGCTCAAGAAAACGCCGCGCTGGCCGCCGGGCGTGTAGAGCTTGCCGGCAGCGGCCACCAGCACGCGCTGGCTGTCGCGCGGGTCGACGAGGATTTCGGCAATGCGGTCGGTGCCGGTCAGGCCCTTGCGCGCGAAGCTCTTGCCGCCGTCATGGCTGACGAACACGCCGTGGCCGCCGTAGTTGGAGCGCGCGGCGTTGGGTTCGCCGGCGCCGATCCACAGGGTTTCGGGCTTGGACGGGTCCACGGCAATCGCGCCGATCACGGTGTTCGGCAGCTGATCGGTGAGGGGCTCGAAGCTGCCGCCGTTGTTGGTGGTCTTCCACACGCCGCCGGTCGCGTAGGCCACGTAGAAGGTGTAGGGCTGGCCGGGCACCGAGGCCAGATCCACCACGCGCCCGCCTTGCCCGGTGGGGCCGATGCTGCGCCAGCTCAGGCCTTTGAAGATCGATGCGTCCTGCATCTGCTGGTGCTGCTGCCAGGCGGCTTCGCGCTGCTCCGGCGTGCTGGGCGCGCCGGGAGTGGGCCGTGCTGCGTGCGTGGGTGCGGCGAGGCAGAGCAGCAGGGTTCCGATCCAGGGGGCAGTGCGCATCGATGGGTCTCCGGGCGGCGGTGCGGGGGCAGGGTGGTGGTGCGGGGCAGGGTGGTGTGGTGTTTCGCAGATGGGGGGGCGTGTGGCAAGTGCTGGTTTTCTGACTTCGAAGCCTCGCTTCGCTTTGCTCCCCTCTCCCCTTGAGGAGCGAAGCGGGCCGCCTTCAAGCGCCCGGTGGGCGCTTGAGGCCCGGTGAGCCCGAGCGAAGCGAAGGCGGGGTCGGGGGAGAGGGGTCGCGGGCTTGGGGCGAGAGTTGTCCCCCCCTCCCCACCCTGCCTTCGCTTCGCTCGGGCTCCAGAGAGCGTCGGCTGCCACCGGCAGCCGACAAGCGCTCTCCTACGCTTCCCGCCAGGGGAGAGGGGCTTAGCGGCGGGCGATGTCGGAGGGCGGGGTACGCTTTGCTCCCCTCTCCCCTTGAGGAGCGCAGCGGGCCGCTTTCAAGCGCCCGGTGGGCGCTTGAGGCCCGTTGAGCCCGAGCGATGCGAAGGCATGGGGCGGGGGAGAGGGGTAGAAGGCTTGCGGCGAGGTTTGCCCCCTCTCCCCAACCTGCCTTCGCTTCGCTCGGGCTCCAGAGAGCGTCGGCTGCCACCGGCAGCCGACAAGCGCGCTCTTACGCTTCCCTCAAGGGGAGAGGGGCTTAACAGCAGGCGGTATCGCTTGTCGGGGCGCGCTTTGCTCCCCTCTCCCCTTGTGGAGCGAAGCGAAGGACGGGCTGGGGGAGAGGGGTAGAACGCTTGCGGCGAGAGTTGTCCCCCTCTCCCCAACCCCTCTCCCTCCGAGGGAGAGGGGCTCAAGAGCGGACGATTTCGCTTGCTGGAGCGGGGCACCATCACCTACCTGCCTTGCTGCAGAGCGGACCGGGCTGCATCACTCCAAAATCGACAGCGGCATCCCCGGCACCCACGGCGCTCCCGCTTCGACCAGAGCGCGCTCGAAAGCGGGCAGGCGGCGTTCGGTGAGGTCGACCCAGTCGGTGCGGATCTCGACATACGCCTGCTCCGCCAAAGCCAAACTCTGCTCGTGGCTCGGCGTTGGCCCGTAGGTGGAGAGCTGGGTGCCCATCTGGGCGACGAACAGGCGCTCGTTCAGGCCCGGTGCGCGCAGGTGGCCCACCGCTTCTGCGGCTTCGGGCACACCGTTCACCGCGCGATTGATTGCGTACACCTGCTTGCGCAGCGCATCGAACTCGGCGTCCAGCGTGCTCGGCGCCGAGCGCGTGCGCTCCAGCGCTTGGGCCAGCAGAGTCATGCGCTGCTGCAGGCTGGGCAGGGCGAGCGACAGCGCGGTCGCCTTGCGCTGCAGGCCGTCGATGCGTGCCCAGAAGGCGACGACCGCGGCGGGCTCCGCGCCGGGCAGGCTGCCTTGCGTCATGCGCTCGACCTGGACTTCTACCGGCCCAGCCAGCGGGGTCACCACGCCATCGACGCGCTGCGACAGCTCGGCGGTGTAGGTGCCGGGCGCCACCAGGTAGCCCAGGGGCTCGGGCGCGAAATAGTCGCCCTGCATGCCGATCGCCTGCGTGGGCGGGGTGCGCAGGTCCCAAGTGACGCGGTGGAAGCCCTTGGCCGTGGGGGCATTGGCGATGCGCCGTACGACCTGGCCTTGATCGTCGCGCACGGTGAGCAGGATGGCGGGGTCGGCTTCCTGCTGTTCGGCTTCGATCGCGGGCCAGCCGGGGAAGGGCGTGTCTTCGCCCTTGGCGATCAGCGGCTTCTCCTGCTCTTGGCGCTTCTTCGTGCGGGACGTCAGGCCATCGCGCAGGTAGTAGGTGAAGGTGGCGCCGAACGCAGGGTTGGGTGCGGTGTAGAAGGCGTGGCCCTGCGTGGCCTTTTCACCGAAGCCGAGCGGCGTGCGCTCGATGTACCACCAGGCCCGGCGCGGGGCGAACAGTGCGGCTTCGCGCTGCAGCAGGGCGTCGTCGACTTGGCGCAGCGGCGAGTAGTCGTCGAGTACGAAGAAGCCGCGGCCGAAGGTGGCGCCGACCAGATCGTTCTCGCGCTTCTGGATCGCGAGGTCGCGGAACGAAATCGTCGGCACGCCGCCCTCCAGCTCGATCCAGCGTGTGCCGGCATCCGGGCTGAAGAACAGGCCGAATTCGGTGGCAGCGAACAGCAGCTCGGGCTTGATGTGATCCTGCACCACGCGCCACACCAGATGGCGTTCCGGCAGGTCGCCGCTGATCGAACGCCAGCTGCGGCCGCGGTCGCTGCTCTTCAGCAGGTAGGGCTTGAAGTCGCCTTCCTTGTGGTTGTCGAGGGCGACGTACACCGTGTCGGCGTCGTGCAGGTCGGCCTTGATGTCGTTGACGAAGGCGCGGGCCGGCACGCCGGGCAGCTTGCTGACTTCGATCCCGCGCCAGCTTTCGCCGCCGTTCTCGGAGATCTGGATCAGGCCGTCGTCCGTGCCGACATAGAGCAGGCCCGCCTGCTTCGGCGATTCCGACAGCGAGGTGATGCTGTTGAAGTAGGACATGGCGTACATGTCCCAGGCGGCGTCCCAGCTCTGCTGGCGGCCCATCAGCGGCAGACGCAGGCGGTCTTCGTTGCGGGTGAGGTCGCCGGAGATCGGCGTCCAGGTGTCGCCGCGCTTGTCCGAACGCCAGACGCGCTGCGAGGCGTGGTACAGCCGCGTCGGCGCGTGCGGGCTGACCAGGATCGGTGCGTCCCAGTTGAAGCGCTCGGGCGGGTCGTTCGGGCCGGGCTGCGGCTGGATGTAGACGAGCTCGCCCACCTTGCGGTCGTAGCGCGCGAGATTGCCCTGCTGCCAGTGCGAATAGACGATGTCGGGGTTGCCGGGCTCGGTCGCCGGCTGGTGGCCATCGCCGAACAGGGTGATGAACCAGTCGGAGTTGCGGATGCCGTGGATGTTGTCGGTGCGCGAGGGCCCGCCCTGGGTGTTGTTGTCCTGGGTGCCGCCGTAGATGTTGTAGAAGGGCTGGTCGTCGTCGACCGCGACCTTGTAGAACTGGGTCACCGGCAGGTTGGCGATGTAGCGCCAGGTCTTGGTGTCGTCGAAGGATTCGTACAGGCCGCCGTCCGAGCCGATCATCACGTAGTCGGGGTCGTCGGGGCGGAAAGCGATGGCGTGGTCGTCAACGTGCTTGTGCTCGTTGTTCAGCGGCACAAACGTCGCGCCGCCGTCGTGCGAGATCATCGTGGTGTTGCTCATCAGGTAGATGCGGCCCGGGTGGTGCGGGCTGGCGTAGAGCTCCTGGTAGTAGTGCGGGCCGGTGCCGCTGGAAACGGTATCGGAGCGCTTCTCCCAGGTGGCGCCGCGGTCGGTGCTGCGCCAGATGCCGCCTTTGCGGCGGTCGAGTTCGATCGCGGCGTAGACGGTGTCGGGCTGGTGCGGCGAGATCGCCAGACCGATCTTGCCCATGCTGCCTTCGGGCAGGCCCTGGGCCAGTTTCGTCCAGGTTTTGCCGCCGTCTTCTGAGCGGTGCAGGCCGGAGTTCGGACCGCCCCCCATGTAGGCGGCGACGGTGCGATGGCGCTGCCAGGTGGCGGCGTAGATCCGGTCCGGGTTGCGCGGGTCCATGACGATGTCGGTCACGCCGGTCCAGGCGTCGTCGCCCAGCGTGCGCTGCCAGGTCTTGCCGCCGTCCTCGGTGCGGTAGAACCCGCGCTCGCCGCCCTGATTCCACAGCGGACCCTGCGCGGCCACGAACAGCGTGTCCGGCGCTTTCGGATGCACCAGAATGCGGGCGATGTGCTCGGAGCCCTTGAGCCCGATGTTTTCCCAGTTGGCGCCGCCGTCGCGGCTGCGATACACGCCGTCGCCGTAGCCCACATGGCGGCCGCCGACGTCTTCGCCGGTGCCGACGTAGAGCACTGAAGTGTTCGAGGGGTCGATTGCCAGCGTGCCGATGGAGTACGAGGCCTGCGCGTCGAAAATCGGCGTCCAGGTGGTGCCGGCGTTGACCGTCTTCCACACGCCGCCCGAGCCCACCGCGACATACCAGGTGGCAGGGTCACCGGGCTCGAACTCGATGTGGGCGATGCGCCCGGACATCAGCGCGGGGCCGATGCCGCGCAGCGCAAGGCCCTTGAAGGTCGGCGCCGACATCGGCGTGGAAGGCGTGTCCTTGGCAGTCGCAGCAAGGGCAGGGCAGACAACGAGCAGCAGGCACAAAGCGTGGCGGATCATGCACGGGTCCCGGTTCGAAGCGAACCGCGAGCGTACCGGCCGCGTGATCGGGCTCAAGTGTCGAAGGGCAGGGAACGTCCTTCAGTCGACGTAGGTGGCGCGCTGCAGACGGTCGTGCACGGCGGCCCAGGAGGCATCTGCTGGGGGTGCTTCAACCGCAATCCAATCCAGAGCCGCACGGTCGAGCGCGTGCAGCTCCGCGTACAGGCGCTTCGCGTAGTCAGGCGCGCTGTGCGGCATATCGATGCGATGCGCAGGCAGCGCGTTTCCCACCGACAGCGCGAGCATGCCGCCGCGTCCCGGCGGCAGCGCCTGACCGGGCTGCCAGAGCAGCAGCGGTGTGCGCGGCGCATAGTGCCGCTGATGCAGGCCCGGCGAGTCCTGCGCCTTGCCCGCGGCGGTGTCGCTCGCCGCCGGGCGCTGCAGGCTGACGCCCAAGACTTGTTCGATCAGGGCCGCGGGGATGGCGCCCGGGCGGAGCAGGGTGATCGCCTCGGGCTCCAGACGGACGACGGTGGATTCGATGCCGTAGGCGCAGTCGCCACCGTCCAGAATCAGGTCCACCGCCTCGCCCAGTCCGCGTTCGACGTGCGCCGCACAGGTCGGCGACAGCTGCATGAAGCGGTTCGCGCTGGGGGCGGCGATGGGTTCCCCCAAGGCCTTGATCAAGGCCAGCGCCACCGGGTGGGACGGCAGTCGCACGCCAAGACGGGGGCCGCCGCCTGTCAGTGCATCCGGGACGTGAGCGGCCTTGGGCAGTACCAGGGTCAGTGGGCCGGGCCAGAACGCTTCGGCAAGGGCTTGAGCGCTGGTTGGCCAGCCCAACAGCAGGCTGCGTGCTTGCTCGATGGAGTCGACGTGGGCGATCAGCGGGCTGCTGGCCGGTCGCTGCTTGGCAGCGTAGATGCGGTTCACGGCAACGGGATCGAGGGCTCGAGCCCCCAGTCCGTAGACCGTTTCGGTGGGCATCGCTACGAGTCCACCTGAGCGAAGCACGCGGGCCGCCTCAGCGATGGCATCAGGTGTGGCGGGCAGGATGCGGCTCATCGATTCCGGTGGAGCGGTGCGGTGGCGGCGGAGTTTAGCGCTTCGGTTCGAAGAGCCTCCGGGCGCTGGTGCCAATATTGGACATAATATACATTATGCGCGTATTTAAATGGACCATGAGGGCGTGAGGTGCGGCAGACTCACGGATCGAACCCTGCATGAGTCCACCACTCGCATGATGCCGACGGACAGGAACGCTTTGCATCCTGGGGGCCAAGCGCTTTCTGCCGCGCCTTGGATCTGGACGGCAGCGCTGCTTTCGCTAGCACTGTTCGCGATCGACACCTGGTGGCCGCAGGCGGGTTGGATCGCGCGGCCGCTGATGTTCACCGCGGACAAACTTAGGCCACCGACGCCAACACTCTAGGCACTGAAGCCAAGAAACCTAGGCCGTCGTCGCGCAGTGCCGATAGACCTAGGCCACGATCACGCCGGCACCGCTTGTAATGCGCGCGGTTCGGTGGTCGCAGCGGACGCAAAGGCTACCCAACCGGGTGATGACCGCACCAATGCGTGGTCACCTCCAGCGCCAACGCTACCCGAGTGCCGCACCCAAGCGTCCCCAGCGTCCAACGCATGCGCTTATCTGCCGGCACCGATCAATACTCAATGGATGCGATGTGCCCCAGAACTTGGACCGCGGCACACTTGCGTACTGCGCCACACATGTGAACACTCAGCTGGAGCGAACTGCTAAGCGTTTGGTTTGCGCCGACGCGGAGATGTACCGGCTTTGGTGACGCTAGGCGCTGGGCGAGCGAGTTGGTGCTCAAGAACCTTCACTCTCGCCTGTGCAGCGGCGGCTTCCCGCTCGGCGTGCTGCCTGGCGAAGTCGGCGGCTTGTCGTGCCTTCTCCGCGTTCTGTAGGGCTGCCGCGTGCTCCCGGGAAGCTGCAGCGCGCTCGTTTTTGGCGGCCTTGAGCTCCTGACGGAGTCGGTCTACCTCGGCATGGGCCCGATCCTCGACTCGGCGAACGTAGGCCTGTAGTTCAGCGCGCTCGGCTGCGGCTGCGGCTCGGTCGCTCTCTGCGTCGGCCAACGTATCTCGAAGGCGGGCGTCCAGGGCGTCGCCTCGCACAGTCAAGTCTTGAATACGAGCCTCGAATCTAGCCCCCTGCCTGTACAAATCAGCGACACGCTGGTCACTGACGGCCAGCGCCCGCTGCACCCCTTCAGCGGCTGCAAGGGCCGCTTGACGGGCGCGCTCGGATAACTCCGCAGCGGAACGCTCCCTATGAATGGCTATCTCCATGGCCTTCCGCTCTTCAGCCAAAGCAGCGCGTTCCGGTGCCACGAGCGCTTCTGCATGCGCCCTACCTGCCTCCAGGGCAGCCCTCCATACCGAGGACATAGCATCTACGACGGCCGCAGGTGCGTCCGGTACGGCAGCGGCCTGACGCTGTGCGATCAGTCGCTCGCCCAGACCTTGCCACCAGACGTCCAGCATGCGGGTCAGCGTATTCGGTGATCCGGTCCCGAGCGCGGCCCTGACCCTTTCGATGGTGGGTCGTTGCCCAGTGAGCAGCAACTCCTCGATCGCGGAGTTGACCTGTTCTTGGGTGATGCCTCGTGCCATGGGAACAACCTCCTACTTGAGCGCCCTACCCCGCACTTGACGTACCCGCGATAAGTGATGATTATCGTGGCTAGACTCGAAGTGGCGTATTAAATACTACATAATATGAAGCGAATCAATCAGTCTGCCACCCTGCCCGTGACTCTTACGGGAATGCTTCTGCCTGACCAACTCGCCAGTACCGCCGCCGACGCCGTGCGCGAGCTACTCGCAGAAGCCGCCGCAACCAACACCACGCGAAGCTACGCAACCGCTCTGCGCTACTGGGCGGGCTGGCATCAAGCGCGTTTCGGCGAAGAGTTCGCTCTACCCATCTCGGAAGCGACCGTGATCCAGTTCGTGGTTGACCACGTCGCACGCACGAACGCCGACGGTCTGCTGGCCTGGGAGCTTCCTGTTGATGTTGATCGCGCGCTGGTCCAAGCAGGGCTCAAGACGAAGCTGGGACCTTGGAAGCTGGCGAGCGTTGTCCATCGCATCGCCGTGCTGTCCACAGCACACCGCCTTAAGCGACTGACCAACCCGTGCGAGCTGCCCTCGGTTCGGACCGTGCTAAGTCGGGCGCGCCGAGCTTCGGTCAAGCGCGGCGAGCGCCCGGCCAAGAAGACCGCCATCACCAAGCCGGAACTCGAAGCGATGCTCGCGACCTGCGATGACTCGTTGGAGGGACTTCGCGACCGCGCCCTACTCTGCTTCGGGTTCTCCTCTGGCGGGCGCCGGCGCAGCGAGATTGCAGCTGCGAACATGCGGGACCTCCGGCGCATCGGGCCCACGGCGTACATCTACAGACTGGAGCACAGCAAGACCCAGCAGGCCGGACCCTCCGCGACATCCACGCCCGACAAGCCCATCCTAGATCGCAGCGCCGAAGCGTTGACCGACTGGCTCGAAGCTGCAGGCATCACTGAGGGGGCGATCTTTCGGCGACTTTGGAAGGACCGTCTGGGCCCTGCCCTCTCTCCCGCGGCCGTCGGTGAAGTGGTGCAGCGACGGGCACTGCGGGCCGGACTGAAGGGGGACTTCGGTGGGCACAGTCTGCGGTCAGGCTTCGTGACCGAAGCTGGTCGCCAAGGCGTGCCGCTGTCTGCTGTCATGGCAATGACAGAACACCGAGCTGTATCGAGTGTCGTTGGTTACTTTCAGTCGGGCGCAGCCGATCAGAATCCTGCGTCCCGGCTGCTTGAGTAAACTCCAGAGCCCGACCTGTGTAGGAAGCCAATGGCCACCATTGAAATGATGACCGAGGCCGACACCTGCCGGGAACTGGTCACGCCCAAGCTCGTCGAGGCCGGATGGGGCAATGCACCGCACCTGATCGGCGAGCAGCGCACCTTCACCAATGGCCGCATCATCGTCACCGGTGGCCGTGTGCGGCGTGGCAAGCAGAAACGTGCTGACTACCTGCTGTACTACCGGCG
>JBKCVA010000160.1:0-8347 GCA_046318115.1 Lysobacterales bacterium | reverse complement strand
TTGCCTGTTCCCTGCTGCTCGCGGGCCTGCTGCCCGCAGCGCCTGCTGTTGCTGCCGATGCGTCGACACTGCACGTGAGCGGCGCCTGGGTGCGGCCGATGCCGCCGGGCGCGCGCGTCGGCGGCGGCTATGTCGAGATCCACAACGCGGGCGAGACAACGCGCCGTCTGCTCGGCGCGGAGAGCCCGCGGGCGTCGAGCATGGAAATCCACACCATGACCGAGGTCGATGGCGTGATGCGCATGCGCCGTCTACCGGACGGCATCGAGATTCCCGCCGGCGCGAAGATCAGCCTGAAGCCCGGCGCCGAGCATCTGATGTTCTTCAACCCCGAGCCAGCCTTCGCGGAAGGCGAGACGATTCCGGTCACCCTGCGCTTCGACGGCGACGCGTCGATCCAGGTCGAGTTCGCAGTGGCAGACCGCAGCGGCAAGCCGGCCGAATCGCACGCGCACCACTGACCGCAGGAGAGGCCCCGCCCGCGGCCGCGGGCGGAGGCGTCTCACTGCACAGGGTTGGAACCGCCCGCGGCGTGCGCCTCTCAGCGGAAGCCGTAAACGAGACCGATGAAAGCGCGCCGCTCGCTGCCGCGATCGACCAGCGGGCTGTCGGTGATCTCGGCGGGCAAATCGTCGTAGGACAGGCGCGCGAACAGGCTCCACTGCCCGCCCAGCGGAGCCAGCGCATTCACCGCCACGCGCGGCACCAGCGCCGAACCTGCGCGATAGGCCGGCCGCAGGGTCGTGGCTTCGTCCGCACGCACGCCGAAGTAGTAGTCGACCAGGTCTTCGCTCTGCCAGCGCAGGCCGGCCTCGGGCTGCACGCGGAAGGGCCCGCGGCCGAAGTCGCCGCGCCACATCAGGTCCAACTCCTGGCCGCCGCTGCGGTCGAGCGCATCGGTGAACGCCGCGAACTCGATGCGCCCCGGGCCGAGCGCACGGCTGGCCGAGGCGCCCAACTCCAGCGAGCGCTCGCGCTCGGCCATGCCGGCAAAGACCGGGGAATCCTTGGCCTCGAAGCCGTCGAGACGGGCGCGGGCGATCAGCTCGACCTGGACGTCGGCGGTGGGGTCGAGCTTCCAGCCAAGGTTCAGGCCGCGGAAGTACACGCGCTCACCCTCGTAGCCGACGAAGGGCACCACGATGTTGTCGCTGTCGGCCTGGCGGTAGGGCGTATCGCGAACAATGCCCATGACGCCGACGCTCCAGGTCGGCGGCCCACGCCGATCGTTCTGCGCCTGCGCATCAAGCGCCGGCAGGGCGAGCGTGGCGAGCAGGCCCAGCGAAGACAGCGAACGGACGAAGGACATGGGCGCCACCTGGACTGTGAAGGTGGCGCGGAGCCTGCGCGGGCAGACGGCAAGGCCGCGTCAAGCCCCGCGGCAGAGCCTGCGCGCAGGGGCCTACGCAAGGCCGGAACTCCAGCGCCTGAGAGCGTCTCAGCGCCGCGCCGCGAAGCAGGTGTTTTCGAAGAAACTCGGTTCGGTCCGCTCGCGCTCTTGGTAGGAGCCTGCTTGCAGGCGACTGCAGTCTGCATGCTGGCCCCACCCTGCAGGTCGCAAGCACGCTCCTGCAAACAGCCGGGCGTCACGGTACGACCAGCGGGTCGCAAGCGTTCTGTTTCCTGAGAGACCCCACACGCGGGGCATTCGCACGCGACTCTTCAGGCGCGGTCACGCCTTCAACCCACCCGCTCGCGCAGATGCAGGACATTCCCCTCGGGGTCGCAGACATTGCGCACGCGCAGCCCGGGGCCGGGCCAGATCGGCCCGTGGAGGCGACCCCCGCAGGCTTCGACCTCGCGCTCGGCCTCGGCCAGGCTGGGCACGGTGAAGAAGGGCTTGATGGCCTGGGTCTCGCGCGGCGCGGGCGGCGATGCGATCTGCACCTGCGCGGCCACGTGCGAGGGCAGGGCGTGCAGCAGCAGCTGGGTCTCGCCAGCGCTGAGCACCCGATGCATCGCATCGGCGTGCACTTCGCGCAGGCCCAGCACGCGCTGGTAGAAGACCGACATGCGTTCGAGCTGCTTGGCGTAGATCAGCACGCCGCTGTGCGCGGGTTGGCTCATGGGAAGCGCTCCGGTTTGGGCGAAGCGCAGTCGACGCTGTGCTCGACGCTGCGCGACGCCTTCGGGGTGAGTCGGTGGAGGGTGAACAGACTTTGCGTGTCGCGAGTCAGCCGGTCGCCTGCTCCAAGCGCGCCAGCCAGGCCAGAGCCTCGGCCGCATCCGCGCCGCACATCGCGGGCTCGGGCTTCAGCGCCGAGCACACGGCCGGCCGCTCGGGCCGACCGAAGATCCGGCAGCGGTTCAAGTCATCGAGCTGCACGCAGCGCACGCCGGCGGGCTTGCCCTGCGGCATGCCGGGGATCGGGCTGCTGATGCTGGGCGCGATGCAGCAGGCGCCGCAGCCCGTCCGGCACTGCATCAGTCGGCCGTCTGCAGTTCGTTCTGGCGCACACGCAGGGCGGCATAGACCTCGTCGGTCTGCGGGCGCACGCCGTGCCAGCGCAGGAAGCTCTCGGCAGCCTGTTCGATCAGCATGCCGAGGCCGTCGACCGCGTGCTCGCAGCCGCCGGCGCGGGCCCAGGACAGAAAGCCGATCGCCGCCTCGCCGTAGCTCAGATCCACGCACAGCGCGCGCGGCGCCAGCAGAGCGAAGGGCAGATCGAGGGCGCCGCCCAGGCGACCTGCCGAGGTCGCGTTGATGATCAGCTCGAAGCTGCCCTGCTCGCCGAGATCCTGCCAGTAGCGCGTCTTGACGCGGTCCGGCTCACCGAGGATGTCGGCGAGCTTGTCGGCGCGCTCCGGGCTGCGGTTGACGATCATCAGCTCGGCCACGCCGGCTTCGATCAGCGCCGGTGCGACACCGCGCGCGGCGCCGCCGGCACCGATCATCAGGCAGCGCCGGCCGCGCAGGTCGAGACGCTCGCGCTCGGTGAGGTCGCGGATCAGGCCCGCGCCGTCGGTGTTGTCGCCCAGCCAGCCGTCACCCTGACGGATCAGGGTGTTCACCGCACCCGCATGGAAGGCGTACTCGCTCACTTCCTTGCAGAGGGCGTAGGCGGCCTCCTTGTGCGGCAGGGTGATGTTGGCGCCGCGACCGCCGGCCGCACCGAACGACGCGATCGCAGTGGCGAAGTCCTCCGGGCTGGCCTCGATCGCGCGGTAGTCGAGATCGATCCCGCACTGCTTGCCGAATTCGTGGTGGATCCAGGGCGACAGCGAGTGGTGGATCGGCTGGCCGAAGACGGCGAAGTGCTGGGTCATGGCGGGCTCCTCGAAGGCAGGGAATGCAGGGCGCCCGACTCTAGCAGCTTGCTGCAGCGCGTCCGCGGGGACTGGATCGGGCGCCCGCGATGGAACATGCCGGGCAGACCAGCGAGAAGGGACACTGCGCGGCGCGCTAGCACCGCGATACGTCGAAAGCGCCGCGCGCCGTCCCGCCCCCTACGCCCTCGGCGGTTTCGGGGTATGCGCCCAACGGAAGACATGCCCGACGCGCGGCGGGCGCCGTCTAGCGCCGCTGCGCTATGGCATCCTCGCCGACTTCGCATGTCGGGGGGGCACTGCATGCCGCTGAGCTGGAACGAGATCAAGGACCGCGCCCTGCGCTTCTCACGCGACTGGGCGCAGGAGTCGTCGGAAGACGCCGAGGCCAAGAGCTTCCGGGACGGCTTCTTCCACCTCTTCGACCGCGCCATCGATGCCGCCTACCCCGCGGTCGAGAGAAGCGTCGGCCTCAAGGCCCCGAAACTCGGCGCCGACGCCGCACGCGTCTCCTTCCTGTTCGAACGCCACCAGGCCCTGACCGGCCTGCTGCCGATCGAGAAGGCGAAGCGCGGGCGCGGCAAGGCCAGCGCCGCCAAGTTGAATGGCGTGGCGTGAGCGAGAGCGCACTCAACCCGTGGCGCGACTTGTCAGTCGCCGCGCCCTTTGTGCCTGCCTGCGATGCGCCTTGGCTGCCGCTGTTGCAGTCGCCTGTGGCGGAAGGCGACGAGGATCGCGCGCGCGCGGCTCTGAACCTCGATCTGCAGCCCGAGCCTTTCTTCGGTCCGCACGAGGCGCCGGTGGTGGTGCTGCTCTTGAACCCGGGTGTGGGGGAGGACGATGCCCGCCACCATCAGCGTGAAGACTTCACCCGTGCACTGCGGGCGCATGTCCAGAGCGACAGCGGGGCACCGCACTTCCACCTGCTGGACCCGAGCCAAGGCCCCGGCCATCGCTGGTGGCTGCGTCAGGTCGGGCCCGTGCTCAAGGCGGCCGGCTGCAGCGTTGAACAGCTCGCCGCGCGCCTGCTGTGCATCGAGTTCTTTCCGTACCACTCGCGATCCTTCGCCCACGCCCATCTGCGCCTGCCCTCGCAGCGCTTCAGCTTCGAACTGCTGCAGCGGGCGATGCGGCGTGATGCGCTGGTGCTGTGCATGCGCGGCTTTCGCAACTGGTGCGGCGCGGTGCCCGAGCTCGCGAGCTATGCGGGCCTGCTGCGGCCGAAGAACGCGCGCTCCGCGTCGCTGAGCGCGGGCAATCTGGGAGCGGAGGGCTTCGCGCGGGCGCTTAGCGCGCTCGAAGTCGGCCTTGCTGCCACGCAAGCGCGGGGTGTCTGAACGGAGCGCTTCGAGAACTTGTTCGCGCCGATGTCTCAGGCAGTCTCTGCCATCCGTGCGCCCGGAGTTGGGCCGCGCTGCGCTTGGCACCCACCTACGAGGGCCGAGCCGCGGTGCAGTCTCCGCGTAGGTTGGGACAAGCCGCAGGCGCGCTCACATGCGGGCAATCCGAACCAAGCGTGGCGGTTGCGCGGCCACCGCCTGCTCGTCAGACTTTGTGACCAGGGCCCTTGAGCTTCCCATGCCCGCACCTGGACCCTGTAAAGGTGGTCCCAATGCCGCCGAACGACCCGCATGTCAGACAAAAAAGGGGACTGGGGGCCGGGTGATCCGAAGCTGTCGCTGTCGTCGCAAGCCGACCTGTGTATACCAAAGCCTCTGGTCCTGATGGCCTGCGAGGGGCGGTTTCCGGTGCCGGTCGTGGGACTCTAGTGTCGAGCGGACATGCTGTCTCCAGCGGCCGCGAATGTCCGAGATTCAGATCCCAGTGAGCGCCCCATGTTGACTTCATTCAACTTGCGAGACTTCAAGAGCTTCCGGGAGGCGAGCCTGCCACTGGGTCCGTTGACGGTCTTGATCGGCGCCAACGCAGCCGGCAAGAGCAATGCCATTGAGGCGCTGAGGCTGCTTTCCTGGCTTGCCCAAGGTCAGAAGCTCGCGTCCATCCAGTTCGCCGTCAACAGCGCGGACCGAGTGGTGAGAGGGCGCATCGAGGACCTGTGCCACCGCGGCGAGATGAAGTTCGGTCTGGGCTGCGTCACGGACGATCTCCACTGGAACCGGCTGGACATGCAGCTGACCGTTCGCGACGGCGAGCTTCACATCACCGGCGAACAGGTCGACCAGGCTGGAGAGAGCCTGCCCCTGTACGTGATGGACCGACCGTCTCAGGGCCTCAGCACCGATGCGGGTGTGGCGTACAACAACTTCGCTCGCGGCGGCAACAAGCCCCACGCGACGGTCAGTGATCAGATGGCCGTGTTCGTCCAGTTCGACAGCGCAGTTCGGTTCGAGGCAGGTCACAAGAAGGCGCAGGAAACCATCCCTGCGGTGGCCAAGCGCCTGCAGACCACGCTCTCCAACATCCTCTTTCTCGACCCCGTTCCGGCTCGCATGCGCGAGTACAGCTTCACCAACGACAAGCGGCTGCTGGGTGACGGCACGAACCTTTCCAGTGTCCTGCACCGGCTTTGGGGCAGCGATGAGGAGTCGAGCAAAGAGCCCTACGCGACGCAGCGGCAGGCGATCCTCGACTTCATCCAGAGCCTGCCGGAACAGGACATCGCCGGCCTCAGCTTCCTGGATGGTCCGCGAGGTGAGGTAATGGTGCAGTTGCAAGAGACCTTTGGGGGCACACCAAGGGTCTATGACGCATCGTTGCTTTCGGACGGCACATTGCGCGTTCTGGCCATCGCAGCCGCCATGCTCTCGGCACCTGAAGGGAGCCTAGTCGTCATCGAGGAGATCGACAACGGCGTGCATCCAAGCCGCGCCAAGCACCTTCTCGACAGCATTCGTACCGTAGCCGAGCGGCGCAAGCTGCGCGCGCTGCTGTCAACGCACAACCCGGCGATGCTTGATGCCCTGCCTGATGCCGCAGTGCCAGACGTCGTCTTCTGCTACCGCGATCCAGTAAGCGGCGCCAGCAAGCTGATCCGGATGAACTCCATTCCGGACATGCCTGAACTCCTCGTGCAAGGCCCACTTGGGCACCTCATGACCTCGGGCGCATTGGAGCGCTTCGTCAAGACCCACAAGGGACCGGACGCGCGCAAGCAGCAAGCGAAGGCATGGCTGGAATCGCTGAAGGCAGCCCAGCCGAGTATTGGCGGATGAGCGCAATCGTCATCGTCGACACATCGGTGTTGCTCAACATCCTCGATGTTCCTGGGCGCAACCAGCGCCGTGGCGAGGTTCTCGCAGAACTCGAGAGGCTGATCGACGCCAGCAATCACCTGTTCATCCCGATGGCCGCCATCGTGGAGGTGGGGAACCACATCGCCCAGCTTGGCAACGGTGCGTTGCGCAGGGTCTCAGCAGAGCGCTTCATTGCCGAAGTAAGGAAGGCCCTCGCAGATGAGGCGCCTTGGAAGCCCATCAATTTCCCGTCCAACCAAGAAGTATTGAGTTGGCTCGACGCCTTTCCTGACGCCGCCATGCAAGGCTTGGGCATGGGCGACCTGTCCATCAGGAAGGAATGGGAAGACCTGTGCGCGAAGTACCGGATGAGCCGCGTTCGGGTCTGGGCCCTCGACGGTGATCTGGCCGGACTCGACCGCGCGCCGTGATCTCGCGCTGTCGAGTTGCCCCAGCAGATGCATCAGCAGCCGTTGCGTGCTGGGACAGGACACGCATCGATCAGCCGTGAGGGGCGTTGCGACCGCGCCGTGCCCCGGCGTGCATGTCGGGCATCGCCTACGGCTCAACCCGACCGACGACGTAGCGGTGGACCAGGACAGGCATCGATACAGCGGGAGTGCGCCGAACGCCAAGCAACAGTGTGGGAGCGCCATTGCGGCGCGACCGGCCTGCGACCCATCCCCGCGTTTAGGCAAGTCCCTCGCGCTCCAAGGGCAGCCCTACAAGCATCGCAGCCGCGTCGCTCCATGCCCGGAGCACATCGCTTGGAGAACGCCGGACCAGTGCCGGCCCAGCGCAGACTCACGAGCCGCCCCGGACTGGCCTTGGAAAAACTCCACATCCATGGGAGGAAGCCGTGGCCTTCCCCCGTACGTCCAGAACGCTTCTGGGTATGAGCCAGACGGGACATGCCACGGCGAGCCCGGAGGATAGCCCGTGCTCGTGATCCAGTGGAATGACAGGGAATTCCGCAACAGAGTCGCGGGCCACCGCGGTCCTTGCCGGGCTGCCTGCGCATCAACGGCACCGAGTGGCCGCGCTCCAAACTCGAACACATCGGCTTCCGCGTCGAAGGCAAGTGGCTGCTGGAGGACGGCAAGCTGCGCTGCGTGCTGTCGGAATGCGCTGCCAGCACGCACATCCTGTACGCCTTTCTGCTGGAGGGGGTCGTGGTCTACGTCGGCAAGACCATGCTTCCGCTCAAGCGACGTCTGTACGGCTACCAGAATCCGGGGCCGACGCAATCGACCCACGTCAAGGGCTATGCCTTGATACGCGATGCGCTATCGCTTGGGCGGCGCGTCGAAATGATGGCCCTGCCGGACAACGGGCTGCTGCACTACGGTGGCTTTCGCGTGAACCTCGCGGCGGGTTTGGAGGACAGCCTGCTCGCGACGCTGAAGCCCGCGTGGAATCGCAGCCGCGTCTGATGCGCATTGCGTTCGGGTGATGGAGCCGGGCTTGGGCGTGGCGAGCGGCGGGCAGGCCACAGCCCTCGGTGGGCCAGGGCCCACCCTATGCGCTCAGCCCCCGCGCAGCCAGCGCGCAGCGTCCAGCGCGTAGTAGCTGAGGATGGCATCGGCGCCGGCGCGCTTGATCGACAGCAGCGACTCCAGCGCCACCGCGCGCTCGTCGAGCCAGCCGTTCTGCGCGGCGGCTTTCAGCATCGCGTACTCGCCGCTGACCTGGTAGACGAAGGTCGGCGCGCCGAAGCGGTCCTTCACTCGCCGCACGATGTCGAGGTAGGGCAGGCCCGGCTTGACCATCACCATGTCGGCGCCCTCGTCGAGATCGAGGCCGACCTCGCGCAGGGCTTCGTCGGAGTTGGCCGGGTCCATCTGGTAGGTGTACTTGTTGCCCTTGCCGAGGTTGCCGGCCGAGCC
>JBKCVA010000159.1:0-39471 GCA_046318115.1 Lysobacterales bacterium | reverse complement strand
CAGGCCATCACCGAGACCGCCGTCTACGTGCAGAGCCTGTCGGGCATGAAGGTCGATCCTGCGCTGGCCGCTGCCGGCAAGGCCCGCTTCGAAGGCGTCTGTGCGGCCTGCCACGGCATCGAGGGCAAAGGCAACGAGATGCTGGGCGCGCCGAACCTCACGGACGATGCCTGGCTCTACGGCAGTGATCTCGCCACGCTGCGCGAGGGCATCGTCAAGGGGCGCAACGGCATGATGCCGCCGCATGGTCCGATCATCGGAGATGACCGCGCAAGATTGGTGGCTGCCTACGTCTACTCGCTCAGTCAGGCTCAGGGCCAAGAGCTCAGCGAGCGTTGATGCGAAGGCCACTGACAGCTTCCCCGCAAGGCCCGGGCATGTCCCGGGCCTTGCATTCTCTGCGCCTAAATTGATCAAACCCGGGGCGCGCCAGCAACGGGTCATGGAATGCTCGTCGCCAGTCCACCGCGCCCCGACTGGAACCGGCACATGAGCCCTCCTGATCCGTTCGACCATCCTCCGCGTCCCATGGCCCAACGCCTTGGCGCCATCCTCTGGCCGAGCTTCTTCGCCGCCGGCGTCGCCACCATGGTGTTCTTCGCCTTCGTCGACCCTCTGGCGCTTCGCGACATGACCTTCCCCGACTGGGAACTGCAGCGTGAGCTGGGCTACACGCTCGGATTCTTCATGTTCTGGGCCTGTACGGCCGGTTCCAGCCTCTTCACCTGGATCCTGCTGCGCCCTGCAAGCCGGTTCAACGGTCCCCTGCCCAAGGAGGACTGAAGACGCCATGGCCAAAGACATCCCCTCTGTGCTCACGAGCGGTGGCAACGCGCTGTACGCGTCAGAAGCGAAGGTCTATCCGCGCGAGACGCACGGCCGCTATACGCGGCTCCGCGTGGCTGCGGTCTGGCTGCTGCTCGGCATCTACTACGTTTTCCCGTGGCTTCGCTGGGACGGTCGACAGGCCGTGTTGTTCGATCTGCCGGCGCGCAAGTTCTATGTGTTCGGCCTGAATTTCTGGCCGCAGGACTTCATCTTCCTCGCCCTGCTGCTGATCCTCGCGGGTCTGTCGCTGTTCTTCTTCACCGCGCTCGCGGGGCGCCTGTGGTGCGGCTATGCCTGTCCGCAGACGGTGTGGACCGAAGTGTTCGTCTGGATCGAGCGCTTCTTCGAGGGTGATCGCGCCAAGCGCATGAAGCTTGACGCTTCGCCCTGGACGGGCGACAAGGCGCTGCGCAAGGGCGGCAAGCACGCGGTCTGGCTGGTCTTCGCCCTGTGGACAGGGTTCACCTTCGTAGGCTTTTTCACCCCGATCACCGACCTCGGCGCGCGTCTGTTTGCGCTGCAGTGGGGGGCTTGGGAGACCTTCTGGGTGCTGTTCTACTCCCTCGCCACCTGGGGCAACGCCGGCGTGCTGCGCGAGCAGGTGTGCAAGTACATGTGCCCCTACGCGCGCTTCCAGAGCGCGATGTTCGACCGCAATACCTTGATCATCAGCTATGACCCGATGCGTGGTGAGCCTCGCGGCGCGCGCAAGCGTGGCCTGTCCAGTGTCCTGGAGCGCGCGCGTGGCCTGCTCGATGCGCGCGTTGCCACCGCCGCAGTCATTGCTGCGGCGCATGCCGCCATGCGCGGCGAGTCGAAGGTGCAGGCGCGTGCGACCACCGCGCTTGCCGTGGATGCCCTCGACGCCAGCGCTGCGCCCGCGGTCAACTCGCCCGAGGACCTTGGCGACTGCATCGACTGCACGATCTGCGTGCAGGTCTGTCCGACCGGCATCGACATCCGCAACGGCCTGCAGTACGAGTGCATCGCCTGCGGCGCCTGCATCGACGCCTGCGACGAAGTGATGGACAAGGTCGGCTATCCGCGCGGCCTGATCCGTTACACCACGCAGAATGCGGTCGACAGCAAACCCACCCGCGTACTCCGACCGCGCGTGATCGTCTATGGCCTGCTGCTGACGGCGATCTTCGCCGGCTGGCTGTGGGGCGTCACGCATCGCCAAGCGCTCAACGTCGATGTACTGCGCGATCGCAACGCGCTGTATCGCGTGGCCGGCGACGGCAGCATCGAGAATGCGTACACGCTCAAGTTGATCAACAAGCAGGCGCGTGCCCAACGCTACCGTGTGACAGTGCAGGGCGGCGACATCGTGCTGGTCGAGGCCCCCCTCGAGATCGCTGCCGGGCCGGAGGAGGTCGTCACTCACGCATTCACCCTGCGCGCGGGCGAAAGTGTCGTGCGCGGCAAACGTGATGTGGTGCTGGCCGTCGAAAGTCTCGACGATCCCAGCCTGAGACTGCAGCACACCACGCGCTTCTTCGGTCCTGAGCGGTAGGTGGCCTGGGATCGCTGCTGATCGACGCGACCAAAAAAGGCGGCGACCGCAAGGTCGCCGCCAAAAAAGTACCCATCGGTTGCTGCGTCGACAGCCACAAGGCTGCGAATCGGATTCTGACCGAGCTTGTGCTGTTTTTCGCCTGTCAGATCTGACAGGGTGTCACTGCGAATACAGCATGCGGTTCGGCGAACCCGTTCCCAGCCCGGTCAGCACGTTGGGGGTGGCGCTGCTGTAGATGTAGTTGCGCACCGTGGCCGGCGTGGCCGAGGGGGCGCCGGCGAGATACAGGGCGGCAACGCCGGCGACATGGGGCGATGCCATCGAGGTGCCGCTGATGGTGTTGGTTGCCGAAGTGCTGGTGAACCACGCCGAGGTGATGCTGCTGCCGGGCGCGAAGATGTTGACGCAGGTGCCGAAGTTCGAGAACGAGGAGCGTGCGTCCGTGCTGGTGGTGGAGCCGACCGTGATTGCATTGGCGACGCGTGCCGGCGAGAAGTTGCAGGCGTTGGCGTTGCTGTTGCCCGCCGCGACCACCACGGTGACGCCAGCGTTAATCAGATTGTTGGTGGCGGTATCGGTCGCGCTTGAGGCGCCGCCGCCCAGGCTCATGTTGGCCACCGCGGGCTTGACGTGGTTGGCGCGCACCCAGTCGATGCCGGCGATGATCGTGGAGTTGGAGCTGCCACCCGTGCAACCGAAGACGCGCACCGGCACGATGCGAGCGCCCTTGGCGACACCGTGTACCGACCCTGCGACGGTTCCGGCGACGTGGGTGCCGTGGCCGTTGCAGTCGCTGGTGCCGCGGCCGTCGCTGATGTAGCTTGCGCCGCCGCTGACGCGGCCGCCGAACTGGGTGTGCGTTGCCAGCACGCCGCTATCGATGATGTAGGCGCGCACGTTGGTGGCCGTGGTGTTGTAGATGTAGGTGCCGTTCAAGGGACGGTTGCGCTGGTCGATGCGGTCCAGGCCCCAGGTGGCGCCGCTCTGCGTGGCATCGAGGTAGACCATGCCGTCTTCCTCGACGAAGGCCACGCGGTCATCCCACAGCAGCTTCTCGATCTGCTTTTCGTTGGCATTCTTCACCACGAAGCCCTTGAGCGCATGTTCGTACACGCGGTCGACCTCGAGGCGATGGGATGCGGCCATGTCTGCCGCCATGCTCAGTGCATCGACGGCCCGGCTGCTGCGACTGTCGCGGCTGACTTCGAAAGCCGAATCCTTGAGCACGACGATGTACTGCCCCCTGATCGGAGCCTCTGCGCGCCGCAGTTCATTGGCGGCAGCCGGCAATGAGGCGGCGATCATCGAGCAGAGCACTGCGAGTTTCATCTTCATCTGAACTTCCCCGTTGAGTGATGGAGCGCACGGCTCCGAGAGATGACGCGGTTGACGGGCGGAGAGGGTTCGAACGCGATCGCGCTGCTGTTGGCCATCCCCCGATGGCCACCCCGCCCGGCGCGAGTTTTCGCACCTCGTCTAGACCCTGTCAATGTTCTGTTGCTTGCTGTTCTGGATGCGCTGCGGCAATTGTTGCTCGGGCGCCAAGTGATTGAACCGTCGGGACAAACCCGACAGTTCGCACGGAGTGTGGGGAGCGTGAGCCTGCGTCAACTACCCAGCCCGGCACCGGACGGACCCGAATGTTCCACCGCCGGAAACACCTGAAGGGTCAAGTGCCTGAGTGTCCATCGCTTTGCTGTGGGTGGCGGAGCGGGCAGAACGATCTTGCGAGCGCGATCGTCGGCAGATTCCGGTCTCGCCAGTTCGGCCAAGAGCGACGGGTGCACGCTCAGTCCTGTTCCGCATGTCGAGATGTGAGCCTAGACTGCGGCGCAACACATGTCCCGCCAAAGCCGAATCCGGGCGCTGGTTCGATCGATCGCTTCAGCGGAGTTTGCCGCCGGATGGCGGCGGCTTGATGCGATTGCCCGCGGAGACGCGCACGAGCTTTCCGACACCAAGGCCGCTCGGGGTGGTTTTCGAGCACGCAGACTGGACTCGGCTCGAAAAAAAGGCCCCGACTGAGCGGAGCCTTGAAGATGGTGGCCAAGGACGCTATCACAATGTTCGCGGAAAGGGTTGTTTTGCCTAGCTTGGCGCGATGATTCCGCACTCAGATGCCCCCAAGGATGCCCCTGGATTGCGTCGGTGCTACACGCGTTGGATCCGAACCACGCGCCCGCCCTGCACGGTGAACAGAACCAATCCGGTCTGCCGCTCGTACTCCCATCGCTCGCCCACGGCGCCGCCCTGCTCGTTGACCAGGGTCACGATGCGCCAGGGCTCGCCGCAGGCGCGAAGCTTGGTGACGGGAGCGCCTACGGTGATGACCGACTGCCCGCAGGCTTCGGAGTGCGAAGGGGTCGCGGTGCTCGACAGAGGGGCCAGCAACAGGGCAAGCGGTAGGGCGTACAGCAGCAGGGCGCGGTGCATGGCAGGCTCCGGTGGCGGATGCGCTGCCAAGCCTGCCACGGCTGGCGGAACGGCGCCTGAAAAGCGAAAGCCCGCCCCCTTCCGAGGGGCGGGCCTTCATGCCCGGCAGTGGGAGAAGCTCCGGGGCTTTGGGGCGCCGTCCGACGGGCGCCCGTTTCACGCTCACGCTAAAACCCTTTGCGCGCGTGCCGCTGCGGGTTTTTCGGGTCCGGACACTCCGCAGCTTGTCCGGGCGGGCCAATCATGGAAGCCCGCGGGTCTTCGCTCAGTCGGCCGTTACCAGGTCACGGCAGACCGCGAAGGCTTTGGCATGGCGTAGGCCGATGCCGATATCCGCATAGACGTGGATGTCCACGCTGCCGTCGGTCTTCGGCGGCAGTACCAGCACGTCGAGTGCGGCCGGTCCCCAGAGCCCCACCAACAGCTGGGAGAAGTCGCCCAGGACGGCCGAGGAAAGCCCGGTGCCGGTGCCCTTCTCGCCGCTGCTCGGCAGGTGCGTGGTGGCGTTCGCGGCGTAGCCCAGGACACGATTTGCGTCATCCCACAGCGGCGAAGTCTGCGTGGCGCTGCGCGCGGTCTTCCGCATCCTTCGGCGGGCCTGCGGCGTGGTGAAAAGGGCGTTCGGCGTGCGCCCGCTCGCAAGGCCCAAGGCTTCCTCCATGTCGCACAGCAGATCGAGCGAAGGAGCCGCGCCGTTCGTTCCGGCGCCAATGTCCAGGATGCCGGCGCTTGCGAGGATGCCGGCCGGCTCGTTGCCGATGCCCGTTCCCGACAGTGCGACCCGATCGACTTCTGCCCAGATCGCCGTCATCAGTTCGTCCGTGATAACGGCCTCGATACGGTTCGACAGGCTGGAAAGCTTGGTCATGCGGCGCGACACCTTGACCTGCGCCGTCACGGTGCGGGGCTCGATGATGACCTGATCCACGGAAGGATCGGCCTCGGGCGGATTCTCAAACTCGCCGATCCAGGCGACGCCCGCGCCTTGGCTGGCGCGTGGCATGACCAGCTTTTCCATGCCCTGCAGCCCTGCGATCAGCTGCGCGCCAGCCTGCAGGGTGCCGCTGAAGGGTCGCAGGGCCTCGATCAGCTGGCCGTCATGCTTGCCGGTGATGAGTTCCTTGCCCTGTCCGGGCGTGGTGATGTTCAAGGCGCGCTCCATCGGCAGCCAGAAGCCGCGCGGCGGTTTGCCGGTGGCCTCGGTGATGCGTCGCGACACTTCGCCCACTGCGTCGGCGCTGCGCTGCTTGGCGGCGTCCAGGTGGATGTCTGCCACGTCCGCCAGCAATCGGTGAACGTAGTTCTCGATGGTCACGCCGGCCGAAGCCAAGCGGGTCTGCTGGATCGCTCGCGTGTGCAGCTGCTCAAGCTGCCGGGTCATGCCGATTCGGTTCTGCTGCATGTCATTGTCTCCAGGACCAAAGCCAGCCGCGTGCAGGCCGAAGGGCGGTGCGCAGGTCGGTGGGCTTCATGGGTTTGAGCGCGTCGCGCGCGCCGTCTGTGATTGCCTGCTCAGGGTCCAGGCGACTTTGACCAGGGCGCAGCCGGCGCCTTGAGTTGTGCTTTTTCGGCGGTCGGCTCACTGCTGGCTCCCGTTGCGGGTGTTGCCAGTCTCCGGGCCTCGCACCCAAGTTGCGACGGGGTTTCGCTTGGGTCAGGCCGCGTCGGCCTCGTCGGTGTCAGACCAGCCGCGCAGCACGTTGTGCAGCGCCTGCGCGGTGCCCGGCATCGTTCCGCCGCAACAGTCCAGGGCCAGCGCCAAGGCTTCGATGACTGGCGAGGGCGCTGCAGCGCCCGGCTGTGCGCGGCGACGTTCGCGGTAGCGCCGGGCATGGCCTAGCAGGCGCAGCAGCTCCCGCGCTTGTGTCCAGGTGCCGGACTCGGGCAATCGCTGCGCGGCCTCGCGCAGCCAGTAATCCCGGCCCTGCCTGCGGCCGTCCGCTGCGGAGCGCAGACCAAGGTAGACATGCGCGGCCTGCGGGCCGGCTGGGTCGGCGCCCGCGTGCAGCAGCCAAGCGCGGATGCGTTCGCAGGCCCACGCGGCGGCCTCAGGGTCGGGCACGCCCGCCGCGATGCAGCCCAGCGCGCGGGCGCGGTTCAATCCGCACTCCCGTAGAAGGCGACGCCCGCCAGCGCGTCGAGCTCGACCTCGGCCGTCTCACGGTCCAGTGCCGCCAGACGGGGCAAGTCGGCGGCCAGCAGGTCCAGGAAGTGCGCCAGCGAGGCGGCTTGCTCGTCGGTCCAGGTGTTGCGGACGCGGCTCAGGGCGTCTTCAAGCTCCGCGACGCGGGCGCGCAGGGCTTCGCGCTCGTCGGCGGCGGGCTGGCTGCCAGCAGCGCCGGCATAGCGCCGGATCAAGTCGGCGATTCGATCCAGCGTGCCGCCGTTGCGCTGGGTGCCCTTTCGGCCGCCTCGGCCTGGGTCCAGCGTGTTCGACAGCTTCACCAGTGAGCCGGGGACGTCGATGTTTCCGCGCGCGTCGGTGCAGAGCCGGCCCTCGGACCGCCAGCGGCTCACCAGGGGCTGCGACACGTTCAGCAGGCGGGCGAACTCTTGGCCCGAGGCCAGCGCGGGCAGAGTGTCGGGCGGCGCGAGGCTCAGACCGGGCTGCGGCGACGTGGCTTGCAGGTCATATCCCGCTGATTTCATTACCGATTCCCTCAATTCACCAATTCTCTTTACCGCTGACTACAGGGCGAATGCGGCCTCGCTACCCGCATCCCCGAAGGTTGCGGGAGGACCCGACGCCCTCGGCCGCCCCTGCGCTCTTTCCGGTGTTGGCGTCCATGCGTCCAGGCACGTCCATGGACATTCCCATTGCGGGACAACGCGGGCGCGTGTGTGAGGCTTAAATGCGAAGTCCATGGACTTGCGTGGACGCGTGGACGTGGCGGCGTCAAGGCGTCAGGGCGCGTCCGGGGCGAGGGCGAAAGCGGATCAGGCGCGAGCATCATCAATCCGGGTCCGCCAGAGAGCGCAGGCGGATGCCTGTATGCATGCGCACTCGGCTACCGCCGCTTGCTCCGCGCTTGCTGCCAAGGTTGGGCAACGCGGCGCGCAGCTTCTTCCCGAAGTTGGCTTCGGTGCCGGCTTCCTTGACGCCGTGAGCGTTGCACCACTCGCGCCATGCGTTGAACAGCGCCAAGCGTTCGATGCTTGCCCATGCCTCAACCACGCATTCATCGGCGATGAAGCTGCTTATCGGGCTGCTCAGCGACTCCAGGGCACTGGCAAGCTCTCGGCCCGTCTCGGGCTGCAGCAGTCGGCCGCGTACCCTAAGCCTGTCCAGGCCTTGCAGTGACCACAGCAGGATGCCGGGCAGTTCCTCCAGCAGCCTGTCAGTAAGCCCAGGGTCTTCCTCACCGAAGAAGCTGCGGCGCATGCTCAGCACGATGAAGCGCGAGGACAGCGCGGCGCTCGCATCGGCCAGCGTGGGCAGTTCGTTCGATGCGATGACAAAGCGGGTCGGCAGCTTGCCGGTCCAGTCTTCGCGGTGCTTCCGTTGCACCGTGACGGCATCCTCGCCGCTGATTCGCAGGATGGCTTCGGCGATGGCTGCCACGTCAGCACGGCCGGAGAGCCGGGCATCGGAGACGATGGCAAGCCGCTTTCCGATCAAGGGTTGCAGGCCGAAGCGTTCGCCCAGTTCGCCCAGGGTGGGGGCGACGGTGTTGGCAGGGCCGGCGAGCTCGCGCAGCACGCGCAGGATGGTGCCCTTTCCGCTGCGCTTGGGGCCGCAGATCAGCAGGGCCTTTTGGTAGCGCGTGACCTCGGTCAGCGCGACCAGGCCGAACCATTCCTGCAGGGCTTCGATGGTCTGCGGATCATCCGGCCAGATGCTGCCGAGAAAGCCCAGCCACTCGATAGGCTCGGGGGCGTTGACGTAGTAGGCGACCGGCAGCGCGCTGGTTGCGAACAGGCGCGGTTCGGGCGGTGCAAGTGTTCGAGTGCGGGTGTTCAGCAGGCCGTTCGATACTGCGACAAGCTCGGCAGGGTCTGCGCCGTCATAGCCCGGCAGCCAGCCGGGCGCCTCGATGCTCTCGGGCAGGAAGCATGCTGAACGCAGCGCGTCGATCAAGTCGCCGATGTGGCGCCGGTTCGGTTTGTCGCCCTGATCCTGCAGCCCCCGGTAGAACTCGGCGCGATAGGTGGCCTCGCTGGTCACGTCGTAGTGCGTGCCAGCCCATGCGAGAAAGTCGCCGCGCCAGTGATGCAGGCCCGGCACGCCCTCGACGGCGTAGCGCAGCCGGAAGCGGCAGGCTGCGGCGAAAGGTTCCTTCGGGTCCAGGCGGTGGCGCAGTTGCGAGACGTTGCCGGGTGCGCGCCCGCTGGCGGGCTTGGCTGCGCGTGGTGGTAGCGGCGGTGCTCTCTCGGGGGTGGCGTAGCGGGGCGGGGGTGATGCGCCGCCAAGGGCCGCGCGTGGCGGCTCTTGGGGCGCATGCTCGGGCTGGCCGCTGTCGTGGTCGGGCGGCATCATGCGTCGCCGTCCTCGCCGTACACAGGCGGAAGCTGCGGCCGGTCCGGGCGTGTGCCGTCGCACTGTGGAAACACCCGGACCCGCTTTCCCTGCAGGGCAGCCGTGACGGTCTGCAAGTCGTAGGCGGCATGCTCCTGCAGCCTTTGCAGGTGGTAGGGGTTGGACAGGTCGGTGTTCGATGCCAGATGCGCCAACAATTCGTGCCGCTGGGCGAGCGCGCGCAGCTGGCCGGCATGTGCCTGCAGTTCGGCTTGCGCATGCGCGTCCTCGGCAGTTTCGCCCCAGACGACGGCGCACGGCGGCCCGGCATCCTCGCCGGGGCCGTGCAGGGCCACGCGGTGGCCGCCGCTGGGCTTGTCGGAAGGCCCCAGCGCCTGCAGGCGCAGCGGCGTCGGTGATGCGTGCATCAGCGTGTGGAGCGGCTTCATATGGGCCTGTCTCCACCTTCGTTTGCCGGCCACTTCGGGCAGGCGCAGACCTCGGGGAAGGCCGCTTGATCCTCGCGGCCGATGAAAGCCACAGTGCCGTCCGCGAAGCGGTACAGGTGCCCGCCCAGGTGCGGCACCGCGCGATGTTCGACTGCGTGGCGGGCTGCGCGCCGAAGGGCGTGGGTGAAGTCTTTGGCGCCGTCCAGTATGCGAGCGGCAATCATCCGTGCGCCTCCCGCCGCGCGCGCTGCTCTGCGGCTGCTCGGTCGGCTTCGGCTTGCCTCACCATGCTTTCCACAAGCTCGATGTCGTGCATTGCCAGCCGCTCGGCGGCCCCTGCAAGCGTGCGTGCATCGGATCCCTCCGGCGCGACGCGGTAGATTGCCGATAGCAGCGCCTGCAGCTCCAACAGGTGCTCGCGGTGCAGCGTGGTGGCGTCGATTCGCGCGATAGCGGCCCACACGGGGCTGTCTGGGGTCTGGGTTGTCATGCCCGGCCCTCCTTCGCTGCGCGGATGCGATCGCGCAGCGCCAATTGGCGCTCGAACAGGTCGCCCAAGCCGTCCTCGACGGTCTTGTGGCCCATCATCGCCAGATGGTGGGCGGTTTCGACGCCTTCCGCGCCTTTCGTCTCGCCGGCGATCACTTGCAGGACTGCGCCGGCCTGATTCAGCAGTGCGAGCGCGATTTCGACCGCATCAAGCTGCGCCTGCGCTTCGCGGGGGCTCAAATCGTTCGGTTTCATGCGCGATTCCCCCCGCAGCGCGCCACGGCGGTGGCGTAAGTGCTCAGCGACGCCCGGAGCGCGATGTATTCGCTCGATTCCTCGGGATTTCGCACGTTGCGAAGCTCGCCGGAGCGCCAGAGGGTCAACACGCGCTGCGCTTGGGCGGCGAGCATGTCGGCGGCCATCACGCGGGCCGCGACATTGCCAGGCAGGAGGACCGGGGCCGGATTCATGCGGCACCTCCGGCGCGGTTCGGGTTCGCGAGTCGGCCGGCCAGCGAATTGGCGGCGTGCAGGGCGGCGTGAGCCGATCCGCCAGTGGTCAGAGTGCGGACAGCGACCGCCACGCAGGCGGCGCGCTGTCGATTGCTCAGGCGCAGTCCGTTGCAACGGTCGATGACCGCCCTTCGGACGACGCCAGCCCGATAGAAGCCGGTCGGGGCGAGTGAAACCACGGTGCTGGCGTTCATGCCGTCACCTCCGCGCGCAGGGCGGCGGCGATGGCGCGAAGCTCGGCGCCAAGGGTTTCGCTGTCGAAGATCGCGCGGCCTTCGATGGCGAGCGAGGCGTGATCCAGCAGGCCGGCCCATTGCGGGCGCAGAACAGGCAGGGCGGGGAGGGTGGCCGATGCGGCCAAGTTGCGGGTGTTCATGCGTCGGACTCCGTAGGGTTTGGAGTCCGCCACCGCGCTGCTATCGAAGGTGGCGGACCGTACGCGGGTAGCAGACCGGCCTACGGACCGGCAGCCCTTGCGGGCTCCCACGCACGGCCCGCCATAAAGCGAGCGTGACGCGTCACGCCATATCGCAGGCATGAAAAACGCGCCTGTCGAAGACGTGGGGCGCGTTGTGCGCCGTAGGTTCGGGCTGCTATTCCCGGCTGCCGATTTGGCGGCAGCCGGCGGAGGATGCGGCGCGACGCGATGCGCCGTCAAGAGGCATGGCAGGATGCTGCCCTTGCCAGCAAAGAAGTCGATGGCCGCGAAGCTCACGCGGCGGCCTGCTGGCGACTGGCTTCGATGCGCTTTGCCGCCCAGGCGTCTACGTCCTCAGCCAGCCAAGCGGCACAGTTCGGGCCGATGGATACCGGCTTGGGGAAGCCGTTGTGCTCGATCCAGCGATAGACGGTTGAACGGCAGACGCCCAGGCGCCGAGTGACGGCGGCCATGCGGAGAAACTGAATATCGGTGGGCTGCTTCATGTGCGCTTCCTCGTGCGTGCTTGCCCTGCGGCGGATGCCGTTGGGCGCCGTTGGCCCGGCGCGGAACATGGAAGCGACAGACGCGGACATGGATAAGGCAAAACATGTCCGTCGCTTCCTGTTTCGGCCTGCTCAACGCGGCGCATTGATGAAGCCAGCGATTGAGGAAATGAGTAAGGAAAACCATTTCCGCATCGTGCTGCGCCGCCGTGTCTCGGCGTGCTCAGATCAGCACGAAAAAGCGCGCCCGTCAGGCGCGCTCAGGTTCGCTTGAAGCCTTGACCCGCAGAGCTTTCGGCGCTCTCTCTAGGTTCTGCTGGCGCGCAGGTTTTCCAGGTAGTCCGCCCACGCCTGCATCATTCGGCGGCGTTCCGATAGGTGCGTGGTCCGGTTGTAGCTGCGGCCCATCGCGTCGCGTACTTCGTGCGCCAATTGGTGCTCGATCAGGTGCGCCGGAAAGTGCAGTGCCTCATCCAACAGCGTGCGCGCGGTGGCCCGGAAGCCGTGCGCGCTCTGCCTGTCTCGATACCCCAGCGTCGCGAGCGCAGCGGCTAAAGTGTTCTCGCTCATCGGTCGATCCTTGCCCCGGTTCGCGGGGAAGGCGAGGGCGCCGCCTCCGGTCACTGCGTGCAGCTCGCGCAGGATCGCCACGGCCTGCCGCGACAGTGGAACCAGGTGGTCATGCCGGGTCTTCACGCGCTCGGCGGGGATAGTCCACAGTGCGCCCTCAAGGTCGAACTCGGACCAGGGTGCTTGTCGAAGCTCGCCAGGGCGGACGAATACCAGCGGCTGCAGTCGGAGCGCGCAGGCGACGACGGCGCTACCCGGATAGGCCCAGAGCGACCGCAGCAGGGTGCCCAGCTGCGCCGGGTCGGTGATGGCGGGGAAACTCTGTGGCTTGGGCGGGGTCAGGGCGCCCGCCAGATCGCGCGAGGGGTCGCGCTCGGCGAGGCCGCAGGCGATGGCGTAGCGGAAGACACGGCCGGCCACGCTGCGGGCGCGCTTCGCCGTCTCCAGGGTGCCGGCCGCTTCGCTCTTGCGCAGGGCGGCCAGCAGTTCGGGCGGCTCGATCGCGCCCACGGGGCGGGCGCCGATGTGCGGGAACAGCTTGCGCTCAAGAACCCAGGTCACGGCCACGCGGGTGGACTCGGCCAGCCGCTGGCGTTGCAGCCAGTCGCGGCCGACGATCTCGAATGTTTGGCTGCCGGCGAACTCTGCGGCGTGGCGGGCGGCCTTGCGGACTTCGCCCGGGTCTTGCCCCTGCGCCAGTTGCGCGCGGGCTTCGTCGCGGCGCTCTCGGGCTTGCGCGAGGGAGACAGCGGGATATGCCCCCAACGCGAGCCGCTTTTCTTTGCCCCCGAATCGGTACTTCAGCCGCCACAGCTTGCTGCCTGCTGGGGATAGCTCCAGGTAGAGCCCGCCGCCGTCGAACAGGCGTTGCGGCTTGTCTGCGGGCTTGGCCTTGCGGATCGCGGCATCGCTCAGCGGCATGGGGGCATCCTCGCGGCGGGTCGGGGGCACTGCCCCCAATGATGCCCCCTCATGCCCCAAGATTGGGCGCGACTCGATGCGACCGCCTTAGACGGTTGAACAGCCCGAAAGCGTTGAAAGTTCTGGCTTTGGGCAAGAAAAAACCCCGCTTTTGGCGGGGTTTTTCCGAGATTATGGTGGCCAAGGACGGAATCGAACCGCCGACACGGGGATTTTCAATCCCCTGCTCTACCAACTGAGCTACTTGGCCACTGAAACACCACCGCGCAGCCTGGAGCTGCACCGAGCGCGCTATTAAAGCGGCAGGTCGGCGGTCCGTCAAGCCTCAGAGCTTGGAAGGTTCCTCGGATGGGGCGGATTGCCGCGCCAGAGCGAGGTCGACTCTGCGGATCTGGTCGATGCGGCAGCTGCCGGTATCGAAACGCACAGCGTCGGAATTGGCGTACACGCGGCTGCCCTTCTGGCCAACTTCGACTTGCCAGGCCTCGTTGAGGCCTCGACAGGGGCGCTGCACGCTGATGAGCCAAGCTTCCCGATGGGTCGCGTGCACAAGGACATGCTCGCCGTCCAGCAGTTCCCAGTTGCGAAAGTCCCTGAGCAGGAAGCTCGGCACGGGATCGGACGCGAACCTTGTGTAGTACTCGAGCGAAGAGGTCTCGTTCTTCGCCGGGCCCGCCAGGGTTGAGGTCGCCAACAGGAAGGATGCGACTGCCGCGAGCGTATTGAAGGTGGCTAGAGAACGCTGACGCATGAGATGTCACCCCTTGACTGGATTCGGAGATGCGCCGATTTCGAGGCCCCTCTGGCGAAGGCCGAACCCGACACAGACGGGTAGGCGCATGGTGAACGCAAGCCCAACCTGATTGCGGGGCCGATGCTTGCCTCCTTATCCGGCCTGCGGGTTTGCTGCAGGATGCAGTCCAGCGGATGCTCGCGTGTCTGCGCTGCATTCGTTGAGTCGCCGATTGTCGCGGTCCCGTTCCGTCGTCCCGAGCGCGCGTTGGTGCGACTGCATGCACCGCTGGCCCAGCGGGGCCGAGGTGCACTGGGTGCACTTGGCAAGCTCTGATTTATCGGAGCTTCCCGTGCGCCATGGATGGCGCGCTCGCGAATCAAGCATGCATGTGCTTGATTCGGCGTGAGTGAGTCCGGACCTGCGCCGGACTCACGACGTCTGAAGAACTGCAGGATGGAGTTCTTCAGACCTTCCCTTGATCGGCGCGTGCACCACCTTGCCGCGCAGCTCCAGGGCATGTGCCGTGACATCGGCCATTCCTCAGAGCACCCATCGCTGTCGGAGTACTCGAAATGAAGCGGATTGCCAGCCTGCTCCTGATGTGCCTCACGCTTGCAGCGTGCGCGTCGACCACCCCCCGGGAGCGCGAAGAGGCCGCGCTCGCCCGCTACAGCGCATACGCCGGGGCGCCCGTGTCGAGTTTCCATCTTCGGCTCATGCGTGAATGGGCAGGGCTCGGGCCAAGCCACCTCGCGGTCTATACGGGAGTCAACCAGGCGTGGCTGCTCGAGGTGGATTCGCCCTGCCATGGTCTGGACTTCGCGCGCGCCGTCCAGCTGACCTCGACGGGTTCCCGCGTCTACTCGAAGTTTGACTCCGTGCGCTTCGGCGAGCAGATCTGCCGCATCCGCTCGATTCGACCCGTGGATGTGCGCGCCATGAAGGCTGCCCGCCGCGCTGCCGCGTCTGGCTGAGCGCTGCATCGTGGAGCGGCATGCTCGTGCCCTCCAATGAGCAGAGCGCCCCGGATGCAGGGCCTGAGCGCGTGACGCGGTGTTGCAATGGCAGGCTGTGCCAGACCGAGCGTCCTGTCCGCCCGGGCAGTACTCTTGCGCGCTCTTGAGGCTTTGGAGTGAGTCGATGTCGATCCTGTTGCTGGGTGCGAACGGGCAGGTGGGCTTCGAACTGGTGCGCGCATTCGCCCCCTTGGGGCACCTCGAGTGCACCACTCGATCGGGCAGGCTGCCCGGCTTGGCCCGCTGTCATGCGCTCGATATTGCCGACGCCGACGCGGTCGTGGCGCTGGTGGAGCGTCTGCGCCCGCGGGTGGTGGTGAATGCAGCGGCGTACACCGCCGTGGATCGCGCAGAGGACGAGCCCGAGCTCGCCTTCAAGGTCAATGCCGAAGCCGTCGGCGCCCTGGCAGCCGCGTGCGCCCGCCGACAAGCCTGGCTGCTGCACTATTCGACCGACTATGTCTTCCCCGGTGACACGTCGCGCCCGTGGCAGGAAGAGGACCCCACCGCGCCGCTAGGCGTCTATGGTGCGAGCAAGCGTGCCGGTGAACTGGCCGTGCAAGCCAGCGGCTGCGCCCACTTCATCCTGCGCACCGCGTGGGTTTACGCCGCGCGCGGGCAGAACTTTCTGCGCACCATGCTGCGTCTTGCGCGTGAGCGCCCCCAGCTCTCGGTGGTGGCCGACCAGCGCGGTGCGCCGACGCCGGCGCGCTGGATCGCCTCGGCGACCGCGGCTCTGCTTGCGCGCACCGATCTCGAGGTGCCCGTGGGCGAATTGCTGCATCTGACCGCAGCCGGAGAGTGCAGCTGGCACGACTTCGCCAGTGCGATCTTCGAGGAAGCCGTGGCTGCAGGTCTGATTGCGTCGGCGCCGGAGGTCCGCGCGATCGGCACCGTCGACTATCCGACCAAGGCGAAGCGGCCCGCGTATTCGCGCCTCGACAATACGAGGTTGCAGCAGCGCCACGGGCTGGTCCTGCCAGACTGGCGCATCGGTTTGCAGCAGGTGATCGCCGAGCTCTCGGCGGGCTGAGCCCTGTGCGCGCCAGTCGGTTGTGCCGCGGCGCATCCGGCGGCTGATGCCGGCCTCCGAGGGTAGGAGCTCGCCCGCCGCTAGGCTCCCGCCAGGCGCTGGAGATCTTCATCTCGCGTGGATTGAGCCTGCATCGCCTAATGCGTACAATTTCGGTCCTGTTTGACCGAACCGGCTGCGGCGCATGCTTCGCGTCACCAAGCTCACCGACTACGCCACCCTCGTGCTGACCGTGATGGCGGCCGACGGTGAGGCCGTGCACAGCGCGGCCGGGCTGGCCGAGAAGGCCGGGCTGGAGGTGCCGACCGTGTCGAAGCTGCTGAAGCTTCTGGCACAGGCACAGCTGGTGCAGAGCTTTCGCGGTGCTGCCGGCGGCTATCGACTGGCGCGTGCGGCCGAGGACATCCGGCTGATCCACGTGCTGGAGGCTATCGAAGGGCCACTGGCGGTGACCGAATGCGTGGGCCAGCAGGGCCAGTGCGGCATCGAGCACCGCTGTGGCGTGCGCGCCAACTGGCGCCGCATCAACGATGTGCTCGCCGAAGCCCTGCATGGGGTCAGTCTGGTCGATCTGCTGAAGCCGCCGCCGCGCGGCCCCGTCCGCAAGACGCAATCCATCCCGCTGGTCATGGCCAGCGAATGACCGCCTCCCCGGCATCACGATTCACCGCATAGGCAGCCCCATGGCCACCGAACGCAAGGACATCGAGGAAGCCCTGGCCCGACAGTATTCGGCCGGCTTCGTCACCGACATCGAAACCGAGATCGCGCCGAAGGGCCTCAGCGAGGACGTGGTGCGGATGATCTCCGCCAAGAAGGAGGAGCCCGAGTGGCTCACCGAGTGGCGGCTGGCCGCCTACCGGCACTGGCTGACGATGACGCCGCCGGACTGGGCCAAGCTCAAGATCGACCCGATCGACTACCAGGACATCAGCTACTTCGCGCAGCCGAAGAAGAAGTACGCCTCGCTGGACGAGGTCGATCCCAAGCTGCTCGAAACCTACGAGAAGCTCGGCGTGCCTTTGCATGAGCGTGCCAAGCTCGCCGGCGTGGCCGTCGATGCCGTGTTCGATTCGGTTTCGGTGGGCACCACCTTCAAGAAGGAGCTGGCCGCGGTCGGCGTGATCTTCTGCAGCTTCTCCGAGGCCGTGCACGAGCACCCGGAGCTGGTGCGCCAGTACCTCGGCAGCGTGGTGCCAGTGGCCGACAACTACTTCGCCGCGCTGAACTCGGCGGTGTTCTCGGACGGCAGCTTCGTCTACATCCCGAAGGGCGTGCGTTGCCCGATGGAGCTCAGCACCTACTTCCGCATCAACGCCGCCGAGACGGGGCAGTTCGAGCGCACGCTCATCATTGCCGACGAGGGCAGCCACGTGAGCTACCTCGAAGGCTGCACCGCACCGCAGCGCGACGAGAACCAGCTGCATGCGGCGGTGGTCGAGCTGGTGACGCTTGAGCGGGCCGAGATCAAGTACTCGACCGTGCAGAACTGGTACCCGGGCGACGAGAACGGCGTCGGCGGCATTTACAACTTCGTGACCAAGCGCGGCGAGTGTCGCGGGGCCAAGTCGAAGATCAGCTGGACCCAGGTCGAGACCGGCTCAGCCATCACCTGGAAGTACCCGAGCTGCGTGCTCAAGGGCGACGACTCGGTGGGCGAGTTCTACTCGGTGGCGCTGACCCACCACCGCCAGCAGGCCGACACCGGCACCAAGATGATCCACCTCGGCAAGAACACCAAGAGCAAGATCATCAGCAAGGGCATCAGCGCCGGCCGGGGCCAGAACACCTATCGTGGCCTGGTGCACGTTGGCAAGGCGGCCGAGAACGCGCGCAACTACACCCAGTGCGACAGCCTTTTGATCGGCAAGCGCTGTGGCGCCCACACCTTTCCCTATATCGAAGTGCGCCGTCCCGACGCCATCGTCGAGCACGAGGCGACCACCTCCAAGATCAGCGACGACCAGCTCTTCTACTGCCGCGCTCGCGGCATCGGCGAGGAGGACGCGGTGTCGATGATCGTCGATGGCTTCTGCAAGCAGGTATTCAAGGAGTTGCCGATGGAGTTTGCGGTGGAGGCGAAGAAGCTGCTTGAGGTGTCGCTCGAGGGAGCGGTTGGGTAGAGCCGGGATTGGGGATTGGGGATTCGGGATTTGTTTCGCGAGCTTCCAATCTCTCCGCTCGATCCCACGCTTTCGCTCCGTCCGGCCCCTCACCCCAAACTGCCTCGCTCCGCTCGGGCTCATCGAGCCAGGAGCTCCCACCGGGAGCTCCAAAACGGCTCGATTCGCTCCGTCGGGAGAGGGGCTTGAATCATCAGGCTGCGGCAAGTCTTGCCGCGCCACACCACGAATCCCCAATCCCGAATCCCCAATCCCATGCTCGTAATCACCAACCTCCACGTCCGCGCCGGCGAGCGCGAAATCCTCAAGGGCCTGTCGCTGACGCTCGAGCCCGGCAAGCTGCACGCCATCATGGGCCCCAACGGTGCCGGCAAGTCGACACTGGGCCATGTGCTGGCCGGGCGCGAGGGCTATGAGGTCACGCAGGGCTCGGTCGAGTTCAACGGCGTTGATCTTCTGGCGCTGGAGCCCGAGGAGCGCGCTGCCGCTGGCGTGTTCCTGGCCTTCCAGTACCCGGTGGAGATTCCGGGGGTGAACAACACCTACTTTCTGCGCGCTGCGCTGAATGCACAGCGCAAGGCGCGTGGCGAGGAAGAACTCGACGCCATGCAGTTCCTGAAGCTGGTGCGGCAGAAGCTGCAGATCCTGAGCCTCAAGGAAGAGCTGCTGCATCGCGCGGTCAACTCGGGTTTCTCGGGCGGCGAGAAGAAGCGCAACGAGATCTTCCAGATGGCGGTGCTTGAGCCCAAGCTGGCCATACTCGACGAGACCGACTCCGGCCTCGACATCGACGCGCTGAAGGCCGTGGCCGATGGCGTCAATGCACAGCGCTCGGCGGAGCGCAGCTTCCTCGTCATCACCCACTATCGGCGCCTGCTCGACTACATCGTGCCGGACGTGGTGCATGTGCTGGCGGACGGCCGAATCGTCGAGAGCGGCGGGCCGGAGCTGGCGCGCGAGCTGGAGTCGCACGGCTATGCCTGGATCAAGGACCGGCAGACCCCGGAGGCGGTCTGATGTCCGCCCTGCTTGAGAGCTTCGCCCAGCGCTGGGCCGAGCTGCCGGAGCCGCTGCGCGCGGCCGCGGGCTTGGCTGATGCGCGCAAGGCGGCGCTCGATGCTCTGCTGGTCGACGGCCTGCCGGCCCAGCGCGCCGAGCGCTGGCGCTACACCAGCCTGCGCGCACTCGGCCAGCGCAGTTATCGCGCCTCCGCTGGCGCGAGTGTCGATGCTGCGTTGATCGCGCACATCCCGCGGCCGCGCCTGGTCTTCGTCAACGGTTGGCTGGACACCGCGCTCAGCGATCTCTCCGAGCTGCCAGCAGGCTTGTCCGTGCGTGCCCTGGGTCGCGTGCTGCCCGAGGCGGATGCGCGCGATGTGGTGCATCTGGGGCGTCGCTACAGCGCGTCCGACGAAGTCTTCGCGCGTGCCAATGCGGCGCTGTCAGTGGAAGGCGCGGTGATCGAAGTCGAGGCCAGCGCTCAGCTTGAAGTCCCCTTGCATGTGGTGTCGATTGGCGCGCCGGAATCGGCCGAGGCCGCCTGGCATTTGCGTCATCTGATCGACGTGGGCGCCAACGCGCGCCTCACTGTGGTCGAGCATGTGCTGGGCTTCGAGGCGCACGGGAATCTGGACAACACCATCGCCCAGGTGCATCTGAAGCCCGGCGCCGAGCTCACCCACGCGCGCCTGCAGTCGGCGGGCGAGGGCGCGCAGCTGTTCGCCCGCGTGGACGCCGCGATGGCCGCGGGCGCGCTGTACCGCCGCGTCGATCTGGAGCTGGGCGCGGCGCTGTCGCGCTTGGAACTCAATGCCGAGCTTCAGGGCGAGGCCGCGGCCTTTGTCTCCGGTGGTGCGCAGCTGGTCGATGCGAAGCGCGCGGTCGACGTGCGCCTCGGCGTTGACCACATCGCTCGCGATACCCGCTGCGACCTTCGCTGGCGTGGCCTGGCCGCGGGCCGCGGCAAGCTCAGCTTCTACGGTGGCATCCGCATCCGCGAAGGCGCCGACGGCACCGATGCCGAGCTCTCGGATCGCAACCTGCTGCTGTCGGACACCGCCGAGGTCAACACCCAGCCGGTGCTGGTGATCGATGCCGACGAGGTCAAGGCCGCGCACGGCGCCACCGTTGGCCAGCTCGATGCCACCGCCCTGTTCTACCTGCGCTCGCGCGGCATTCCCCGCGACGAGGCCCGCGCCCTGTTGACCCGTGCCTTCCTGGTCGAGGCCATCGAAGTCGCCGAGCAGCCTGCGCTGATCGAAACCCTGACAGATGCGCTGATCGCGCGCATCGAAGGAGCCGCCCTGTGAACGCCCTGCGCCAGCCCACGCAAGACATCGACTGGCTCGCCCTGCGCGCCGAGTTTCCGGTGCTGGCGCGCGAAGTCCACGGCAAACCCCTGGTCTATCTCGACAACGCCAACACCGGGCAGAAGCCGCGGGCGGTCATCGAGGCCATGGACGCCTACTACAGCCGCTATACGGCCAATGTGGCGCGCGCGGTGCACAGCCTGGGCGAAGAGGCGACGGCCGCTTACGAGGGCGCGCGCGGCAAGCTCTCGAAGTTCCTGAACGTTCGCAGCGACGAGCTGGTGTTCACTTCGGGTACGACCCAGGCCATCAACCTGGTGGCCTACAGCTATCTGCTGCCGAAGCTGCAGGCCGGCGACGTCATCCTCGCCAGCCGCATGGAGCACCACGCCAACCTGGTGCCCTGGCAGCTGATCGCCGAGCGCACGGGCGCCCGGGTGCTGCCGGTCGAGATCCTGCAGAACGGCGAGCTCGACCCCGTCGACCTCGAAAAGAAGCTCGACGGTCGCGTCAGGCTGCTGGCCATCACCCACGTCAGCAATGTGCTGGGCACGGTGACGCCGATTCGCGAGATCTGCGCGATGGCGCGTCGCCATGGTGTGCCGGTGCTGGTCGACGGCTCGCAGGCGGTGCCGCACATGGCGGTGGACATCGCCGCGTTGGGCTGCGATTTCTATGCGTTCACCGGCCACAAGCTGGCCGGGCCCACCGGCACCGGTGCACTGTGGGCGAAGCGCGAGCATCTGCAGGCGATGCCGCCCTTCTTCGGCGGCGGCGAGATGATCCGCACGGTCAGCTTCGAGCGCACCACCTTCAACGAGCCGCCGCACAAGTTCGAGGCCGGCACGCCCAACATCTCGGGCTTCATCGGCTTGGGCGCGGCGGTGGATTTTCTGTCCGGCATTGGCATGCCGGCGATCGCCGAACGCGAGCAGTACCTCCTGGGTGTCGCCACCGAAGCCCTGCGAGCCGTGCCCGGCCTGCGCATCTTCGGCGAGGCGCGCGAAAAGGCGGCGGTGATCTCCTTCCTGGTCGAAGGCGCGCACGCGCACGACCTTGCGACCCTGCTGGATCTCGAAGGCATCGCCGTGCGCTCGGGCCACCACTGCGCGCATCCGTTGATGAGCTTCTTCGGCGTGCCGGCGACGCTGCGCGCAAGCCTGGCGTTCTTCAATACCGAGGCGGAGATCGAAGCGCTGGTGCGTGGGATCGACAAGGCTCGCAGATTGCTGTGTTGAGCCTTGCGGCGGAACTTCGACGCCGGCACGACCAGCGAATCCCGAATCCCGAATCCCGCCCCTGGGCATGTCCAACCCCTACCGCTCCGCGATTCTCGACCACAGCCGCGCACCGCATCGGCGCGGCGCGCTGGCGCAGGCGACCCACTGCGGCTGCGGTGAGAACGCGCTGTGTGGCGACAGCCTCAGCGTGCAGCTGTGCGTCGAGGCCGGACGCATCGTCGACTACGCCTTCGAAGCGGAGGCCTGCGCGATCGTGGTCGCTACGGCATCGATGCTCGGAGACGCGCTGGTGGGACATGCGCCGACCCAGCTGGAAGTGATCGAAGCGGATCTGCGGCGCCTGTTGGGCCAGATCCCGCCAGAACCTGACGAGGCTCTGGCCGTTCGCCTTGGCGCGCTCGCCGATCTTGCGGAAATGCGTGCGCTGCCGCGCCGCCACCGCTGCGTGACACTGGCGCTCGAAGCCGTTCGTGCGGCCCTGGTCGCGTCCAGTAGGGCGGACCGCGCGAAGTGATGCACAGCGCGGAAGACGCCGCGATTCCATCGGAACCACAAGCTCAGTGCGCGTACGGTGCGCCTGTGGCGCGCCGCGTTTGGGCGGACGCAGGTGCGCCTGTGGCACACCTGAGTTGGGCGCGCGTGGGTGTGCCCGCTGCTCAGCCAGCGCCGCCGCGCCGCCGCTCGATCAGCCCGCTCACCAGCCCGCAGAGCGCCAGCGTCGCCGCCCCCATCAGTGCCCAATGCAGGCCGATGTCCGAGGCTGCCGGCAGCTGCCACTGCAGCGGCTGCAGCAGTCCGGCCAGTACCGGCAGGCCGTAGAACAGGGCGAGCAGACCGCCGACCGCCAGCACGCTTCCGAGCAGGGCGATCTCGAAGCGATCGCCTGCGTCGCCGCGCTGCACGCGCTGCTGCAGGCGCGTGGCGAAGCCGGCGGGCAGGGCGGGGGCGGGCAGGGCGGCTGCGCGCGCCAGCGCGGCATACAGACGGTCCTGATCGCCTGTCATCGGGCCAGTGCCCGCAGTGACGGCGCGGGCGGCCTCCTGGCGGCGCCATTCGGCTTCGATGCGGGGATCGGGCGCGGCGATGCGGGTGTCCGGCGTGTCGGGTCGGATGTTCATGCGGGTTCTCCGATCGCTTCCTTCAGGGCCTCGCGCAGGCGCAGGCGGATGCGAAACAGCAGGTTCTTGATCGTGCCCTCGGGCCGCTCAGTGATGCGGGCGATCTCGGCGATTCCCAACTCCTCGGCATGGTAAAGGCTGAGCACGGTGCGCTGCAGCGGTGGCAGCGCGTCGATCAGACGCAGCGCGTGCGCATGCAGCTCCGCCTCAGCCAGCTCGCCCTCCACATCGGCCTGGTCGGCGATGTGGGCGAGCGGGTCAAAGACCTCGCCGTCTTCGAACGCCCCGCCGCGCTCGATCGGCAGCGACTTGCGCTCCAGGTGGCGGCTGCCGAGGCTGAAGGCGATGCGGCCGATCCAGCTCGACAGTGCGCAGTCGAAGCGGAACTGGTCGAGCTTGCGGAACACGCGCAGGAAGCACTCCTGCGACAGGTCCTCGGCATCCTGCGGTGAGCGCACCATGCGCAGCAGGATGTGCCAGACCAGGTGCTGATGCGCCTCGACCAGGCGCGCGAAGGCGCCGGGGCGCTCGCGCCGTACATCGTCCACCAGGGTGCGGTCCTCGTTCATGCGGACATCAGATACACCCATGCCGTCGACGGTTGCAGTGCCGGCGGCGAGAAATCTCCGAACTGCCGTGCAACCGGCCTCGCCCTGACCGTCTCTGATCCTTCCAGGCAGGCATGGAGCCTGCCGCTCACCGGAGAGACACCATGGACTTCACCATCCTGATCCCGATCACCCTGTTCATCGTGATCGCCTACATCGTCAAGGCCATCCTGGACGGTCGCGTGCGCCGACGCCTGGTCGAGTCCAGCGCCTCGGAGTCGCTCGTGCGTTCCCTGATCGAGGCCGACGAGCTCGCCCGCCGCACCGCCGCCTTGAAGTGGGGCATGGTGCTGACCTCGCTGGGTGCGGCCTTCGGTCTGATCGAATGGCTGGACCTGCGCGCCGACAGCCCAGGTACCTTCGGCCTGCTGTTCGTCGCCGCCGGCGTTGGCATGCTGGCCTACCACCTGCTCGCCCAGCGCAGCCGCGGCGGATGAGCCATGGACACCGGCTTCGATCTGCCCGCGCGGATCGAGCACGGCCTGTCGGCGCTGGCGCTGGGCCTGCTGCTCTGGGGCCCGGTGCCGCCGGCGGTGCTGCTGCATTTCGTCCGGGAGTGCCTTGGTCGCGTGCTCACCTGAGAGCACTTGAAAAAACCATCCGCCTACTGCGGCCGCCTCGGGCCGCCCGTGGCGGCAGCGCGCTACGCGAATTCCGCGGTCATGGGGTCCACCAACCGCCCTCGAATTCACATGCCGCGCTTTGCCACGAACGCCCACAGGCGCCCTCGCTACGGCGTCTGGCGTTTTTCACGCGCTCTGAGCTCGCAAAGCGTCGGCACCCGCGCTGGACTCAGGTGCTTCCCTTCAGCAGCCGCTCGATGCCGGCGCGGTCCCTGGCTCGGAGCAGTCGCTGACCCAGCGCCCGCAGTTGCGCAAGGTCGCTGTCGCGGATGATCGCGCGCACTTCCAGCAGGGTGTTGGGATGCAGGCTGAACTCGGTCAAGCCCAGCGCCAGCAGCAGGCGCGTGTAGACCGGGTCGCCGGCCATCTCGCCGCAGACCGAAGTCGACAGGCCTCGGCGCCGGCCGTAGAGCAGGATCTCGCGAAGCACGCGCAGCACCGCCGGGTGCAGCGGGCTGCTGTGTGCGGCCACCGCGTCGTTGCCCCGATCAATGGCCAGAAGGTATTGCACCAGGTCATTGGTGCCGATGCTGAGGAAGTCGACCTCGCGCCCGAAGGACGGGAGGGCCAGCGCTGCGGCGGGCACCTCGATCATCACGCCCAGCGCGACCTTCTTCGCGACCGCATGATGTTCGGCTTCGAGCTCGCGGGAGCAGGCCTCGATGAGCCGCCGCACTGCGCGGACCTCCTCACGGAAGCCGACCATGGGCACGAGGATGTTGACCTTGCCGTAGGCCGAGGCACGCAGCAGAGCGCGAAGCTGGCTGCGGAACAGCGCCGGCTGGGACAGCGAAAGCCGAACGCCGCGCAGGCCGAGAGCGGGGTTCGGCTCATGGCTCAGCGCGATGCCGGCGCGGTCGGCCTTGTCGGCGCCGAGGTCGAGGGTGCGCAGGGTGACCGGACGCCCGCGCATGGCCATCACCAGGTCGCGATAAACGAGGAACTGGGCTTCCTCGTCTGGCGCGCCCCGGGCCTGCATGAACAGGAATTCGGTGCGGTACAGGCCGATGCCGGAAGCACCCAGCGCATAGGCCTGATGCACGTCCTCGCGGGATTCGGCATTTGCCAGCAGGCGGATCTCGACGCCGTCGCGGGTCACCGTTTCGGCGTCGCGCAGCTTCTGCAGGGCGCGTCGCTCGCGGGCGTTCTCGCGCTGCAGTCGCTTGAAGCGGCGCAGGTCCTCGGCGTCCGGTTCGATGATGATCTCGCCGGTGTGGCCATCGACCAGCAGGGCATCGCCTTCGTTGATCTGCGCAACCGCCTCGTGGGCGCCGACGATCAGCGGCAGATGCAGGCTGCGGGCCAGGATGGCGCTGTGCGACAGGGCGCTGCCGGCGCCGGTGATGATCGCCACTACGCCGCGCTCGGTGAGCTGCGACAGCTCGGCCGGGGCGACGTTGTCGGTCACCAGCACTTCCCCCGAAACCCCGGGCGTCGTGCTCTCGGGGCTGCGGTGCAGGGCGGCCCAGACCCGACCGATGACGTGCTCGATGTCCTCGCGGCGGGAGCGCATGTAGGGGTCGTCGATGGCATCGAAGACAGCGACCAGACGGTCGCGCTGCAGCCTCAACGCGTAGTCGGCCGTGAAGCGTGCGGTGCGGATCAGGTCGTCCAGGCCCAGCACCAGCTCCGGGTCATCGAGGATCAGCTGGTGGATGTCGAGGAACTCGCCCAGTTCATGCGCCAGTGCGCCCTGCAGACGCTCGCGCATCTGCTGCAACTCCGAGCGCGCGGTGTCGAGCGCATCGTGCAGACGCTCGATCTCGGCTTCGATGGCGCCTTCCGGGATGCGCTCCTCGCGCACCTCATGCATCTGGGGTTCCCGCACGTGCGCGCGGCCCAGCGCGAGTCCACGCGCTGCCGGCTGGCCATGCAGGACCAGGCGCATCAGCTCTCCTCGTCGAAGCCGCGGGCGAACAGGTCGGCCGCCGCCGCCAGCGCCGCTTCCTCGTCTGGGCCCTCGACCTTCAGGACCACGCTGCTGCCCTGGGCGGCGGCGAGCAGCATCACGCCCATGATGCTCTTGGCGTTGACCTCACGGCCGCGGCCGACCAGGAAGGCGTTGGACTTGAAGCCGCCGAGCAGCTGCACCAGCTTGGCCGAGGCGCGCGCGTGCAGGCCGAGCTTGTTCACCACCAGAAGCTCGCGCTCAAGCATGGCCGTTCACCACTCCACTGCGGGCGCCGGTGACCGCGGTCTGGGCCAGCGCCTCCAGATTCTGTTCGGGATAGTTCAGCACGCGCAGCAGCATCGGCAGGCTCAGCCCCGAGACCCGCCGCACCGCCACTGGCGTCGACTCCAGGCGCGCCGCAAGATTGCTGGGCGAGGCGCCGTACAGATCGGTCAAGATCAACACGCCCTCGCCGCCGTCGAGGCGTGCCAGCGCGCCGCGTGCCCGCATCGAGAGATCGTCCATCGCAGCGTCGAATGGCACTTCGAGCACCTCGACGGGCAGGGTCGGATTGCCAAGCACCTTCTGCACGACAGCCCTCAAGGCGGTGCCGATGCCCGGGTGCGTCAGCAGCAGAATCCCGACGGCCATCAGCGTGGAGTTCCAGGCGATGCAGCGCACGCGCGGAGCGACGCGATCCGGTGCTTTTCCGAATCCCGAATCCCGAATCCCGAATCCCGCATTACTCGATCTCCCTGTGGAAGGTGACCACCTGATCCCGGCCATGCTCCCGCAGGTGCTTGGCTACGGCTTCGGCGCAATACACCGAGCGGTGACGCCCGCCGGTGCAGCCGAAGGCGATGGTGACGTAGCTGCGGCTGTCGCTCTCGAAGCGCGGAAGGAAGCTGTCGAGAAAGCGGATGACCAGATCGAGGTAGTCCCGCACCAGCGGCTGCTCATTGAGGTGCTCACGCACGGCGGCGTCGCGGCCCGACAGCGGCCTTAGCGCTGGCAGCCAGTGCGGATTCGGCAGGCAGCGCACGTCGAACACGAAGTCGGCATCCGCCGGCAGGCCGTGCTTGTAGGCGAAGGACTCAAGCAGGATCGACAGCTGGGCGTCCGTTGAAGCGCTGGCGATCTCCGTGGCGATCTTGCGGCGCAGCTGGTGCACGTTGAGTTCACTGCTGTCGATCACCACGTCGGCCAGCGCCACCAGCGGCCGCAGCAGCGCACGCTCATTGGCGATGGCTTCGGCCAGGGGCAGGCCGTTGCGCGACAGCGGATGGCGCCGCCGGGTCTCGTTGAAGCGCTTGATCAGAACATCGTCGCGCGTGTCGAGGAACACCATGCGATAGCTGTGCCCGGCTTGCCCGAGCGCCGCCAGCGAGCGCGGCAGGTCGGCGAGATCTTCCACGCGGTTGCGCACGTCGATGCCCACCGCCAGACGCGTCGCGTCGCGGTCACCGTCGACCACGCTGTCGACGAACTGTGGCAGCAGTTCGGCCGGCAGATTGTCGGCGCAGTAGTAGTCGAGATCCTCCAGGGTCCGCAGCGCGACCGACTTGCCGGAGCCCGAGAGCCCGCTGACGATGAGGACCTGGGCGGTTGACGCTGAGACCAGCGGCGATTCGGTGGGCGTGTTCACGGGGCGAGCTTCCGCATCTGGTGAGCCTGACGGTCCATGAAAGTCTGTGCGGGATCACCGCCCTTGGCCTTGAGGATGTGCGATCGCACCGCCGCCTCGACCAGCACGGCGAGGTTGCGTCCCGGTGCGACTGGTAGGGTGATCTGCGGGATGTCGAGATCGAGTACGCGCCGCTGGCTGCGGTCGCCGTGCAGGCGGTCGAGGGTCGCCGGCGGGGCTGCCGGGTCGTAGCGATCCAGATGCACGATCAGCCGGAGGTACTTGTTGCCCTTCACCGAGGTGTCGCCGAACATTTCGCGCACGTTGAGGATGCCGAGGCCTCGAACTTCGATCAGGTCCTGCAGCAGTTCCGGGCAAGTGCCGTCGAGAACGTCCGGGGCGATCTGGGTGAACTCGGGGGCGTCGTCTGCCACCAGGCGGTGGCCACGGGTGATCAGTTCGAGCGCGAGCTCACTCTTGCCCGAGCCCGAGTCACCGGTAATCAGCACGCCAATCGAGTAGACCTCCATGAACACGCCATGCAGGGTGACCCGCCGCGCCAGCGCACGCGCGAGGTGGTACTGCAGATAGGTCAGCAGCTCATGGCCGCGTCGCGGCGAACTCCACAGCGGAGTGTCGGTTTCGTTGCAGGCGTCGCGCAGATCCGGCGGCGCCGACTGGTCGCGGCTCACCAGCAGCGCCAGAGGCCGCGCATTCATGATCTTCGCCAGTGTTTCCCAGCGCTGACGCGAATCCAGCGCATCAAGGTAGGCCAGCTCCTCTGCGCCGATGATCTGCACCTTGTTGGCGTGGATGGTGTTGAGATAGCCGGCCAGCGAGGGACGCCGCGCCAGATGCTCTCCGGGCTCGATCTCGCGGCGCTCGCCGCGTTGCCCGGCGAGCCAGCGCAGGTTGAGGCGATCCCGCAGCTGCTCGTACAGTTCGCGAGCGCTGATGCGGGCGTCCATGCGTCCGCCTGCCTCGCTCAGGCGGCGGCGTGGGTGAGCTGCCAGTCCGCCAGCAGGGCGTACAGGCTGGCGCTGTCGGGCGCGGCGCGCAGGCGCTGGCAGAACCCGGCATCGCCGAACATCTCGGCGAGTTGCGACAGCAGCACCAGGTGCTGGTGGCTGAAGTGCTCGGGCACCGCCATGGCGAACACCAGATCTACCGGCGCGCCGTCGATGGCTGCGAAATCGATGCCGTCGGACAGCCGTACAAAGGCGCCGATGGCGTTGCTCAGGCCGGGCGTGCGCCCGTGCGGAATGGCCACCCCATGGCCCAGCCCGGTCGAGCCCAGCTTTTCGCGGGCGAACAGGCTGTCAAATATCGCGCGCTCGCAGGCTTCGCCCTGACCATCGGCCAGGCTGGCGGCGAGCGTTTCCAGCAGTCGCTTCTTGCTGGTGGCACTGACGCCGACCGAGGTACGGCTGGGGGTCAGGAGGTCGATCAGGAGCATGATGTCATTGCCTGGGGAAGGCGGGCCGCCGGGCCAGCAGGCCGGCCCGGCGGCGTAGGGTACTAGCCAAAGCTGCCGTTGCGCGAGGGTGCGTCGCCGCGGTGGTGGTCGGTGAGCTTCTCTTTGTGCTTCAGAACCTGGCGATCGAGCTTGTCGGCCAACAGGTCGATCGCGGCATACATCGACTCGGCGGCCGACTCTGCGTGAATGTGGCGGCCGGCAGCATGCAGGGTGGCTTCGGCCTTGTGGTCGAGCTTGTCGACCGACAGGATCACATGGACATCGAGCAGGTGGTCGAAGTGGCGCTCAAGGCGCGCCAGCTTGGTTTCGACGTACTCGCGCAGGGCCGCGGTGACGTCGATCTGGTGACCACTGATATCGAATCGCATGGCTGGAACCTCCTAGGGGAACGCTCGGTTGGAGCCCGCTGCCGGCACGTTCCGGGCGGCAGGGGAGGGCGCGGCGGTCGGGCCACGCGGCAAGAAGCGGCATGCAAGGGCCGCTCCAGAACAGGTTGGGATCGGGAGGTCGGACTCAAGCCCGCGCGGAAAAACCGGACTGCTGATCCGAATCGCTCTGCCTGCAATGCGGCGAGCGTGGTGGCGGCCACCGGGGCCCCGCCCCGGACAGGAGGGGCGGGGCTGAACACGTTGCCGGATTCGTCTGGGCGGGCCATTGGCTCTCAGCTTACCCGCTGGCGCTCGTTTGAGGAGGGGATGTTCATCGCCTCCCTGTATTTCGCCACGGTTCGCCGCGCGACGGAGATGCCCTCCGCCTGCAGCATCGCGGTCAGGCGCGCATCCGACAGGGGCTTGCGTGGCGATTCCGCATCGATCAGGCGTTTGATCATGGCCTGGATGGCCGTGCTGGAGGCGCTGCCGCCGTCGACGGTGGAAACGCCCGAAGAGAAGAAGTGCTTGAATTCGAAGGTTCCTCGCGGGGTGTGCAGGTACTTGCGGGTGGTCACACGGGAGATCGTCGACTCGTGCAACTCGAGTTCGTCGGCGATCTCGCGCAGCACCAGCGGCCTCATCGCTTCAGGGCCGTGTTCGAGGAAGGCGCTCTGCTGGCGCACGATGCATTCGGCCACGCGCAGGATGGTGTCCGCGCGGGTTTCCAAAGAGCGGATCAGCCAGCGCGCCTCCTGCAGCTGGCCGCGCAGGTAGCTGGCGTCGCCGCGGGCGGCGACGCCGATCATGGCCTCGTATTGGCGATTGATACCCACCCGCGGCAGGCAGCCTGGCGCCAGGCTGACACGCCACACGCCGGCCTGGCGCCAGGCGTACGCGTCCGGTGCGACGTACTCCACGCGCTCGCCGCCGAAACGGGCGCCGGGCTTCGGGTCCAGCCGCCGCAGCAGGGCGACGGCTTCGGCCGCCAGCTCGGCATCCTGTTTCAGCTGCTGCGCCAGTTTCAGCGTGCCAAGGCGGGCCAGGTCCTCAAGATGAGCGTGCGCGATCTTCTGCGCCAGTTCCCAGGCCGGGCCGTCGTCCTGCAGGGCGCGCAACTGCACGCACAGGCACTCTGCCAAGGACCGCGAGCCCACTCCCAGCGGATCGAACTGCTGGATGTGCGTGAGCACGGCCTGCAGCTCATCGGCTTCAGCTTCGATCTCCGGGCGCAGGGTGGCGCGCACCGAGTCGAAGTCTTCCTGCAGGTAACCGTCGTCGCCGATGGCGTCGATGAGGGCGCGCCCGATGGCCTGATCACGCGCGGACAGATGCGACAGGCTGAGCTGCCAGAGCAGGTGGTCATGCAGGCTTTCCGTGACCGTGCCCTGCAGGCTCTCCAGACGGTCCTCGCCGTCGCCGCTGCCGCTGCTGCCGCTCGCGCCTGTCTCGATATCCCAGTCAGGTTCGTAGTCCAGCGGGCTTTCGAGAATCTCGGCATTGGCCTCATCGCCGCTCGACTCGCTGCCGGGCTCCGCGGCCGAGTCGCTGTCCGGCGTCGTCGCGGGCTCGTCGATGCTACCGGCATGTGGCTCGGCGTCTTCGGCGCGTTCCAACAGCGGATTGGACTCGATCGCCTCGGTCAGCTCCGCCTCCAGCTCTACGGTCGACATCTGCAGCAGGCGGATCGCCTGCCGCAGCTGCGGGGTCAGCGTCAGCTGCTGACCCATCCGCAGTTGCAGGGAGGGCTTCATCACATCCGGAATCCGTCGCCCAGATAGACGCGGCGCACTTCGGCGTTCTCCAGCACCTCGGCCGGGCTGCCTTCGGCGAGTACGCCGCCGTCGTTAAGAATGTAGGCGCGGTCGCAGATGCCCAAGGTCTCGCGCACGTTGTGATCGGTGATCAGCACGCCGATGCCGCGCGACTTGAGGTGGCGCACGATGCGCTGGATCTCGCCGACCGAGATCGGATCGACGCCGGCGAAGGGCTCGTCCAGCAGCATCAGTCGCGGCTTTGCCGCCAGCGCGCGGGCGATCTCGACACGGCGGCGCTCGCCGCCGGACAGGCTGGCGCCGAGGCTGTCGGCAACGTGACCGATCTGCAGTTCGTCCAGCAGGCCCTGCAGTTCGCGTTGGCGTTCGGCCTCGCCGAGGTCGTCGCGCAGCTCCAGTACGGCGAGGATGTTGTCGGCCACCGAGAGGCGCCGGAACACGGAGGCCTCCTGCGGCAGGTAGCCAACGCCCAGGCGGGCGCGGGCATGCATGGGCAGGGCGGTGATGTCCTGTCGATCGAGCTGGATCTGGCCGCCGTCCGCCGGCACCAGGCCGACGATCATGTAGAAGCAGGTGGTCTTGCCGGCACCGTTCGGGCCGAGCAGGCCGACCACCTCGCCGCGATCGAGGCTCAGCGAGAAGTCGCGTACCACCTCTCGATCGCGGTAGCGCTTGCGCAGGTTGCGGGCGCTGAGCATCAGCCGCCGTCCGTCGGAGTGGCGGGGGCAGTGCCGTTCGGGCGCGGTTGGAAGCTCATGCGGATGCGGTCGTTGGCCCCCTCGCCACGGGCGTTCAAGCGACCATTCGCCATGTCGTAGGTGATGACCTCCCCCTGCAGCATGCCTTCGGGGCGGTCGACCTGGACCTCGCCCTCCAGCAGCACTTCGTTCGAGGTCGGGGTGTAGGTGACCTTGCGGGCGCGCACGCTGACCGGCTGGCCCTGGTCGTCGATCTGCTTGAGCGAAGCTGGCTCGCCTTCGAACACCACCCGGCTCAGCTCGCCAGCGGTGCGGGTCAGGGTCGCCTTGTCGGCGCGGATCTCCAGGCTGCCCTGGGTGATCACCACCTCGCCGCTCAGGATCGAATCGCCGTCGGCGAGGGTGGCGTCGCCGGTGCGGGCCGAAACGTCGACCGGCTGCTGGCGGTCGGCGCTCGCGGCCAGCGCGCTGCCGCCGGCGGCAAATAGGAGCAGGCCGGCCAGCAGGCGGGCGTCAGCGCGAAGGGGGCTCATAGCGGGCGCTCACCTGATCAAGGAGTTGGAAACGGCGGGTGTCCAGCTCGGCCTCCAGGCCGACGCCGCGGAGTATAAAACCGGGCCCGGAGGCGGTCACCGCGTCGGCGCTGCGCAGCTGCCGTGCGCGGGGGAACAGATCCAGCCGCTCGGTTTGGAGTTCTGACGGGCCTTGGGCACCTTCCGGCGCACTCACGCGGACGTCGCGCAGCAGACGCAGCTCGCTGGCGTCTGCGCTGACCCAAGCGGTGTCCGCGCGCGCCAGCCAGCGGCCGCCTTCAGCATCCGGCAGGGTGAATTCCGGTGCGCTCACTTCCAGCGTGCCTGCGGTGGGATGCCGTGCGAGGCGCGGCCCACGGGCTGCGAAGGCCTCGCGGCCTTCGGCATCGAGTGCCACCATCGAAAAATCGGTGAGGAAGTAGTCCGAACGCGGTGGGCCGACCAGTGCCGGGGCCGGCACGGGCTCACGCAGCAGCCACACCAGCCAGCTGCTGGCCGCCGCTGCCAGCAGCAGCCCGATCAGTACGGGAATCTGGCGTGCCTGCATGGCCTGCGTCAGCCCGGCACGAAGCGCGAAAGCACGTCGGCGCTGCGGCCCTGGGCTTCGATGGTGAAGTCGCAGAACTCACGCACGGCACCGAAACCGCCGGCCGCGCGCGTTTGCCAGTCGACGCGCGCGGCGACCCACGCGTGCGCGTTGGCCGGCGCCACGCTGAAGCCCGCCACGGCCATCGCCGCGAGATCGGGCAGGTCATCGCCCATGAAGGCCGCGGCCTCGGTTTCGATGCGCAGGCTGGCGCACAGGGCGGAAAGGGCCGCGCCCTTGTCGTGGCTGCCCTGGATCAGGTGGCGGATGCCGAGATCAGCTGCGCGTCGCGCCACCAGTGGGCTGGTGCGGGCGGTGATCAGGGCGATCTCGACGCCGATGCCGGCCAGCAGCTTCAGGCCCTGGCCGTCGTGCACGTCGAAGCTCTTGAGTTCGCGGCCGTCGTCGCTGAACAAAAGGCGGCCGTCGGTGAGGGTGCCATCGACATCGAAGGCTGCCAGGCGGACGCGTGCGGCGCGCACGCGCGCCTCGCTCGCGGAGAGATGACGCAGCTCAGACGACACGGGCGCGGAGCAGATCGTGGATGTTGAGGGCGCCAACTGCATGCTGCTCGGCATCGACCACCACCAGCGCGCTGATCTTGTGCGACTCCATCAGCCGGGCGGCTTCCACCGCCAGCTTGTCGGCGCTGATCGTCTTGGGCGAGCGGGTCATCACGCTCTCGACGATGGTGGCGCGCAGGTCGAAGCCTGGGTCGTCCATGGCCCGACGCAGGTCGCCATCAGTGAACACGCCGACCAGACGGTTCTCGGCGTCGACCACGGCCGTCATGCCCAGGCGCTTGCGGCTGATCTCCAGCACCGCCTCGCTGATCGACGCGGACGCAGCGACCCGCGGAACTTCCTCGCCGCTGTGCATGATGTCGCCGATGTGCAGCAGCAGACGGCGGCCCAGGCTGCCGGCCGGATGCGAGCGGGCGAAGTCGTCGGCGGTGAAGCCGCGCGCTTCCAGCAGGGCCACGGCCAGGGCATCGCCCATGACCAGCGCGGCGGTGGTGCTGGAGGTCGGCGCCAGCCCCAGCGGACAGGCCTCGGCCGGCACGCTGACATCGAGATGCACGTCGGCGAGGCGCGCGAGCGTCGACTCCGGCCGGCCCGTCATCGCGATCAACGGATTGCCCTGCCGGCGCAGCACCGGAAGGATGGTCAGGAGTTCGTCGGTCTCGCCAGAGTTCGATACGGCGATCACCACATCGGCATCGGTGATCATGCCGAGGTCGCCGTGGCTGGCTTCGCCCGGATGTACGTAGAAGGCCGGGGTGCCGGTCGAGGCCAGCGTCGCCGCGATCTTGCGCGCGATGTGGCCGGACTTGCCCATGCCGCTGCAGACCACCCGGCCCGCGCAGGCGAACATCAGCCGGCAGGCGGTGACGAAGTGCTGGTCGATGCGCGCGCGCAGGGCCTCGATGGCGTCGCGCTCCACGTCGATGACCTCACGCCCGCTGTGGATCAGCGACTCGGCCGAGAGGCCGCTTGCATCGCGAAGTGAGGGCAGGGGCTGCACTTGGGCGCTCATGGGCGGGCGTGGGCTTCCGGTGGGACGGGGGTCGGACGGCGAGGGGCTGCATCCCTGGCAGCACAAGGCCGGCAGATTCTGACGAGTTATGGCAGGCGCCGGGTCGGCCGACGGGGATGCTTTAGAATTGGCGGCCATTCTACCCCGCCCCGCACCGGGGCCGCCCGCGACCCGCGCGCTGCATGCCGGGCCGCGAGGCGCTGCCAAGCCTGCCCATGACCCCTGAAACCATCCGTGAACTGATCGAAGCCGGCCTGCCCGGCGCTCGCGCCCATGTGCAGGGCGACGACGGCGTGCACTTCGAAGCCCTCGTCATCTGCGAAGCCTTCGCCGGCAAGCTGCCGCTGGCCCGTCATCGCATGGTCTACGCCACCTTGGGCGACCTGATGGGCGGCGCGATCCACGCCCTGTCGCTGAAGACCCAGACCCCCGCCGAAGCTGGCGAGGGCTGATCCGATGGCGAAAATCCAGATCACCGGCAACGGCCCGCTGAACGGCGAGGTGTGGATCTCCGGCGCCAAGAACGCTGTGCTGCCCATCCTCTGCGCCGGCCTGCTGGCCGACGGCCCGATGGACATCGGCAACGTGCCGCACCTGCACGACGTGACCACCACCCTGGAGCTGCTGGGCCAGATGGGGGTCACGCTCGGCATCGAAGACCGCATGCGCATCACCCTGGATGCCAGCCGTGCCGACCGATTCGTCGCGCCTTACGAGCTGGTCAAGACCATGCGCGCCTCGATCCTGGTGCTGGGCCCGCTGGTGGCGCGCTTCGGTCAGGCAGAAGTGAGCCTGCCGGGCGGCTGCGCGATCGGTTCGCGCCCGGTTGACCAGCACATTCGCGGGCTGCAGGCGATGGGGGCCGAGATCACCGTCGAGGGCGGCAACATCCGCGCCCGCGCCAAGCGATTGCGCGGCACCCGCTTCGTGTTCGACATGGTGACGGTGACCGGCACCGAGAACATCCTGATGGCGGCCACCCTGGCGCAGGGCACGACGGTCATCGAGAACGCCGCGCAGGAGCCCGAAGTCACCGATCTCGCCCACTGCCTGCAGGCGATGGGCGCGCAGATCGAGGGCATCGGCACCAGCACGCTCACCGTGCACGGCGTCGAGCGTCTCCACGGCTGTCGCTACGACGTCATCGCCGACCGCATCGAGACCGGCACCTTCCTGGTGGCGGGTGCGATCACTCGCGGCAAGGTGATGTGCAAGCACACCCGCGCCGACACGCTGGACGCCGTGCTGCAGAAGCTGGAGAGAGCCGGCGCCCACATCAATACTGGCCCCGACTTCATCGAGCTCGACATGCAGGGCCGCCGCCCGCGCGCGGTCGATCTCACCACTGCGCCTTACCCGGCATTTCCGACCGACATGCAGGCGCAGTTCGTGGCCTTGAACGCGGTCGCGGAAGGCGTCGGCATCGTCACCGAGACGGTGTTCGAGAACCGCTTCATGCACATCGAAGAGCTGCGTCGACTGGGTGCTGACATCCGCGTCGAGGGCAACTCCGCGATCATCCGCGGCGTCAACGAACTCACCGCCGCCCCGATCATGGCCACTGACCTGCGCGCCTCGGCCAGCCTGGTGCTGGCTGGCCTTGTCGCCCGCGGCGACACCGTGGTCGACCGCATCTACCACATCGACCGCGGCTACGAGTGCATCGAGGAGAAGCTCGGCGGGCTGGGGGCGTTGATCCGGCGCTTGCCGTGAGCGCGCGCTGCGCGCGCGCTCGGGATGTCGGCCGCTGCGCGGCCTTGGGATTGGGGATTCGGGATTCGTAAGAGCGCGCTCCGATTTGTGTTCGCCGAGTTTGGTCGGTGCCTTGGCGGCCTCGCTGTTGAGCCCCTCTCCCTGCGGGAGAGGGGTTGGGGGGAGGGCGGGGTGTCCTCAACGTTGCGCTCGCGCCTCATGTCACCGCCTGCGTACTCGTTGGGGCAGATCAACCCCTTTGCTCCGGCCGGACCCTCACCCCAACCCCTCTCCCACAGGGAGAGGGGCCCAAAGCACGCTCCGCTACCGCCTCGCGCGCTCCGATGTGGGTGCCACGACGAGTTGGCCCATGGTTCGAAGCCCTGCCTCCTGAACTCGTCGAAGAAGGCGTGATCGGTCGTGAGGATCTGCTCGGGCTTCACGCCCGGGCCCTTCTCTTCGAACAGTTCCACCAGGCGCTCGCCGTCGATGAGTTCGATCGGAATCACTCCGTCTCGGCTCGCTTCGAGTTCAATTCACCGGCTTCGCTTTCGCGATCAACGGTGCCAAGCTGTCCATAACGCGATGAGCCGCATCTTGAGCGGCCGAGCCGCAATGGTGAACGTGAACAGCGAACTCGCCTTGCACGCATCCGCTGACGATAGCGGCATCACCATCTATGCAGCTCGGCACATGGTGGGATCTGGACGTGGTCCATAGCGCTTCCGAGGTCCATGCCGAGCGCGCGGTTTCCAGCTGTTCGAGCGGAATACCGCGCAGCTGTCGGCGCTGCGGCTCGACTCGAAGAGAGTGCCCATAGGCCATGTCGTCGATGGCCGGGCTTGGCGGGGGCGGAGGTGGCGTCATGCTCTCCCATTCGCCAAGCTCAAGGTCTGCCAGTCGTCCGCGAACTCGCAGCTCCAGCTTCGTTCCGCCTCCAAAGGCGGAGACCCACCACAACTGAAGTACATCAACTCCCTGTATCTGATGGACTTCATCACAATCGAAGGCCAGAGACTCGTACAGGTCCTGGTTGGGCGCTTTCGGAGCAGAAGACAGCGTCCGCTCCATAATCATGAAGTCCAACAGATCTCGACGCGTTTGCGGAGATGCGAGCTGCTGCGGCTCCCCCGGCAACTCCAGCCACGGCTCCGGCAGCAAACTCTCCGCGTCGCCCGCTTCCGCCGGCGGCCGGAACTCCCGCTCCAGATACAGCGCCGCCGCAACAGGCGCCGCTAGCGCCAAGCTCAGCGCCAGCGTCCGCAACAACGAGATTCGCGGCTTCGCCACGGCTACAGGTTCTGGTAGTTCGGCCCCGCTGCCCCCTCAGGCGTCACCCAGTTGATGATCTGGTAGGGGTCCTTGATGTCGCAGGTCTTGCAGTGCACGCAGTTGGCGGCGTTGATCTGCAGGCGCTTGCCGGCCTCGTCCTCGACCATCTCGTAGACGCCGGCGGGGCAGAAGCGGGTGCAGGGGTTGCCGTATTCCTCGGCGCACTTGGTCACGCAGACGTCGGTGTTTTCGACGCGCAAGTGCACGGGCTGGTCTTCGTCGTGCTCGGTGGCGGCGTAGTAGACGCCGGCGAGGCGGTCGCGCGGGGCGAGGCTGCGTTCGACGTAGTCGCGCTTCGGCTTCTCGGCTTCGCTCAGCTTCTGCAGGCTGGCGTGGTCGGACTTGACCTTCAGCGTCCACGGCGAGGCGCCGCCAGTCACCGTTTCCCAGCCCGAGTTCACGAGGCCAAACATGAGGCCCTTCTTGAAGCCCGGCTTGAAGTTGCGGACCTTCTTCAATTCGGCGTAGGCCGGCGAGGCGCGCAGCGCGGCGTCGAAGCCATCCGCCACCGGACCCTTCGCCGCGACGTGGTCGGCGGCGAGCATGCCGCTGCGGATCGCCTGGTGGACGCCCTTGATCTTCGGCACGTTGACGAGGCCGGCATCGCAGCCGATCAGGATCGCGCCGGGCATCTCGGTCTTCGGCAGGCTCTGGTAGCCGCCGGTGACGATGGCGCGCGCGCCTGCCGAAAGAATCGTGCCGCCTTCGAGCAGCGGCTTCACCGACGGGTGGTGCTTCCACTGCTGGAAGGCTTCGTGAGGCTGGTAGTTCGGGTCGCGGTAGTCGAGGCCCGAGACGTAGCCGATCGCGATGCGGTTTTCCGTCAGGTGGTACAGGAAGCTGCCGCCGTAGGTGCGCGAATCCGCCGGCCAGCCAAGGCTGTGCACGATCTTGCCGGGCGTGACGCGGCCTTCCGGCACCTGCCACAGCTCCTTGATGCCGATCGAATAGCTCTGCGGGTCGCACTCCGCGTCCAGCGCGTACTGCTTGATCAGGCGCTTGGCGAGGTGGCCGCGTGCGCCCTCGGCGAGCACGGTCAGCTTGGCGCGGATGTCGATGCCCTGCGTGTAGGTGGGCTTGTGCGAACCGTCCTTCGCCACGCCCATGTCGCCGATGCGCACGCCGACCACGCGGCCGTCCTCGACCAGCGCTTCAGAGGCCGCGAAGCCCGGGTAGATCTCGACGCCCAGCGCCTCGGCCTGCGGAGCCAGCCAAGCGCAGGTGGCGCCCAGCGAGACGATGAAGTTGCCGTGGTTCGCCATCTGCGGCGGCACCACCGGGAACTTGAAGCCGCCGGTCTTGGTGAGGAACCAGAACTCGTCCTCGGTGGCCGGTACGCAGATCGGCGGCGGGTTCTCGCGCCAGCCGGGCAGCAGCTCGTCCAGAGGGCCCGGTTCGATCACCGCGCCGGAGAGGACCTGCGCGCCGATGGTCGAGGCCTTCTCGATCACGCAGACCGTCGTTTCCGGCGACTTCTGCTTCAAGCGGATGGCAAACGACAGGCCGGCGGGGCCGGCACCGACGACAACGACGTCGTACTCCATCACATCGCGTTCGGACACGGATCTACCTCGCTATCAGGGCTGGGGCGTATCGATGACGCGGGTGTTCCCAACGGGCAAGTCGGCGTCCACGGGGGGAAGTTCCACGAGCTCCAATTGGTTGCGGATCGCCGTCGTGATCGCCGAGGCATCGGCGTCGTTCTCGACGATGTACGGCGTGATGATCAGGACGAGCTCCGTGCGATTGACGGCCCGCGTCTGCGACTTGAAGAGATGGCCGAGCAAGGGCACATCCTTGATCGCGGGGATGCCGTTGTCGCTCCGCGTCTGTCGAGTCGACATCAACCCGCCAAGGAGCAGCGACGCCCCGTCCTTCAGGGTGAGGCTGGTGCTCACGCTGCGGTTGAAGATGGCGGGCGAGGAGATTCCCTCGACGGCAGCATCGGGGTTCACGTCGCTGACCTCCTGGTTGATCTCGAGGTCGACCCGGTCGTCGGAGTACACCGTGGGCTTGATGTTGAGCAGGATGCCGGTCTTGCGGTACTGGAT
>JBKCVA010000158.1:0-10791 GCA_046318115.1 Lysobacterales bacterium | reverse complement strand
CCGGGGAGTTTTTCAAGTCGTCGGTCCGGCGCAGGTCCGTACCGCCTCACGACAAAGCCATCGCTTACGCGCTTGCTTCGTCGTCCCGGCCATCCCTGGCCGGGCTAGCAGGCTGTTATTCAACAGCCTGCTAGGGCGCGTATTCACCGCAGCCGGCGGAGTCTACGCCGGCTGCAGCTTCGACGCTCTCAGCTCTTCGGGAACAGGTGCTGGCGCAGGAAGCTGTAGGCGATGGCCTGCATGTAGGCGCGCTGGCCGTTGTCGGCCGCACCGCCATGGCCACCCTCGATGTTTTCGTAGTAGGCAACGCTGTGGCCCTGCTCTTGCATGCGCGCGAACATCTTGCGGGCGTGGCCCGGATGCACGCGGTCGTCGCGGGTCGAGGTGGTGAACAGCACCGGCGGATACTTCGCGTCGGCTTTGACGTTCTGGTAGGGCGAGTACTTCTGCAGGAACTCCCAGTCGGCAGTGTCGGGGTTGCCGTACTCGGCCATCCACGAGGCGCCCGCCAGCAGCAGGTGATAGCGCTTCATGTCGAGCAGGGGCACCTGGCAGACCACGGCGCCGAACAGATCGGGATACATCACGGTCATATTGCCCATCAGCAGGCCGCCGTTGCTGCCGCCCTGCATGCCGAGATGCGCCGGCGCGGTGATGTTCTGTGCGATGAGCTCCTTCGCGACCGCCGCGAAGTCCTCGTAAGCCTTGTTGCGGTTGGCCTTCAGCGCGGCCTGGTGCCAGCGCGGGCCGTACTCACCGCCGCCGCGGATGTTGGCGACCACGTAGACGCCGCCGTCCTGCAGCCAGGCGCGGCCAACCGCGCCGGAGTAGCCGGGAGTGAGCGAGACCTCGAAACCGCCGTAGCCGTACAGCAGGGTCGGGTTCTTGCCGTTACGCTCAAGGCCCTGGCGCGCCACCATGAAGTACGGAACCCGGGTGCCATCCTCGCTGGTCGCGAAGCCCTGCGTGATCTCCAAGCCTTCCTTGTCGAAGAACGAAGGCATCTCCTTGAGCTTGGCCTTCTCGCCCAAGAGCTCGCCGAGGTAGAGCGTGGTCGGAGTCAGGTAGTCGGTGCTGGTCATCCACACCAGGTCGGACTTTTCCTCATCGTAGGCGCTGACCGAAACCGTGCCAAAAGCCGGCGCGCCCGGCAGCGGCTGTGAGGGCCAAGCCTCGCCGGCTTCGGCGGCAGGCGTCAGCACGCTCAAGCGGTTCTTGACGTCCTCCAGAACGTTCAACACCAGATGGTTGGCGGTGAAGCTGTAGCCGGCCAGCGAGGTCGTGTCGCTGGGCTGGAAGAGCACAGTGAATCTGCGTTCGCCGGCGAGGAAGGCGTCGAGCTTGGCCGCCAGCAGACTGCCTGCAGCGAAGGTGGTCTCCGCCACTGTCAGCGGCTCGCGCAGCTCCAGCAACAGCCAGTCCTTGTGCACCGACTTGTTGGCGCTGTTCGGCGCATCGATCTTGGTGAGCTGAGCGCCCTCGCCAATCAGGTAGAGCTCGTCGTTGTAGAAGGCCAGCGTGCGGGAGACGAAGCTGCGCTCGAAGCCTGGCGTGTCGTCGTGCATGGCAGCGATGTACATGTCATCGGCCTGGCCCTCGTACACGGTCTCGGCAGTGGCCAGCTCCGTGCCGCGCTTCCAGCGCTTGGCGATGCGCGGATAGCCCGAGCTGGTCATCGAGCCGTCGCCGAAATCGGTGTAGACGAAGACCGTGTCGAGGTCGATCCAGCCCATGCCGCCCTTGGCTTCGGGGCGGAAGAAGCCGCCTTCGACGAAGGACTTGCTCGCAATATCGAACTCGCGGGTGACGTTGGCGTCGGCGCCGCCGCGCGACAGCGACAGCAGGCAGCGCGTGTACTCGGGTCGCAGGCAGTCAGAGCCCGCCCACACCCAGTTCTCGCCCTCCGCCTTGTTCAGCGCATCAAGGTCAAGGATCACCTCCCACTCAGGCGCGGCCGAGCGGTAACTGTCCAGCGTGGTGCGGCGCCACAGCCCGCGCGGGTTGTTGGCGTCCTGCCAGAAGTTGTACAGGTAGCCGCCCATTTCGCGGACAAAGGGAATCTTGTCGTTGGAGTCGAGGATCGCGCGCAGGTCGTCTCGCAGCTCGGCGAAACCTTGGATGCCCTCCAGCATGTCCTTGGAGGCGGCGTTCTGCGTGCGTACCCAGTCGAGCGCCTTCTCGCCCTCGACATCCTCCAGCCACAAATAGGGGTCTTCGGCCGCTGCCACTGGGGTCACCTCGGTCTTGGCGGGTTCCGCCTGTGTGGCAGCGGGTTCGGGTGCAGTGCCGCCACAGCCGGCCAGGAACAGGGAAGCGAGCGTCGCAGCCAGCAGGCTGCGGGTGGGACGGGAACGCGAGATCATGCGGGTCTCCGGTGGTGTTTCGACAAGGCTAGGCGGGTGCGACAGCGCGTTGCAGGGCTTGAAGTCACGAGGGCGGCTCATTCGCCCATGAACCGGCGGTGCGCGTTGACCGACATGATGATTCCGAAACCCGCCAGCAGCGATACGGCAGAGGTGCCGCCGTAGCTCATGAGCGGCATTGGCACGCCTACCACGGGCAGCACGCCCGAAATCATGCCGCTGTTCAGCACGACGAACAGGAAGAAAGTCATGGCCAAGGCACTGCCGACCAGGCGAGCGAAGGTGTCGCGCGACTGCGCGACGATCCAGAGACTGCGGCCGATGATGAAGGTGAACAACAGCAGCATGCCGACGACGCCGACCAGGCCGAACTCTTCGGCGAACACTGAAAAGATGAAGTCGGTGGTGTGCTCGGGCAGAAAGTCAAGCCTGGATTGCGTGCCCTCGCCCCAGCCCTTGCCGAACACGCCGCCCGAGCCGACCGCGATCTTCGATTGGATGATGTTCCAGCCCGAGCCCAGCGGATCGCTTTCGGGATCAAGGAAGGTGGTGAGACGTGCGCGCTGATACTCCTTCAGAAAGAACCAGCCCACCGGCGCCGCCGCAACACCGACGCCGGCGAACAGCGCGATCCGCGACCAGGCAAGGCCAGCAAAGAAGATCACGAAGCAGCCCGAAGCCGCGACCGTGACCGCCCCGCCAAGATCGGGCTGGATGGCGATCAGGGCTGCTGGCACGCCAATGATGGGTGCGCAGACCAGCAGGCTGCTCCAGCGCGGTGGCAGTGACTGGCCGTGCAGAAAGGCGGCGACGGCCATGGGCAGAGTGAGCTTAACCAACTCCGCCGGCTGCAGGTAGAACACGCCAAGGTTGAGCCAGTGACGGCCGCTGCGACCTGTGCCCAGCACCGGAACAAGCAGAAGGAGCACAAGACTGAGCGCGAACAGCCACGGCGTCCAAAGGCGCAGCTGCTGAGGTGGAATCAGCGCGATCACCCACAGCGCGCCGAAGCCTGCCGCGAAGCGCAGCGCCTGTGCGGTGAAAAGCGCTGGGTTGCCGTGAGTGGCGCTGTGCAGGGTCATCAGCCCCGCCGCTGCCAGCGCAAGCAATCCGGCGAGCAACGGCAGGTCGAGTCGGGGCACGAACGCGCCGAGCATCCCAGCGAGGGGACGAAAGGGCCTGTTCACGGAGTGGCCTCGCGCAGGATCCAGGCGTCGAGGATCTGCCGCGCCACAGGCGCCGCCGCGCGCGTACCCGAGCCCCCCGCTTCGATGACCAGGGCCAGCGCGATGGTGGGCTCGCTGGCGGGAGCAAAGGCGATGAAAAGGGCTTGGTTGCGCTGGTTTGCGGCGAGCCGCGCGGGGTCGACATCGGTGTCGCCGCTACGGCTGACGCGCTGGGCGGTGCCAGTCTTGCTGGCGATCCGGTAGGACAGGCCCTCGCCCATTGCGCGCGCGGTTCCGGTCGGCCCATGCATCACCGCTTCCATGCCTTCAACGACTGCCTGCAGGTGGTCGGGCCGGATCGACAGGGCTGGCTCGATCGTCGGGACGTCAACGTGCACGATCTCCGCATCGAAACCTGCTTGGACTGCACGCAGCAGATGCGGAGGATGGCGCTCGCCGCCAGCAGCAAGGATGGCTGTCGCATAGGCCAGCTGCAGGGGCGTCGTCACCCAGAACCCCTGACCGATCCCAGCAATGACCGTCTCTCCGGGGTACCACGGCAGATTGCGTGCGGCGCGCTTCCAAGCGGGTGTCGGCAGGATTCCAGCTGACTCACCTATCAGATCGACGCCGGTCGGCGCACCGAAGCCGAACTGCGAGGTGAAGCCCGTGAGCCGCTCGATCCCGAGGTCGAGGGCAAGCTGGTAGTAGTAGGTGTTGACAGACTGCGCCAAGGACTCGCGCAGGTCGATGGTTCCGTGCCCCCCTCTTCGCCAGTCGCGGTACTCACGCTCCTGTCCGGGCAGCCGGAAGGCTCCGCTTGAGAACACGGTGTCGGAGGGCCGACGCAGGCCCAGTTCAAGCCCGGCAAGCGCGATGAACGGCTTCATGGTTGAACCGGGTTCGTACCCCCCCAGGAGCACGCGGTTGAACAAGGGACGCGAGGGCGCGTTCAGCAGGTCCGCATAGGCGGCGCGGCCGATGCCGTTGACGAAAGGGTTGGGGTCGTAGCTGGGCAGGCTCACCATCGCAAGGACTTCGCCAGTGCGCGGGTCCATGGCGACCGCCGCCCCTGATTGCCCGGCAAACGCGGCCACTGCGGCCTGCTGCAGTTCCAGATCGAGGCTCAAGTAGAGATGCTCGCCCGACTCAGCCGGGTGCCGCTCCAGCACCCGCAGTGTTCGGCCTTCGGCGTTGATCTCGACACGCTCGATGCCGACCTGGCCGTGCAGCCGGCTTTCGTAAAAGCGCTCGATGCCCGACTTGCCGACATGGGTGGCGCCTCGATAGCGCACGGGATCGAGGCTTTCCTGATCCTCAGCGTCGATACGCCCGACGTATCCGATCACGTGTCCCAGAAGTTCACCGTAGGGATAGCGACGGGTCAGGTAGGGGACGACGTCCACACCGGGAAACTCATGCCGGCGGACCGCGAACTTCGCCACCTCCGATTCGCTCAGGCGGAGCTTGAGCGGCACTGCCTGGAAAGACCTCTTGGAGAGTCGATCGCCTTCGAAACCCTCGAGTTCTTCTTCGCTCAATTGCAGCAGCTCGGACAGGGACCGCAGCGTGGCGTCCATATCCTCCACCTGCTCGGGAATGATTTCGAGCCTGTAGGCAGGCACGTTGTCCGCGAGCAAGCGCCCCGCCCGGTCGTAGATGAGGCCACGCGCCGGAACGATCGGCCTCGCGCGAATACGGTTGGCCTCGGACTCGGTCGCGTACTCCTGGTGGCGGGTGACCTGCAGATAGGCAAAGCGCGTTGCAAGCGCAAGCAGTACCACCACTGCGAGCGCGAACGCCACGACTGCGCGCGACCTGAAGAGGCGCGCCTCAGCACCGGGGTCGCGAAGCCGGCGCACGCTACGCATGTTCAGTCGCCTCGCTGGCGGGCGCGCAGGCGCAAGCCGTCCAGCGCGAGAAACAACCAGGGCCAAAGCGCCAAGCCCACCAACGGCGACAGCCAGAAGGCCATGGGTGGCATCGCTTCACCACTGAAACCGCGAATCATCAAGACAACGATGCGGTCGTTCAGCAGCATGGCACCGACGGCAAGAGCTTGCTGCCAGAGGGTGAAGAAGCGCAGACGAGGACGAAACCTCAGAACGATGAAGGCCAGCATACACAGACGCAGCGCGTGCTCTCCGAGCAAGCTCCCGTGCACGATATCGGCAGCCAGCCCAACGGCGAACGCAACGCCGAGGCCGATCCGCTCCGGCGTCTCGAGCAGCCAGTAGCAGACCACCAGGGCAAGCCAGAAGGGCTTCAATCCCGCGAGCTCGACGGGTATGGGCAACAAGCCCAAGAGCAAAGCGACGCCGAGGGAAAGCGGAAACAACGCGTAGCCGCGCAAACGCATCACGGGCTCTCCGGCGGCGCTGACATCAGCTCGATCGGTGGCCCAAAGTCGGGCATCGACTCGCTCATCGAGAGCAGAAGTACCTCACCGGACCGATCCAGTCGCGCCGCGGGACGGGCGCTGGCGACCAGAAACAGTCGAGTGTCATCCGCAGTGATCGCAGTGATCTCTCCAACAGCGAGTCCCGCCGGAAACCGCCCGCCGATACCTGATGTAACGAGCTGGTCGCCGTTCGCCAAGTCGGCACTCTGCGGGATGTTGGGGAGGACGAGTTCATCGGTGCGACCTGTGCCATAGGCGATGGTTCGAAGGCCCGTGCGCACCACCTGGACCGGGACGCTGTGGTTCGGATCGGAGATCAGGAGCGCCGTGGATGTGAAGGAAGTCACCTTCAGTATCTGCCCCACCACACCGCCCGCATCGATCAGGGCCATGCCTTCTCGGGCACCGCGTTGTGATCCGGCGTCGAGGAGGATGCGGTGGCGGAACGGGTCCAGATCCACGTCCAGCACAGACGCAACCTGAACGCCGAGCTGGAGCCCACGCGTCCCGTTCAACAGCTCCCTCAAGCGCAGATTTTCGACCTGCACAGCCTGCAGGCGGCTGAGCCGCGCCTCGGCGATCAGAAGCCGGCGTTGAAAGTCGTCGCGTTCGACTTGGAGCCGCTCCCGGGAAGCAAAGAAATCAGAGGCCGCTCGGGCGGCCAGCGAAGGCAGCGTGGCCAATGCGTAAACCGGCTGCACGAAAGCGAGTGCGTGGTTCCGCGCGCGTTCAAGCAACGCTGTGCGATGGTCCGCCACCATCAATCCAACCGCGGCGAGCAGGTAGACAAGCAGACGGATGGGGCCGACGCCGGTATCTGCAAACAATCCCGGAGTCTGGCGAGGGTTGTAGTTCACGAAAGACCGCTTGGATTCGACGGAGGTATCGCGTGCGGGTCTTCGCAACGTTTCGCCCGCAGCATGGAGCCTGCGTTAATCGTCGGCCCGATCGCGGCTTCGGCTTTCACGCAGGCGCTTCGCGGGCCGACGCCCTGACCAGCCCACCTTCCACGGCCATACCACTTCACTCGGGAGCAAAAAAGTCGTTACCGTGCATGTCGATCAGCTCAAGCGCGCGACCACCACCGCGTGCAACGCACGTGAGCGGGTCATCCGCCACGTGGACGTGCAGGCCGGTTTCCTCGGAGATGAGGCGGTCGAGGTCTCGGAGCAGGGCACCCCCGCCAGTCAACACGATGCCGCGCTCGGCGACGTCAGCGCAAAGCTCCGGCGGTGTTTGTTCCAGCGCTGCTCGCACGGCACTGGTGATGCCGGCAAGGGGCTCATGCAGGGCTTCCAGAACTTCGTTCGAGTTCATGGTGAAGTTCCGGGGCACCCCCTCTGCCAGGTTGCGTCCGGAAAACTCTATTTCACGCACTTCCGCCTGAGGGAAGGCGCAGCCGATCTCGATCTTGATCTTTTCAGCCGTGGTTTCGCCGATCAGGGTGCCGTGGTTGCGACGTACGTAGCTGATGATCGCCTCGTCGAAGCGGTCCCCCCCGATGCGCACCGACTGCGAATACACGATGCCGTTAAGCGAAATCACCGCGACTTCCGAAGTACCACCGCCGATGTCCAGGACCATCGCACCGCGCGCCTCGTGCACTGGGATGCCTGCTCCAATCGCCGCGGCCATCGGCTCCTCGATGAGGAAAACCTCGCGCGCACCCGCTTCCTCGGCAGACTCCTTGATCGCCCGACGCTCGACCTGGGTGGAACCGCAGGGCACGCAGATGAGAACTCGCGGGCTGGGACGCAGGAAACGCGAGCGGTGCACCTTGCGTATGAAGTGCTTCAGCATTTCTTCCGTAGTGCTGAAGTCGGCGATGACGCCATCCTTCATCGGGCGTATGGTGGAGATGTTGCCCGGCGTCCGGCCCAGCATGCGCTTGGCCTCGTGTCCCACTGCAGCCACCGACTTGTGCGAGCCAGGACCTCGGTCCTGTCGGATCGCGACGACCGAGGGCTCGTTCAGCACAATCCCCTGATTTCTCACATAGATCAGGGTGTTGGCGGTGCCAAGGTCGATCGAAAGATCGTTGGAGAAGAGGCCTCGAAGGCTCTTGAACATGGCGCGGCGCGCTCCGGCAGAAAAGCGCTCAAGCCTAGCAAGCGCCCTTGCGCTCAGCAAGGAATCCCATTGAGGCTCTCGCGATAGCGGAGCAGATGCAGCGGGAGATGGCGCTTCCCTGCCGTGAAGCGCCACCTCTCCAGACACAAGCACGCCAGGCGCACGCGCCTCGTGCAGCCGAGATCTAGCGCTGACCGTCGGCCCACGAGCGAGTCCGAGGTGCGGATCAGCCTGCTCGCACGACCGCCTTCCACAGTGGTTGAGCAAAGGGTGCGGATGTCGTCCACATGCTTCAAACTTGTAGGTCCGTCGGCGGCAGCCGATCCACACCCCTCAAATTGAGTGCCAACCATCGGCCTCGTACCGGAGCCCCCATGCCTGCCCTAATCTGCGGATCGCTTGCGTACGACACCATCATGGTGTTCCAGGACCAGTTCAAGAATCACATCCTGCCGGACAAGGTGCATATCCTGAACGTCTCTTTCCTGGTGCCTCGCATGCGCCGCGAGTTCGGCGGCTGTGCGGGCAATATCGCCTACAACCTTAAGCTGCTTGGCGGACATCCCATACCGATGGCGACGGTCGGTCAAGATTTCGCCCCCTATCGGGAGCATTTCGTTAGCTGTGGTATCAGCCTCGACCACGTTAAGGTAATCGATGACCTTTTCACCGCACAGGCTTTCATCACCACCGACCTCGATGACAACCAGATCACGGCCTTCCACCCGGGCGCGATGATGCGCTCCTATGAGAACCACGTCCGCGATGTGGCGGGGGTGAGGTTTGGGATCGTCGGTCCGGATGGTTACGAGGCAATGCTGCAGAACTCGCGAGAGTTTGCTGAATTGGGTATTCCCTTCATCTTTGATCCGGGCCAGGCCATGCCACTCTTCAATGGCGAGGAGTTGCGCCAGATGATCGAACAAGCGACTTACGTGACTGTCAATGACTACGAGTCGAGCCTGCTGCAGGAGAAGAGCGGATTCGGCACTAAGGACATCGCCGAGAGGGTTCAGGCGTACATCATCACCCGGGGACCAAAGGGCTCCGAAGTGCACACCCGCCAGGGTGTGATGCATGTACCCGCTGCGAATGCGATGCGCGTTGTGGATCCGACTGGGTGCGGCGACGCTTACCGCGCCGGCCTGATTTTCGGACTGATGAATGATATGGATCTGGCAACGGCAGGCCGTATCGCGTCGCTGATGGGCGCACTCAAGATCGAGCATCTTGGCCCGCAGAATCAACGCTTCGACTATGAGGAGTTCGCCGAGCAGTTTCGTCAGCAGTTCGGCTACGCCCTGAAGTAGTTCAAGAACTGTCGTTCTGAATAGCGCCTGACCTCAAGGTTTCCCAGCCAGGAGGTTCAGATGCGCAAGTCGAAGTTCAGCGAGACGCAGATCGTCTCGATCCCCAAGCAGGCCGATGCGGGTATGCCGGTCAAGGACGTTTGCCGGCAGGCCGGGATCAGTGTGGCGACGTACTACCAGTGGAAGTCGAAGTTCGGTGGCATGGAGGCCTCGGAGCTCAAGCGTGTGCGCGAGCTGGAGGAGGAAAACAGCCACCTCAAGCGACTGTACGCAGACCTCGCGCTGGAGAACTCGGCGATGAAGGACCTGATCGCAAAAAAGTTGTAGCTCCGGCGCAGAAGCGCGAGGCGGTGCGTTTCCTGGTGGAAACCCATCGCCTGCCGCTGCGTCGGTGCTGCGCCTGTGTCGGGCTCTCACGCTCGGCCTGGTACGCCCCGCCGTTGGACTGGACGGTGCGCGAGGCCGAACTGATCGCAGCGCTTTCCGAAGCCGTGCACGAGCGGCCGAGCCGAGGCTTCTGGAAGTGCTCGGACCTGCTGCGGCGCCGCCGTCCCGACTGGAATCCCAAGCGCATCTACCGCGTGTACAAGGCCATGAAGCTCAATCTGCGCCGCCCCGCCAAGCGTCGTCTTCCCAAACGCGAGCGCGTACCGCTGTATGTGCCGCGACTGCCCGACAGCGTGTGGTCGGCGGACTTCATGAGTGACGCGCTCGCCTGCGGCCGACGCTTCCGCACCTTCAACGTGATCGACGACTTCAACCGCGAGGCGCTGCACATCGAGGTCGACACCTCGATCAACGCGCAGCGCCTGATCCGAGTCTTCGAGCGCCTGCAGCGCGAGCGTGGGCTGCCGCAGGTGCTGCGCACCGACAACGGCCCCGAGTTTCTCGGCGAAGCATTCGTGGCTTGGGCGAAGTCCCAAGGTATGGCCATCCAGTACATCCAGCCCGGCAAGCCCAATCAAAACGCCTACATCGAGCGCTTCAACCGGACATTCCGCGAGGAGGTCTTGGACCAGTACCTGTTCTCTCGCTTGGACGACGTCCGCGAGGCGGCGTGGTGGTGGATGCTCGACTACAACGAGGAACGACCCCATGACGCCCTCGGCGGGATGACACCCGCCGAGCACAAAGCCCAAGCAGCCGAAGGTTCTAGGAATTCATTTTCCGCTTGACGGGAGAGCTTACGCTTGGCCGGACGCTTACGGAAGGTCAACGGACGCTTACACATTTCCTGTGGTCCACGAAGAAAAAGGGCCACCCCGCATGGGGTGGCCCTTTTGGTGTAAGGCCCTGGCGATGACCTACTCTCACATGGCAAATGCCACACTACCATCGGCGCGGTTGCGTTTCACTTCCGAGTTCGGGATGGGATCGGGTGGTTCCACAACGCTATGGTCGCCAGGGAGACGGTGGAGTGTCGCGGTCCGGATTGCATTTTGCATTGACCGGTCGCGCCGTCTCTCAAGGGGATGGGACGT
>JBKCVA010000157.1:0-70114 GCA_046318115.1 Lysobacterales bacterium | reverse complement strand
GGGCCGCTGTTGATTGCCGTGGACGACCGCTGGCAGCTGGCGGGCGTCGCGGCGTGGAAACGCGGCATCGTCGAGGGCACGGACATCAAGCCCGGCAAGTACGGCGAGTCCAGCATCGGCGTGCGGCTGCAGCACTATGCGGAGTGGATGGCACAGACCATGACGCGGACAGCGCCGTAAGCTCCGGCCAGACATCGATTCCGGCGTCGGCATCGCGATGTCCGGACACACGGCAGACGCGCAACCGCGGACCAAGGCCAGCAGGGACTTGATCCCGATTGCCTAGAACCACTCCCCGCGCATCGCGAAGAACGAGTCCTCGCAGCCCGCGACGAGGCTTATCGCATGCATCGCGGTCGGCAGTTCCTGCGCCAGGAAGTAGCGGCAAGTCTGCAGCTTGCCGCGCAGGAAGTCGGCATCGCCCTGGCCTGAATCCAGCTGTTTCTGGGCGACCAGCGCCTGCTTCAACCACAGCCAGCCGACCACCGCGTGACCTGCGGCGTGCAGGAAGTGGCTCGCATTGGCGAGCGCAAGTCCGGCCTCACCGCGCTGCAGGCGGCTGGCGACGCTGGCGGCGGTGACGCCGACTTTCTGGGTCAGCACGCGCAGCAGCACGGTGGCTTCAACCCAGTCGGGATGTTCGGCGGCTTCGGAGAGCGTCGCTTCGATGCGCTGGCCGAGCAGGCGCAGGACCGCGCCCTGCTCCGCCAGCGCCTTGCGCGCAAGGAGATCGATGGCCTGGATGCCGTTGGTGCCCTCGTGGATCGGGTTCAGGCGGTTGTCGCGCCAGAGCTGTTCCACCGGGTATTCGCGGGTGTAGCCGTAGCCGCCCAGCACCTGGATCGCGTGGTCCGAGGCCTGCACGCCGAACTCCGAGCACCAGCCCTTGACGATCGGCGTCAGCAGGTCGAGCAGGCGGCCGGCTTCCTCACGCTCACTTTCGTTCCCTGCGTGCGCCTTCAGATCGACCAGGCTGGCGGCATACAGGCACAGCGCGTAGCCGCCCTCGACCAGGGCGCGCTGGCGCAGCAGCAGGCGACGCACGTCGGCGTGCTCGATGATGGCGACGGGCTTGGCTTCCGGGTCGCGGTTGTCGACCGGCCGCCCCTGCAGGCGCTCGCGGGCGTACTGCAGCGCATACAGATAGCCGCGGTAAGCCAGCATGATCGCGCCGATGCCGACGCCGATGCGTGCCTCGTTCATCATGTGGAACATCGCCGCCAGCCCCTGATGCGGCTTGCCGACCAGCTCAGCCACGCACGCGCCGCGTTCGCCGAACTTGAGCACGGTGTTGACGATGCCGCGCTGACCCAGCTTGTGGTTCAGGCCGGCCAGCTGCACGTCGTTGCGCTCCCCGACTTGCCCATCGGCGCCGACATGGTTGCGTGGCACGGCGAACAGGCTGATGCCGCGGGTGCCGGCCGGTGCGCCTTCGATGCGCGCCAGCACGAGGTGGATGATGGTCTCGCCCAGCGCGTGCTCGCCGCTGGAGATCCACATCTTCTGGCCTTCGAGGCGATAGCTGCCGTCGGCCTGCGGGATGGCGCGCGTGCGGATGTCGCCCAGCGAGCTGCCCGCCTGCGGTTCGGACAAACACATCGTGCCGAAGAAGCGCCCGGCCAGCAGGGGCTCGGCGTAGCGCCGGATCTGTTCGGGCGAGCCGTGGGCCAGCAGCAGATGCGCGGCACCGCGGGTCAGCAGTCCGTAGCCGGCCGCGGCCGTGTTGGCGCCCATGAACAGGCCATCGGCGGCCAGCGCCACCGTGTAGGGCAGGCCCAGGCCGCCGTGATCGACAGGAGCGGCCGCCGCGTTGAAGCCGCCCTCGGCGTAGGCCCGCGTCACCTCGCGGGTCGATGCGGGCAGCAGCACCTCGCCATCGACGAATCGCGGCTCCTCGCGATCGGCCTCGGAGGCCTGCGGCAGGAAGACTTCCGCGGCCAGCGTGTGGGCGGCGTCCAGCACGGCCGCCACCGAATCCTCGCCGTGCTCGGCGAAGGCCGGCAGGCGCAGCAGGGCCGGCAGGTCGAGCACCTCGTTGAGCATGAAGTGCTGGTTGCGGAGATCGACCAGGGGGCTCGGAGTCATGCAGGCATCCATTGCGTAGGCAAGCGCCGAAGCGTAGCAGCGCGAACGCGCGGATCCACGAAATGCGCGGCTAAAGTTTCCTCTGACCCGGCCGCTACTCCGACCAGCGGAATTCCAGTTCCGCACCCCACAAGGAGCATGGCCATGCGCATTGTCGCCACCGAACTGCAGCTCGCTTCCGCGCGCGAATTCCGACAAACGGAAGCCCGCGAGGAGCGGCTGGATCTGCGCATCGGCCCTGCGCCACAGGCACGCGCCGAGATCCAGCTGTCAGACCGCGGCCGCGAACTCGCCCTGCAGGTCGGCGCAGGCGGGTCACCACTGCTGGCGCCCGAGGAAGTGGCCGCGACCGACGAGGCCGGTGCGCGCAACGACCCGAACCTGAGCCTGCTGATCCGACTGATCGAAACCCTGACCGGACGACCGGTGAAGCTGTTCGACGCCGGCCAACTGAGCGCCCGCCCAAACGATCCGGAGGCGGCCGCCGCAGCAGCCTCAGCACAGGCTCAGCCGCCCCCCGCGGCGCCAACCGAGTCCGATCCCGGGTTCAGCCTGGACTACCAGTTCCGCGCCACTCGCAGCGAGTACGAGCGCACCACGGTAAGCGCCCGGGGCGAAGTGTTGACCGCCGACGGCGCGCGGACCCGGTTCTCGCTCACTCTCTCCATGGAGCGCGCCTACAGCGAAACCGTCGAACTGCGTCTGCAGGCCGGCGCTGCCGCGCAGCGCAAGGATCCGCTGGTGATCAACTTCGACGGCCGCGCAGCCCAGCTCAGCGATCAGCGCTTCGCGTTCGACCTGGATGCCGACGGCCAGACCGAGGCCCTGCCGATGCTGCGCTCGGGCAGCGGCTTCCTCACCTTCGACCGCAACGCCGATGGCCGCGTCAACGATGGCAGCGAGCTGTTCGGCGCGAAGACGGGCGATGGCTTCGGCGAACTCTTGGCCTTCGATTCGGACGGCAACGGCTGGATCGACTCCGGCGACACTGTTTTCGGCCGGCTGAGGGTGTGGATGCCCGATCCGACCGCGCCGGAAACCGGCGCCCGCTCGCGCGAAGAGGAAGAACGCCGCCAGGGCGGTCAGTTGCTCACGCTCGAGGACGCCGGCGTTGCCGCCATCAGCCTGCGCCCGATCAGCAGCGCTTTCGACCTGCGCGGAGTGAACAACAGCGATCTCGGCCAGGTGCGAAGCACCGGGCTCTACCTGAGCACCGCCGCAACCGCAGGTGCCGTGCAGCAGATCGATCTCACCGTCTGATCCCAATCAAGCCTTTCCCCTCTGCAGACGGCAGACTGGGGACCGTCGGCCACTACGGCCACCCCTTGGGGAACGCGGGTGATGGGATTCGTAGACGCGCCGCGCGGCGGCGCGACCGGGGTGATTGCGCTCGGCGCGCTCGAAGACATCGAAACCTACGTGGCTGCAACGGCCCAGGGCAGCATCGACTGGTCACTGTCGGCGTTGCGCCACCCGATCGAACATCTGCGCACGCTGAGTCGCCTCACCGATGCGCGACTGGCTGAGGCCGAGCGCCTCGGTCTGCCGGTGCTGCTGGCGCCGATCCTCGATGGCGAGGAGGCCACACTCGCCCTGGTCCCGCCCAGTCGCGCGCGGCAGCTGCGTGCCGTGCCGCTGATGCGCTTCAAGGAGCGCATCGCCGTGGCGATGGAGAACCCGCTCGATTCAGCGGCGCTGGAGCAGCTCGACTTCCTCTCGCGCCAGCGCGTGGTGCCGCTGCTGGCCGACAGCGAGGTGCTGGGCAAGCTGCTGGCGATGAGCTACGACCGCATCGAGGACATCCACGTGGTGCGCGAGCTGGGGCTGGACCCCGGCCTGTGCGCCAGCGACACCAGCGACCGCGACAACGAGCGGCTGGCCCGCGAGCGCAGCGTGGTGCGGATCATCCACGACCTGCTGGTCGAGGCACTGGCCCGGCGCGCCTCGGATGTGCACCTGCGCCCGGCCGAGGATGGCCTGGAGCTGCTCTACCGCATCGACGGTGAGCTGCTGCCCGTGCGCCGCTTCCTGCCCGCGCTGGCGCCGGCCCTGATAAGCCGCATCAAGGTCATTGGCCTGATGAACCTCGCCGAGCACCGGCGCCCGCAGGACGGCCGCTGCAGCCTCACGCTCGACGACGGGCGCAGGCCCGACATGCGCATCTCGATCATGCCCACGGTCTGGGGCGAGGGCGCGGTGATCCGCCTGCTCAACACCGCCGACAGCCTGAAGGACATCGACGGCATCGGCTTCAGTCCGCAGGACCGCGCAGTGATCCGCCGGGTGATGGAGCGCAGCCACGGCATGTTCCTGGCGACCGGGCCGACCGGCTGCGGCAAGTCGACCACGCTCTACGCCCTGCTGCTGGAGCTGCGTCGCCGCGCGCTCAACATCCTCACGGTGGAAGACCCGGTGGAATACCACATCACCGGCCTGCAGCAGATGCAGGTCAACCGCGCCGCCGACTTCACCTTCGCCAGCGCGCTGCGCAACATGCTGCGCCACGACCCTGACGTGATCATGGTCGGTGAAATCCGCGACCGCGAGACCGCCGGCATCGCCGTCGATGCCGCGCTGACCGGCCATCTGTTGCTCAGCACCCTGCACACCAATACCGCGGCGACCACGATCACCCGCCTGCTGGATCTCGGCGTCGAGTCCTATCTCCTGCGAAGCTCGCTGCTGGCGGTGCTGGCACAGCGGCTGGTCAGGCTGAATTGCCTCCACTGTCACCAGCCCGAAAAGGGCGAGACACATATGCGCGAGGCCCTGAGCGTGGCCGAGGGCGAGCTGTTCCAGCGCGGCCGCGGCTGTCAGGAATGCGCAGGCCACGGCGTCAAGGGCCGTCGGGCTGTCTACGAGCTGCTTGAAGTCACTCCGGAGATCCGCCGGCTGATGGTGCCCGGCGCAGAGGCCGATCGCATCCATGAAGCAGCGCTCGCGGGAGGAATGCGCTCGATCACACAATCGGCGCTGGATCTCGCCAGATCCGGGGAAATCACGCTGGCGGAGGCGTACCGCGTGCGTACGGATTAGACTCGGCGGCCAGCACCTCACTTCCGCCGGAGTCCTGCATGCAGTTCGACGCTCTCTTCGACCACGCCAGCGCCCTGCCGACAGTACCCAAGGTGGTCCAGGAGCTGATCAGCAGCCTCGACGACGACAACGTGATGATCGGCGAGCTCGCGCCGAAAATCGCGGCGGACCCGGTGCTTTCTGCGCGCCTGCTGCGGCTGGCCAACTCGGCCTACTACCATCCGCCTCGGCCCATCGGCACCATCGATGACGCGCTGCGCATGCTCGGCTTCTCGACCGTGCGCACGCTGGTGATCAGCGCCGGCCTCACCAGCAGTTTCCGCCCCATCCCGGGCCTCGACCTCGCCGCGTTCTGGCGCTACAGCCTGAAAGCGGCGGTCATCGCTCGCTGGTTGGCCAAGCCCGCGGGAGTCGATCCGAACCATGGCTTCACGGTCGGACTGATGCACGCCCTCGGCCAGCTGGTGATGCACGCCGCCATGCCCGAGAAAATGCTCGCCGTCTCGCGCGTGGCCGGCGGGTTCGATCCGCGCCGCAGCGATGTCGAGCGCCACTCCTTTGGCTACAGCTTCCCGCAGGTCGGCGCCCGCCTCGCCGAGCTGTGGCGTTTTCCCAGTGCCTATCCGGCGGCGCTGAAGGCCTGGAACGAGCCGCTGGAGCTCGCGGAATTCGATCGCCTGGCCGCGGTGGTCCACGTCGCCGCCTGGCGCGCACGCTGCGACGAGAACGGCCTCGACCCCGAAGAGCTGGCCGGCACCCTGCCCGTCCAGGTACTGGACGCACTCGAACTCGATGAAGCCTTGCTGGAGGACATGCCCAGCCCGCGGGAACTGGCCTCTGAATTCGAAGGCCTGATCGGCTGAGCGCCGGGCATCAGCCTGCCGCCGCCCCTCCCAGCACGCCCATGAACCCGCGGTAGTAGGCCAACTCGGCCACCGACTCGCGGATGTCGGACAGCGCCGTATGCGCGCCGTTCTTTTTCAGACCTTGCGCAACTTGCGGGGCCCAGCGCTTGGCCAGCTCCTTGACCGTCGAGACGTCGAGGTTGCGGTAGTGGAAGTAGCGCTCCAAGACCGCCATCTCGCGGGCCAGAAAGCGGCGGTCCTGGCAGATGCTGTTGCCGCACATGGGAGACTTGCCGGCCGGCACCCAGGCCTTCAGGAACTCGATCGTCCGTGCCTCCGCCTCGGCCATCGACACCTGCGACTCGACCACCCGCTGCCAAAGGCCGGAGCGCGTGTGGGTCTCGCGGTTCCAGTCGTCCATCGCCTGCAGGCGCTCAACGGGGTGGTGGATCGCGATCTCGGGGCCTTCGGCGAGCACCTTGAGTTCGCTGTCGGTCACCAGCGTGGCGATCTCGATGATGCTGTCGCGATCCGTATCGAGCCCGGTCATCTCCAGGTCGATCCAGATCAGGCGGGTGTCGGGCGGCAGGATAGGGGTGTTCATGGAGTGGGATCCTTGGGTTCGGAGAGCTTGGCCTGCGCCCGGCGGGCGCGGAAGAAATCGCGCAGCAGCGCGCTGGCCTCGTCAGCCAATACGCCGCGGCAGACCGCGACGCGATGGTTGTGGCGCGGCGAGGCCAGCAGGTCGAAGACGCTGACCACGGCACCGGTCTTGGGGTCGTCGGCGGCGTACACCACGCGTGCCACGCGCGCATGCACCAGTGCCATGGCGCACATCGCGCAGGGCTCCAGAGTGACGTAGAGCGTGCTGCCGGTCAGACGATAGTTCTGCTGCGCGCGGCCGGCCTCGCGCAGGGCGACGATCTCGGCGTGGGCGCTGGGGTCGTGGTCGCTGATCGTGCGGTTCAGGCCACGGCCGATGCACTGCCCGGCAGCGTCGACCAGCACCGCGCCCACGGGGACCTCGCCGAGTTGATCACGGGCCTGGCCGGCGAGTGCGAGCGCCTCGCGCATCCAGGCGATGTCGGTCTCGCTGGGAATGCTGGCGTCGTGCTGGGACGTCGGACTCACGGGTCGGAAGGATCGGTCGGGCGGCGGTCGCGCATTGTCCCCTCTCGAGCGTCCGCCGTGAATGGCGGGACTTGCGCCAGCGGCGGGCGGCTGGTGTTCTTCGTCCATCCACGGAGACTGCGCCATGCCCAATCCGATGAGTCCGCGCCTGCGCTTCGACGAGCTCGGTCCTGACGATGCCGACTTCATCCTGCGTCTGACGAACAGCGAGGGCTGGCTGCGCTACATCGGCGACCGCGGCGTGCGCAGCCGAGAGGATGCCATCCGCTACATCGAGGACGGCCCGCGCAGGCTTTACCGCGATCATGGCTACGGCCTCTGGCGGATCAGCCATATCGATGACCCGACGCCGATGGGCCTGTGCGGGCTGGTGCGTCGCGACAGCCTGCCCGGACCGGATCTGGGCTTCGCCTTCCTGCCCCAGTTCTGGGGCCACGGCTATGCCCGCGAGGCCGCTGAAGCGACGCTGGCCTTCGTCCGCGACGCACTGCAGCTGCCCGGCCTGCTCGCGATCTGCCAGCAGGACAATGCAGCCTCACTGGGGCTGCTGGCGCACCTGGGCTTCCGGCACGTCGAGCTGTTCCGGCACAGCGATGGGCTCACCCTGTGCAAGCTCGAACTGAGGTTCTGAGCCCTGTCGCAGCGCGATCCGAACTCGCCAAGTAGGCCGCGCCAATGGATCAATCCGCGGCAAGCCAGTCCGACAGCTGTCGACGCACCGCGAGTGAACGCAGCAGCTGAAGATGGCCGGTGCCCGGCACCACCAGCGCGTCGTCGGCTGGCCTGCCAAGCGCTCGGCGCCCCAGCGCGCTTTCGACGGGCACCAGGCCATCGCCCAGCAGCGCGGTATCAAGACGACCCGGTGTGCGCGCCAGCGAGGCCGCCACGGCATAGCAGCGCAGATCCTCGGGTAGGCCCTCCGCATCGTGCAGGCCATCGCGCAGGTCGAGGATGCCGCGGCTGCGCAGCGCGCCAATGCGGGTGAACGGATGCGCGAACGGCAGGCGACCCAGTACGCGTTCGAAGGCATGGCCGAGACGCTCCAGCGGCGCGCCCTCGTTGGGCGTGCCCAGCAGTACGATCTCGCGCAGGGCGCCACGCCAGCGCAGCGATGCCTGCCGTGCCTGCCGTTCTGCACTGCGCACGACCAGGCCGCCCATGCTGTGGCCGATCAGGCTGATCCGCTGCGGCGGCCGCGGCATGGCCGCCAGTGCCGATTCCAGCGCCTCCGCAAGCAGTCGCCCGCTGTGCTCGATCGCCAGCCCGCTGTTGTAGCGGAAGTAGACCGGCACCGTGCCCAGGGCCGCGCCCAGCGCCGCGCCGTGCCCTGGATCACCGCGGCTGCGCCACTGCAGCTCGTTCATGCACAGACCATGCGCCAGCACCAGCAGATGCCCCGAGGCGGAGGCTGCAGCCAGCGCATCCGCCAGCGAACCGTCGTGTGCGCCGAGTTCCGGCTCGATGGCCAGCGCATTTCCGGTCGCATGCAGGTGATCGCCGCAGACACCGTTGAGCGCCGCCAGCCAGGCCAGGCGACGGGCGTCGATCGGCGCCTCCCGCGATGCCCCACCGCCCTCGGCCGCACGCAGACGCTCCAGCCCGCGCAGCGCCGCCTGCGCACCCGAGCCCACCAGGGCGTGTCCGCCGCGCACCAGCGCGTAGATGCGACCGGCAAGCCCGCCGCAGCGGTCTGCCGTCGCGCCGTGAGCAAGGCCCAGCGTGCGGCGCACGGACTGGTGCACACCCTCGGTGATGTCGATCACGCCCTCGCTCGCGCGCTGCGCCAGCGCCACGGCCGCCCGCGTATCGCCCGGCTGCCAGCGACCCGTGCGCCTGTGTTTCGTGCTCGAACTCATGACAGCCTCCGACTCCGGGACGGTGCGCGGCATGGATGCACACACCGCCTTGCAGCCTGCGCCGGGCGCGTGGAGTGAAAGCTCCGATCGCGTCCGCTGATGGACCCGAGATGGCGCCGCGGGGCGGCATCGACAAGCGCGCGGGCAGGCTCAGGGTTCCGATTCGCCGCCCTGCCGCGGCACCAGGTGCCTCGTTCGCGGCGCTGGCGAAGCGCGATGGCGCGAGCGACGCCAGCTGCTAGGCTGCCCGCGAACTCGCCCGGAGCGACCCCAGATGCGCCTGCTTCGACTGTTTGTCCTGCTCTGCGCCTGCGGCGCGCTGACGCCTGCGCAGGCGCTTACCCCGATACCCGACACGCGCCCCCTGCCGCCCCCACGGGTCTGGATTCCCCCCGCGGAGGACCTGTTGCCTGTGCAGCTGCAGTCGGTATCGATCCGCATCGACAGCCAGGGCCCACTGGCCCGCACCTGGATCGAACTCAGCTTCCACAATCCCAATGCACGCGTCCTCGAAGGCGAGTTCGTGTTCCCGCTGGCTGACGGACAGACCGTCTCCGGCTACGCGCTGGAAGTGGAAGGGGCGATGCGCGAGGGCGTGGTCGTGCCAAAGCAGACCGCGCGCGTCGCCTTCGAGGAGATCAGCCGGCAGCAGATCGATCCTGGCCTCGCCGAACTTACCCAGGGCAATGTCTTCCGCACACGCCTCTACCCGATACCTGCGCGCGGCAACAAGCGCGTCGCGCTGGGCTTCGAGCAGCTGATGCCGCTGCGCGAGGGTCAGTACCGCTACCTGTTGCCGCTCAGCTTTGACGCCCCGGTCGAGCGCTTCGAAGTGCAGGCGCTGGCGCACACGGGCGAACTGCGCCCGACGCCGGCCTCGCCCGACACCGACCTGCAGTTCGACCGCGCGGGGGCCGCCTGGAGCGCAGGCTTCGTGCGCCAGAACGTGCAGCCTCAGCGCGAATTGGCGTTCTCGATTCCGGCCGGTGCGACGCAACCGGCGCAGATCGAAGCGCAGGACCCGCTGCAGCCGGCGTGGCGCAGCGTGATCGCGAGCATCGAGCCCGGCGCGCAGCGCATGGCGCCCGCGCCCGAGTCCGCGCGGGTGGCACTGTTCTTCGATGCCTCGGCCAGTGCAGCCCGGCGTGATCTGGCGCGCGAGCGGGCCGTGCTGCAGGCGTGGATCGCGGCAGCAGGTGTGCGCGAGCTCTGGCTGGTTCCGTTCCGCGATGCCGCGGAAGCGCCGCGTCGCTTCGACGTCGCCCATGGCAACAGCGCAGCACTGCTCGAAGCGCTCGCTGTCCTGCCCCTCGATGGCGGCAGCCGTTACGCCAGCCTCGATCTCACCGATCTGCCGGAGGTCGATCGCGTGCTCGTGCTGGGCGACGGCCTGCACAACTTCGGCGAGGCCGCGCCGCGACTGCAGACACGCGGCGGTCAGCGGCCCCGCGTGTCGATCCTTGTGGCGGCGCAATCGGCGGATCACGAGCGCTTGCGGCGCATCGCGAGCGCGCAGGGCGGCGAAGTGCTCGATCTGCTGCAGCTCGATGAGGACGCGGCGGTGGCGGCTCTGCAGACCCAGGAACAGCGCGTGCTCGCGGTCGCGGTCACTGAGGGCCACTGCGAGGACCTGCTGCCGCAGGTGGGCGAAGCCGCTTCGACGCGCCTGCTGGTGAGTGCGCGCTGCGAGGGCGCATCCAGCCTGCGGCTGCGGGTCGGCAACGCCGAGGCCAGCGAGGAGTTCGTGATCGGGGTCGGTGAATCCTCACCCGCCGAAGGCGGCCTGGGTGAAGCCGTGCATCGGCTGCGCGCGCAGCAGCAGCTGCAGCGCATGGCCGCAACGGACAGGCCGGACGCCGAGGCCATCACTGCGCTCGCCACCCGGCACGGAGTCGTCACGGCCTGGACCTCGCTGCTGGTGCTGGATCGCATCGAGGACTATGTCCGCTACCGCGTCGTCCCGAAGGAGGCCGAGCTTCGCGCACAGTACGAGCAGGCGCTGGCCGCAGCACCCAAGCCGGACCGTAGCCTGAGCGAGCGCGAGCGCATCGACCGCCTGCTGTCCGGCTGGGCGGAGTTCAGCCGCTGGCATCGGCAGACGCATCCATGGCTGGAGACCCTGCTGCCGCAGGCGGCTTCGTCCGAACTGAGGTTGTGGCAGGCGCGAGCCGCCCGCGATCGCAGCGTGCGCGGCGAGCTGCGTCAGGCGCAGGCCCTGGACAAACGCAGTCGCATGCTGCAATCGCGCTGGCCGCGTGAGGGCAGCGATGCGCGCGCGCGGCAGCGCTGGGAACGTGAGGCCGCCGAACAGCTCGAGTTGCTGCTGGCGCTGCGCGCGCGACGCGAAGCGCTGCCGGAGCTGCCGCGAGCGAGATCGGACGCACGCGAAGACGACGGCGCTGGTCGCCAGCAGGCGGCGATGCCCGCACTGGCGCCACCAGTCCCCGCGCCAGCCTCCGCGCCCGTCAACGCCGACGACATGTCACTCGATCAGATCGTCGTCACCGGCGCACCGATCTCCGAGGGCGCAGACGAAGATGACGGCGACCAGGCCACAACCCGCGCAGAGATCCGTCTCCAGGCCTGGAATCCGGACACGCCCTACCTGCAGGCGATGCAGGCCGCCGACGATGCCTACGCCGAATACCTGCGCCAGCGCGAGGCATATGGCGACACACCGGGGTTCTTCCTGGACGCCGCGGACCATTTGCGCGAGGTGCGCGGCGATGCGGCGCTCGCCCAGCGCGTGCTCTCGAACCTGGCCGAACTCTCGACCGAGAACACCGCCCTGGTTCGCGTGCTGGCGCATCGACTCTCGCAGTGGGGATCGCACACTTTGGCCGTGCAACAGTTCGAAACCGCGCTTGCGCAGCGCCCGGAGGAGCCGCAGAGCCATCGCGACCTCGCGCTCGCGCTCGCGCGCTTGCCGCAGCCGGACTATGCCCGCGCGATCGAGCTTCTGTGGAAGGTCGCGCTCGGAGACTGGAGCAACCGCTTCCCCGGCATCGAACTGATCGCCGCGCACGAGATCAACGACCTCATCGCCCGCGCGGGCACGGCGGAGCTGGCGCACACCCTGGACGCCCTGCGGATCCCGCAGGCCCTGCGCGAACCACTGCCCATCGGCCTGCGAGTGACGCTGGGCTGGGACGCGGACAACACCGACATCGATCTGTGGGTGATCGACCCCTTGGGCGAGTCCGTCTACTACGCGAGCAACCGTTCAACCAGCGGCGGCCGCGTCAGCCAGGATCTGACCCAAGGCTACGGGCCTGAAGTGTTCACCCTGACGAGGCCACTGCCCGGCGTCTACCGCGTGCAGGCCAACTACTTCAGCGACAGCCGGCAGAGCCTGACCGGACCGGTCACGGTGCAACTGGAGTTCCAGACCGGGTTCGGCACGCCGGATTCGGAGCGCCAGGCCACGACGCGTCGACTGCACGACGTACGCGGCCGGATCGATGTCGGTGAGTTCCGGGTCGAGCTGGATTGAACATCCCGTACGTGTGGAGCCGCGGATCCTGCGCACGCGCTGCAGAAGGAGTCCTGTGCGTACTGAGCGTGTCGGCTGGGTTCGATGGCTGGCGTCCATCGCGCTCTGCGACATGCGCTGCGCGCTGTGTCCGTTACGCACAAGCGCTTCTGGCCGCGCTTGATAGCTGCTGCCGCGTGATTCCTGACTTCGCTTGATCCCTGGCGTCGCCGGAGTCGCAGGGTGGACGAGCGCAGCGCATCCACCCGCCGAGTCCGGAGCATGGCGTGCGCGAGGCGGAGCGACGGCGCGGGATCGCCGCCGTGGAGCCGATGCATCAAGCCTGCGCTGGCGCCGCCAGCAGCCGCTGAAGTTCACCGCTGGCGATCAGGGTGTCGAGGTCGGTCGCGCCGCCGATCAGCTGGCCGCGCACGAACACCATCGGAAACGTCGGCCAGCCGCTCCACAGCTTCAGTGCATTGCGGCGCCGCCACTGGGAAAAGTAGCTGCCGTAGCCCAGGTAGGCGTGCTCGATGCCGGCGCGCTTCAACGCGGAACGCGCGCGGCCAACGAAGGGATTGCCCGCCATGCCGACCACCAGCACCGGCTCGCGCGCCACGGCGGCACGCACTTCGTCGAGCACCTCGGCATGCAAGCGCGCGATGCGCTCGCGGATGTCCGGGTGCAGTTCCGCTTCGCTGAGGATGGGGCGTGGCATGGTGTGGATGGCTCGATAGTCCAGTCAGCCGGCAGTCTGCCAGAGCGGATGCTCCGCAGGCGGTCACTCCTTCGGTCGAGGCTGACAGCGCAGCAGCCCGCGCCGACAATAGCCGGCCATCGCTCGCTCCTCGAACAACCCATGTCCCGCTGGCGCCCGCCTGCCCCCGGCTCCACTCCGATCATCACCCGCGAGGGTTTTGAAGCCCTGCGCGCCGAGCTGAACCACCTGTGGCGCGAGAAGCGCCCAGAGGTGGTGAAGGCGCTGGCGGCCGCAGCCGCTGAGGGCGACCGCAGCGAGAATGCGGAATACACCTATCGCAAGAAGCAGCTCGGTGAGATTGACCGGCGCGTGCGTTACCTGAGCAAACGCTTGGAGACCCTGAACGTGGCCGAAGGCCGTCCAGCCGACCCCGAAGCGGTGTTCTTCGGTGCCTGGATCGAACTGGAACGCTGCGAGGACGGCGAGACCTTGCGCTATCGCATTGTCGGGCCCGACGAAACCGATGCCAGCCGCGGTTGGATCAGTATCGACTCACCGCTGGCGCGCTCAGCACTGAAGAAACGCGTAGACGACGAGTTCGAGGCGGTGCTTCCCTCAGGGCGCGTGCGCTTCGTCGTGCTGGATGTGCGCTACGACGAACCCGGCTGAAGCCCGGCACCAGGGATCCCACGCCGAGCGGCCGCAGGATCAAGTACGGATTTCACCAAGATACCGCAGCGGAGCGCCGGCCCTGAGGCCGGCGCTCCGCCTGTGTCAGTCGCTACGGCCGACGCTGCGCAGAGCCAGCGCACCCACACCAAGCATCAGCAGGATCAAGCCAAGCAAGCCGCCAAGGCTGTTGGCAGGAACCATGACCGGCGCCGGGAACACGCCCGCGCGGATTTCGCGGGTGCTGCTGAAGCCATTGGCATCGGTGACCGACACCACGAACACGTAGTCGCCCGTGGTGTTCGGCGTGCCCGACAGCAGCCCGGCCGGGCTGAGCGTGATTCCAGGCGGCAATGCGCCCGACACCACAGCGAAGCTGTACGGCGACGCACCGCCGTTGCCCTGCAGCTGCAGGCTGAAGGGCCGGTTGAGGAACCAGCGTGCGGGCACGGTCGTCGGGATGCTGATCGTCGGTGCAGCGATTTCAATCGTGTAGTTCCGCGTTGCCGTCCCTGCTGTGCCGGTGGTGCTGTCCGCCACTGCAGCGGTAAAGCTGAAGCTGCCAGCCGACGTGGGCGTGCCGCTGATCGCGCCATCGGTCGCCAGATTGACGCCCGGAGGCAAGGCGCCAGCCGACAGCGAGAACGCATACGGCGCATTGCCGCCGGACGCCGTCAGTTGCGCTGTATACGGCGCGCTGCCGGTGCCGTTCGGCAGGCTGGCCGGCTGCAGCGTGAGCGTGGGTGCGCCCACGGTCAGCGTGTAGGCCCGGGAGCCCGTCTGGCTGTTCGCGTCGCTGGCGGTCACGGTGAAGCTGAAACTGCCCGACGCGGTCGGGGTGCCCGAGAGCACGCCCGCCGACGAGAGATTCAATCCGGCCGGCAGTGCGCCCGCGGAAACCGTGAACGTGTACGGGCCGATGGCGCCGCTCGCTGCGAAGGTCTGGCTGTAGCTGCTGGCGGCCGAAGCGGCCGGCAGGGTTGCGGGCGTCACCGTGACGGTCGGCGCAGCCACGGCCAGGGTATAGCTCCGGCTCACAGTGAACGGGCTGCCTGTTCCTGTACTGCCGGAATCGGTGGCCGTAACCGTGAAATTGAAGCTGCCCGAGGCCGTCGGCGTTCCGGAAACAGTTCCACCCGTGAGGCTGAGGCCCGCCGGCAGCGCACCCGCCGTAACGGCGTAGGTGTACGGACCGACACCACCGGCCGCAGTGAAGGCCTGCGTGAATGCCGTGTTGTAGGTGCCGCTCAGGTTCGTACCCACCGGATCCAAGCTCAGCGTCGGGCCCGCCACTGTGAGCGCGAAGGCCTGACCCACCGCGAACGGACCGTTGCCGGTGCTGCTGTCGGTTGCCGACACGTTGAGGTTGAAGCTGCCTGCCTGTGTCGGCGTGCCCGACACAGTGACGGTGTTGGCTGTCGTCCCCGTGATCGCAAGGCCCGTCGGCAGGTTGGTGACCTGATAGCCGCTCCAGGGCTGCGCGCCACCGTTGAAAGTGAAGGTCTGCGTGTAGGGCGCGGACACCGTCGCGCTGAAGCCGCCAGCTGGCGTGATCGTCACCACCGGGTCTTGCACGGTCACGGTGACCGTGGCGATCGCCGAGGTGCCGCCCGAGTTGGACGCGGTGTAAGTGAAGCTGTCCGAACCCGCGAAGCCTGCGTTCGGCTGATAGGTGATGGCCGTACCGGTGACGACCGCGGTGCCACGGGTCGGCGCCGTGCCGATCAGCACGGAGGTCGGCGCACCACCACTCAGCGCCAGCGGCACATTGGTCGCCGCCGCGTTGTAGGCCACCGTCAGCGTCGAATTGCTCGCAACCGGCGGGACATCGATCACCGTGATCGAGTACGCCCGCGTCACGGTGTACGGGCCGGTGCCGGTGCTGCTGTCGGTCGCCGTGATGCTGAAGTTGAAAGTGCCGAGGGCGCTGGGCGTTCCGGTGATGGCACCGGTCGTGGCGTTAAGCGTCAGGCCGCCCGGCAACGCGCCGGCGGTGATCGCGTAAGCGTATGGCGCCGTACCACCCGAAGCCGGGCTGATCGCGCCCGAATAGGCGGCGCCCAGGGTGGCCCCCGCCAGCGAAGTCGCGGGCAGGGTGAGGGTCGGCGGCGCAATGACAAGAGTGTAGGCCTGAGTGCCCGCGAACGGCCCCGGCGCGCCGCTGCTGTCGGTCGCGCTGACGGTGAAGTTGAAGCTGCCGCCTGCCGTCGGCGTGCCGCTGAGGACGCCGCCCGCGCTCAGGGTCAGACCGGCCGGCAACGCACCCGCAGAAACCGCAAAGCTGTAGGGCGCGGCGCCGCCGCTGGCCGTGATGGTCTCGCTGTAGGCCGCAGCCACCGTGCCGCCAGGCAGCGTGCCAGGGCTGACCGTCACCGGCACGTCGTCATTGGTGATGGTGCCCAAGCCCTGGTTGTCGCTGATGGTCGAGTTGGTCGCGCCGCTGAGGTTGACGAAGAAGGTCTCGTTCGCCTCGGGGACGATCTCGCCGATCACCGGCACGGTGATTGTGCGGGTGGTCTGACCAGGGGTGAAGGTCAGCGTGCCGCTCGTATTGGTGTAGTCCGCAGGCTGGGTCGCAGTACCGTCGGCCGTGGCGAAGTTGACCTGGACGGTCTGCCCGCTGGCTGCGCTCAGGGTCACCGTGAAGACCGCGTTGACGGTGCCGGAATTGCCTTCGACCACCGTCACGTCATTGATCGAAAGACTCGGCAGCGGATCGTCATTGACGATCGTACCCACACCCTGCCCGTCCACCACCACAGCGTTCACCACGTTGGTCACGTTGACGAAGAAGGTCTCGCTGGGCTCATTCAGCAGGTCGCCATTAACCAGCACGGTGAAGGTGTAGGTGGTGCTACCCGTCGGGATGGTCTGATTGGTCAGGCTGTTGGCAACATAGTCCACGCCGGCGGTGGCGCTGCCGTTGGCGGTGCCGATGTCGAAGGTCACTCCACCCGGGCCGGCAGGCGCGCTGAGGCTGACGGTGAAGGTGAAGTTGGTGGTGCCGGCATTGCCCTCATTCGCCGTGACGTCGTTGATGACCAGATTCGGCAGGTCGTCGTTGAGGATCGTGCCCGTCGCACTGTTCGGTACGCCCACCGTGTAGCCGGCCCCTGCGGCAAGGGTCAGGATGACCGTCTCGTTCGTCTCGATCGTAGCGTCCGCGGTCGGATTCACCGTGATCGTGCCGGTGGTGCTGCCGGACGGGATCACCAGCGGCGAGGTGATCGTCGCGTAGTCGGTGCCGTTGGTTGCGGTGCCGCCGATCGTGTAGTTCACAGTCGTCGCGGCAGACGGATTCGCCTGGTTCAGGGTGACCGTGTAGACGAGGTTGGGCGCGCCGTCTTCCGCGACATTCGCCGGCGAGACGCTGATGGTCGCGCTCGGCACGTCGTCGTTCAGGATGGTGCCGGTGGCGCTGGCGGGCACGCCGACGGTGTAGCCGGTGCCAGCCGCAACTGTGAAGATCACGGTCTCATCCACTTCGACGGTGCCGTCGACAGACGGATCGATGGGGAAGGTGGCCGTGGTCGCGCCGGCGGGGATCGTGATGTTCGCGGGCGCGCCGGTGTAGTCGCCACCGGAGGTCGCGGTCCCGGAGACGGTGAGATTCACCACCGTCGGCGACGAGAGGTTCAGGCTGCGGGTGACCGTGTAGGTGAAGTTGGTCGCGCCGTCTTCGCTGACCGAGGCCGGCGACACCGCGATGCTGACACTCGGCGGCGGGCTGACGGTGAGCGTGAAGCTTTCGAGCTCGAAATGGCTGCCGACACCAGTACTGCTGTCGGTCACGCGGATCGTCACCGGGAAGTTGCCGGGGGCCGCAGTTGTCGTGCCGCTGATCACGCAGCCGCTGGAAATGCTGATTCCTGCCGGGAAGGTGCCGGATTCCAGCAGACAGCTGTGCGGCGCGACACCGCCTGTGATGGCCAGCGCCTGCGAGAACGGGGCACTCTGGATCGCGGTCGCGGAGGCTGGGGTGATCGACAGCGGGGCCGGACTGACCGTGCCGCTGTAGCCCCTGTCGGTGAACTGCGCGGTGGGCGAGGTGGAGTCGGTCGAGCGGACGGTGAACCCGTAGCCACCGCGCTCGGTGGGCGTGCCGCTGATGACGCCGGAACTCGACAGGGTGAGGCCGGCCGGCAGGGTGCCGCTCTGCAGGGTGTAGGTATAGGGCGCAAGGCCACCGCTCGAGGACAGCGATTGCGAGAACAGCGTGCCTGCGCTCATCGCCGGCAGCGTGGACGGAAACACCGTGATCGCCGATGTCGGTGGCTGGATCGTGACGGTGACGGTGATGAAGTCGCTGTTGTCGTCGAGGACGACGAAGGTATCGGTGCCGCCACCCGCCGGCGAAGACCCGTTGTGGTTGTAATTGTAGGTATCGATGGGCGCCGGGTCGCCCGGCGTCGCGGTGCCATGGGTCGGCGCGGTTGAGACGACACCTAATCCAAAGAAGTGGCAGGTGGTCAGATTGACATTGACCGTGCCGCCCCAGGCGACCGTCGCGGTGCGATTGGCGCAGCCGGGATAGGTCGAGGGCAGACCGACCGCGGAGGCCAGCATCGGCGCGACCATGCCGACTGCGAGCAGGAGGAACGCGAGCATGCCGACGCGACGGCGGCCCAAACGATGATTCGAAGTCATGAGCATGACAATGTTCCCCTGAAATCGCCCGTCGGACACGGGCTGCCGGCGAGCCCCCTGCGGCCGCCTTGCGCAACACAGCGCCGGGCGGGGCGGCTACATGCCACCCGCTCCCCGACACTTCCTCGCCATTGGAACAGCGTTCAGCTCCGGGCGGAAGCCCCCGACGAGACCGGATAACGCCATACGGCACCGCCGGGCCTTGTCGCCCCGGCCAATGGGGTTCAGAGTACGTCGGCGCGACGCAACGAGGCTGCGCGCTCACCATCCAATGGGGAATCACGATGAGCGAATTCTTCATCGGCCAGATCATGATGGCCGGCTTCAACTTCGCGCCCAACTTCTGGGCGCTGGCAAACGGCCAACTGCTGCCGATCAACCAGAACCAGGCCCTGTTCTCACTCCTCGGAACGCAGTACGGGGGCAACGGCACCACCAACTTCGCCCTGCCGGACTTGCGCAGCCGCACGCCGGTTGGCTACGCGTCGTCTGTGGACCCGAGCTGGCAGCCGCCTTCGGTCCAGATCGGCCAGGCCTCCGGTGTCGAGAACGTGACCCTGCTGAGCACCAACCTGCCTGCCCACAGCCACCAACTCAATGCCACGTCCAACGACGGCAGCACCCGGAACCCCAACAACGCGATCTACGCCAGCAGCGGTGTGCCGCTGTTTGCGCCGTCGAACGGGCCGGCAGTTCCGTTGAACTCCACCACGATCGGAGCCTCCGGCGGCAACCAGCCACACCCGAACCTGCAGCCTTACAGCGTCATCAACTTCTGCATCGCGCTGAGCGGCATCTTCCCCTCGCGCAATTGACGCCGCTCGCATATTCCGAGCATAGGACCCGCGCGATGTCGCGCGATCCACCCAACCTCCGGAGCAATGACACATGAGTACACCCTACATCGGCGAAATCCGCATGTTCGGTTTCGGCACGCGCGGCGCGCCTAACGGCTGGCAGGCCTGCGACGGCAGCCTGCTGCCGATTTCCGAGTATGACGTGCTGTTCGCCCTGATCGGAACCACCTACGGCGGCGACGGCCAGACCACGTTCGCGGTGCCCGATCTGCGCGGCCGCCTGCCGATCCACCAGGGCACGGGGCCTGGCCTGAGCAACTACGTCATCGGTCAGCGCGCCGGCACCGAGACCGTGACCGTGCTGCCGACCCAAATGCCGGCGCATACGCACACCGCGATCGCAACGACGGCCGCAGCGACGACCGGGACGCCGGGCACGGGAGTGATCCCAGGCGCGGTCGCCAACCAGACCATGTACGTCACCGACACCTCCGGCGGCACACCCTTCAGCCAGGCCGCCAACGCGGTGACCTTGGCCGGCGGCAGTCAGCCGCACGAGAACTGCATGCCGACGCTGACGGTGCAGTACTGCATCGCCACCCAAGGCATCTTCCCGTCGCAGGCATGAGCGGCACGCACGCACGCATCGACATTCCACAGCGCCACGCGGGCGCAGGCGCAGCCATCGCGCGGCACCTCATCGGAGGAACCAGTACATGACTCAGCCCTTCATTGGCGAAATCCAGCTGTTCGGCTTCAACTTCAACCCGCGCAGTTGGGCATTCGCCAACGGCGCCACCCTGCCGATCTCGCAGAACACCGCGCTGTTCTCATTGATCGGCACCATCTACGGAGGCAACGGCCAGACCACGTTCCAGCTGCCCAACTTCGCCGGCCGCGCCGGCTGCCAGCAGGGCAACGGCCCGGGGCTGTCGCCACGCACACTCGGACAGAGCTTCGGCGCGAACACCGTGACCCTCACGAGCAACCAGATCCCGCAGCACAGTCACGCGGTCGTGCTGTACGCGCAGAACGACACCGCCAAGCGCGCCAGCTCGCCGTCGTCCAACAATGCGTTGTCGGTGTCCTCAGAGGGCACCGCAACATCGTTCCTGCCGGCCGGATCGCCGAACACCCAGTTCGCCCCGAACATGCTCTCGCCGAGTCAGGGCGGTGGCCAGGCTCATCAGAACCAACAGCCGTACCTGGGCGTGAACTTCTGCATTGCGCTGCAGGGGATCTACCCCTCCTTCCCCTGAGGCTGTGCGTGCTGGAACCTTCGTGCTTGCAATCGCCCCCGAAGCGAGGCGTCACGCTTCGACCGCTGGCACCGACGGACGAGGCGTGGCTGCACGAGCTCTACGCCTCGACCCGCAGCGCGGAAATGGCGGCCGTTCCGTGGCCGGACGCCGCCAAGCGCAGCTTTCTGGATCAGCAGTTCACGTTGCAGCGTGTGCACTTTGAGAAGCACTACAGCGAAGCAAGCTTCCTGGCGATTCTCGCTGCGGAGGCGCCGGCCCCGATCGGCCGCTACTACGTGCTTGAGGGCGGTAGCGAACACCTGGTAGTCGACATAGCACTGTTCCCAGGCTGGCAGAATCAGGGCATCGGCAGCGCACTGATCCGACAAAGCCAAAGCCGCGCCACGAGCCGCGGCGCCACCCTGGGCCTGCATGTGCTGAAGCACAACCTGCCAGCGCTGCGGCTGTATCGTCGCCTGGGGTTCGAGGTGGTCGCGGATGCGGGCATGCACTGGCAGATGCGCTGGGAACCCAGCGCAGTTGCGCCAGCGGGCTAGGCCACTTGCAGCGCGGCGGCACGAGCCTCAGCGCGCTTCAACACGCGCTTGGCCCTGCGCCCCGTCAATTGAAGATCGCCTGATAGACGAACCCATCACGATTCTGCGCGATCGGAGTAACGAAGATCCCCAGCTCCCCCAGGCGTGGGTGGTGCATCTGGTAGATCTGCTGCGGAAACAGCACGGCCGAGGTGTTGAGAAACAGCAGTGCGAACGGCTCGCGCAAGGCGCCCGGTCGACGCTGCGGCAAGGGCGAAGCCTCAACCAAGACGAACTCCAAAGAGCCATCGCCGAAGCTGGCCTTGAAGGTCTCGTTGAGGCAGCCGGCGAAGTGCTGCAGGCTCAACAGGTCCATGGCATTCTCCGGGCGCCTCAGGCCGGAGATTCCACGCGGAAGGCCAGGACATCCACATCGACTGCACCACCCAAGGGGCGCGAGGCATCTCCGCTGTGGGTCCAGCCACGTATGTCGGCGGGGGCTCCATCCGCACGCGGCCCCACCAGCAGGTAGTGGCCCGGGCTCAGCAGCGCGGTGTCAGCGCCTGCCAGACCGAGCGCCTCGGTACGGTCGATGCCATCCCACAGGTACTCGACCTCGAGGCGGCGCAGGCTCGCCCGGCCAGCCATGAAGCGCGTTCCTGCGGACTCGGTGCGCAGAAAGCCACTGCCGCCCACTTGCCAGGCGATAAAACGCGCGCTGGTGCCGTCCGCAAGATCGAAGACCGCATGCAGACCGAAATCGCGTATCACGGCGCCGCCGTCGGCTGGATGCAGCGCATCCAGAGTCACCGCGAGCGCCTCGTCCGCGCACTGCGCGCCGCACATCTGCTCGACGGGTCGCCATGCGCGACCGGCCGTGGGTTCCGACACCCACAGAAGCTGCCAGCGCGCGGAAGACCCCGAAGCGAGGCTAGACGCCGCAATCGGGAGACACGAAGCGCCCGCCAGATAAGTGGCAGACCGAAGAAAGCCGCGACGCTCCATAGTTGACCCCTGTGATGAGTGCGCGACCCACACCGTTGCGGGCCGGCCCGCCGGGACCCCGCCCGGCAACCGCAGAGCATAGCGTGAGAAGCGGGTACAGGTGCAGTCGGCCTGGCGCCGCTCACGGCCGTCAGAAGCCCCAGCGCAGCTTGGCCAGGATCTGGTTGGCGGTTTCGTTCGCGCGACTGCGGTCGAAGAGTCGACCAAGCCCTTCCGCGTCCTCGTCCTCGCCGAAGTACTCGCCGCCGCGGCTCAGCACCAGGTAGAACTCGCGCTGCGGGGCGAACTCGTAGCGGTAGCGCAGTTGCGCCGCCAAGGTGCCAAGGCTGAAGTCCGAGGGCGCGGCGGCGTCGAACAGTGCGCCCGACTGCACCGCATAGCCCGCCAGCGCCTGCGCGCGCAGGCCCACGTACTGGGCGCGCAGCCGTACTTCGTGGCCTGCCGCCGGGAACCACTCGAGCGTCCAGTCGAACTCCGCCTGCCGCCGTGCGTAGCGTCCAAGGCGGTCACCGCTGTCCCAGATCAGCCAGTCGCTGCTGTCGGTGAGGTACACCCCCAGCGCCGTGCTGAAGCGCTCGCCGAGGAACCAGGTCGGTGTGAACTCGATGAAGCGCGCCCAGCCGGAGAGCCCTTCCTGCTCCACGCCGAGGTCGGTCTCGAAGCGCCACCTGCCCATGCGCGGGCTGGCGAAGTAGACGCCCGCAAGATGCTGTGCCGGCAGGCGCACGTCGCCATTGCCGCGCAGCACGCGGTCATCGGTGTAGGGCGTACGCAGCAGTGCGTAGGCGGTCAGCTCGGCGGCGTTGCGGAAAGCCCAGCTGTGTCCCAGCTCCCAGCCGCCGTAGATGCGCTCGCCGGCGCCGTTGCGCTGCCACAGCAGCTCAGTCTCCCACGATGAGTCGCGCACGCTGGACTCGGCAGCCCAGGCGCGCCGATACCAGGTGTACTCGGCGCGCAGCAGGCTCATGTCCGCGCGCTGCAGGAAGCCGAGATCATTCACCTGCAGGTCGCGGCCGTAGCGGCCCAGCTCGTACTCCTGGCGGAAGTTCGGGCTCACCGCATGGTCCATGCGCAGCCACAGCAGGCGCCCGTCGGGATCATCCTGCCCCGCATCGTCGATCCGGCTCTCGCCGACCGCGCCGCGCAGCTGCAGGCCTTCGAGCGGGCGCCAGAGCGCATCGACCACGCCGACGCGCGCCTCGCGGTCCAGCGTGGGTCTGAGGGTCTCGGTGACGGTGACGCCGTACTCGCCGCTGGCGGTACGCCAGCGGCCGCGCAGGACGCGGAAGTCGCGGCCGCGCGCATCGACCGGATCGGCCTCGGTGGCGAGCAGGGTGCCGATGTCGAAGGCGCCGAAGGCGCCGGTGTACTTGATCGCGCCGTCGACGTCGCTGATGCCCTCGGGCCCTGCATCCGGTCGCCCGCCGATCCGACGCGTGTTGATGAGCAGTGCCTGGTTGCCGAGCGGCACATCGAACAGCGCCTGGTTCTCGGTGAAGAAAGGCCGCTTCTCGCTGAAGAAAACCTCCAGCGCGCTGAAGTCGACCACCAGCGCGTCGCTCTCGACCTGGCCGAAGTCCGGCGCCAGCGCGGCGTTCAGCCGATGCGCGCCGCGCGCGAGGTAGAGGTCGGCACCGGCGCGGGTGTCGGTGCTGCGCAGCAGGCGATCGTTCGCCACTGCGACATAGGGCACCACGTCGAGGCGCAGATCGCTGCGCGCTTCGATCTCGAACTTCGCCATGTCGGCGACGAAGGTCGGATTCTCGAAATCGTAGTGCGGATGCGAGAAGCGCAGGCCGCGCTGCTCGATGACCCGCGAGAGGTAGACGCCGATGGTGGTGCGGCCGTCCTCGATGCGGCCCAGCGGAGCGATGCCCCAGGGCAGGCGCACCTCGACGCTCCAGCCGTCGGCGTCCTCGGCGACGGCCTGCTCCCAGACGCCGTCCCAGTCGTACTTGTAGCCGTTCTGGCCGGTGATGATGGCGTCCTGGATGCCGCCGCTGATGCTGACGGTGAACTCGTAGGCGGTGCTGCCCTCGCCTTCGAAATCGATCATCAGATTGATGCGATCGGCGCGCGCCTGCGCATCGCGGCGGGTCGGATGGCGGGTGCGCGCGAACTCCGGCGGCTGCTCGGCGTGGATGCCGAAGTACAGGCCGTCATCACGCGAGAGCAGGCGCACCTCGGTGCGCACCGGCGGCTGCTCGCGGGTCAGCGGCTGCACGGTGCGGAAGTCGTCGATACGCAGGGCCTGCGCCCACTCGGGCTCGTCCAGTCGACCGTCGAGCCGGATGCCCTCCGCTGCGGTCACAGGCAAGGACAGCGCCTGCAACAGAACGCCCGCGCCCAGCGCGGCGGCAAAGGAGGCGGCAAGAAAAAAGCGCATACAGGTGGACGCGTGAGGGCGCGCAAGCATAGGTGAAGGGCGGGTCGTGACGACCCGCCGAAGGTCACACAGGTGCGTTGGCGTTCAGGGTTCGAAGCCGTTGGCGAACAGTTCGCCCTCGCGCCCGCTCACCGACACGCTGATCGAGCGCGTCGCTTCAAGCGCGCCGCCCGAGCCGGTGTTGCCCAGGTCATTGATGCCCAGGCTCAGACTGACCGATGCCGGCCCGGTGGGCGAGGCGGTGAAGCGCACCGGCGTCGCCGCCACGAAGCTGTTGATGGCGGACAGGGTGCCCGACAGGGTGAGACTGCCGCTGCCCGAGCCGCTGACAGTGACACCACCGCCGCTGCTGGCAGTGAAACTGCCGGAGCCCGCGCTGTAGCTTGCCTGCACGGCAATGCCGCCGCCGGGCGAGTCCACATCGGCGTAGCTGACGCCGCTGATGGCCGAGGACACGCTGGCCTGTACGGAAAGCGAGGCAGGCGCGTTGAGGGTGGGCGCGTCGTTGACCGCAGCCATGGCCAGCGTCACCGAACGCGAGACCGGCGCAGCAACGGTGTCGGTCACCGACAGGCCGAGCGTCACGTTGCCATTGGCGTTCGCGACCGGCGCATAGCTGAGGCGTCCCTCGGACAGGAAGCTGTTCAGGGCCGAGGGGCTGCCCGTCAGCACGCGCGCGCTGGCGCTGCCGCTCACGCTGACTCCACCGGCCGCAGTCGCATTCAGCGCGCCCGAGGGCACCGAGAAAGTCGCGGCCAGGCTGGCGCTGTCAGGGTCGGCGACGCTGATGCCGGTCAAGGCCAGCACCGTGTCCTCGACGCCGCTGATGCTGGCTGGCGCATTGATCGTCGGCGCCTGGTTGCTGCCTATGGGCACGAGGCAGGTGCTGGGCTGGCTGGCGAGGCGCGCATTGAGCTGGGTGACGTGCGTCGGATGCAGCTCGGTAGACACGCCACAGCTCAGGCCGTTGAGGTGGCAGTAGGACATGAGCGTGCCCTGCGGGGCCAGCGGCGATTCCGCACCGCTTGGACACACCTGCGTTCCCGCGTAGCACCCCAGGCCGGACTCCCCGCTGAAACAACGGTCGATGGTGCCCGTGGAGGCCTGAGCCCCGGTTGTGGCGTTGGCGCAGTGCGTGTGGCGTGCGCCCAGGTTGTGGCCCAGCTCGTGCGCGACGACGTAGGCGTCCTGCGCCCCACCGAACCCTGGATTCCAGAACACACGGGTGACGCTGTAGTGGCCAAAGACCTGTGCGCCGGTGGAACCCGTTGCAGCGCAATAGGAGCCGCTGGTGAGCAGCCACGCAATGCCTGAGGAACTGTTCTGATCGGCGCCCTTGCCGGAAAGCTTGAGGGCGAACGCCCGCGGCACGGCCGCCTGGTTGTCACGCCACCAGGCCCCGAACTCGTTGAGGGCAGCATTGGTCGCGGAGCTGTCGGTGTTGAGGAAGGGGTCCGTGGTGGTCGACGGACGCAGAATCAGCGTCCCCTGGAGCAGGCGCAACTGCAGGCCATACTGGGCCGGGTCATCCTCGTAGATCGCATTCATCGCCGCCACCAGTGCCGCCACATAGGCGGTCGCGTTGCTGGTGTTGTTGTTGAACTTCTTTTGCAGCAGCTCGTTGTCGGTATCGATCGCGAGGGTCACCTGACGCGTCGCCAGCTTCGGCGCGAACGAGGCGCGCGCAAGGCTTGGACGCGACGCCGTCTGCGCTGCCTCCGGCACCGAAGCTTCGCGTGCGCCCAGCGGAAACGCGCTCGGCGACAGCGACTTCGACAGGGCGTCCGAAGCGGCGCCCATGTCGCCGGAGCACGAGGCTTCCAGGCGGCTGCCATCCGCCAAAGGCTGCTCCATATCGCTCGCCTCCAGCACAAGGGCGCCCGAGCGCTCGGAACCGGCCAGGGCAAACATGCGGCCGCCGTGCAGGAACAGACCCTCGGCCGCACCAGAGGCGGGATCGAAGCTCAGCGACATCCGCTGACCGGCACTCGGTTCGGCGACGAAGTGCAAGCGCGCATCGCGAGGAAGTTCGCGATAGCCGTGAGCTGTCGCCTCCAGCACCCGGGCATCCGGCGCATACACCTCGATCCGGCGGAGTCTCACCTCGATGGGCTTGGGCTCAGCGCCCGCACGCAGCGCCGCAGCCGACCGCCACTGCAGCACCACCCGAAGCTCTTCGCCGGGTTGCGCCTTGCGCAAGGGCGCCAGTTCCGATGCCAGGATGTGGACCTCGGCGGTCTCCGCCGCCTGCGTGGACGCCCCAACAGCCACAAGGCCGCAGAAAAAAAACAGACAGAGCAGGCGGAATCTCATGTGGCGACGACGATCGCGAAGCCGCACGCGCGGCGATGGGACCGCAGTCTAGCCACAATCCGTCACAAAACCTGTGACCCATGCCGAGTACCCACCTCTACTGCTGGGCGCGATTCGGCAACCACCTGCCACCGCAGCATCTCGAACACGCGAGAAGGCTGGCGGTTCAGCCGTTGCCTTGGCCGACCTTGGGCAGATAGGCGGGATCGATGCGCAGCCCGGGCCGCTCGTCGTCCCAAAGCATGTTGGCGACCCGCCAGCGCTGGCCATCGTTGTAGAGCTGGATACTGTTGATGCCGCGCTTGATGAAGTCGGTCTGCGCGGCGTCACGCCAGGCCTCGTAGGTGCTGAACACCTGGGCGATGTTGCCGAAGCGCTGGACCACGCGGTGGATCTCGACCTCGAAGAAAGGCGCACCGGCGATCTTCTGCTCGAAATTCGCCGGATAGTCGGCCACGTCCATCACCAGGGCCCAAGGCGTACCGGCCTCATCGACACCCGTACGCACCATGCGCGCAAACGGCATGAACAGCTCAGCCTGCTGCGACCAGTCGCGGCGATGCCCGGCCGGCCCCGAGACCTGCGCATACAGGGCACGCATCAGTTCGCCGATGGCGGCTTCGTGGTCCATGCGCGACGTTCCCCTGGTTTGCGTACCGGCAGTATTGCCTCGCCCTCGCGCGAATCCGCATGCGTCGAAGGTATCGATTGCGTCGTCGGAGCTGATCCGCTAACCGCGGCAACTGCCGGGCAGCACCACACCGGGAACGTCGGTGCGGTTCTCACCCGAAGCCGACATGCCGGGCACGGGCTGCTCGAATCCGCACAGCCAGGCGATCGGGCTCGTCGGGCTGCCGTCGACGCTGGCGGGCCGGAACGAAAGCACCTTGCCGCGCAAACTCTCGGACGCTTTGAAGCCCAGCGTGACGTGGACCGCGCCATCGACGACTTCGACGCCGGTGACGCGATTGCCAATGAGCTTGTCTGCTGCAGGCAGACCGGCGGTGCTGTTGTCCTGCGGGAAGCGCTCGAACTCGGTGTAGTACTGCTCCACCCTCCGACGTGCATGCTCCGCGAGCGACACGGCCTCGACAATCTCGGCGCGCTGGATGTAGGTCTGGTAGCTCGGCAGCGCGATGGCGGCGAGGATGCCGATGATGGTGACCACGATCATCAGCTCGATCAGGGTGAAACCGCGTGCCTTGTTCATAGCGTGGAACCCATCCTGAAGATTGGCAGGTAGATGGCGATCAGGAAGGTGGCGATGCTCGTCACCACGGCGACCGCCAGCACGATCAGTAGCCCGAGGCTGAACCGCTCGACCAGCCGCTGCAGACCTTGGAATTGAAGGCGAAGAATCGCTGGCAGTTCCTCCGAGAGCAGCAGCCCCTCTGACTCCATCACAGCAAGCTCGTGCTTCAGCGCGAGGTCGTCCACGGCAAGGGCCGGGCTGGCGACAAGCGCGCGCACGCGAGCGCCTTGAGCACGCAGTGCGGAGGGCAGAAGCCAGGCGAGGCGCCCAGCAGACACATTCGAACCTGCCGAGGGCAGCAGGCCTCGCAAGGCCTGCGCCGAAGCAAGTACATAAACGGCCAGAAGCGACACCCCGACGGCAAGCAACGGCGCCCAGCGCATGACCTGCTGACTGAACTCGGGCAGGACGTGGCCGGTGTCGACGTAGAAGCTCTGCAGCGAAGGGAGCACGAACAGGCTGAAGATCGACACCATCAGGATCAGCATCACGCAGAGCAGCAGCAGGTACAGGCTCACCCTTGCCCGACCCGGCGGCTTCAGCAGATCGTCCAGATCAAGCGTCGCGTAGCGCTGCAGCGCGATCTCACGGGCTTCAACCGGCAGCCGCGCCATGGCCTGCATCAGGCTGTCGGCCAGTGAGTTGCCTCGCGGCGGTGCCCCCAGCAAGCCCGCGTCGCGATAGGAGCGGAAGTACTCCAGCGTGACCGCGAAATCCTCGTCCGGCCGACCACGATGGCGCCGGCAGCTCGCGTGAAATCGTTCCCACCCCATGCAGACGACTCCTTGAAGACAGTTCCCGCGCGGGCATCCTGCCTGCTCTGGCCGGAAACGCAATCAGCAGCCGGGCACGGCAAGGTGTTGCGACAGGATGCGGGGAGGCGCGGAGCGTGACAGCGAAGGTTCAGCCGATAGCGACCATGGCATCCGGGGCGAGCCGCAGCGCCGGCGGATACACCCTGCCCTCGCGCAGCGGCCGGAAGCACTCGCCCTCGCGCAGGAATTCGGCTTCGCCGCTGCGCGGATGCCAGCCGGGCAAGAGCGCCGTCGGCAGGGGCCTCAGCTCCTGAGGATCGGTCAGGAGTTCGCCTGAAGCGATGCCCTCGGCGACGCGACGAACCAGCGTGCTGGTCGAGACTTCGGGCGGCGCCAGCACGGCGATCGCCTTGCCGACCAGCAGCGGCTGCGGGTACAGCGCGTGCTCCAGCAGCGCGTGGCCGAACACCTGGACCTCGAGCGCTTCAGGATCCAGCTGGACGCGGGCGCCAAGCGCGCCCCAGTCGTGTGCGTCCCACAGCGCCAGCGTGTGCGCATCGGACACCCGCACCAGCACGCCGGCTTCATCGAAATGGGTCAGTGCGCACTGGCCGCGGGTGCGCTCGCTGGCACCGACCGCTGCCACGTCGGCGGCCTGACGGGCATTGAGCGCGGACTTGAGCTGAGGAAAGCGCATCCACACCAGCGCGTTCAGCAGGTCGTGCCAGTTGTCGGCGCGGGTGGGGATCTCGCCGCGCTCGAAGATGCGGGTCTCGTAGTGCAGGCCTTCGTCGAGCAGCTCGGGCGTCTGCTCGACGAAGCGCAGGCTGCGGCCGGTGGAGGCGTGCTTCAGGCCGCAGCCGCGCGCATTGAGCGTCCCCAGGTCGGGCCAGTGCTCGACGGTGAGCAGGTCCAGCTCGAATCGATAGGGCGCGAAGGCCGGATGCTCGAAGACCGACCGGTCGACGGTCTCGCGCGCGGGCGCCTCGAAGCGACGCTTGGCCATGGCGTCAGTCGTCGAACTCGTCCTCGCCCGGGCCGATCAGACCGAACAGGTCGTGCTCGTCGCTGCCGAGGATGCGCACGTTGACGATGTCGCCGGGCTTCACGCCCATGGCCTCGCCGTCCTGGATCTGCACCAGGCCGTCGATCTCGGGCGCATCGAAGCGCGAGCGGCCGATCGCGAGCTCGCCTTCGAGGTGGTCGATGAGCACCGGCTGCACCGTACCGACCTTGGCCGCCAGCCTGGCCTCGCTGATCTCGGCCTGCAGCTCCATGAAGCGCTGCAGGCGCTCCTGCTTCACTTCGTCCGGCACCGCGCCCGGCAGCGCGTTGGCTGCCGCACCCTCGACCGGCGAGTAGGCGAACGCGCCGACGCGGTCGAGCTGGGCTTCTTCGAGGAAATCCAGCAGCTCTTCGAAATCGTCTTCGGTCTCGCCAGGGAAACCGACGATGAAGGTGCTGCGGATCGCCAGCTCCGGGCAGGTCTCGCGCCAGCGCTGGATGCGCTCAAGCGTCTTGTCGACCGCGCCCGGACGGCGCATGGCTTTCAGTATCTTCGGGCTCGCGTGCTGGAAGGGAATGTCCAGATACGGCAGCAGCTTGCCGTCCGCCATCAGCGGGATGACGTCGTCGACGTGCGGGTACGGATACACGTAGTGCAGACGCGTCCAGATGCCGAGCTCGGACAGGCCCTCGCACAGCGCCTTCATGCGGGTCTGATAGGTCTTGCCGCGCCACTCGCGCTCGGCGTACTTGAGGTCGACACCATAGGCCGAGGTGTCCTGCGAGATCACCAGCAGCTCGCGGACGCCGCCGCGCGCCAGCTTCTCGGCCTCGCGCAGAACGTCATCGATGGGACGGCTGACCAGGTCGCCGCGCATGCTGGGGATGATGCAGAAGCTGCAGCGGTGGTTGCAGCCTTCGGAGATCTTGAGATACGCGAAGTGCTTGGGCGTGAGCTTCAGCCCGTAGTCCGGCAGCAGATCGATGAAAGGGTTGTGCTGCGGCGGCACCACCTCATGCACGGCGTTCATCACGCTGGCGTAGTCCTGCGGCCCGCTGATTGCCAGCACTTCCGGATGCGCCTCGCGGATGGTCTCAGGCCGCTTGCCGAGGCAGCCGGTGACGATCACCCGGCCGTTCTGGCTGATCGCCTCGCCAATCGCATCCAGCGATTCATCCACCGCCGAATCGATGAAGCCGCAGGTGTTGACCACCACCACGTCGGCCTCGTCATAGGTCGGCACGATTTCGTAGCCCTCGACCTTGAGCTGGGTGAGGATGCGCTCGGAGTCGACCAGCGCCTTGGGACAGCCGAGGCTGACGAAACCGACTTTGGGGGCGGAGCTGGACATGGCGGCAGCGGGTCTGGCGAGCGAGGGGCGCGGATTATACGCCCCCGTTCAATCCAGACCCCAGCGATGCAGGGCACGACGGTGGCGCGCCGCCCCCGATTCCCCCTCGGCTTCGGTGGAATCGCGAGGCCGCGCTGCGACTTGGGGCGACGCGAATCACCCCCGTCCTGACCGCGCCCCGTGTCCGCACGTCCGGCGCGGGTCCGGACTCGCCTCCGCTGGATCAAGCGGTGCCTGCTCGATCCGCGAGCGCGCCCTGAAGGGGGCGCGTCGATGCCAGGGACTTGAGCCTTGCCTCAGGGTTCGAACCCGTTGGCGAAGACTTCGTTCGCGACGTTCAGCGAGAAGTCCCAGATCCCTCGCCCGTAGGTCGAGAAGCGCGCGACGCGCAGCTCGTCCACAAAGTCGACGTGCCAATAGATCTGGTTGGGCGCACCCGCGGTGACGATGTCGATCCAGCGCTGCTGCGCGCGGTCGTAGTAGAACGCGCCGGTCTCGGCCGCGGCGAACAGGTGCTGACCGTCGGCGGAGATGGCAAGCCCGAGCACCAGGGTCGGCGGCAGACCCGTCGACATCGGCGCAAAGCTCAGGCCGTCGTTGGTGGAGAGATACACCGCGTTGCCGTTGCCGGCGCCATAGCCGGAGCCGGCCACATAGACATGCCCGGGACGCGCCGGGTCCGGCAGAATCCGCGCACCGTAGAAGAACTGGCCGTTGGGCAGCTGGCTGACGGTCTGCGTCCAGGTGCCGCCGCTGCGCCGATAGAAGCGTGCGCCGGGGTTGGCTGCGCTGGACGGCGTGGCGAGCACGTAACGGGTTCCGCCCGCGTGCGGCGAGACGGCGACCGCCGTGATCGGATCCAGGAAGTTGAAGGGATCGGCCACGCCGCTGATGGTGGTGCCCGACAAGCTCAGCTCGATCAGCGTGTGAGCGCTGCCGGCACCAATGCGACCGCCTGCCAGCAAGACCTTGTTGGGTTCACCTGGAAGCGCGGCCAAAGGCGGCAGGAACAGCGTTCCCGAGAGCTGGGCGGTGCCGAACTGGTAGTAGCGCAGGCCGCTCTGATTGCCGGCACTCGCCGAGGTATCCGCCATGGCGAAGGTGGGATAAACGCTCCAGGTGGTGGCCCCGCCATTGGCGGAGACGAGATGGGCGTAGTCGCCGGAGATGGTCTGCACGAAGGGCTGCGGGCCAGTTCCCGGGTTCAAGGCCTTCTGGTAACCCTGATCCTGGGAACCGGCGAAGATCTGGTAGGGCGGCTGACGGCGTGTGTAGCTGCCGTAGTACTGCGAGACGTTCAGGCCATTGAGTGAGAGGTTCTGCACGGTCAGAAGCTGGTCGGTGGACTCGTACAGCCCGCCGTCCGTGCTGACGAACACACGCTCGGTGTTGGCGTTATCGACATACACATCGATGCCGCAGATGTCCGCGTGCAGCTTGGTGGCGGGCGAGGCGTAGTACTCGCCCCACGGGTTCACGAGCGTCCAGCTGCCGCCGCCGTCCGCGCTCCGATACAGATCGACGCCGCCGACGAACACGCGGTTGGGATCGCGCGTCGAGCTGGCTGCACTGTTGAGGCTGAACATCGAAGTGGGCGCCGGAGTGCGTGCGGCCCAGGTGGCGCCGGCGTTGGCGGAGTAGTACACGCGCGTCACGCCGGCCGAACCGCTTGAATAGAAGGCGTACAGAAAAGTCTGCCCAGCGGCGGTGACGCCACCCGACAGCGCCACGCTGTCCTCGGCGGCAAGCGTGTGCGGCACGGTCGAGACAGGCACGCGCGCGTGGGTTCCGGGAGCGATGGTGAAGAGCTGCGTGCCCGAGAGCAGAAACACCCGCGTATCGCCGTAGCGCGGCGAGAACAGTGCCGCCTGGTTGCGCTCCCCGACGAAGGCGACGGGGGTGAAGCTCGCACCGCGATCGACGGAAGCAAACAGATGCGTTCGCCAGGCGGCCGGGGCGGTGAAGTCATAATGCACGCGGGCGTAGTAGAGCTCGCTGGCGGCCTCGTCGCGCGCGACCAGACCGGTCGCATACCACGGGTTCGCAAGGCTGCTTCCACTCGGCGTCGAGAAGGTCGCTCCGCCGTTATCGCTGAAGCGGACTTGCGCGGGTCGATCGCCCAGCACAAGCAGGCGCTCGCCCTGCGGGCCAGCAAGCCTCAGCAGAAAGCCCTGCGCGCCGTTGGGCACGAACGCGGCGGCGTCGTTGCTGCTGCTCCAGTCCAGGCTGCCACGGTTGGCGCGCCAGACGTTGCCGCCGTGCGAAAGCACGGTCAGGCGTTGTTGGGCGCTGTCAAACGCGGTCGAGAGCACGCGCCCCGACTGGTTGCTGGAGCCGCGCTCACTCCAGGTCCCTGCAATCGAGGCGGCGCTGAACTTCATGAGATCCAGCGGCTTGCCAGCGGCGGCGAGCGCCGCCTCGCGCTGGGCCTGGAAGCGCAGATCGCGGGTGTTGCGGTAGGCCCCGTCCAGGGCCGCGGCATCGATTCCCGGAGCGGCGATCCGCATCGAAGCCATCCAAGCCCGACGCTGACGGGAGAACTCCGAGCTTCCGCCCTCGCCCGGGATCAGCTCGGTGGGCTTGGGCAGGTAAGGGAGCTCAGGCGGCGGGCTCGGCACAGGCCGCAGCGCAAGCCCCAACAGGACCAGCGCCGCGAGGCCCGTCCCCCACATGGCACCGCGCTGGAGTGTACGCATCCCACACCCCCTGCATCACCGACTGACGGGCACGAAAATGAGCGAACGGATGCGCGCTGGCAAGCGCTCCGTACCGATGCCTTCGCCGCCCGCGAGTCCACCAGCACGTTGCAGAGGCTCAGGCATCGGGCGTGTGGCCCCTGCCCGCGAGCGGCCGCCTCCGCGTCGACGCGAAGGCTGCGCTCAGTCGAGCGGAGACTGACTGTGGGAGAGCTCTTCCAAGGTTTGCCGCATGAAGCTCTGCGCCGAGGCGCTGAGTTTCTCGTGGTCGAGTGCGAAGCGGATCGTGGCCTGGATCAGGCCGATATGGCTGCCGCAGTCGAAGCGCGTGCCCTCGAAGTGGTACGCCAGCGTCTTGTGACCGGCCAGACGTGCAGCGATTGCGTCGGTCAGTTGGATCTCGCCTCCCGCGCCAGGCTGGGTGGCGCGTAGCGCGTCGAAAATGCCGGGGCCGAGGATGTAGCGCCCCACTACGCCGAGCGTGCTCGGGGCGAGCTCGGGTTTGGGCTTTTCGACCATCGCTCGGATGCGACCGGAACGCCCCTCAAAACCATCGGTGGCGACGATGCCGTAGCTGGACGTCTGTGCACGCGGCACGTCCTGTACGGCGATCACGCTGGCCTGCTCGCGTTCGGCCAGATCAGCCATCTGCTTGAGCGCGCCAGGGCCACTGGCGTTCCAGATGAGATCGTCGGGCAGCAGCACCGCGAAGGGCTCGTTGCCGACGACGGGTTCGGCGCACAGCACGGCATGCCCGAGGCCCAGCGCTTCCGCCTGGGTGACGAAGATCGCCCGCACGTGCGGCGGCAGCACGCCGCGGACGACGTCGAGCAGTTCCTGCTTGCCGGCGCGCTCGAGTTTCTGCTCGAGCTCGTAGGCCTTGTCGAAATAATCGGCCACCGCATGCTTGTAGCGGTTGGTGATGAACACCAGGGTGTCGCAACCGGCTTCGATGGCTTCGTCGACGGCGTACTGGATCAACGGTTTGTCGACAATCGGCAGCATTTCCTTGGGCACCGTCTTGGTGGCGGGCAGGAAGCGCGTGCCGAGCCCGGCGACGGGGAAGACGGCCTTGCGGATACGTTGAGTCATGGATGTGGACTGGAGATCGATGGTCAGGAAACGCGGTGCATCGGCACTACGCGGGAGGACGCTTCGCTGCGACGGAACTCGGGCACCAGCTGCTGCAGGATCTCCAGCATCTGCCCCGAGTCGTACTGCTGACTGGCCTGGCGCAGGCGCAGAAGCTGCTGCTGGATGGACTGTGCAGCCAGCTCACGCGGTTGCGCGAGCATGATTTTCGGATGGCGCGTGGGCTGGTAGTCCTCCTGCGGGTGGAACAACTCCTCGAAGAGCTTCTCCCCGGGGCGAAGACCGGTGAACTGGATGCGGATATCCTCGCCCGGGCGCTTGCCGGCGAGCCGGATCATCTGCTCGGCAAGGTAGTGGATCTTCACCGGCTGGCCCATGTCGAGGGCGAAGATCTCGCCGCCCTCGCCCAGGGTGACCGCCTGCAGGATGAGCTGGCAGGCCTCGGGAATGGTCATGAAGTAGCGGGTGATTTCCGGATGCGTGACCGTCACCGGTCCGCCGCGCCGGATCTGATCGCGGAACAAGGGCACCACGCTGCCGGCGGAGTCGAGCACGTTGCCGAAACGCACGGTGACGAAACGTGTGCCGCCCTGCCCATGGAGCGTCTGGCACAGCAGCTCGGCCAGCCGTTTGCTGGCGCCCATCACGTTCGCCGGATTCACCGCCTTGTCGGAACTGATCAAGACGAAGCTGCCGACGCCATGACGCAGAGCGGCCTGGGCCAGCACTTGGGTGGACAGCACGTTGTTGCGCACGGCCTCGCGAACCATGCCCTCAAGCAGGGGCACATGCTTGTAGGCGGCGGCATGGAAGACCAATTCCGGCCGGTACTCGGACAGGGCGAACTCGGCCACCGCCGGATCACCGCAGTCGCCCAGCACGGGCACCACCAGCAGCTCGGGGAACTCGGCGCGGAGCTCCTGTTCGACGCGATAGAGGTTGTACTCCGACTGTTCCAGCACGATCAGCGAGGACACGCCGAGCCGCGCGACCTGCCGGCACAGCTCCGAACCGATCGAACCGCCACCGCCGCTGACCAGAACGCACCTGCCGGACAGTCCGGTGCGGATTGCCGTCCAGTCGAGCGCCACCGGATCGCGGCCGAGCAGATCCTCGATCGCGACTTCCTTGAGCTGGTTGAAGCTCGATCGTCCTTCAATGACGTCCTGCAGCCGCGGCACGGTGCGGAACGGCAGGCCACTGTCCTCGCAGCGTTCGACGGCGCGCTGCATCTGCTGATTGCCGGCCGAGGGCATCGCGATCAGCAGCATCTCCGCGGCGACCTCGCGAGCGATCTGGGCGAGCTGATCGAGATCCCCCAGCACGGGCACGCCCTGCACCTTCGCCCCGCGCAGAGCGCGGTTGTCGTCGATCAGGCCAACAGGACGGAAGCGCCCCTCGCGACGCAGATCCCGCACCAGCGCCTCACCCGCGCTGCCGGCGCCAATCACCAACACCCGCAGCGGCTGCAGACGCGGTGCTCCGCCGTAGCGGCTGTCCTTCCAGAAGCGATAGAGCCAGCGCGGCGCGCCGAGGCAGACCAGCAAGGTCAGCGGGTACAGAGCGAGGACCGTCCTAGGCACGTTCTCCAGACGGGTCAGCAGGAACAGCGCGCTGAACACCGCCAGTGCACCGAACAGACAGGCGCGGGCGATGTTCCAGAGGTCGGGCAGGCTGGCGAAGCGCCACAGCCCCCGGTACAGGCCGGTCCACCAGAGCACCGCGCCTTGTGCCAACAGAACCACGGGCAATTCCGGCGGAAACAGCGTGAACGGTGGCGCGTTCGGTGCAAGGCTGAAGCGCAAGGCGTTGGAGATCAGCCACGCCGCCCAGACCATCAGAAGATCGTGGAGCACCACCGCGAGCCGCGGATGCACCCGGCCGATCAAGCCCGCCACGCGGCTGACCATCAGCGCGGCCTCCGGCGCAGGCGCGCCCTGCCCCACTGCCACAGCACTGCCGCCAGCGCATAGGCGCCGATCAGGATCGGCAGGCGCAGCTCGGGGCGTTCGAGGGCAAGGATCATGGAGGGCAGGATGACCAGGAGACTGAAGGCCGCATAGGCCAGGCTGACGCGCACGTGGCTGGCACCGCGTCGGACCCACCACTGGTAGAGATGTTCCCGATGCGCAGCATACCAGCGGCGTCCGAGCAGGATCCGCTTGGCCAGGGTCAGCCCTGCGTCCACCAGCACCGCCGCCACCGGCAGCAAAAGCAGCCAGGGTTCGCGCACGCTCGGCAGCAGCATCAGCGCGAACGCGCCGAGCGCGAACCCCAGAGCGCCGCTGCCGACATCGCCCATGAACATCCTCGCCTGTGGCAGGTTGTAGGGCAGGAAGCCCATGACGGCCACGGACAGCGCGAGCATCAGCAGCGCGGCCCCCGAAAGGCCGGCCGCCTGCGCGAGCCCCGCATACAGGCCCGACGCGATCAGCGCCTGCAGGGAAGCGAGGCCGTTGATGCCGTCGATGAAGTTCCAGAAGTTCACCAGCATGACCAGCCAGAACAGGCTGAGCCCGAACTGCAGCAGCGTGGCGAAATCGGTCGGCAAGCCCTGGATCAGCCACAGGAACTGGACCGATGCGAGGACGTGCACGAGCAGCCTGAGCCGCGCCGACAGCGGCCGATGGTCATCCCACCAGCCGATCGCACCGATCGCCAGCAGGCCGAGACTGAAAGACAGCGCCGTCTGCAGGTCGGGCAGCAGCAGCGGCGCGAGCAGCGCGACCACGAACACGAAGCTGACGCCACCGCCGCGCGGCGTGATCTGATGGTGCGATCGACGCCGCCCGGGCGCATCGAGCAGCCCGCGGTGCTGCGCGTAGACCAAGGCCAGACGGCAGAGACCTGACGAGGTCAACGCCACCGCCGCAAGCAGTGCCGCCATGGCCGGCGATCCGAATGGGACGACCTGGGCCAGCATCAGTCGCCGCTGGGTCCGTGGATCGGACGGACGCTGCTCCAGTTCTTGCAGCTCGGGCACTGCCAATGGTGCTGACGCGCACCGAAGCCGCAGCGGTTGCAGCGATAGGTCAGGACACTGGATGCCAGATGCCCGGTGGTCTGCTCCAGCACGCGCAGGATCGGCATCGCCTCTTCGGGCGGGCGCGCGGTGCCGAGTTCGATGAGAGCCACCTGCCCCTTCACCGAGGGACGTTGGCGCAGGACCTCGCTTAGGTATTCGACCGCCGCGCAATCGCCTTCGTCCTCTCGGATAAGGCGCGCCAGCGCGAGCACGGGCGCCACACCTGCATAGCGCTCACTCATTTCGGCGAGGAAGGCCCTCGCCCGCGCCCGCTCGCCCTGGCGCTCGTATACGCCGAGCAGCGGCTTCAGCACCTCCGGCAGCACGTCGGGATCGTGGCGGGCAACACGCTCGAACGCCCGCACGGCCAGTGCATCGCGGCCATCGGCGAGCTCGATCTGCCCCTCGATCAGGCCGGCACGGACGAAGTTGGCCTCGGCCGCATGGGCTTCAGCGAGATGCGCACGCGCTTCTGCGATGCGCCCCTGTCGGCGGGCGCGGTCGGCCAGCTCGCAGTGAAAATGCGCCACCAGCCGACCGGTGGGCTCGCCAGTGGCCGCCTCCAGACGCTGGGCGTGTTCGATCGCCTTTTCCCAGTCGCGCTCGGCCTGGTAGATCACCAGCAGGTGGCGCAGCGCCTGCGGCGCCTGCTCGCCGAGCCGGACTAGATCGGCGAAAAGCGTCTCGGCACGGTCGAGCAGACCGGCGCGCATGTAGTCCTCGCCGAGTTCCAGTACCGCCTGCACGCGCTGTTCGTCAGTGAGCGTGGTTCGCTCGATCAGATTCTGGTGGATACGGATGGCCCGATCGACCTCGCCGCGACGGCGGAACAAGTTGCCCAGGGCGAAATGCGTCTCCACCGTGTCGCTGTCGACTTCGGCGATCTGCAGGAAAACCTCGATCGCCTTGTCGGGCTGCTCGTTGAGCAGGTAGTTGAGACCACGGAAGTAGCGGGTCGACAGCCGGCTGACACGACGTCCGCCTGCGCGCTCGGCGGCGCGTCGCCCCGCGAACCAGCCCCAGGCCATGGCAACCGGGAGCAGCAGAAACAGCAGCAGGAATTCGCTCACGCGCCGGCAGTCCGCTCACCGGGCTCGGCCACTGCGCGCGCTTCGCCCTCGGCCCGCCGCAGGCGCCGCTTGAGAGGCAAGATCACCAGCGCGGTCAGCACGCTGCCAGCGGCCAATGCGCCGCAGAACGTAGCCAGCAGGAGGGCAGAGCCAAGGCGCAGTCTCAGTTCAAGACCAAAAAGGTCGACGCCGACCGCCGCCGGGTTGAGGGCACCGAACGCGAAGCCGGAGGCAAGCAGACTCAGGGCGAGCAGGATGAGCAGGATGCGCATGCGGTCTCCGGAGGATGCGATTCACGCGAGCGCGATCACCGCGCGGCCGAAGATTGTAGACGAGGCGGTAGGCACGCCAGAGAGTGGGCACGTCGCAGCGGCCGCTGTCGCGCACCGGGCTGACGCTTCGCGGGTCTCAGAGCTTGGCGTTGCCGTCGTTGACGCGCTCGCGCAACTCTTTGCCCGGCTTGAAGTGCGGGACATACTTGCCCGGCAAAGACACAGAGTCCCCGGTCTTGGGATTCCGCCCCACGCGCGGCGGCCGGAAGTGCAGGCTGAAGCTGCCGAACCCGCGGATTTCGATGCGCTCGCCGGTCGCCAGCGCGGTGCTCATCTGTTCCAGCAGGGTCTTCACCGCAAGATCGACGTCGTCGGCCTTCAGGTGCGACTGATTGCGAGCCAGGGCTTCGATGAGTTCGGACTTGGTCATGGAACCGCTCAGGTCGGGAAGGCCGCGAGGACTGCGACCGTCCGTGGATGGCCACCGCGCCACCCGGACAAAGCCAAGCGGCCGCGGATGGCGGCCGCCGGGCGGAAATCGAAAGGAGTACACCGTCAGGACGGCGCGCCCTTCGACAGCGCGCCCCGACCACGCTCGCGCATGGCCGGGGCGCACGATCAGGCGTCAGTCGCCCTTGTTGCCCAGCTGTTCGCGCAGCAGCGCGCCCAGCTTGGTGGTGCCGCCAGCGGCGTTCTGGTACTCGTCCAGCACGTCCTGCAGGTCGGCCTCTTCCTTGGCGCGGATCGACAGCTGCAGCGTACGACCCTTGCGGTCCATGCCGATGAACTTGGCTTCGACCTTGTCGCCGACGCGCAGGTGCTGGGTGGCGTCCTCGATGCGCTCCTTGGCGATGTCCGAGGCCCGCAGATAGCCCTCGATGCCGTCGGCCAGCTCGATGGTCGCGCCACGCGCGTCCACTTCCTTGACCGTGCCGGTCAGGATGCTGCCCTTCGGATTCGCGGCCATGAACTGGCCGAACGGGTCCTGCTCAAGCTGCTTGATGCCCAGCGAGATGCGCTCGCGCTCCGGATCCACGGCCAGCACCACGGCTTCGACGTTTTCGCCCTTCTTGAAGTTGCGGACGATGTCTTCGCCAGTGGCGTTCCAGCTGATGTCGGACAGGTGCACCAAGCCGTCGATGCCGCCGTCCAGCCCGATGAAGATGCCGAAGTCGGTGATCGACTTGATCTGGCCCTCGACCTTGTCACCCTTCTTGTGCATCGCCGCGAAGGCTTCCCACGGGTTCGAGGTGCACTGCTTGATGCCGAGCGAGATGCGGCGACGCTCTTCATCGACGTCCAGCACCATGACTTCGGTCTCGTCACCGACCTGCACCACCTTGGACGGATTGACGTTCTTGTTGGTCCAGTCCATTTCGGAGACATGGACCAGGCCTTCGACGCCCGGCTCGATCTCGACGAAGCAGCCGTAGTCGGTGACGTTGCTGACCTTGCCGAAGATGCGCGAGCCGTTCGGGTAGCGGCGGGCGATGTTCTCCCACGGATCCTCGCCCAGCTGCTTCAGGCCCAGGCTGACGCGATTGCGCTCGCGGTCGAACTTCAGCACGCGGACGTCCAGCTCGTCGCCAACGTTGACGACTTCGGACGGATGACGCACGCGCTTCCACGCCATGTCGGTGATGTGCAGCAGGCCGTCGATGCCGCCGAGGTCCACGAAGGCGCCGTAGTCGGTGAGGTTCTTGACCACACCCTTGACGACCGCGTTCTCCTGCAGGCGCTCCAGCAGCTGCTCACGCTCGGCGCTGTACTCGCTCTCGACCACCGCGCGGCGGGAGACGACGACGTTGTTGCGCTTGCGGTCGAGCTTGATGATCTTGAACTCGATGTCCTTGCCTTCCAGGTACACCGGGTCGCGCACGGGGCGCACGTCAACCAGCGAGCCCGGCAGGAAAGCGCGGACGTCCTTGATGTCGACGGTGAAACCGCCCTTGACCTTGCCGCTGATCCGGCCGGTGATGGTGGCGTTGGCTTCGAGGGCTTCCTCGAGCTCGTCCCACACCAGGGAGCGCTTGGCCTTCTCGCGGGAGAGGACGGTCTCGCCGAAGCCGTTCTCGAGCGAATCGAGTGCGACCTTGACTTCGTCGCCGACGGCGACTTCGAGCTCGCCCTGCTCGTTCTTGAACTGCTCGATCGGGACGATGCCTTCGGACTTCAGGCCGGCATTGACGACGACCACGTCGGAGCGGATCTCGACGATGGTGCCGACAACGATGGCGCCCGGCTTGAGCTTGGAGAGCTTTTCGCTCTGCTCGAACAGTTCAGCAAAACTTTCGGTCATGGGGGTGAATTTCCAGGTTGGACACACGGCCTGACGCGCCAAAACTTGCGCCGGCCACCGGCTGTGCGATGCCCTTCGAGCCGCCCGACGGATCGGATGGCGCTTGGACATCTGTGGTTGATCCCTCGCCATCATGGCTCGGGGCTTCGGGTTTCCGCGGTCGGGGAAGTCAGGCGTCGCGGTGGAAGCAGGCCCGTCAGGCGGCGCCGATCAGCGCAGCACAGCGAGCACGCGTTCAATCACCGTGTCGACGGGAACGCCGGTGGAATCGATGAGGACCGCATCGGCTGCGGGCTTCAGGGGGGCCACGGTACGTTCGGCGTCACGCGCGTCACGCGCGACAATCTCCTTCAGCAGACCGGCGAGTGTAACCGCAAGACCCTTATCCTTCAACTGCTTATAGCGACGCTCGGCGCGCTCGGCGGCGCTGGCGGTCAGAAAGACCTTGTACGGAGCATCGGGAAAGATCACGGTGCCCATGTCACGACCGTCGGCGACCAGACCGGGCGCGCGCCGGAAGTCGCGCTGCTTGTCGAACAGGGCCGCGCGCACAGGCGGCAGCGCGGCGATTGCCGAGGCGGCTGCGCCGGCCGTCTCCGTGCGCAACTCATCGGTGGCGTCGACGCCATCAACGAACACCCGCGGCTCGCCGCCCTGGCGCTCTTCGAAGTGCACCTGGGTCTCCCTCGCCAGCCGTTCCAGCGCGCCGGCATCGCTGAGATCGAGGTCATGCCAGCCGGCCGCAAGGCCGACGGCTCGATACAGCGCGCCGGAATCCAGGAAGTGCCACCCCAAGTGACGGGCCACCGCCCTCGCCACCGTGCCCTTGCCGGAGCCCGAGGGGCCATCAATGGTCAGGACAGGCGGCGGGGTCTGGGCATTCGTAGTCATCCGCGAAGTCTAACGGGGCAGCTCTGATTGGGCGAGGCGAGAAGTGCTAAGAGCTCACCGCGGGGCTGAGGTCCAGGATCAGCTCAGACCGGCATCGCGCAGCAATGAAAGCAGCCGCTCAGCGCGTGCTGGGTTCAGCTGCCGCAGCCACCCCAGCCGTCCGTGCAAGCGCAAGAGCGCCAGATCCCGCGTCTCGCCCGCGTCGATGCGCTCCCGCCCCAAGCACCAGGCGTGCACCTCCGCTTTCAGGAGATCGAAGGCGTCTCGGGCCAACGATAGACGGCTGTTGGTGACGATGCCCGTCACCTGCTGGCGCTGACCCTGCGATTGAATCCGGGTCTTGGCCGGATTCGGAGCGAAACCTTCGTCGCGCAGGATGCGTTCGATGGTCGGCAGCGCGCGGCGCATGTCCGGACCAGACGGCGCATCGCTTGAGAACACCAGGTCGTCGGCGTAGCGGCTGTAGCGCCAGCCTGCCGCCGCGGCGTACGCGGCAAGTCGACGATCGAGCGCAAGCGCACACAGATTGGCCAGCGCGGGAGAGGTCGGCGCGCCCTGCGGCAGTCGACGATCGCGCATGGCCATGCGCAGCGCAGCGGGCAGCTGCGCCAGCGCGGCCGCATCGAGGCGAACGGTGCAGAGCTGGGCCAGGGCTTCGGCCACCTCAAGCGGGTAGCCGAGATCGAGAAACAGACTGCGCACGCGCGGTAGGCTGATGCTTGCAAACCAGTCGCGCAGATCCAGCTGCAGAAGGCTGCCGCGGCCACAGTGCTGGCGTGCATGCGTGATCGCCGAGCGCCCGGGCACGAAGCCATGCGCATGCGCCGAGCCGGCCGAAGCGGGCAAGAGTTCGCGCAGGAGCTGCCGCTGCACCCGCTTCAGCCGGGCCTTGGGAATCTCCAACAGTCGCATCCGACCGTCGGACCGAGGAATAAGACGCAGCCGGTAGTGGGCAGGACCTCGATAGCGCGCGCGCAACCAGTCGAGTTCGCCTTCGCTGAGCCTCAGGCGCTCGGCCAGTTCCGACAGGCTGGACACTGGCGGCGCGAAGTCGAACTTGCCTGCGGGTGCGGCCGCTAAGGACAGCTGCCAGCGGATCGGTCGCTGCGGGCGCGCCGCTGCGAAAGGCACACGAGCAGCTCCCCGCATTGACTCACAAGCCGGCATGCTGACCAGCCCGGCATGCGCTTGAATCCATGCGGCCAGATCCTTGGTCGACAGCCGTGCGGCGGTGACCTCGGGAATGGCGTCGAGCATGGCATCAAGCAGCCCATGCCAAGCCGAGGCCTCGGGCCAGGCCGCACGCCAACGCGACTCGATGGCCTCTGCGTTCCAAGGCCCGGACAGCGCCAGCGCGGCCAAAGCGCGATCCGTGACTTTGCAGGGCAGCGGGCGAATGGGCGAACTCACGCCGACCTCGGTATGCGCAGCGACTGGTTTGCGGCGGGCCGCAAGGGCGTCGCTGCCGTGCGGTGAGAAACTGTGGAACCGCGCTGCGGGGAAGCCCCGCAGCGGCACATCCAGCCAGCGAAGCTGACACTGGGGGTGCTTCTGCTCGGCGTGAGTCGCCGGGCAGAACCTTGACGCGAGGCGGGACGATCGTCAATTGAGGGCGTCACCGGGCCCGATCAATTCGCCCGTTCTTCGAGCGCGAAGCCACACCCCTTCGCGAGCTCCACGAAGCCCGGGAACGAGGTCGCCACGTTGGCGCAGTCCTCGATGCGCACCTCGCCCGTACTGAGCTGGCCGGCGATCGCGAAGCTCATGGCGATGCGGTGGTCGCCGCGGGCGTGGACGGTTCCGCCGTGCAGCGCACCGCCTTCGATGATCGCGCCGTCCGGACGCTCCTCGATGCGCGCGCCCAGCGCCAGCAGGCCCTCGGCCATGCTGCGGATGCGGTCGGATTCCTTGACCCGCAGCTCGGCCGCACCGTTGACCGTGGTCATGCCTTCCGCGCAGGCAGCGGCGATGAACAGGGCCGGGAACTCGTCGATCATGTCCGGCACGACGTGTTCAGGAATCACCGCACCGCGCAGACGGGCATGGCGCACGCGCAAGTCAGCGACCGGCTCCCCGCCGTGCTGGCTGCGGTTCTCCAGCGTGATGTCGGCGCCCATCAGGCGCAGCGCCTCCAGCAGGCCTGTGCGGCGGGAATTGATGCCGACCTGTTCGATCAGGAGGTCCGAGCCGGGGATCAGGCTGGCCGCGACAAGGAAAAAGGCAGCCGAAGAGAAGTCCGCCGGCACCTGCACTTCCGTCGCACGCAAAGGCTGACCGCCACGCAGTCGTGCCCGGCCGGGGGCAAAGTCGATGTCGACGCCAAACGCGCCCAGCATGCGCTCGGTGTAATCACGGGTCGGGTGCGGCTCGATGGTCTCGGTCTCGCCCTGCGCATACAGGCCGGCCAGCAGCAGGGCCGACTTGACCTGCGCGCTGGCGACCGGAAGCTCATAGCGGATACCTTGCAGTGACTTGCCGCCGTGGATGCGCATCGGCGGGCGACCCTCCGCAGCCGTGTCGATGACCGCACCCATCTGCCGCAGCGGCAGCACCACGCGGTTCATCGGACGCCGGCTCAGGGATTCGTCGCCGACGAGCTCGCTGTCGAAGCGCTGGCCCGCCATCAGGCCGGCGAGCAGGCGCATGCCGGTGCCGGCATTGCCGCAGTCGATGGCAGAGGCCGGTGCCGAGAGCCCGTGCAGCCCAACGCCATGCACAACGCGCGCGCTAGCTTGAGGCGACTCGATGCGCACACCCATCTGCGCGAAAGCGCGGGCGGTGGCACGGGTGTCCTCACCTTCCAGAAAGCCGCTGATGTGGCTGACGCCTTCCGCCAGCGAGGCCAGCATCACGGCGCGATGGCTCACCGACTTGTCGCCGGGTACGCGAATGCGCCCAGTCAGCCCGCGTGGCGCACGCGACGCGCGGTACACCCCCCCTGCCCCGCTCACAGCACCGCCACCGGATAGCTGCCAAGGATGCGCACCTGCGAAGCGAATTCGCCCAGCTCCGACAGCGCGGCACGCACGGGTTGGTCGTCGACGTGACCCGCGATGTCGATGAAGAAGGCGTACTGCCATTTGCCCTCGTGCGAGGGCCGCGACTCGATGCGGTTCATGCTGACACCATGCTCGGCCAGGGGACGCAGCACGTTGTAGAGCGCGCCGGGCTGGTCGCGCACGAACACGAGCAGCGAGGTGCGGTCGTGGCCGGAAGGCGGAAACAGCTCACGGCCAATGACCAGGAAACGCGTGGTGTTGTCGGGGCGGTCCTCGATCGGACCGGCGACGACCTTCAGCCCATACACATGCGCCGCCGACTCACCGGCGATCGCTGCGGCATCATCGGCCGTGCGCGCACGCCGCGCGGCTTCGGCATTACTGACGACGGGCAGCTTCTCGACCTTTGGCAGGTACTGGCGCAGCCAGGTCTTGCACTGGCCCAGCGACTGCGGATGCGAGTAGATGCGTTCGATGTCCTCGATACGTCCCGAGCGGTTCAACAGGTACTGGTGCACCCGCAGCTCGACCTCGCCGCAGATCTTCAGCTTGGAAGTCAGGAACATGTCCAGGGTCGACTGGATGGTGCCTTGGCCGGAGTTCTCTACGGGCACCACGCCGAAGTCGGCGTTCTTGGCCTCGACCTCCTGGAACACCTCTTCGATACTGGAGAGCGGCATACCGTGAGCCGAGTGCCCGAAATGCTTGTGCACGGCCTGCTGGCTGAAGGTGCCCTCAGGGCCGAGGAAGCCGATCCGCAAAGGCTCCTGCTGGGCGAGGCAGGCCGACATGATCTCGCGGAACAGGCGCACCAGGGTTTCGTCATGCAGCGGGCCGTCGTTGCGGTCGACCACCTTGCGCAGCACCTGCGCCTCACGCTCGGGGCGGTAGTAGTCGACCGCGGCCTTCAGCGGCCCTTTGGCCCGGCCGACCTGCTGCGCCCACTGCGCGCGCTCGGCGATCAGGTTCTGGATGCTCTGGTCGATGCTGTCGATGCGCTCGCGTGCCTGCGCCAGCGCGGGCGGCAGTGCTGTCGACTCGGGGAGTTCGACCCTGGCTGCTCGCTTGGCAGCTGACTTGCCTCTGGCCTGTGACTTCTCGGGCGCGGCAGGCGGCTTGCCTCCCTGCCCCGCCTGCCTGCGCGTGGCCATCAGACCACCCGCACCGACAGGATGCCGTCGACCTGGGCGATCTTCGCCACCACCGCGGCATCGACCGGCGAGTCGACGTCGAGCAAGGTGTAGGCCAGCTCGCCGCGCGAAGCGTTGAGCATCTGCGCGATGTTGAAGCCGGCCTCGCCGAGCAGATGCGAGAGCTGGCCGATCATGTTCGGCCGGTTGCGATTGGCGATGCACAGTCGCGCCTTGCCCTCGCGGGCCATGCGCGTGGTGGGGAAGTTGACCGAGTTCTGCACGTTGCCATTCTCGAGGTAGTCGCGGATCTGGTCGGCGACCATCACCGCACAGTTCTCCTCGGCCTCGGCGGTGGAGGCACCCAGGTGCGGCAGTGCAATGACGCGCGCATTCCCAACCAGATCGACGCTCGGAAAATCGCTGACGTAGTGGCCGATCACGCCGCTCTCCAGGCCTTGGCGCAAGGCCTGCGGATCGACGATGCCCTCGCGGGCGAAATTCAGCAGCACCACGCCGCGGCGGGCGGCCTCCAGCGCAGAGGCACCGAAAATGCCGCGGGTGGCGTCATTCAGCGGCACATGGAAGCTGATGAAGTCCGAGGCTGCGAACAGCTCGTTCAGGCTGCCGGCCTTGACCACGTCGGAGGACAGCTGCCAAGCGCCGTCGATGGTCATGTGGGGGTCGAAGCCCACCACGCGCATCCCGAGCGCACGCGCGGCATTCGCCACCTTGACGCCGATCGCACCGAGACCGATCACACCCAGGGTCTTGCCGGCCAGTTCGAATCCGGCGAAACGCTTCTTCTCGGCCTCGATGGCGTGATGCGGATCGGCGTGCTCGCGCAGCTTGGCGACAAAGCCCAGCGCCTCGCTGATGTTGCGCGCGGCCAGCAGCATGCCGGCGATAACCAGCTCCTTCACCGCATTGGCATTGGCGCCCGGGGCATTGAACACTGGTACGCCGCGCTCGCTCATCGCGGCCACGGGGATGTTGTTGGTACCCGCACCGGCACGGCCGATGGCCTTGACCGAAGTCGGGATGTCGAGCTTGTGCATGTCGGCCGAACGCACCAGCACCGCATCGGGCTGGGCCATGTCGGTGGCGACTTCGTAGCGGTCGGCCGGCAGGCGGTCGAGGCCGATACGGCTGATGTTGTTGAGGGTCTGGATCTTGAACATGGGCGGGGACAGCCTGGCAGGAGAAAGACGGTGAGTCTCGACCCGCGCAGCGTGGTCCACGCTGCGCGCGGCCGGCAAAGGAGATTTCGGAACGAGCCGCCGCGCAGGCCATCGGGCATCGGCGCGCGGCGTCCGGCTCCAGCGTGCACGCGGCCCGGGGCCGCGTGCCGCCTGGACGACCTCAGCCGTGGCGCTTGGCGAAGTCGGCCATGAAGTCGACCAGGGCCTGTACGCCCTCGATCGGCATCGCGTTGTAGATCGAGGCGCGCATGCCGCCAACCGCGCGATGGCCCTTCAGCGCCAGCAAGCCAGCCGCTTCGGCCTCTTTCAGGAAGGGCTTGTCGAGCGCTTCGTCGTGCAGGGTGAAAGGCACGTTCATCCACGAACGCGCGGACACCTCAACCGGGTTGCGGTAGTAGCCGTTCGAGCCGTCAATGGCGCGGTACAACAGCTCGGCCTTGGCGCGGTTGCGCTCGGCCATGGCGGAGAGGCCACCCTGCTGCTTCAGCCACTTGAAAACAAGGCCAGCGAGATACCAGGAGAAGGTCGGCGGAGTGTTGAGCATGCTGCCGTCCTTGGCTTGGGCGGCGTAGCTCAACACCTTGGCGATGTTCGAAGGCGGCGACGGGATCAGGTCCTCGCGCACGATCAGCACGACCAGGCCCGAAGGCCCGATGTTCTTCTGCGCGCCGGCATAGACGATGCCGTGGCGCGCGATGTCGATCGGCCGCGAAAGAATCGTCGAACTGAAGTCGCCCACCAGTGGCACGCCGCCGGTGTCCGGCGTCTCGTGGAATTCGACGCCGTGGATGGTCTCGTTGGGGGTGTAGTGCACGTAGGCGGCTTCGTCGCCGAGCTGCCACTCGCTGCGCGCCGGGATCGCGGTGAAGTTGCCGGCTTCCGAACTGGCGGCCACACGGGTCCTCACATAGGGCTTGCCCTCGGAGACGGCCTTCTGGCCCCAGGCGCCGGTGACGATGTAGTCCGCGCTGCGCTCGGGTGAGGCGATGTTCATCGGGATCTGGGCGAAGTGCTGGGTGGCACCACCCTGCAGGAACAGCACCTTGTAATTCGCCGGCACCGCCAGCAGCTCGCGCAGGTCGCGCTCGGCCTCTTCCGCAGCCGCCACGAAGGCCGCGCCGCGGTGGCTGACCTCCATCACCGAGGCGCGCTCGCCGCCCCACTCCAGCAGTTCCTCCTGCGCTTGGCGCAGCACGGGTTCGGGCAGCGCGGCGGGGCCGGCGCTGAAGTTGAAGGTACGCGACATGCTCGGGGGCTCCGCAGAGTGGGAAGAAACCGTGAATCCGCCCGAGGCTAGCATGCTGCCCTGCAGCACGAAAGACCGGTCATCCGCATGTGCGAAGTCTTCGTTCGAGCGAGCCCGAAAGCTCCGACCGGGCGCATTGCATCGCTTCGCGGAACACCTCGGGCAGCCCGTCGTCGCAGATTTTCGAGCCCCCGGGGGCGGTGCTACCCTGCTGCGGATTCCTCCCCGGATCCGCCGGCCCCATGCCCCCGTCCTTCGACAATCCCACCACGCAGCGGACTGTGCTGAGCCCGGGCCCGGTCGCTCCGTCGCATCAGCGCGCCGCCTGCCTCGTGGTGATCCATGGCGAAGGCCTTGGCAAGCGCGTCGACGTGGAAGTCGATCCGGTGCTCGTCGGGCGCGCCCCCGAAGCCAGGCTGCATATTCCGCACCCAAGCGTGTCGCGTCGTCACTGCGAAGTCTGGCGCGAGGGCGACAGTTATCGACTTCGTGACCTTGGCGCGACCAACCAGACCCGCGTCAACGACCAGCCCTGCGCCGAAGCCATACTCGTCGACGGCGACCACATCACGGTCGGTGAGATCCTGCTGAAGTTCATCAGCCATGCAAGCCTGGAGGCCCGCTATCACGAAGAGGTCTACCAGCTCGCCACGCACGATCCCCTGACGGATCTGTACAACCGCCGGCACTTCGCGGAACAGGTGGATATCGAGATTGCGCGCGCTTTGCGGCATGGTCGTCCCCTGAGTCTTTGCATCATCGATGTCGACCTCTTCAAGCCGGTCAACGACCGCTACGGTCACATCGCTGGCGATGGCGTGCTGAAGCAGATGTCCTCGATTCTCCGGACGCAGGTGCGGCGAGAGGATCTTGCTGCCCGCATCGGAGGCGAAGAATTCGCGGTGCTGCTGCCGGAAACCGCAATCGCCGGCGCGGAGGAGTTTGCCGAGCAGTTCCGTGGCGCGGTGGCCGGCACCCTCTTCCACCCGGGCGGTGAGGCCCAGCACATCACGGTGAGCATCGGCATTGCCGAACTCAGGCCGGATCGCGGTGACCGTTCGCGCCTCATGCGCGCAGCCGACGCTGCGCTCTATCGGGCGAAGGACGAGGGGCGCAACCGGGTGTGCGTGGAACCCTGAAGCAGGGCCTCGCGCACTGCGCGACTCGCCAAAGAGTCTGGCGACGGGCCTCGTGTGCCAGCGCGCGTGGACTTTGACTCCTGCGCCATTCAAACGCCTGTTTCACCCTTCGAAACTTCTGATTTCCAAAGGGTTTCACGCTTTGCGCGCTGACATTCAGGCGTGTCTCCTGCATACTCCGCGGCGAAAACATACGGCCGCGTATGGCTTGTCAGCCGGCGGTCGTCTCCCCAAAGCCTGCCGGAGTCAGACGATGCCCAGCTACACCGCTCCCCTGCGTGACATGCGTTTCGTGCTGTTCGAACTCTTGAACGCCGAGGGCGAACTGAAGGCTTTGCCCGCCTACGAGGCCGTCGATCCGGAGATGCTGAACGCCGTTCTCGAAGAGGCCGGCAAATTCGCGACCCACGTGATCCACCCCTTGAATGCAGGGGGTGACAGGGAAGGCTGCACCTACCGGGGCGATGGCGTCGTCACAACACCCACCGGCTTCAAGGCGGCCTACCAGCAATACGTCGAAGCCGGCTGGCCCTCGCTGGCCTGCGACCCGGCCTACGGCGGGCAAGGGCTGCCCATCGTTCTGAACAACTCGGTCTATGAGATGTTCAACTCCGCCAACCAGGCCTGGTTGATGTATCCGGGCCTCTCGCACTCGGCCTACGAGTGCATCAAGGCACACGGCAGCCAGGAGCAGAAGGACCTGTACCTGCCGAAGATCGTCTCCGGCGAGTGGACCGGCACCATGTGCCTGACCGAGCCGCACTGCGGCACCGACCTCGGCATTCTGCGCACCCGCGCCGAGCCGAACGGCGACGGCAGTTACCGTCTGTCGGGCACCAAGATCTTCATCTCGGCCGGTGAGCACGACATGGCCGAGAACATCCTGCACCTTGTTCTGGCACGTCTGCCCGATGCGCCCGCCGGCACCAAGGGCATCTCGCTGTTCCTGGTGCCGAAGTTCGTGCCGAACGCCGATGGCTCGCTGGGTGCGCGCAACGGCATCAAGGCCGGCTCGATCGAACACAAGATGGGCATCCACGGCAACGCCACCTGCGTGATGAACCTCGACGACGCCACCGGCTGGATGATCGGTGAGCCGAACCGCGGCTTGAACGCGATGTTCGTGATGATGAACTCGGCTCGCCTGGGCGTGGGGATGCAGTCGCTCGGCCTGGCTGAAGCCGCGTACCAGAACGCCGTCGCCTACGCGCGTGACCGCCTGCAGAGCCGTTCGGCGATAGGCCCGAAGCGTCCGGACAAGGCCGCGGATCCGATCATCGTGCACCCCGACGTGCGCCGCATGCTGCTGACCGCGAAGGCCTACACCGAAGGTGGCCGTGCGTTCACGACCTGGATCGCGCAGATGATCGACCGCGAGCTGTCGCATCCGGATGCCGCCGTGCGCGAAGAGGCCGCCGATCTGGTCGCTCTGCTGACGCCGGTGGTCAAGGCCTTCATCACCGACAACACCTGGGAGACCAACACGCTCGCCCAGCAGGTGTTCGGTGGTCATGGCTACATCGAGGAATGGGGCATGAGCCAATACCTGCGTGATGCCCGCATCAACATGATTTACGAGGGCACCAACGGCATCCAGTCGCTGGACCTGCTGGCCCGCAAGGTGCTGGGCGACGGCGGCAAGCGCCTGCAGAAGTTCGGCGCCTTAATCGCGAAATTCGCCGAAGCCGAGCAGGCCTACCCCGGCATGGCCGAGTTCATCGCGCCGCTCGCCGAGCTTGGCCAGAAGCTGACCCAACTGACGACCGAGCTCGGCAGCAAGGCGATGAGCAACCCTGACGAAGTCGGCGCCGCCGCGACGCACTACCTGCGCATCGTCGGGCACCTGGTCTACGGCTACTTCTGGGCACGTATGGCCCGGATCGCCTTGGAGAAGAAGGACAGCGGCGATGCCTTCTACGCAGGCAAACTGCACACCGCGCGCTTCTACTTCAGCCGTCTGCTGCCGGAGACGGCCTACCACTTCCGCGCCGCACGCGCTGGCGCCGACAGTCTGATGGCGATTGGCGAAGAGATGTTCTGAGCGGCTCTGCCGCCTGCCCGAGCGCCGTCAGTTTTTTGGAGCGACTGAGGCTCGACACGGCACAACCGGTCGAGCCTCAGTCCTCTTCAATGACCGCTGCCAAGATACGAGTCGGGTCAACTCGCCGGATCCGGCTCAATCCTGTGAGGGTGAATCCTGCGTGGACCGTTGGGCTCACATCTCCAGGGCACATGGCGGGAAAGAGCGCCAAGCTCATCCGCATCTGCGCGACCAGTAGACCAGCTGATGAACGGCGAGGATTCGGGATCGGAGGGAGGCCGAAAGCCCCCCGGGGGAAGGTCTGATCTGACCGCGCCAGGAACTTCAGGATTCGGCCGAGGCGCCGGAAAGACGTCGCGCGAAAAGCGCTCTAATCCAGTCGATGAACACCCTGACGCGTTGCGGAAGATGCCGGTTTGCCGGATAGATGACGTGCATGGGATACGCATCACCCTGATGCTGGCGAAGCACCTGAACCAACGCCCCTGACGCCAGATCGTCGCGAACAAGGTCTTCAACGATCCGGATGATTCCGCCATGGACTTTGGCGGCGGCGATCAGCACGCCCACGTCGTCCACCATGTGCAGGCGACGAAAACTTTGCGGCAGGGTCTCCCCGCACAGAAACTCCTGGATGGCCTGCGCTCGCGTGTTCTCCGCTTCACGGTAAACGACAACCGCGTGTCGTCGAAGGTCCTGAATGGACCTGGGCGGAGGAACACTGGACAGGTAGATGGGTGAGGCACAGAATATCGCGCGAGTTTCACCGATCTTGATCGCCACGACCGAATCGTCCTTGATCGGGCCGCCACGAAGTACGCAATCCACTCCACTCGCAACCAGGTCGACCGGTCGATCGCTGCACAGCAGATCCAGGTGAATTCCCGGGTATCGATCCAGAAACTCCGAGATCTCGGGCAGCACGATGAGCTTGGCGGTGTTCGCTCGAAGCTGGAGTCGCAACACGCCGCTGGGCGCGCTGCTGCAATCCTTGAATTCCTCCTCGATCGCCTGCGTGGCCGCGAGTATCGGCAGCACTTGGGTGTAGAGCTGTTCGCCTTCAGGCGTGAGCCCCAATCTTCGCGTGTTGCGGTGAAGAAGCTTCACGCCCAGGTCCTTTTCGAGGCGCTGGATCTTTTGAGTCACCGCCGACTTGGGCAGCTCACTTCTCTGAGCGCCTTTGGTAAAGCTCCCCGCGTCCACTACCTGAACAAACAACCGGAAGGCCTCAAGCTTGTCCATTCACCTCGCCTCGTCCTGTTTTGAAGCTGTTCCACACGCCCCTGTTCCCTGCACCCCGGCCGCGAACTGACCCAAGAACGCCGGGCATCGTTGATGCCGCCCAACCGCAACACCCCATGCGCAAGGGACGAGACCGCCCAAGGTCGAGGAGAAGAGTGCATCGCGCCGCATACGATTGCAGGCCATCGCGTCGACGCAGGCGATACGCCATGGGGACAGGTTCGGATCCGCCGACTTCGGCGACTCATCCCCAGGCTTGAGACGCGTCACCACGATCCTTAGCGGTGCAGCCGAGGCCGGCTACGGATCAAGGACTAGGCGCTGGGCTTGGCACGACGTCGCCCGACCTCGAAAGATTGCCGCTGCTTCCAGCCTGCGGTCGGATCGCGCTTGCGCACCTGAACCCAGCGCCCCGACCGCTCAGGGCTCAAAGCCATTCGCGAACAGATGCGTGGTCGGGGCCTCCAGTCGCAGCCAGGTCAGGCTGGTGTCAAGCGTGCCCGGCTCTGCTCGCAGGCGCAGCACCTGACGGCCTGCGGCCAGCGGCAGGTTGATCACCACCGTGGTTGCGTACTGGCCGGCTGCGGTGGTGAGCGGCAGCGTCGCGATCTGCTGTGTTCCGCTGAGCACGGCGACGGAGCTCGTCCCGGCACTGGCACGGCGGCCACGCAGCGAAGCGCGCCACTGACCGCCGACCGACACGTCGATGTTCAAGTCGATCCACTCGCCGGCGTCGAGGTCATCCATGTCGAAGGTGTTGCCGGGGTCTTCGCTTCGGCCGATAGCGACGTTTCCGGCGAGCGCCGAAGGCGGGTTGAAGCCGCTGATATTCCGGTAGCGGGCGACGCTCAGTCGGCCGGGAAAGCGGTAGTACAGATCGGGATCGTGCACCGGCATTTCGACGTAGTGCCGGCCGAGCGCCGTCAGGGCGCCGTTGGTCTGCACATCCAGAATGTTGTGGCTGGGCGGGCGGGTGAAGTCACCGCTGCCGGTGAAGCGTCGGCGATCCTTCCACCATGCGTAGCGCTCCACTCGCGGGTCGCGCTCCAGCAGGTCGATGGCATACAGCATGTAGTCGATGACCTGGGTCTCGGACTGCGGCGGCGAGGTCATGCCGATGTTGATCTCTTTCACCCAGACCCGCGCCGGTGGCGCCGGGCCGTTCAGCGGCCAGCCCTCGACGCCTGCGGTCGCTGGGTTGTCCATCAGGTGCGGCCACAGCGAGGCCCAGTAGAGGAAACCGCCGGTGCTCTCTTCGTAAGTGTGGATACCCGTCACGGGAAGCCCGCCGATGTCGCTCAAGGCCAGATGCATCGTGTTGCGAAACTCGGTGACGGTGGGACCCGCCGCGAAATGCGCGCCAACTACGCGCCGCTGTGGCCCCGCGATCGTGCGCGTCCGCCGTATGTACTCGGCCGCCTGAAGCGGAGGCACGTCCATCTGACCGGGCAGATTGGGTTCATTGGCCACCAGCACCGTCGATGTCTGCGGGTACTGGGTCAGGTACTGCCCCAGATCGACCAGATGGTCGTCGCGTCCCCAAGCCATCGGCGGAAACTCCATGTCCGGGTGGAACACGGTCTGACGGGCGCCCCAGTTGTAGTACCAGGACACGCCCGGCGCCAGCACATTGAGGTCGCTGACGGTGAGGCTCATCGGCAGGTTGGTGCCGGGCAGGAAGGGGTAGTCGTTGCCCTGCACGGACAGCCCGCGCTTGGCGCTCTGGACGGGGGCTTCCGCGGGCACGCTGCGCTCGGCGGCTGCGCACGCCAGCGGCATGAAACAACACAGGAGGATCGAGGCACTCAGTGGCTTGTGCATGGGTGTCAGCGGCGGCAGTCGAAGACTCCGCAGTCGCTCTCCGCAAGGATGAGGGGGCTTGGATGGCGGCAGAACGCCACCGCGCAGCCATGGGCGCGCGCGGTGACGCCAAAGTCACTCAAAGCGATTCGAGGAAAGCGATCAGATCCTGTCGCACCGTTGCCGCGGCCGTACGGAAGCGATTCCGGCTGGCCTGCGCTTCGCCACCGTGCCAGAGAATGGCTTCCTCAAGGCTGCGCGCGCGACCGTCGTGGAGCAGGCGGCTATGACCGTTGACCGCCTGCCGCATTCCGAGCCCCCAGAGCGGCGGCGTGCGCCATTCGCGATTGCGCTCGCCGTTTGCGCTCAGCTGGTCGGCCAGTTCAGGGCCCATGTCGTGCAGCAGCAGATCGGTGTAGGGGCGAATGGTCTGCCCGCGCAGCTCGGCCAGCGGGTGCTTCATGCCCGTGCGCAGCGTCGGCGTGTGGCAGTCGGCGCAGCCCAGGGTCGCGAAGGCGGCTTCACCCCGCTGTACGGCGGGCAGGTCGACCGTGTGGGGGCGCCGCCCCGGCGCGCCTAGGGCCTGGATGTAGACCGTCAGCAGGTTGAGCGCGCGATCCGACAGGGTGGCGCCAGCCTGCGCCTGCTGCGTGCAGGCCGTCTGGCTTGTGGTGCAGTCCAGCTGCGGAAACACGCTGGTCTTGACGCCGATGTCGTTGCGAAGCGCGTTGGCGATAAAGCGTCGCAGGCTGTACTGGTCGGCCTTCCACCCGAAACGGCCGACATAGGGGTTGGACGCACCGCTCTCATTGACCAGGCTGACTCGACCCGAGATGCCATCGCCATTGCTGTCGTTAGGGTCATGCCGCTCCAGCAGGGTGGCCTCGTCAATCGCCTCCAGCAAGCCCAGACCGGCCAGGCTTTGCGGCATCCGTGGCGAGAAGAACTGGATGCCCGACGATGCGCCGTCGTTTGGCTCGAAGGACGAGCCGAAAATCCGGGCGCCCCCACCGCCGCCGCTGCTGGGGCCACCCACGAAGCTGTAGGCGGGTGCCTGCAGCTGATACGCGCTGCCGTCCGCATAGGTGCCATTGACGGTGGTGTAGGCGATCTGGGCCTGCGGTTCGGCCGCGACCGCTGGGTTCAGCGAACGCCACTGCAGCATCGAACCGAACATCGGATGTGGCTGCGGGCGTCCGCTCGCATCGAGCTCACCGGAACTGAGCTTGAACGCCATCGTCGACAAGGGCGTGCCCGCACTCGGTGCGGGCCCGCGTCCATTGTTGACGTGACAGGCGACGCAGGAGTTCTGCACATTCACCCCGCGCGCGAGGTTCACCAGTTCAGGCAGGACACCGTTACCGGCCTCGCTGTGCTGGCCGTCGACCATCGAGCTGTGCAGCAAGCGCCGGCCGTTCAAGAAGTCGCGCAGCGTCTGCCAGCGCAGGTTGTGGGCCTCGCGGCGGAACGCGGTGAAATCGCGAATGCCGCTCCGCACGACGTAATTGCGGTAGCCGCCAGCGGTCGAGCTGGGACGATCGAGAATGCGGTGGGTCGCCTGCGGACTGCTGCCGACCGCGCCCGTCCAGTAGGTCAGCATGTCGCCGCTGGTGCTGATGATCTGATTCGGTTCGACCGTGCTGGTGGCGCGCACCCACGGCGCCGTAGCCGCACCGCCAGAGCTGATCCGCGCATGCGTCGCCGGGTCGTCTGCGATCATCAGACCGGGCTGACCCAGGCGGAAGCGGAAGGTCTCCGTGTAGTAGACGCGGCGACCGACGAAGTTGGGGTCGGTTTCAGTCAGGCCGATGAAGGTCTGGAACTCCACCTCCATCTGGTCGCCGATCCGCAGCCTGCCGTCGCTGCCGTTGTGGGCATTGCGACGGATGAAGCAAGCCCATCGCTGTCCCGTGCCGTCCGGTCGCGCCGGGCTAATCGGTTGCGGGTCGAAGATCATGTTGTTGTTGAAGTCCGAGCGCCATTCGCCAGCGCCGCTGCCGTCCGGACGCTGCGTGGCATAGGCGTTCCGGCACTGCGGCGGGTTGTAGTAGGCGTACTCGGGTTCGTAGATGATCTAGATGTAGTCGCGACCGGCGGCGACGTGATCACGGATCTCGAACTGGAAGGTGCGCTGCTGGAAGTACAGCGGTCAGAACTCGTAGAACTCGCCCTCCATCTCGTGCCGACCGCGGCCGCGCCCGCTGCCGAAGGTCACGATCGTGCCGTCCGCCAGCACGCGATGATTCTGCGACTCGGCCTGGGTGAACGTCTGGGTGAAGAGGGGGGTGAATGCAACGCCGCTTGAGGACTGGGCAAGCGCGGGCGCAGCAGCGCTGCATAGCGCGAGACCGAACACGGCCGAGCACACACTCTGAGCCCGGATCGCCGCAAGGCAACTCCGAAGGGACGTTGGTGCTGTGGTCCCGGCGGGACGACAGGGCGCAGGGAGCGGACTGAAGAGCATGGCGGACTACCTTGGTGTGTGCCCGCGCTACCGTCCCGCGCAGGGCCTCGCGCGGACGGCGAACGCAGGCAGGCGTGGACGTCGAAAGCGCCGACACATTAGTTTTCAATGTCTCGGCTATTTGTGCGACGCATCACACATGAAGCGTGCTCATCTCGCGGGATTTGAACGTACTGTTCATCGCTCGATCCGGCCCTTTGGCGGGTCTCCCGGGATGGCGCGCCTCGCCCAACCTCCATCCGGGCGAGCTCTGGAACGCAGGCGAGTGCGGCAGGCAACCCGAGTCTCCGGCTCGCCACCGTCGCCGACCGAGGAGGCCGCTGCTTACGCTGAGGGCGGGTGAACACGCCGGACGCTGCAGCGGCGGCGTGCAGGGCGATCGCGGCAGGTCGATTCAGGGCGACACTGATCCAGCCCCTCCTGGCCTCGATCCGTGGTTGCGAGTCCGGCACAGCTCCGGACTCGTTCGGCCGCTATGCGGCCACGCCTTCGCTTCACTCGGTCACGCCGGATCAAGCACCGCGCGCCCGATCCGCGGGCGCACCCTCAATGGCGCGCGGCAACGCCGAGTTTTTCAGCGCTGCCCAAGAGAAGTTCGGCCCGCCAGTGACCGCAACCTTCGCGTCGCGGGCTGCCGGCAAGGGCGTCCAGCGGCGGCCTCACAGCACGGACCGTTCTTGACAGGGTCTCTGGCCGCCGGTGACAGGCACGGGCTAATGCCTTCGCTTGACAGGTGCAGGCATGGAAGGTCTCCGGACGTCTGGAGCAGACAGGTCGATCGGTGCCGGTGTTGCTGACGGAAAACTGGGAGACGCGAATCACGCCGGCCTTCGCCACGCGGACAATCAGCGGGCGCAGCGGCGACTCAATCCGGCGCTTCGGGCTGTCGGCTCGACCAGTGCTGACAGGTCGAGTCGAACGGAGATTCCGCGAACCCAGCTCCGAGGCATACTCCGCGCTTACGCACGCTACAGATTCCGCTGATGAAGTCGCTCTTCGCACCGCTGCGCGCCGCGCTCGCCTTTGGGCTGGTGGCGCTGAACACCACCCTCCATGTCCCAGTACTTCTGCTGTTCGCGCTGTTCAAGCTGGTGCTGCGCTTCCGCGCGGCGCAGGTCGGCCTGACACGCCTGCTGATCGCGATCGCCAGCAGCTGGGTGGCAGTCAACAGCGCGCTGATGCGGGGTCTCACATCGACACGTTTCGTGTTCGAGGGCCTCGACCGCCTGAAGCCCGAGGGCTGGTACCTGGTGATTGCAAACCACCAGAGCTGGGTGGACATCCCGGTGCTGCAGATGGCCTTGAACCGCCGCATCCCGATGCTGAAGTTCTTCCTGAAGCAGCAGCTGATGTGGGTGCCGGCGATGGGTCTGGCCTGGTGGGCGCTGGACTTCCCCTTCATGCGCCGTCACACCCGCGAGCAGATCGCCCGCGATCCGAGCCTGCGCGGCAAGGACATCGAGTCCACGCGCCGGGCCTGCGCCAAGTTCCGCTACACCCCAGTGTCGGTGATGAACTTCGTGGAAGGCTCGCGCTTCACCCCCGGCAAGCACGCCCGCCAGAACTCGCCCTACGCCCACTTGCTCGCGCCCAAAGCCGGCGGCGTCGCCTTTGTGTTGCAGGCCATGGGCGACAGCCTGCAGGCGCTGGTGGACGTGAGCATCGCCTACCCGGCCGGTCGCCCCAGCCTGTACGACCTGTTGGCCGGCCGGATCCCGGAGATCCGCCTGCGGGTCAGCCAGCGGCCGCTGCCGCCAGAACTGCTGGGCCGCGATTACCAGGAAGACGCCGACTTCCGAGAGCGCTTCCAGACCTGGCTCAATGGACTGTGGGCAGAGAAGGACGCCGAGCTGGCCGAAATGCTGGCCGAAGCGCCCCCGCGCTGAGCGCGGCGCTGCCTCGGCTTGATCGCGATCAACAAGACGGTGGGGCGCCGGCGCAAGACTGCGCGCCATGCCGACCCTCCCGCCTTTCGATGCCGAGCTGTTGCGCCGCTATGACCGTCCCGGTCCGCGCTACACCTCCTACCCGACCGCACCGCACTTCACAGAGAAGTTCGATGCTCGCGCCTACCGGTTGGCCGCTCGCGAGAGCAACGCCGACCCGATCCCGCGCTCGCTCTCGCTGTATGTGCACGTGCCTTTCTGCCTGTCGCCCTGCTTCTACTGCGGCTGCAATCGCATCATCACGCGCGATCTCAGCCGCGCCGAGAAGTACCTGGGCCATGTGCAGCGCGAGATCGGCCTGGTCGCGCCCCTGTTCGACCGCGACCGCGACGTGGTGCAGCTGCATCTGGGGGGTGGCACCCCGAACTTCCTCAAGCCCGAGCTGATGGAGCAGCTGGTCCTGAGCCTCGGCCGCGAGTTCAAGTTCAGCACGCGCGCCGACCGCGACTTCTCGATCGAACTGGACCCGCGCAGCGTCGATCCCGCCGGCATCGCCCAGTTGGCCGAGATCGGCTTCAATCGCGCCAGTCTGGGCGTACAGGACTTCGACCCCGATGTGCAGGAAGCGGTCAATCGGATCCAGAGCGTCGAGGAGACGCTGGCGGTCATCGAGGCCTGTCGCGCCCACGGCTTCCGCTCGATCAACATCGACCTGATCTACGGCCTGCCGCGACAGAGCCTGGAAGGCTTCGCGCGCACGCTCGACACCGTGATCGCGGTACGCCCCGATCGTCTCGCGGTCTACAGCTATGCCCATCTGCCTGACCTGTTCAAGGCGCAGAAGCAGATCAAGATCGAAGACCTGCTGCCGCCAGAGATGAAGCTGCGCCTCCTGCAACTCGCCATCGAGAAGCTGTCGGCCGCGGGCTACCACTACATCGGCATGGACCACTTCGCCCTGCCCGAGGACGAGCTGGCCCGTGCTCAGCGCGTCGGCAGCTTGCAGCGCAACTTCATGGGCTACACCACACACGCCGAGACCGACCTGATCGGACTGGGCATGAGTGCGATCAGCCGTATAGGCGACCACTTCGCGCAGAACGCGCGCGAGCTCGGTGCCTATGCCTCTGCGGTCGAGGCCGACCGCTTGCCGATCGTCCGCGGGCTCGGCCTGGACGCCGACGACGTGCTGCGAGCCGACCTGATCCAACACCTGATGTGCCAGGGCGAGATCGACAAGCGCGACCTGGAGAACCGCTACGACATCCACTTCGACAGCTACTTCGAGGACGCCCTCCTGCAGCTGCCTCCGCTGATCGAGGATGGCCTGGTGGGCGTGGAAGACGACTTCATTCGCGTCACCCCGCGCGGACGCCTGCTGATGCGAGTCGTGGCGATGTGCTTTGACCGCTACCTCTGCAGCCCCGCGCAGGCCGTGCGGTTCTCCAAGGCGATCTGAGCCGGTCCCGCTGTCGCGCCCGTTGTCTCAATGCGCTTTGACGTGCCTACCGCCGAAGGCTGCGCGCGCTCGCATGCCTGCAGAGCCCAACGCTCCGGCGCGCGCGCACTCAGCTCGCACAGTCGAGGCAGCAGGCCCGCAAGGCTGAGCAGATCCTGGAAGTGATGCAGGCGCACGCGCTGGAGCGGCGCCGCGCTGCGGTGGCGCAAACTGGCCAGGAACGCGGCCGGCACCTCCGCCCCGGGCAGGTCATCCACTCTGCGCACCCCCAACAGACGCGCCTCGGCTTCGCCCAGGCGGCAGCTCGGCCATGCGCTGCGAAACCGGCGTCGCACCGCATGCAGCAGGTCGTGGTGCGGCAGGCCGTGCAGCGGATCGCGCTGGCGACACAGCCGATAGCGCGCGCGCAGCAGGGGCGCATCGAAACTGCGGCCGTTGTAGCTGACCAGCTGGAACGCGCCCTCGGCCAGCCACTGGGCGAATCGCTCCAGCATCAAGGGTTCGGCGGCGAGACGGCTGATCCACAGCTGGCGGACTTCCAAGCCCTCGGGCCGCCAGCGCGCGAACCCCAGCATGAAGGCACGGGTGCCGGTGCCACCCGCAAGGCCGGTGGTTTCGCTGTCGAAGTGCAGCAGCGCATCGGTGGGCAAGAGCCGCGGATGCAGATCGGGCAGCCACAGCCACGGAACCGGCGGCGCGATCGGTAGACACTCGCGGTGTTCGAACAGGCCTGGACTGATCTCGGCGCCCGCCAAGGGCGATGCGGTGGGCGCGGTGCGGGAGGTCGTCGAGAGGCCATCAGTGCCGCTCCTCGCGCCTGCGCTCGCAGACCGAGACGAAGCAGGGACCATAGGGTCGGCGTCGTCGGTGCCCGCGCCGCTGTCGGCCGCACTCCCGGATGCTGCGCTGGCTGCATCCGGTGCGCAGGACTCCGCCGAGGACGCGCGCCCGGCACTGCGGCTGGCTCCGATCGCATGCCGCCGCAGCAGGGCCTTAAGTCCGTCGGCGCGAGTCGCCGCGCTGGCGCCGTCCGCCACGGGCTCCGCCGGCAGCGGCGGCGGAACTCCGACCACGCGTGGCGCGCGCCGGGCCGGCCCCGGCGCAGAAGCGGCACCCGCCTCTACGCGCAGCCGGCGCAGACGCTCGGCGAGCTCAGCCATGCGCGCCCTGCCCGGCCCACAGCCACAGCACGCGCTGGGCGAGCCGCTTGGGGCCGGGCCTGCTTGCGCTGCGCTCTTCCTCCGCTTGCAGGGCCGGACCGACGCAGGCCGGGCAGCCCGCCGCGCAGTCGCAGGCCTCGACCAGGTCCAGCGCCCCTTGCACCAGTTCCGTACGACGCTTGAACAGCGGCTCGGAGAGACCGATACCGCCGGGGAAGTTGTCGTACAGGAACACCGCCGGCGTGAAGCGCGTATCGGATTCGGCGGCCTCGGGCAGCTCGCGACCGAAGCCCTCGACGCGGCTCCAGCTGCCGTCGCCGCTGCCCACCGACTGCTGCAGGTCGCGGGCCTCGGCCATGGCCGACAGCCCGGCCACCAGATGCAGGGCATGGGCAGCCGCGAGAAACGCATCCAGCGCGTCCTGCCGGCTCTCGAAGCTCGCCTCCAGCACGTCCGCCGGCAGCGACCACCACAGCGCGGTGGTGTGCAGCTCCTGGTCCGGCAGGTTGACCGGGCCGTAGCCGATGTTTTCGTGGGTGTAGTAGCGGATCTTCTTGTAGCCCGACACGCGGCGCACGACATGCACCTCGCCGTGATGGCAGGTGCCGTGGCCCGCGTTGCTGCCGTCGAAGCGCTCCAGCACGCGCAGCCGCGTGTAGTCGATGGCGTCGGTGTAGTAGTCGACGCTGACCCGGCTGACGTAGGCCTTGCGGCCGGTCCAGTCGAGCTTCTCGACCTGGAAGGGCTGCGACTGCAGCAGGTAGATCGCGCCCTCGTACAGGGTCAGCGCGGCGGCCGAGTAGTCGACCTCGGCGATGATCTGCTGGCGACCGTCGCTGCGGTCGACCACCACGAAGTTGCCGTCGGCCACCGAGCGCAGCGACACCGCATTGGCCGGATAGCTGTCGGCGATCCACTCCCAGCGGCCGGACTCCTGGTGCAGCACCTCGGCCTCGGCCAGCACCTCCAGCCAGGGCACCGGCTCGACGCTGCCGAAACGCTCGCCATCGACGAAGGGCAGCTCGAAAGCCGCGCAGCGGATGTGGTCGAGCAGGATCAGCGGATGATCAGCGTGGATGCGCGCCATCTCCGGCGAGGCCGATTCGAAGAACTCCGGATGCCGCACGATGTACTGGTCCAGCGCGGTGCTGCCGGCGACCAGCACGCCGAGGCTGGGCTGGCCACGGCGGCCAGCGCGGCCGAGCCGCTGGCGGGTCGCGGCGATGCTGCCCGGATAGCCGTTCAGCACGACCACATCCAGCGCGCCGATATCGACGCCCAGCTCCAGCGCCGAGGTGCCAACCAGGCCATCGATGCGGCCCTCGCGCATGGCCCGCTCGACCTCGCGACGCTCGGTGGGCAGGTAGCCGCCGCGATAGCCGCGGATGCGCGGCGGGTGCCGCGGGTCGTGGTCGAAGACGTCCTTCAGGTACTTGGTGATGACCTCGACCAGAAGCCGCGTCTGCGCAAACACCAGGGCCTTCAGACCGGCCTTGATCGCCAGCCGCGCGATACGCGTGCTCTGCGAGCGCGCGGACGCGCGGATGCCGAGTTCGCGATTGACCATCGGCGGGTTCCACAGCAGCAGATGTTTCTCGCCGCTGGGCGCGCCGCTGTCGGTGATGGCTTGCACCGGGGCACCGATCAGCGCTGAGGCGTGCTCGGCCGGATTGCCGATCGTCGCCGAGGCGAGGATGAACTGCGGCTTCGCACCGTAGAACCCGCAGATGCGCTGCAGCCGGCGCAGCACGTTGGCGAGATGCGCGCCGAACACGCCGCGGTAGCTGTGGATCTCGTCGATCACCACATAGCGCAGGTTCTCGAAGAACTGCGCCCACTTGGTGTGGTGCGGCAGGATCGCCTGGTGCAGCATGTCCGGATTGCTGATCACCAGATCGCCGTGCAGGCGGATCGCCTGGCGCGCATCGCCAGGGGTGTCGCCGTCGAAGGTGTGGGCCTTGATGCCGAGCCCGCCGGCGCGGTTCAACTCCAGCAGCTCGGCCAGCTGGTCCTGCGCCAGGGCCTTGGTCGGGAACAGATACAGCGCCTTGCTGCGATTCTCGATGGCGCCGGCCAGCACCGGCAGGGTGTAGCAGAGCGTCTTCCCCGAAGCGGTCGGAGTCACCACCACGAAATGCTCGCCGGCCTGCGCGCGCTGCCAGGCCTCGGCCTGATGGCTGTAGAGGCGCTCGATGCCGCGCGCACGCAGCGCATTCGCGATCGGTGCGGGCACGTCGGCAGGCAGCTCGGCGTAGCGGCCCTCGCGCGCCGGCTGCACCGAATGCCCGGTGATGCGGCTGCCGTACTTGCGCTTCAGCCTGCCGGTGAGACGGTCGGCGCCGACCAGCTCCTTGCGCGGCGCCTCGGCAATCGCGCGGCTGTGAGAGTCGATCAGCTGCGGGGCATAGGGCAAGGGCGCAGGCAGGGACATGGCGGCAGGCTCGAAGCGCAGGGGCGGCAAGCGAAGCGCAGCGCTGTCTCAGGGCCTGAGATTGGCACGCACCGGCGCGCCCCGGACCCGTCAGATCCACCCCTCGGACGCCTGCGCGTGTGCCGGATCGACGCAAGCCCGAAGCGACCACGCTGGTACATTCACGCCTGTCTTCCGCTTCCCGACACCGCCATGCGCAGCATCCGCAGCCATATCGACGCCGAGTTGATCGAGGGCCAGTCGCTCGCCCTGCCCGAGTCCACCGCCACCCATCTGCTGCGCGTGCTGCGCCTCGGTCTCGGCGACGAGGTGCTGCTGTTCAACGGCGACGGCTACGACTACCGCGCTCGGATCAGCGGGCTGGCCAAGCGCAGCGCCGAGGTGCAGATCGAAGCGCGCATCGAGGTGCAGCGCGAATCGCCGCTGCAGGTGACCCTGGCCCAGGCTCTGGCCCGCGGCGAGAAGATGGACTGGGTGCTGCAGAAGGCGACCGAACTGGGCGTCAGCCGCATCGCGCCGGTGGTCACCGAGCGCACCGAGGTCAAGCTGGACGCCGAACGCGCCGACCGCCGCCTGCAGCACTGGCGCGGCGTGGTCGCCAGCGCCTGCGAGCAGTGCGGACGCGCGCGCCTGCCGCAGATCGAGGAGCCGCGGGCGCTGGGCGACTTCCTCGTCGCCTCGAAAGAGGCCGGCCACCTGATCCTCGCGCTCGACCCGGAAGGCGAACACAGCCTGTCCGCCCTGCCGGCCTTCGAGCGCCTGACGCTGGTGATCGGCCCTGAGGGCGGCCTGAGCCCGCGCGATCTGGGTCAGCTGCGCGCGGCCGGCGCGCAGGGCCTGCGTTTGGGGCCGCGCATCCTGCGCACCGAGACGGCCGGCATCGCTGCCTTGGCCGCCCTGCAGGCGCTGCGCGGGGACTGGGCCTGATCTCCGCCCGGCGCGCCTGCGCGCGACCCGCCGCGCAGCCCGCTCAGCCGGGCTTGCCCCACTCGGGGCCTTCCAGCTCGACGAAGACGCGACGCAGGCCCTCGCCCCACTGCCGGCGGATGCGCTGCAGGTAGGGGTCACCTTCCTCCAGCCGCTTCTGCAGACCGACCTTGAGGCTGTCGCGCTGGTACACCAGCACATCCAGCGGCGGCCCCACCGAGATGTTGCTGCGCATGGTGCTGTCGAAGGAGATCAGCGCGCACTTCACCGCGTCTTCGAGCGCCGTGGAAGGTTGGATCACGCGGTCAAGGATCGGCTTGCCGTACTTGATCTCGCCGATCTGGAAGAACGCCGTGTCGTGCGAGGTCTCGATGAAGTTGCCTTCGGTGTAGATCAGGAACATGCGCGGCGGCTCGCCGCGGATCTGACCGGCCAGGATGAAGCTGGCCGCGGCCTCGATGTTGTGCTTGCGCAGGTAGTCGCCGTCGCGCCGCTGCACTTCGCGCATCGCATCGCCCAGCAGGCAGGCCACGTCGTACATCGAATCCGCCGCCCACAGGCTGTGCTCGCCGCCGCTGCGGGCGCGCTGCTCCATGAGGCTCAGCACGTTCTGGGTGACCGACAGATTGCCGGCGGAGAGGGTCACCACCACGCGATCACCCTCGCGCGCGAACACGCGCATCTTCTCGAAGCGCCCGACGTTGTCGACGCCGGCGTTGGTGCGCGAGTCGGACACCAGCACCAGGCCAGCGTCGAGGTTCATGCCGAGGCAATAGGTCATGTCGGGAAGCGCAAAGCGGGGCGCACGAGAATAGCCGCAGAGGCCGCGAGGGTCATGCCGAAACGACGTCCGTGGACAGCATGAACTCACGGAACACGCCGTCGGAGATCGCGTACAGCCGCGCCATCACCGACTTCAGAAACACGCTGGTGCCCGGCGCCAGCAGGGCATCCATGCGCGCATAGCGCAGCTCCGAGGCCAGCGCCCCGCACTGGCGCAGCACTTCCAGTCGACGCCCGGCCGCCAGGCTTTCGATGTTGCGATGGATCGCCGCCGTGCAGGCCGCCAGCGAGCGCGGCATGTCGGCGCGCAGCACCAGCAGCTCGGCGACGCGCGCCGGGGTGACCGTGTCGCGATAGATCTTGCGGTAGGTCTCGAAGGCCGAGATCGCCTGCAGCAGGGCTGAGAGCCGGTAGTACTCGACCGCGCTGCGGGCCTCCTGCTCGGGGCGCTGGCGGGTCTCGCCGAAGTACATGTCGAGCAGGCGCAGGCTGTTGTCCGCGCGCTCCAGGAACGTGCCCAGCTGCAGAAAGGTGTAGGCCTCGTCGCGCACCAGGGTGCCCAGGGTGATGCCGCGAAAGGCCGCTGATCGCCGCTTCACCCAGTCGAGAAACTGCGGCAGACCTTCGCTGTTGAGCTGATCCCAGTCGAAGTCGCGCACGCGCATCCAGCTGGAGTTCAAGTCCTCGTACATCTCGGCGCTGATCGCGCCGCGCTGGGCGCGGCCGGATTCGCGCGCGGCGTGCAGGCAGGCGTAGATCGACGAGGGATTCTCGGCGTCGAAGATCAGGAACTGCAGCACCGCGTGCTCGTCCAGGCGTCCATGCCGGCGCGCGTACGCCTCTTCAAGCCCGAGCGCGCTCAGCGCCGAGCCCCAGGACTCGGTCAGCGCCCGGCCTTTCTCCAGACGATCGGGCAGCAGGGCCACGCGGTGCGCGTAGTCGATCAGGCGCGCACAGTTGTCGACGCGCTCGATGTGGCGCGCCATCCACAGCAGGTCACTGGCAGTCCGGCACAGCATCAGGCGTCCTCCTCCAGCACCCAGGTGTCCTTGGTTCCGCCGCCCTGCGAGCTGTTGACCACCAGCGAGCCCTCGCGCAGGGCCACGCGGGTCAGGCCGCCCGGCACGATGCGCACTTCCTCACCGGACAGCACATAGGGCCGCAGATCGACGTGGCGCGGCGCGATACCGGCGGCAACAAAGGTCGGACAGGTCGACAGCGCCAGGGTCGGCTGGGCGATGTAGCCCGCCGGATTGGCGAGAATTCGCTGGCGGAAGTCCTCGATCTCGGCGCGCGTCGAAGCCGGGCCGATCAGCATGCCGTAGCCGCCCGCGCCCTGGGTCTCCTTGACCACCAGCTGGTCGAGATGATCGAGCGCGTACTTCAGCGCGTCCGGCTCGCGCAGCTTCCACGTCGGCACGTTGTTGAGAATGGGCGCTTCGTCCAGGTAGAAGCGGATCATGTCCGGCACATAGGGGTAGATCGACTTGTCGTCGGCCACGCCGGTGCCGATCGCGTTCGCCAGGTTCACCCGGCCGGCGCGGTAGGCGCGCATCAGGCCGGGCACGCCGAGCATCGAATCCGAGCGGAACACTTCGGGGTCGAGAAAGTCGTCGTCGATGCGCCGATAGAGCACGTGCACGCGCTGCGGCCCGCGGGTGGTGCGCATGTAGAGCGTGTCGTCGCGGACGATCAGGTCCTGGCCTTCAACCAGCTCCACGCCCATCTGCTGGGCCAGGAAGGCGTGTTCGTAGTAGGCCGAGTTGTAGGCGCCCGGCGTCAGCAGGGCCACGGTGGGCTCCTCGGCGCCGGCCGGCGCCACGCTGCGCAGGATGTCGATCAGCGCATCCGGATAGTCCTCGACCGGCGCGATGCTCTGCCGGCCGAACAGCTCCGGAAACAGGCGCATCATCATCTTGCGGTTCTCAAGCATGTAGGACACGCCCGAGGGCACGCGCAGGTTGTCCTCCAGCACGTAGTACTCGCCGTCGCCCGCACGCACCACGTCGATGCCAGCGATGTGGGCATAGACGCCGCCCGGCAGGGCCAGCCCGCGCATTTCCGGCCGGTACTGACTGTTGAACAGCACCAGCTCGCGCGGAACCACGCTGGTCTCGACGATGCGCTGGGCGCCGTAGATGTCGGCGAGGAAGGCGTTCAGCGCGCGCACGCGCTGGCGCAGGCCGGCATCGAGCGTGGCCCACTCATGCGCCGGGATGATGCGCGGGATGATGTCGAAAGGAATCAGCCGCTCGGTGCCGGACTTCTCGCCGTAGACGGTGAAGGTGATGCCGACCCGGTGGAAGGCCAGCTCGGCCTCGCGGCGCTTCTGCGCGATGCGCGGCTCGGGTGTGCCCTGCAGCCACTCGTGGAACGGTCGGTAGTGCGGCCGGACGGCCTCGTCCTGCCCTGCGGGCAGATGCATCTCGTCATAGAACCTGGCTGTCACGCGAAGCGGCCCCCCAAAGGCTCGACGGGCAGCGAGCCCAAGGCGCCGCCCGGCACGCGCCGCGGCTCCCCCGAGCCGAACCGTGCGTGCTGCAGCGCAATAACGCACAGGCGGTGCCCAAGATCAAGAGCCGCCTCGCCCACGCCGGAAAATCGCGATGCGGTGGCCGCAGAAACAGCGAAGGCGGCGCTGCGGGCGCCGCCTTCGCGGGTGAGGCGATTGCGGGTCGGCTTACTCGGCCATGACCACGCGGGTGCCGGCCAGCAGATCGGAGATGCGGCGACGGTCGTCGCGGAAGATGAAGAGCGCATCCACCAGGGCGTAGAGCCCGCCCAGAAATGGCACCAGCTGGGCGAGCTGCACCACGCCGTAGCGCAGGCCGATCAGCTTGACGAACTCCGGCTTGTTGCCGTTCTCGTCGACGATCTTCATTTTCAGAAGCTTCTTGGCGATGGTCTGACCCGACTGGTTCAGGAAGTACCCCTGGATGGCCACGAAGACGATGAAGCCGAAGATCGTGAAGCCCGCAGTGGCCAGAAAACCGGGCTCCTGCCCCGTCGAAACCAGCCCCCAGAACAGGATGAGGTACACCGGCAGTAGCACGACCATCAGGATGAGGCCGTCGATGATGGCGCCCCCGAGCCGCAGCCAGGGCGAGGCCAGCTCACCCACGGTCTGCACCACATCGGTGACTTGAGCCTGCGGGGCGGCGTAGGGGTTTGGGGGCGGCGTCTGGTTCGGATCCATGCAGCATCTCCAGGTTGAAGCCGGCAGGCCCGGCCGCCGGCGAGTGTAGCAGCGGCGTGAACGCCACTGATCGCCGACAGGCGTTGTCACCTGCCGTGCCCGCACTCATCCTTGCCGCCTGTCACTTACACAGGAATGCGCTGCATGGACGTCTCGAACTGGCTGCCGATCGCCCTGCACGCCCTGGCCGTGCTGCTGATTCTGATCGGGCTCGCGGGCACGATCCTGCCGGCGCTGCCGGGGATTCCGCTGATGCTGGGCGGCATGATCCTGTCCGCCTGGGTCGGCGACTTCGAGCAGGTTGGCTGGGGTTGGATCGCAGCGCTCGCGGTGCTCACCTGCCTCGCCCTGCTGGCGGACTTCGTCGCTGGCTTGCTGGGTGCGAAGCGCGTCGGCGCCAGCGTCTGGGCGCTGGTCGGCGCGGCCGTGGGCACGGTGGCTGGACTGTTCTTCGGCATCTTCGGCCTGCTGCTTGGCCCGTTTCTCGGCGCCCTGCTCGGCGAGCTGATCGCCGGCAGCAGCCTGCAGCGCGCCACCCACGTCGGCGTCGGCGCATGGATCGGCTTCGTGGTCGGCGCCGT
>JBKCVA010000156.1:0-3241 GCA_046318115.1 Lysobacterales bacterium | reverse complement strand
CAGCCGGGCTCCGCTCGAAGCGCGTGCGTCAGAGCAGGGGCGCAAACAGCTCCGCCAGATCGTCCTCGCCGAAGGCCACCTTGGTGCTGGTGCCGCCGTCCAGCACCGCTTGGGCGAGCTGCGCCTTGGCCTGCTGCAGGTTCTGGATCTTCTCCTCGACCGTGCCCGCGCAGATCAGGCGATACACGAACACAGGCTTGTCCTGGCCGATGCGGTGGGCACGGTCGGTGGCCTGCGATTCCACCGCCGGGTTCCACCAGGGGTCGTAGTGGATCACGGTGTCGGCGGCGGTCAGGTTCAAGCCGACACCGCCGGCCTTCAGGCTGATCAGGAAGACCGGCACCTCACCGGACTGGAAGCGCTCGACCAGGCTCGCGCGGTCGCGGGTCTGGCCGGTCAGCACCAGCGGCTGGATGCCGCGTTCGTTCAGCGCCTGCTCGATCAGCGCCAGCATCTCGGCGAACTGGCTGAACACCAGCACGCGGCGGCCTTCGGCCAGCAGGCTGTCCAGCAGGTCCAGCAGCAGGTCGAGCTTGGCCGAGTCCTCGACGCTGCGCGCATGCGCCAGCTTGACCAGGCGCGGATCGCAGCAGACCTGGCGCAGCTTCAGCAGCGCATCGAGCACGATGATGCCGCTCTGGGCGAGGCCGCGTTCGGCGATCGCCTCGCGCACGCGCTCGTGCTGCACGAGACGCAGGGTTTCGTACAGCTCACGCTGCCGGCCCTCCAGCTCGACCTCGCGCAGGATCTCGGTTTTCGGCGGCAGATCGGTCAGCACGTCCTGCTTGCGCCGGCGCAGCATCAGCGGCGCAATGCGGCGGTTCAGCCGCTGCTGGCGCTCCAGATCGGCCTGCTTCTCGATGGGCGTGCGGTACAGGCGATTGAACTGGCGCTCGCTGCCCAGCACGCCGGGCTCGACCGCATCCATCTGCGCCCACAGCTCGCCCAAGTGGTTCTCCAGCGGCGTGCCGGTCATCGCCAGCCGGCGGGTGACGTTCAGTTCGCGAACCACCTGCGCGGCCTGGGTGCGCACGTTCTTGATGGTCTGCGCCTCGTCCAGCACCAGCAGCGAGAAGGGCTGGGCCACCAGCACTTCGCGGTCGCGCGGCAGCAGCGGGTAGGTGGTGATGACCAGATCGAACTCGGCCATCGACTCGAACAGGGCCTCGCGCTGGCTGCCGTGCAGCACCAGCACCTTCAGCTGCGGGCAGAAGCGCCGCGCCTCGTTGCGCCAGTTCAGCACCAGCGAAGTCGGCGCCACCACCAGCACCGGGTCGGGCAGGCGCCCGGCCTGCTTCTCCACCAGCACATGCGCCAGCACCTGAACGGTTTTGCCAAGGCCCATGTCGTCGGCGAGGATGCCGCCCAGCTTGGCGGCTGCCAGAAAGCCGAGCCAATCCAGACCATCGCGCTGATACGGGCGCAGCTCGGCGCCGAAGTCGGTCGGAGGCTCGACCTGCACGCGGCGGCTGCGCAGCTGCTCCAGCTGCTGGTACAGCGGGGCGGCGCCGCGCCAGACCAGGCTGGCGCCGGTCAGCTCTTCGACCAGGGTGCTCTGCGCGCGGCCCAGGCGGATCGGCCCCTCGCGGTTCGAGCTGTCCTCCAGCCATTCAAGCAGGGGTTCGAGCAGCGCACGCAGGCGCTTCAGCGGCAGGCGGATGCGGCGATTGGCATCCAGCGGCGCCACGTAGGTCGCATTGTCCGGCTCGCGCGGGCCGGGGCGGCGCGGAAAATCCGGGTCAGCCAGCACATGCCGCAGCACCGGCATCAAGTCGATACGTTCGCCGCCGATCTCGATGCCCAGGCTCAGGTTGAACCAGGCGCCACCGGCGTCTTCATCAACCTCGGCCAGCCAGCCCTCGCTGCCGTCGAGCACGCGCGCCGGGTAGTCGCGGGCGAAGCGCACCTCGAAACCGGCGTCTTCCAGCCGCGGCAGCAGCGGCTGCCAGTGTTCGGCATCGGCATGGCCGGCGCGGCCACGCGGCAGCACGAAATCCTCGGGGCTGAAGTCCTGGCTGGCGGCCATCGCCGCGCCGAATTCGTCGTCGGCGGCGCGCAGGCCCAGTTCGTTCAGGCGCTCCAGCGCGGCCAGTTCGGCCGCCGCCGAGCGATGCACCTCGTAGACCTCGCCCTGGAAGTAGTGCCGCTCGACCTGCCGCGCGCCCAGCGGCGGCAGCAGCAGCGGCGGGTAGGCAAACGACAGCCGCGCGCTGGCGACCTGGCGATGGCCATTGCGGCCCACCACCCGCTGTTCGCGCAGCTCCAGCACCGGAATCGGCGGCGACTGCAGCACCCGCACGGCGGCGCGCGCGCGCGGCGGCGGCAGGCCGGGCAGCTGGCTCAGCTTCTTCAGGCGCTCGCCGACATGGTCGACGTGTTCGGGCAGCAGGGCCGGCGCACTCGACAGCAGGCCGGGCAGCTTGGGGTCGGCGTCGAGTGCACCGAACTCGCCGCGGTTGCGGTCCAGATACAGCAGGGTCTCGCCTTCCAGCACCAGTGCGCCGGGCGCTTCGATGACCCGGCAGTACAGGCGCTGGCTGCCGTCTTCCAGATCCAGCCAGTCCAGCTCAAGCCCGCGTTTCGGCCCCAGCGTGAGCCGCTGGCCCGAGGCGCGCTCCAGCAGCAGCGGCCACTCCGCGGCCAGCGCGAGCAGCGCACGTGCCTGATGCGCCGAACGCACCGGCAGGAAGTGGCGCTCGGCGCGGGTCAGACCGTACAGCGGCTCGGCACCCAGGCCCAGCGCGGCCAGCCGCTCCAGCTGTTCGGCCGAATAGCCGCCGGGCGGCTTGGGGCTGGGCCCGCCGATCTGGCCGATTTCGATCGCCACAGGATTGGCGAAACCGCCGCGCTTGCCCGCGCGCACCAGGCTGGGTTGCACCAGCAGCACCGGCTGCGGCAGCTCCATCACTTTCAGCAGCAGGGCCGGCGCGCGCTCGGGTTCGGGCTCCGGGTCCACCTTCGGCAGCGGCCGCGGGCCGACGCCGTCGACCTTGGCCATCCAGCGGTCCCAGGGCCGCAGTGCGGCTTCGGGCGAGGTGTCGGTCAACGACAGCAGCAGGGCCGCGGCATGCAGGCAGCGCGTCTCGCGGCACTCGCAGATCCAGCGCGCCTGCAGGCCCTTGTCGCGGCCGGTCTGCATCAGGCTGATGCCGGTCGAGCCCAGGGTGCGGCCAATCGGCAAGCGCCCCGCGATCAGGCCACCGGGGCCGTAGTCGAAGAAGTTGATGTTCTCGACCGCCCC
>JBKCVA010000155.1:0-8636 GCA_046318115.1 Lysobacterales bacterium | reverse complement strand
TCCGTGCTGCAGCGATCAGCCGTACTGCATCGCCCTGCGCGCGGCGGCGAGAATCTTGTCCACGCTCGGCAGGAACTTCATCTCCAGCCGGAAGAGTGGGATGTGGGTGTCGTAGCCGGTCACGCGCTCGACCGGAGCCTTGAGATCGAACATCGACTGCTCGGCCAGACGCGCCGCGATCTCGGCGCCGAAGCCGGCGGTTTTCGCGGCCTCGTGGACGATCACGCAGCGGCCTGTCTTGGCCACCGATTCGGCGATGGTGTCGAAGTCGAGCGGCTTGAGCGTGGCGACGTCGATCACCTCGGCGCTGATGCCCTCGCGCGCCAGCGCCTCGGCCGCCTCCAGCGTTTCCTTGACCTGCGCGCCCCAGCTCACCAGGGTGATGTCGGAGCCATCACGCAGCACGAAGCAGACATCCAGCGGCAGGGCCTCGCCGTCGTCGGGCACCTCCTCCTTGTACTGGCGATAGATGCGCTTGGGCTCCAGGTAGATCACCGGATCGGGGTCGCGGATCGCCGCCAGCAGCAGGCCGTAGGCGCGCTGCGGGCTGCTCGGCATCACTACGCGCAGGCCCGGTACGTTGGTGAACATCGACTCGTTCGCTTCGCTGTGGTGCTCCGGCGCGCGGATGCCGCCGCCCCAGGGCACGCGCAGCACCATCGGGCAGCTCAGGCGCCCGCGCGTGCGGTTGCGGAAGCGCGCGGCGTGGCAGATCAGGTGGTCGAGCATGGGGTAGACGAAGCCGTCGAACTGCACCTCGGCGACGGGCTTCATGCCCTGCGTGGCCAGGCCGACGGTCAGGCCGGCGATGGTGGTTTCATCGAGCGGCGTATCCAGCACCTTGTCCGCACCGAAGCGCTGCTGCAGGCCGGCGGTGGCGCGGAACACGCCGCCGTTGACGCCGACGTCCTCGCCCAGCACCAGCACGCTCGGGTCGTGCTGGATCTCGTAGGCCAGGGCCTGGGTGATCGCTTCGATCAGAGTGATCGCATTGCTGCTCATCGGCCGCGGCCCTCCCACTGCAGCGCATCCGCGCGCTGGGCCGCGAGATCGGCCGGCAGTTCGGCGTAGAGGTAGTCGAACATGGCTTCCACCGGCTGGCTGCGGGTTTCCAGATAGGCATTGACCTCGACGTCGACCTCGGCGTCGCAGACGCGCTTCCACTCGGCTTCCTGCGCGTCGTCCCACAGGCCCTTTGCGGTGAGCCAGCTGCGCAGGCGCAGGAAGGGCTCGCGCGCCCAGCCGGCCTTGACCTCGTCCTCGCCGCGGTAGCGGCGCGCGTCGTCGGCGGTGGTGTGGTCGGACAGGCGGTAGGTGACCAGTTCGAGCACCGTGCCGCCTTCGCCGCTGCGCGCGCGTTCAAGGGCGCGGCGCACGGCCTCGTAGACGGCGATGACGTCGTTGCCGTCGACCTGCAGGCTGTAGAGGCCGCCAGCGAGGCCCTTCTGCGCCAGCGTCTGCGCGCCGGTCTGTGCCGAGCGCGGCACCGAGATCGCCCACTGGTTGTTGACGATGCACAGCACGAAGGGCAGGCCATAGGCGCCGGCCGAATTGATCGCCGCGTAGGTGTCGGACTTCGAGCTGCCGCCATCGCCCACGCAGGCCACCGCGACGCGGGCTTCGCCGCGCAGCTTGAAGGCCAGCGCCGCGCCGGCCGCGTGCAGGCACTGGGTGCCGATCGGCACGCACCAGGGGTAGTCGTGCTTCGGCCCGGCGAAATCGTTGCCGCGTTCGTCGCCGCCCCAGTACATCAGCACGTCGCGCGGGCGCACGCCGCGCATGAACTGCGCGCCGTACTCGCGGTAGGACGGCGCGAACACGTCCTCGTGCCGCATGGCCGCGCCGATGCCGACGTGCGCGGCCTCGTGGCCGAGGCAGCTGGCGTAGGTGCCGAGCTTGCCGGTGCGCTGCAGGGCCACGGCCTTGGTGTCGAAGCTGCGCACGCGCAGCATCTGCTTGAACAGCTCCAGCACCGGCCGGCCGTCGCCGACAAAGTCCGGAAGCGGGGCGACCTCGTGTCCCTCGAAGTCGAGGAACTGCAGGTGCTCGATGGAAAACTGCGCGACGGTGCTCATGCGCGTGCGGCGTCCATGCAGGGGCGAAAGAAGTTGCACAGGAAACGATTTTGCTGCGCCGCGGGCAAGGTGCACTGCCGCAAAACGCTGCGGAACTGTCGCTTCACGCAAGCCTGACGCGCGATTCGGCCGGCTTGGCGCAACAACCTTCGTCTGCGGCAGGGGCGCGCCCTGAGGTATGGTTGCGCCCCTTGGCGCGCCACGGCAGGCGCAGCCGCGGCCGGGGAGGCCTCACTTGAGCACTGAAACGAACCAGCGCGCGCTGGAGGCGGGGATCACCCGCGACCTGAAGGACCGCCTCAGCTACGGCGGCTATCTGCAGCTGGACGCTCTGCTGTCGGCGCAGCAGCCGGTGTCGCAGGCCGGCAACCACGACGAGCTGCTGTTCATCATCCAGCACCAGGTCTCCGAGCTGTGGATGAAGCTGGTCATCCACGAGCTGCGTCTCGCAATCGCCCATCTGCAGCGCGATGAGCTGGGGCCGGTGCAGAAGATCCTGGCGCGGGTCAAACAAGTGCAGCGCCAGCTGTTCGAGCAGTGGTCGGTGCTGGAGACGCTCACGCCTTCGGAGTACCTCGGTTTCCGCGATGACCTCGGCCCGTCCTCGGGCTTCCAGTCGCATCAGTACCGGCTGATCGAGTTCATGCTCGGCAACAAGAACGCCGAGATGCTCGACGTGTTCGAGCATGCGCCGGCGATCCGCGCCGAGCTTTCGGAAGCGCTGGCTGCCCCCAGCCTGTACGACGAGTTCCTGCGCCACCTGGCGCGCTGCGGTCACGCGGTGCCGGCATCCTGCGTGGAGCGCGACTTCCGCCAGACCCACACCCGTGACCCCGGCTTGATCCCGGTGTTCAAGCGCATCTACGAGGACACCGACACGCACTGGGCGGCCTACGCCCTGTGCGAGCAGCTGGTCGACGTCGAGGAGAGCTTCCAGCTCTGGCGCTTCCGCCACATGAAGACGGTGGAACGCATCATCGGCTACCGTCGCGGCACCGGCGGCAGCTCGGGCGTGGGCTTTCTGAAGCAGGCGCTGGAGCTGACCTTCTTCCCCGAACTGCTGGATGTGCGCACCGTGCTGGGGCGTTGATCCGAACGCATTGATCCGCTTGACACCCGAGGAGACCCGAATGTCCCAAACCCCTGAGCTTCAAGCCCCGCGCGGGGCGCTTGCACGCGCGCTCGACGTCGTCGAACGCGTCGGCAACAAGCTGCCCGATCCGGCGGTGCTGTTCCTGCTGCTGATGTTCGTGGTGTGGGTGGTGAGCTGGCTGCTGTCGGGTGTCAGCTTCAGCGAGGTCGATCCGCGCAGCGGCCAGCCTATCGTGGTCAAGAGCCTGCTCGAGGGGAGTGCGCTGACCAGCTTCATGTCGACCATGGTCAACACCTTCGTCACCTTCCATCCGCTCGGCGTGGTGCTGGTCGCGATGTTGGGTCTGGGCGTGGCCGAGCACACCGGTTTCATCAACGCCGGCCTGCGCAAAATCCTCGGCTTCACTCCGCGCATGCTGCTGACGCCGGTGCTGATCGCGGTCGGCGTGCTCAGCCACATCGCGGTGGATGCGGGCTACGTGCTGGTGATCCCGCTGGGCGCGGTGATCTTCTACGCCGCGGGTCGCCATCCGTTGGCCGGCATCGCGGCAGCCTTCGCTGGCGTTTCGGGTGGCTTCTCGGCGACTTTCTTCGTGCCTTCGAGCCTCGATCCGCTGCTCGCCGGCATCACCCAGGTGGCGGCGCGCATCACCGACCCCACGGTCGAGATCAACCCGCTCAACAACTACATCTTCACCACTGCTTCGACCTTCCTGATCGTGCTCGTGGGCTGGTTCCTGACCGACAAGGTGATCGAGCCGCGCCTGCAGGCCACCAAGGTGGATGGCGACACCAGCCAGATGCCGACCATGGACGCGCTGCGTCCGGAAGAAAATCGTGGCCTCGGTGCGGCCCTGCTGGCCATGGCCATCGCGATCGCTCTGCTGGCAGTGACTCTGTTCATCGAGGGCACGCCTTGGGCGGCGCCGGCCGACCAGGTGCCGGAGGGCAGCCATCCGCTGCTGGTCGGCGCAGCTCCGCTGATGCAGTCGATCGTCGCCCTGATCTTCGTCTTCTTCCTGATCCCTGGCATGGTCTACGGCTATGTCGCCGGCACAGTGAAGACCCATCGCGACATCATCGCCGGCATGAGCAAGGCGATGAGTGGCATGGGCTACTACATCGTCATGGCCTTCTTCTGTGCCCAGTTCATCTACGCCTTCGGCCAGTCGAACATCGGCGTGCTGCTGGCGGTGAAGGGCGCCAATGCGCTCAAGGCCATGGGGCTGCCGCTCGCGATGACCTTGGTCGGCATCATCGTCCTCACCGCCTCGGTGAACCTGCTGGTGGGCTCGGCCTCGGCCAAGTGGGCCCTGATCGGCTCGATCATGGTGCCGATGCTGATGGAACTGGGCGTGTCGCCCGACCTCACCCAGGCGGCCTATCGCGTCGGCGACAGCTCGACCAACATCATCACGCCGCTCTTGCCCTACTTCCCGCTGATCGTGGTGTTCTGCCAGAAGTACGTGAAGTCCTCGGGCATTGGCACCCTGGTGGCACTGATGCTGCCGTACTCGATCAGCCTCCTGGTGATGTGGACGGCGTTCCTGTTGGGCTTCTGGGCGCTGGACATCCCGCTGGGCATCGGTTCCACCTACGAGTACGTGGCCCCGGCCGCCGCGGGCGCCTCGCAGTAAGCGCGCCTCCGGCAAAGGCAGCCCCATGACCGCCCCCACGCTGCCGACGTTCTTCCACGTCGCGGCGTGGGGGCTGTCGTTTCTGGCCCTCGCCCTGGCCGCGCGCCGGCTGCCCTGGTTCAAGCTGCGCGGCGACGGCGAGGCCCAGCATGTGCTGTTCGCGGCGATCCTCGCGGTGTGCGCGCTGCGCTTCGCGGTGTTCGACCGTATTCCCGGACTGCACCTGCATTTCCTCGGCGCCGGCGTTGTCTGCCTGATGTTCGGCACCGCGTTCGCACTGTGGGTGATGGCCTTAGCCTCGCTGTGTGCAGCGCTGTTGCCCGCCGGCGTGTGGTTGGGTTTCGGGCCCGATTTCCTCGCTTGCGGCTTGATCCCGGTGCTGTGCCTGCACCTCGTGCGCGCGCAGGTCGAGCGCCGCTTCGCCGGCAATCCCTTCGTCTACGTGTTCCTGATCGCCTTCTTCGGCGCCGGTGCGGCCGTGCTGGTCGGGCAGTTGTTCAAGGCCGCGGTCACCGCGGCGCTGGTCGAAGGTGCGGCGCGCGACGCGGCCATGGGCTATGTCATCTCGGCGCCGCTGATGGTCTTCGGCGAGGCATTCCTCACCGGTGGCGCGCTGGCGCTGATGGTGGCCTACCGGCCGCAGTGGGTGGCCAGCTTCGAAGACGCGCGCTGGCTGAAGAAGCCCGACTGACGCGCCCCGCTGTCAAGGTTTGACGCCGCCTACACAAGGCGCTCACCATCCGCCGGCTTTGGTGCCGGCGCAGACCGGCCCATGCACACGGCGCGCGGCGCCGCTTTGTCCTGCAGTCGATCGCGGGGCAGTGCGGCAGCCGCGTCGCGAAGTACGACTACAGGGAGAACGTGGATGAGCGCTGCGTCTGACAAGGCGAATGGTTTCCTGCCGCCGCCGCCGGGCGAGTTCCTGGGGCACCCGAAGGCCCTCTGGAACCTGTTCGGCTCCGAATTCTGGGAACGCTTCATGTACTACGGCATGCGCGCGATGCTCGCGGTGCATGTCGCCGCGGCCTTCTTCGCGCACCTCGGCGCGGAGGCCGACGCCGAGGCCAGCAAGACCTACGGCGGCTACACGGCCATGGTCTACATGACCGGCATTCTCGGTGGCTATGTCGCCGACCGTATCCTCGGCTACCAGCGCTCGATCATGCTGGGCGGCGCGCTGATGGCCGCCGGCTGCTTCCTGCTGATGTCGCCGACTTTGCCGCTGTTCCTGCTGGGCCTCGCGACCATCGTTGTCGGCAACGGCCTGTTCAAGCCGAACATCTCGACCATGGTCGGCAAGCTGTACGCGCCGGGCGATGCCCGCCGCGATTCGGGCTTCACGATCTTCTACATGGGCATCAACGCTGGCGCCTTCATCGCGCCGATCGTCTGTGCCTCCTGGATCGGCGCCGAGTACGGCTATCGCTGGGGCTTTCTCACCGCCGGCCTCGGCATGATCTTCGGCCTGATCGTCTTCCAGATCCTCAAGGGCTGGCTGGGCCACGTGGGTGACACGCCCGAAGGCAAGTCGGGCCTGGGCCCGATCGTGCAGGTGCTGATCGCCGCCCTGGTGCTGGTGGTGCCGGTGTACTTCCTGCTGAGCCAGAGCGATGTGCTGGGTGGCCTGCTGATCGCGATGATGCTGGGCCTGGTGGTGTACTTCATCTACTCCGGCTTTGCGTCCGGCTCGCGCGAGCAGCTGCATCGCTACATCGCGATGCTGATCCTGTTCTCCGCCAACATCCTGTTCTGGGCGCTGTTCGAGCAGGCCGGTTCGTCGCTGAACTTCCTCGCGCGCGATTACGTCGACATGCCGACCGTCTTTGGATCGCAGCTCGACTTCACCATTTTCCAGTCCGCCAACCCGATCTTCATCCTGCTGTTCGCGCCGGTGTTCGCGGCGCTGTGGGTGAAGCTCGACCGCGCCGATTGGAACCCCTCGATCCCGCGCAAGTTCGCCTATGGCCTTGCCGGTGCGGCCCTGGGCTTCTACGTGCTGGTGTTCGCCATCGAGCACTTCGTGCAAGCCAACGGCAAGATCAGCTGGATCTGGCTGGCCCTGACCTACCTGATCCACACGCTTGGCGAGCTGTGCATTTCGCCGATCGGGCTTGCCATGGTCACCAAGCTGGCGATGCCGAAAGAAACGGGCCTCGCCATGGGCGGCTGGTTCCTGTCGATCGCGATGGCGAACTTCGTGGCGGGCCGCATCGCCGCGATCGCCGCTGGCGGCGGCTCCGGCCACGAAGCTGCCGGTTCGCTGGCCGCCTACGGCGCTGTCTTCGACCAGATGTTCTGGCTGGGTATCGCGATCGCCGTGGGGTTCTTTCTGTTCGCGCCGCTGATCAACCGCCTGATGCACGGCGTGAAGTAAGGCCATTCGACCGGTGCGGCAGGCCTGTGGCGCGCTCGGCGCCCGGCCTGCCGCGGCGGCTGCCAAAGGTGTGGAGCCGGCTGCAGCGCGCGTGCCAAGACGTCACCCGTGCGGGTTCGAATGGATTCTTGGCATGCGGCCCGCGTATCCGCTGTCCCGGCGGGCGGCCTCGGTCGGGCGCATCGCAGGGGCGCGCTCCGGGTGGATCCGACCCCGGTGGCTCACTGGTAACCGAACATCACCGCGGCCACCAGCGCGAGCGCGGCCAGTAGCAGCAGTTTCAGCATCAGCGGCCAGACGAAGCGGAACCAGCGGTCGTAGGGAATCCCGACGACGCCGAGGATCGCCATCAGCACGATATTCGTCGGCACGATGATGTTCGACAGGCCGTCGCCGAACTGGAAGGCCAGCACCGCGACCTGGCGCTCGATGCCGACCACGTCCGCCAAGGGCGCCATGATCGGCATGGTGGCGAAGGCCTGGCCCGAGCCCGAGGGGATGAAGAAGTTCATTCCCGTCTGCATCAGCAGCATGCCGACCGCGGACAGCTCGGGGCCGACCTGGCTCAGCGGAATCGAGGCCGCATGCACGATGGTGTGCAGCACCTGGCCGTCTTCGAGGATCATCGCGATCGAACGCGCGAAGCCGACCAGCAGAGCGACGATGGCGAGCTCGGCGGCGCCCGCGCCGAAGCGCTTGGCGGTGCCATCGGCGCCGAGGCCGCCGATCAGCCCCGCCAGCAGGGCCACGCCCAGCCAGATCGCGCCCAGCTCGGTCAGGTACCAGCGGTACTGCGAGATGCCCCAGACCATGGCGACCAGCGCCAGCACGGTGATTCCGAGCACCGCGAGACGACGGCCGTCCAGCGGCGGATAGACCTGGATGGCGCGATGGCGATCGTCCTGGATGTCCGCCAGCAGGCTGGCCTGCGGGTTGGCCTTGACGCGGCTGGCATAGCGCCAGACGTGGTGCGCGGTCACCGCCACGAAGGGCAGGAACAGGGCGAGCCGGTATTCCCAGCCCGAGGTGGGCGGCAGCTCCGCGATGTTCTGCGCCACCATCACCGTGTAGGGGTTGGTCCAGGCGATGCCGAAGCCCACGCCGTAGCCGCAGATCATCACCCCCATCGCGGTCATCGCGTCGAGGCGCATGGCCGCGCACAGGGACACCAGCACCAGCGCAAACGGGATGTACTCGGTCGACACGCCCAGGCTGGCCGAGCCCGCCGCGAAGATGCCGGTGCCGAAGACGATCAGCATCGCGGGCGAATGGCCGATCCACTGCAGCAGGCGGCCGAGCACCGCGTCGATCATGCCGGTGGCGCGAAGCACCGAGATGGCTCCGCCGACGATCAGCAGGAAGAAGATGATGTCCTGCGCGAAGGCCAGCGAGCGGGGGATCGCGGTGAACAGACTGACCGGCGACAGCCAGACCCGCTCGGCGTGTTCGGTGTAGGTG
>JBKCVA010000154.1:0-24504 GCA_046318115.1 Lysobacterales bacterium | reverse complement strand
GGGCCGCTTGCGCCTGACGTTTTCCTCGGGCTCGAAGGCTGGAGCCGCACCACCCGTGCGCTGGTGATCAGCTTGCTGCTGGCCAGCGCCCTGACCTGGGCGCTGGCGCTGCGCGCACGAGGCGAAGCGCAGCGGCGGCCGCCAGCGGCGCTCGATCGCCGCACGCTCGGCGAAGTGGCCGGGCGCTTCATCGCCGCGCCGCGCCTGTCCACGCTGCTGCCGGCGGGCGAGGACGACAGCCTGGTCGATGGCGTGGCCGAGGCGCGCATCGAAGCGGAGCTCGCGACGGTGCTGGGCGCGGCCTCGGCCCGCCTGCTGCTGGATGCGGCAAGACGTGCGCATGGGCGCGACCTCGACACCGTCGCCGCGATCGTCGGTGAGGCCAGCGACGCGCTGCGCTTCAACCAGCGCCTGCTGGAAGCGGCGCTCGAGAACATGGCCCAGGGCATCAGCGTGGTCGATGCGGATCTGCGCCTCGTCGCCTGGAACGGGGTCTACCAGCGCCTGTTCGGTTTCTCGGATCACCTGCTGCGGGTCGGAGTGCCAGTGGCCGAGCTGGTGCGGCACAACCTGCAGCGCGGCCTCGCTGGAGGCGTCGAGATCGAGCGCGAGGTGGAAAAGCGCATCGCCCACATGCGCGCCGGCACCGCTTACGTCACCGAGCGCAGCTTTCCTGACGATCGCATCGTCGAGATTCGCGGCAATCCGATGCCCGGCGGCGGCTTTGTGGCAACGTTCACCGACGTCACCGAATTCCGTCGGGCCGAAGCTGCGCTGAAGCAAGCCAACGAAACCCTCGAGCAGCGCGTCGCCGAGCGCACCGCCGAGTACCGCGCCGCCCGCGCCGAGGCCGAGCGCGCCAACCAGGCGAAGAGCCGCTTTCTGGCGGCGATCAGCCACGACCTGGCGCAGCCGCTGAACGCCGCGCATCTGTTCACCCACGCGCTGCAGCAGCGCAGCAGTGAGCCGGCCCTGCGCGATTCGCTGGGCCAGATCGACGCCGCGCTGAGTTCGGCCGAAACCCTGCTCTCGGGCCTGCTCGATGTCTCGCGCCTCGATGCCGGCGGTCTGGTGCCGAAGATCGAGGACTTCGCGCTCGATCCGCTGCTGCAGGGGCTGGCGTCCGAGTTCAGTCTGATGGCGCAGGACAAGGGCCTGCGCCTGCGCGCCACGCGCACACATGTGTGGGTGCGCACCGATCCCCACCTGCTGCGCCGCGTGCTGCAGAACTTCCTGTCCAACGCCGTCCGCTATGCACAGTCGGGGCGGGTGATGCTGGGCGTGCGCCGGCGCGGCGGGCGCATCGCGATCGGCGTCTACGACCAGGGCCCGGGCATCGCGCCCGAGCATCAGGCGCTGATCTTCGAAGAGTTCCGCCGGCTGGATCGCGGCGGTCAGGGCCTCGGGCTGGGGCTGTCGATCGCCGAGAGAATCGCGCGCCTGCTGGCGCTGCCGCTTACGCTCAGTTCGCAGCCGCAGCGCGGCACCTGCTTCGCCGTCGAAGTGTCGCGTGCGCAGCCGCAGGCACCCGCAGGAGACCGCCCGGCGCCCTCGGCGAAGCCAAGCCTGCGCGCGCGCGTGCTGGTGGTCGACAACGACCCCGGCGTGCTCGCCGGCATGCAGGCCCTGCTGAGCGGCTGGGGCTGCGAGGTGCTGGCGCTTACCGAGGCCTCCAGCATCCGTGCGGCCCTGCAGTCGACGCCGCCGGATCTGCTGCTGTTCGACTATCACCTCGATGGCGAGCTGACCGGCATCGAGCTGCGTCGCCGGCTGGGCGAGCCGGCAACGCGGATTCCCTGCGCCATCATCACCGCCGACCACAGCGAGGCGGTGCGCGCGGACGTCGCCGACGCGGGCTGCTGGCTGCTGCACAAGCCGCTCAAGCCGCTGGCCCTGCGCAGCCTGATGACGCGGCTCTTGGGCGGCTGAGCGGACTTACTCCGGGCGCTTCAGCACCTGCCCGTCGCGCAGCACCCAGTCGACCTGCTTCAGCACGGTGACATCGGCCAGCGGATCGCCCTGGACCGCGATCAGATCGGCGGCGTGTCCTGGCGTGAGCGCGCCGACCGTGCCCTTCAGGCCCAGCAGATCGGCGGCGTTGGTGGTGGCCGCTTCGATGGCCTGCATCGGAGTCATGCCGAACTTCACCAGCAGCTCGAACTCGTCGGCGTTGCGGCCGTGCAGGCTGACCCCGGCGTCGGTGCCGAAGGCGATCTTCACGCCGGCCGGCACCGCACGCTCCAGCGCCTTGCCGGTGATGCCGATGCGCCAGTCGATCTTGCTGCGCACCTCGCCGGTGTAGGCGTTGGGATCCTTGGCGATGCGCTCCAGGTAACCATTCACCGTCGACAGGGTCGGCACGTAGTAGGCGCCGCTGTCGCGGAACAGCTTCAGGCTGTCGTCGTCGAGCAGGGTGCCGTGTTCGATCGAATCCACGCCCAGACGTAGGGCGAGGTTGATGCCGTCGGCACCGTGCGCGTGCACGGCAACCTTTTTGTCGTACATGCGCGCGGTCTCGACCACGGCGCGGGCCTCGTCCTCGAACATCTGCGCGCCCAGGCCCGCACCGATGCGGCTGTTGACGCCGCCGGTGATCGTCATTTTGATCACGTCGGCACCTTCCGAGATCTGCGTGCGCACCGCGCGCCGGCAGGCGTCGACGCCGTCGCAGACATTGCCATTGCGATTCACCGCCGCGCGCAGGTCACTGCGGAAGCCAAGGGTGGGATCGGCATGGCCCGAGGTTGCCGAGATGCTGCTGTTCGCGGTGAGGATGCGCGGCCCCTCGACCTTGCCGGCCTTGACCGCATCGCGCAGGGCGCGGATCACGCCGTCGGAATCGCCCAGATTGCGCACCGTGGTGAAACCCGCCATCACGGTCTTGCGCGCATTCATCTGCGCCTCGTAGGCGACATCCACCGGGTTCATCTGCACCGACGCCAGCTGGCCGGCTACGCCGCCCCGGTCCGAGGACAGATGCACGTGGCTGTCGATCAGCCCGGGCAGCACGAAGTGCGCGCGCAGGTCCAGCACCTCGGCCGATGCCAAGCCGAAGGCCGCGGCATCGAGATGCCCCTCGCGCACCTCGACCACGCGTCCATCGCGCACATGCAGAGTGCTCGCCGCACGCGGCGCCGCGCCCGGCGCGTCCAGCAGGCGCCCGGCCTGCACAAGCAGGTCGGCGGCGGAGGCGGGCAGGGCGAGGCAGAGCGCGAGTGCGGCGGCGAGCGGGGTGCGGATGGGCATGTGCATCTCCTGGAGGGCGGGCGGGGCGCTCGGCCCACGAGCGGCGAGTTTAGGCGTCCCGCGGCGGCGGGTGATGTCCGCAAAGTCCTGATGCGGCCTCTGCGTGTCACGCGTTGCCGCCAAGCCTGTCGAGGCCGTGCCCGTTCCCTTCCGGAGTTGACCATGAAGTCTTCGATTCGGCTGATCGCATCGTTCTGCGCCGGCATGCTCTGCCTGCAATGCGGCCTCGCCACCGCTACCAACCCCTTACTCCCAGCGTCCCAGGGGGAGATCGCCACGCACGCAGAGGGCGATGCCGGACCGAACTCGGGAGCTCCGGCTCGGGATACCGCCGCGCGCGATGCGCACGACGCGTACTGGCGGAGCGTCGCGGAGCAACTGCTGGCCGGGCAGGCGTCCGCGGGGGCGTGCCCAGCCGCGCGGGACGCCGGGAGTTGCGTGCTGGCCGCGCGACTTCTCTGGGGCGTCAACAGTCGTCGCGAACTGACTCTGGGAAGCCCTCCGCCGCAGCCCGAGCGCGATCGGGTGAGGGCGCTGTTGGCTTCGGCGGCACTGCGCGCGCATGAGGAACCCATGTTGTATCGGGCGATGACTAGGGATGTGTTCAAGCACGAGGCGCCTGCGCTCAGGGAACTTGCGATCGTCGAGCTGCGCCGGACAGAACCTGACAACCTGGAGGTCTGGCTGTTGTCTCTGGCCGGCGAGACCTGGACGCAGAAGCGTCTGCAGGCCGCTGCTCGAAGCACACGCTTCGAAACCCACCTGTACAACGTCCTGCGTGCAGACCTCGAACGCCTGGCCGGAATCACCGCCGATGCGCCTGCGGTCGATGGCTTGCCGTTCGAGCCAACTGCGGTCGAATCCGTGCAGGAGTTTCTCTTTGGCATGCTGGTGGCAGAAGCAATGCCTGGGCTGCAGGGGTTGTTCGAGTCCTGCTCAGCGGTGGATCCGGCCGTCCAGGCGGAAGTGCATGCCGACTGCTGGCGTATCGCCGAACGCCTGGTAGGACACGCGGAGTCGGTGGTCGACTTGGCTCTGGGCTCTGCGCTGATGCGGCGGGTTGCACGCGATCCGCTTCAACACGAGCGCGCCGCGCAGGCAAGGCTTGACTACGAGTATCTGCAACAGGGAGTCGTTGAGACGCTCAAGTCTGGAGAGCAGCAGCGCCTTTTCATGCAGCGGATCCGCGAACCGGGAGGCACGGAGATATCTGCCACGCGATTGACGCTCGTGGATGTCGGACTGCCGCCTGAGCTGCCGCCTGCACGGTGAGGTCGAGTTGCTCGCTCTTCGACACCTGCCCGGGCGCCTCGCAGCGATCGTCTGGAGTAGAAAGTCGCGCAGCCTGAAAGGTGTTCCGCTCCGCGACAGAGTGCCGCGAGCGGCTTCGCCGGCGCCGGGCTTGCTACGCTCGCGCCGATTCCCGATTCCCGATTCCCGATTCCCAAGGACGCCCCCATGAAACGTGCGCAGTACGAAACCCGCGGCCCAGTGCCGCAGGATGTGATCCACGCCGTCGACTTCGATCTGCCCGCACCTGCGCCCGGCGAGCTGCGCGTGCGCGTCGTTGCAGCTGCCATCAACCCCAGTGATGTTCTGACGCTTACCGGTGACTATGGCCAGCTGCCGCCGCTGCCGGCGATCGGCGGCAACGAGGGCGTGGGCCGCGTCGAGCTGCTGGGTGAGGGCCTGCAGGGCTTCAGCGCGGGCCAGCTGGTGCTGCTGCCGGTGGGCTGCGGTACCTGGAGCACGCATGTGCAGGCGCCGGCCGCGCAGTTCGTGCCGCTGCCGGAAGGCGCGGATGCGCGTCAGCTGGCGATGCTGGCGATCAATCCGCCGACCGCGCTGCTGATGCTGCGCCAGTTTGTCGACCTGCAGCCCGGTGAGTGGGTGATCCAGAATGCCGCCAACTCGGCGGTCGGCGGCTACCTGATCGAGCTGGCCAAGCTGCGTGGCCTCAAGACCGTCAACGTCGTCCGCCGTGATTCGGCGATCGAACAGATGCAGGACGCGCCCGGCGACGTGCTGCTGGTCGATGCCGATGACCTCGCCCAGCGCGTGGCCGAGGCCACTGGCAAGGCGAAGATCCGGCTCGGCATCGATGCGGTTGGCGGCATGGCCACCGAGCGTCTGGCCCGCTGCGTGGCCAGCGGCGGCACGGTGGTCAACTACGGAATGATGAGCGGCGAGCCCTGCCAGATCTCGGCCGGTTCGCTGGTGTTCCGCGACGTGCGCCTGGTCGGCTTCTGGCTGGCACGCTGGTTCCGCAATGCCAGCCGCGCCGAGCAGGCCGAGGTCTATGGCGAGCTGACGCGGCTGATCGCCCAGGGCCAGCTGCAGGCGCGCATCGCCGCGACGTTCCCGGTGGCCGAGATCAAGGCGGCCATCACCGAAGCCGCCCGCGGTGGGCGGAGCGGCAAGGTGCTGGTGGTGCCGGGGGCGGACGAGTAGCTCAGAGGCCGGGATTGGGGATTCGGGATTCGTCAGAGCGGCGTTGCCACGCGCGAGGCATGACGACGGCCTGGTTCCTTGGCTGAGCGAACGCGGCGGCGTTCCGGCTCGCGGCCCGTCCCCGGGCTTGGCAGCGCTCGCACCCTGCTTCATTCCCTGCCTGGGGCTCGCGTTTGCGTCCCCGGTTCCGCGCCTGTCATCCGCGCTTAACCTGCGCGTCACTGCGGCGACATGGCGGCGGCACAGGCTGACGCCATGTCGATCGCCCGTCGCTTCTCCCTGGTCACCGAGACCTATCCGCCCGAGGTCAACGGCGTCGCCTTGACCGTGGCAGGACTGGAACAGGGGCTGCGTGCCTTGGGGCATGCGGTGGAAGTGATACGCCCGCGCCAGACCGAGGGCCAAGCGCGCGGCGACGAACTGCTCACCGCTGGCGCAGCGCTGCCGCGCTATCCCGGCCTGCGCTTCGGTCTGCCGGCAGGCCGCCGCCTGCTGTCCCGCTGGCAGGCGCAGCGACCCGATGCAGTTTACGTCGCCACCGAGGGCCCGCTCGGCTGGTCGGCGGTGCGGGCTGCGAGGCGGCTCGGCATCCCGGTGGCGACCGGCTTCCACACCCGCTTCGACGACTATGCCGGCCGCTACGGCGTTGGCTTCCTCCGCCCCTGGGTGTTCGCCTGGATGCGCCGCTTCCACAACAGCGCTCAGGCCACCCTCGTGCCCACCCTCGAGCTGCAGGCGTTTCTGGCGGCGAACGGTTTCATCCGCCCCTGCCTGCTGCGACGCGCTGTCGATACCCAGCTGTTCCAGCCGCAGCGACGCTCCGAAACGGTACGCGCAGCGCTGGGGCTCGCGCCGGAGCAGCTGCTGTTGATCCACGTTGGGCGCATCGCGCCGGAAAAGAATCTCGGCCTCGCGGTGCGCGCCTTCCGTGCCCTGCAGCAGCAGCGCCCGGATGCGCGCTTCGTGTTCGTCGGCGATGGCCCGGCGCGCACCGAGCTGGCCGCGGCCAACCCCGACTTCCTCTTCACCGGCGTGCTGCGCGGCGAGAGCCTGGCCGAGCACTTCGCCAGCGCCGACCTGTTCGTGTTCCCCAGCCTGTCCGAGACCTTCGGCAACGTGACGCTGGAGGCCATGGCCAGCGGCGTCGCCACCGTGGCCTATGACTACTGCGCCGCGCACGAGCATCTGCGCGATGGCGAGCACGGCGCAGCGCCGCCCTGTGGCGACGAGGTGCGCTTCGTCGATGCGGTCCGCGCGCTGGGTGTCGACGACGCGCGCCGCGTGGCCTGCGGGCAGCGCGCGCGCGCGGCGGTGGCGCATCTCAGCCCGGCCAGCGTCGCCGCCAGCTTCGCTTCGCTGTTGACCGATCTGGCCGAAAGGAGAGCTGCATGAGTTCGCGCCTTGTCCGCGGCGAAGCCGCGTTCTGCCTCGCTGCCAACCGCTGGGGCCACCGCTCGCTGGTGCGCGCCTACTTCTCGACCGTCAGCCGACTCGGTGACGGTGTGTTCTGGTACGGGCTGATGGGCCTGATCGTGGTGTTCGACGGCTACGACGGGCTTGCGGCGTCGGCCCACATGGCGGCCACCGGTGCCGCTGCACTGCTTCTCTACCGTGTGCTCAAACGTTGGACGAAGCGACCGCGTCCGTTCGCCTCGGACCGCCGCATCCGTCCACTGGTGCGCCCGCTGGACGAATTCAGCTTTCCCTCTGGCCACACCCTGCACGCGGTGGCTTTCAGCTTGGTCGCGCTGGCGCATTACCCGGTGCTCGCCGGCCTGCTGGTGCCGTTCACCGCCAGTGTGGGCGTCTCGCGCGTGGTGCTGGGCCTGCATTATCCCAGTGACGTGCTGGCGGCGACGGCCATCGCCTGCGGCATCGGCGGCCTCTCGCTGCGGCTGGGCGGTATGGGCTGGCCGTTTGCTTGAAAGCTGGGATTGGGGATTGGGGATTGGGGATTGGGGATTCGGAAGAGCGCGCAAGGTTTTTGACCCGCTTCGAGACTTAGGCAGGGTCTGAACAGCTCCATTCAGGAGTTCGTCAGACGGCGCGAGTCAGGCACGGGTCCGAACTCGCTCACGCCGGATCAAACACGTGTCTGCCTGATCCGCGAGCGCGCCGCCCTGGCGCGCGGGAATCTCCGACAAATCAGAGCTTCCTAAGCCAGGCGGTTGAGGCTGCTTCAGTCGCTCACTCACCAAGGCCTGGCGACCGAATCCCCAATCCCCAATCCCAGCTCTCAATCACCCCACCTCGCAGCGGTCGCGGCCGTTGCGCTTGGCCTGGTAGAGGGCCCTGTCGGCGCGTTCGAACACGCTGTCGCCATCGTCCTCGTCGCGGAGCGTCGTCAGGCCGACCGATGCGGTGACCTTGACCGGCGTGCCGCCGAAGTGGAAGCCGATCGCGCCGATCTTGCGGCGCAGCTCCTCGCACAGACGCTGGGCTTGCTGCAGTTCGGCGCCGGGCAGCAGGCTGACAAACTCCTCGCCGCCGACACGGGCCACGAAGTCGGTGCTGCGCAGGTGTTTGCGCAGGACCTGGGCGACCGCAAAGAGCACCTTGTCGCCGGCCTTGTGCCCGTAGGTGTCGTTGATCGACTTGAAGGCATCGATGTCCCACACAGCCAGCGCCAGCGGGCGCTCGAAGCGGCGGAAACGGGCGATTTCGTCGACCAGCGCCTGCTGGTAGGCGAGGCGGTTGGGGATGCGCGTCAGCGGATCCGTCGAGGCCATCTGCTGCTCGGCCTGCAGCGACTGGCGCAGCTGCGAGGTCTCGCGCTCCAGCTCGTCGATGCGTTGGCGCATCGCGTCGCCGCGTTGCTCCAGCTTGGCGATGCGCTGATCCTCGCGGCTGCGGTAGTCCTGGACGTGGGTGTCGATCGCCGAAAGACGCGTGCTGACCTGGGATTTGAGCTGCTCCAGCTCGGTCGCCTGGCGGGTCTGCCGACCCAGCGAGTCCACTTCGCTGCTGATGCGGGTGCTGAGCTCGCTGCGGCTTTCGCGTTCATCGACGCGGGCGTCGCGGTCCTGCAGCAGGTAGGTGGCGAATTCATCGAGACGGCTGTCGACCTGGGCGAGCAGGCTCTCCATGCCCAGCCGTTCGCGGGCGAGCTGCTGCTGCTGGCGATTGATGAGCTCGGCGAGGGCATCCGCCACGCCGCCCAGAGCGTCTTTGTCTGTGGCTCCGGGCAGGCGGTCGCCGAGCGCTTCGACCTCGCCGGCCAGCGGCGGCTCCAGGCGCAGCTGGCCGAGCATGCGCTTCAGCAGCCCGGCACCGTGGTCGCTGGTGACAGGTGGTGCCGGCGGGGGCGGCGCGCTGGCCAGCGACTTCAATTCCGGCGGCGGCGTGAAGGCCGGTGCGGCGGGGGCTTCATCGAGAGCGACGATCGCCTCCGAAAGCGCGTCAATGCGCCGGTCGAGCAGCTCGATGTCGACTTTCTGGCGGATCGCTTGAGCCAGTTCGCTGAGCTCCTCATCGAGGCGGTTGTCCAGCCCGCGGCAGGCGATGCTCAGGCGGCCGATCGCGCGTCGCAGGGTCGCGTCCAGACGGTTCCAGCGCGCCTCCTCCCGCTCGAAGCGGTCGATCGCATCGAGGTACTTGTCCTTCCAGTGTTCTTGGCTGTCGGGCATGGCGGGGCAGGGCGGCGAGGGCGTGGGCCAGCGTAGCAAGCCATGTGCCGCGGCGAGGCTTGAGTTGGCTCAAGGCGGTGGCGCCAGCGGGAGGCACACTCAGCGCTTCGACCGGTCGGTCTACACAGGCGAGGAGAGGCCATGCGCAGCGTCCTGATTCCCTTCGACGGTTCCGACGGCGCCAAGCGCGCCTTGCAGTACGCGATCGATTTCGTCCGCGAGTACGGACGGTTGTCGGTCCACCTGCTCAATGTGCAGGACGAGCCGGTGGTCTACGGCGACTACCTCACTGCCAGCCTGCTCGACAGCCTTCGCAAGGCTGCCTTGCGCGCTGCCGACGAAGTCCTTGCCAGCGGACAGGAGATGCTGGCCGCGGCCGGCATCGAATGCCACAGCCATACGGCGCTGGGCGGGGTCGCCGAACAGGTCGCGCGTGCGGTGGCGGTGCAGGGCTGCGACACCGTGATCATGGGCACACGCGGAATGGGCGCGGTGTCGAACCTGCTGATGGGCTCGGTGGCCACCCGGGTGGTGCACCTGTCGCAGGTTCCGGTGCTGCTGGTGAAGTAACCGGGCGATCAGGCGCCGAGGCAGAGAGCCTGCGAACGCCCAAGGCGCCGTAGCCGCGGCGGCTCGGGCGCTCGTGGCAAAGCGCGGTACGTGAACTCAAGGCAGTCGGGTGGACCCCATGGCCGCGGAACTCGCCTGGCGCGCCGCCGCCACGGTCGCGCAGAGGCGGCCGCGGCAGGCGGAGGGTTCTCACGGTTCTCAGGCCTCGACCGGTTCGTTGGGATCAGGCGCGGCGCGCTTCAGCTGGGTGACGAAGCGTGCCCGCAGCTGGCGCTTCTCGTGCGGCATCAGGTCGCGCTGCATGCGCTGGCGGCCAACGGTCAGCAGCTGGCGGTCGAGCATCGGCGGCACCGACTGCGCGCCGGTGCCAAGGCCGATCCGAGCCTGGACCAGCTCGTCCGGGTTGAGCATGCTGATCAGCGATGCCGCGGCCTCGTCCAGCAGCTGCTGGACCATGGCGGCGGCGGCCGGGTCATCGCCGTACTCGTCGTCCTCGCCATGCTCGCTGCTGCTGCGGTCGTTGACCGTGGCGAACTTCTGCAGCTCCTCCAGGCCGATCAGGCCGGTGGTGTCGGCTTCCTGCTGCAGCATCGAGCTCTGGTTGCGCTCGCCGTCGGGGTCGGCGATGCCGACAAGGTGCACGCGCACGCCGTACTGCTGGGCCAGCACCACGCCGACGCGGATGTCCTCGTCGCCGGTCAGCACCACCGCATCGCTCATCGCGCGGTTCTGCGCCAGGTTGGCCATGTCCATGATCAGCAGCGAGTCGACGCCCTTCTGCTCACCGGCCAGGCTGACCATACCCAGCCGCAGCTTGACGTTGGACTGGTAGGCCAGCTTGCGGTGGGCGCCGGTCGGGCCCGAGCTGGTGCCGTCGTACCAGTACACGCGCAGAAGCTCACGACGGGTGAGTGCCTCGGACTGCTTGATGATGTACTCGAGGAAGTCCTCGTAGGACAGCGTGATCGCACTGCGGGACTGCTTGATGCCGGTAAGCAGCTTGATGGCGGAGGCGTAGAGATAGCCGGCGTCGATGAATACGGCAACTCGGTTCATGCAAGCGTCCATGAGGTTGGTGGGGCGCGGTCAGCGCGGTTTTCCCGGCATCGGGAAGGGAGTGATGACGCGCTCGCCGGTGGCGGAGTCGCGGATGCTCAGCTGGCCGCGGCGCTCGACTTCCTCGACGCGGACGATCGACTGCATGGGGAGGTGCAGAACGCGGGTGTCGCCGAATTCGCTGCGCAGGCGCTCTTCCGTCGGGTCGACCACCAGCGAGTCGTTGGCGTCGAACACGAGTTCGGCAACTTCGGTGAAGCCCCACAGCGCGCTGCTGACCACGCGACGTGCGTAGAGCTCGTAGATCTTGCCGGCGTTGAGGAAGGTGACCTTGTACAGACGGCTGCTCATGCAAACGGGGCGGAAAGGCGAGGCCGGTCGAGGGCGAACGGCGGAGTATAGGCTTCACGCGGGGGGGCCGTAAAAGCCGGGCAGGCCACCCCCCAAGTGGCCTCAGCTCCGGCGCAGCTTGCGTTCGACGCCGCGTCGCATGAACAAGGCAAGGATCATGCCGAGCGCGAAGCCGGCAAGGTGGGCCCACCACGCGACCGCGCCGAAGGTCGGGCCGACGTAGGCGAACATCAGCTGCAGCAGTGCCCAGATGCCGATCAGCACCGAGGCCGGCGTGCGCACGAACTCCAGAAACACCCCCAGCGGCAGGACGATCGCCAGTTCCGCCCGTGGGAACAGCACGAGGAAGGCACCGATCAATCCCGAGACCGCGCCGCTGGAGCCGATGATCACCGCCGCCGTGCCATCCAGCGACCAGGCGGCGCTCAGGTTGGCGGCCACACCGCAGAGGAAGAACACCGAGAGGAAGCGCAGCGGCCCAAGGCTGCGTTCGGCGGGCAGGCCGAAGATCAGCAGGAACAGCAGGTTGCCGAGCAGATGCAGCCAGTTGGCATGCAGGAAGAGTGCGCTGACGAGGCTGAGCGCGCGGCCGTCGAGCAGCGCCGATGTGAGCACCGAGGGCGAGAACAGCGAGGCCGGCACCGTGCCCCAGCGCAGCAGGAACTCGGCGCGGGCGGCGGGCTCCAGCGGCGCCAACCAGACGAAGCCGGCCATGCTGAGCGCCACGATCAGCGGCGTCACCCAGCGGCGCTGGGGACGGCGGCGGCCGGGCACGCTCACGAACACATTCATCCGCGCACGCTCACGGGCGAGGCAGCAGGTAGCGGCGGCCTTCGAGCTCCAGCACGCTGCCCTCGCGACGGATTTCCGCGAGCCGCAGGGTCGAGTCGATGGCATCCCCCTCGCGCAGCCGGCGGCCGTCGATGATCACCACGCGGGCGGCCGGGTCCTCAGCGAAGACATGCATGCTGACCTTGAGCGGCGGCAATCGTCCCCGCGCTTCGTGGCCAAGACTGGCCAGCGGAGGCAGGGTGTCGGCGGGCGGGGCCGCCGTGGCGGCCACATCCATGGGCTCGGTGGCCGGAGGGGCCCGCGTGCTCTCGACCGGCGGAACGACCCCGGTCGCCGGGTTCGCTGGCGCGGCTGCAGCGTCGGCTGTGGCAGCAGCGGTGGGTTGCGCCGGGACAGGCGCGACTTCGGGAGACGCAGGCACCGGCGCTGTCGGTGTGGGCGGCGGCAGCGCCACGGCCAGCTGCGGCCGTGCCTCCCGCTCGACCGAGGCGAACCCCGGATCCGAGGGCAGGCGCGAGGCCGGCGGCGGGCTCGCCGGCTCGACAGCGGCCGGCACGGCAGACGACCCCGGCTCGGGGCCTCGGTTGGTCTGGGCCTGGATCTGCGCCTCGGCGTTCGGCTCCGCTTCTGCGCTTGCGCTTGCAGGTGGCGCGGATACGCCATCCGTCCGCGGAGTCCCGGCGGTCGGTGCGCCCTGCAGCCACAGATAGCCACCGCCAGCGGCGCCCAGGGTAAGGGTCGCTGCCAGCGCCAGCGGCCAGATTCGCCCCCGTCGCCGCGGCGCCCGCGGCTGCAGATCGAGCAGCCCTGGCGCACGCCCGCGCAGGCGCTCGGCTTCCGACTTCTTGAGGGCTTCTAGGATCAGAGACATGGGCAGCCCTTCAGCGCAGGCGCCGCAGGCGCGGCCCGCCGGACAGGTGGGTGGTGGCGGCGAGCAGAGTCTCGGGGCCGACGATGCCGTCGGGGACCAGACCGTGGGCGGCTTGGAGGCGTCGTACGGCCTGTTCGAGAGGGGCATCGAACAGCTGCGGCCCGGGCGAGAGCGCACTCAGATGACGCGCTTCCAGCAGACGCTGCGCCAGCCAGTCGACGGCGGGGCCGGAGTCGCCGCGGCGCAGGGTCCCGCTGATGAAGCCGGGAGCTCGCCAGACCACGTGGAACTCGCCGAGCCACAGTCGTTCGAACAGGGCGCGCGGGGCTTCCACGGTTTCACCGTCGAGCAGCAGGCGTACCCTGGCGTCCCCGCTGCCGAGCAGCACGGCCCAGGCCTCGCGATCGCCCGAAGTGAGGCGCAGCAGCACGGGGCGGCGCAGGGTTTCGAGCTTGGCCAGGTTGCCGGCCGCGCGCAGGCAATAGACGCCCGCGCCGAGCTGCAGCGGGCAGCGCTGCGCGGTACGCACGTCGGCTTCGCGGGCGCGCAGGGTCCACAGCGCCAGCAGATGGTTCCAGCCGGCGAAGCTGGTGCCGTCGCTGCCTTCGATCAGTGAGCGCAGTCCCGCTTCGTCGATCAGTGCGCTGCCCGCCGCGGGCGATGCCGGTGCCGGCGCCGCCGGCGGCTCCAACGAGGGCTCGGCGATCGCCGCGTCCGGTGTGCCTGTGCGCCCGTGCCAGACCAGCGCGAACAGCACTGCCACCGCGGCCACCGCGGCCGCGGTCAGCAGCCACGGGCGCGCGCGCCGCACCGGCGAGGCCAGGGCCTCGCGGGCCGCGCGCTCGACTTCGTGCTCGCCGATCTGGCTGAGCTCGCCGACGTAGCCCGCGGTCAGCGCGCGGTCGGCAATGACATTGATCAGGCGCGGCACGCCGCCTGCGTGCTGGTGGATGCGTCGCACCGCCAGCCGCGAGAACGGAAAACGCGGACAGCCGGCGACGGCCAGCCGATGGCGCAGATAGTCCTCGGTTTCCTCGGCCGACAGCGGCGTCAGGTGGAAGCGCGCGGTGATGCGCTGGGTCAGCTGGCGCAGCTCGGCACGGGCGAGCGTTTCGCGCAGCTCGGGCTGGCCCAGCAGGATGATCTGCAGCAACTTCTGGGTGGAAGTCTCGAGGTTGGTCAGCAGGCGCACCTGCTCCAGCGCTTCGAAGCTGAGGTTCTGCGCTTCGTCGATGATCAGCACCACCCGCAGGCCTTCACCATAGGCGCGCAGCAGGTAGGCGTTCAGCCGATCAACCAGGCCCTTCAGGCTGCCGCGGACGGGCTCGACCTCGAGCTTCAGCTCCTCGCAGATGGTCTCCACCAGCTCGACCGGCGACAGCCGCGGGTTCAAGACAAGGGCGACGCGGGTGTCCGACGGCATCTGCTCCAGCAGCAGGCGGCAGAGCGTGGTCTTGCCGGTGCCGACCTCGCCGGTGAGCTGCACAAAGCCGCCGCTGCCGCCCTGGCCGATGCCGTAGAGCAGGTGCGCGAGCGCGTCCCGGTGCCGCTCCGAGAGAAACACGAAGCGCGGGTCGGGCGTGATCGAGAAAGGCGGCTCGGCGAGGCCGTAGAACTGCAGGTACATCCTGTCGGCCAAGGGCGGTGGGTGGGCTGGCGCACTCTAGGGCGGTGCGCCTGCGAGGCGGGTTAGGGCTTCGTTAAACGTTCGCCGCAGCCTACAGAGGCAGGCGCGGCTGCTGCGGCTCGATACCGTGACGACCCTCCATGATCGCCTTGAACTCGGCGCGCGAGACCGACACGTAGCGCTCGTTGCCGCCGATCTCGACCTGTGGGCCTTCCGACACCGCGCGGCCGTTCCCGTCGACGCGGACGACCATGGTCGCCTTCTTGCCACTGTGGCAGATGGTCTTGATCTCGGTGATCGAATCCGCCCATGCCAGCAGGTACTGGCTGCCCTCGAACAGCTCGCCGCGGAAGTCGGTGCGCAGGCCGTAGGCCAGCACCGGGATCTTCAGCCGGTCGACGATCTCGGTGATCTGCCAGACCTGGGCCTTGCTCATGAACTGGGCTTCGTCGACCAGCACGCAGTGCAGCGGTCCATGCACCGCGATGTCGCGCTGGGTCATGCCCAGCAGATCGTCTTCGCGGTCGAAGATCACGCCGGTGGCCTGCAGGCCGATCCGCGAGGCGACGATGCCGGCGCCGTAGCGGTTGTCCAGACGGGGTGTGAAAATCCGCGTGCGCATGCCGCGCTCGTGGTAGTTGTGCGCGCTCTGCAGCAGGGTCGTGGTCTTCCCGGCATTCATCGCCGAGTAGTAGTAGTAGAGCTTGGCCAAGATCGGGTCCGTGCCGGCGGAAAGCGGCGGGAGTATGCCCGAGCGCGGTGCCGGCCGGGTGTCCCGCTGCTGCGGTCGTCGGGCCTTGCAGCCGGGGCCACCGGCGATTGTGCAGACTGGGCGCCTGTCGATCTGCGTTGTCCCTGCCATGTTCCGATCACACGCCTGTCCCTTTCGTGCCGCGCTGGCGGTCCTGCTGCTTCTGTCATCGCACGCCGCCTTGGGCTGCGGAGACGCTGAGCCTGTAGAGATCGAGCTCCGCATCACCAGCGATCGCGGCGAGGGCTTCGATCGCCTGCATCGCATCCGCGTGCATGCGGATGGCTGCGTGGTCGTGCGGCGGCCGCCCTTCCACCGCGAGCCGGGCGAGTTCAGGGCGCGGGTCGATGCCGAGCGTCTCGCGCCGCTGCGCCAGCGCCTGTCCGACCCGGCCCTGCGGGCGATCAATCCGCAGCGCGCGCTGGCCCAAGCGCAGTCGGCCCTGCAGGCGCGAAGCGCGGCAGAGGGCGAATTGCGCCGCACCTACGTCTCGCATCCGACCGGCTATGTGCTGCGTGTGGGCACCGGCGATGAGGCGGTGGATCTCAAGGTCGAGTCGATTTTCCAGCAGGTCGAGCTGTATCCCGGATCGACCGATCTGCTGCGGCTGGCGGAGGCGATCCGCGAAGTGATGGCCCTTGATGCGCTGCCGGAGCTTGCGGCCGAGGTGTCGAAATGAGCCCGGTGCGTGCCCTTCCGCTGGCCCTGTTGGCGCTTTTCACAAGCCAAGCGGCCCAGGCCGGTGCCTTCATCTTCGCCGAGGACTACCCCGACGCTGTCACCCATCCGCAGATCTACAGCGGCACCGGTGGCGAGCGGGCCGATCTCACCGTCTGCCTCGACCGCAGCGTCAACAGCAGCCTCACCGGGCAGGCGGAGCCGGCGGTCATCAAGGCCATCGACACCTGGAATCGAGGCCGGTCCCTGGGCGCGGACAATTACGCGCTCAACAGTGCTACCGATATCGCCTCGGGCTTTGACTTCGAGTCCGTGCTGCTGCATGAGCTGGGCCACTGCCAGGGCCTGAACCATGTCAACCACGCCAGCGAATCGGGCTTCAACGACCCGCAGGCCAATGGCACCAAATCCGGTGTTGGCGCCGACGGCGTGTTCAACCAGGGCGCCGGCAGCGACGGTATCCACGGCTCGCGCGACGACCTTCGCGGTGATGACGTCAACCTGCACTGGTATCTGCGCGGGCAGAACAATCCCGGGTTGTTCAACGCCATCGCCGACAGCACGACGATGGCGCGCGAGCTGGGCTTCCTGCCGTCCGGTCATCGCTTCGCCGCCAATGCGGATCGCAGCGTGATGGCGGCGCTGGGCTTCGCCAATGCCGAGGCGGTGATGCAGCAGGGCACGCCGGCCCGCGAGGCCAAGCGGCATCTGCATCACGATGACCTGATGACGATCCGCTTCGCGCGATCGGGCCTCAATCGGGTGCAGGGCAACAGCGACGACTACCGCTACCGCCTGCGCTATGTCGGCCGGCTGTCCAACCCCTCCAATGCCGACTGCAACGTGCGCATCCGCATCGACACCAGCACCGGCTTTGCCGTGTGCGGAGTCAGCGCCACTGCAATCAACGGCAACACCAGCCAGTGGCGGATCACGCAGGCGCAGATCGCGATGAATTCGCAGATCAACTGGTACTACTCCCCGGGGCCGAATACGCTCACCCAGATCAGCTCGACCACGCCAAGTCCCAGCCCGGTCGGCCAGAGCTATACGGTCAGCGTGCGAGTGGAGGAAGCCAACGGCATCAGCATCAGCGGCAATCCCTTCGGTACTGTGGAAGTGGACGACGGCCAGGGGGCGAGCTGCAGCTTCGAGCTTGCCAGTGCGATGAACGGGCAGGGCAGCTGCATGATGCCGGGCGGCAGCGCCGGTCCGCGCACCCTGACTGCGCGTTTTTTCGGTCGCGGTGGCTTCGATTACAGCGAGGGCACGGCCAGCCACAGCGTCAGCAATACGGTCGCCACCACGACCACCATCACCTCTCGCGTGCCCAGCAGCACGGTGGTCGGCCAGAGCTATACGGTCAATGTCAGCGTGACCGCGAGCAGCGGCACGCCGACCGGCAGTGTCTTGGTCAGCGACGGCGCCAACAACTGCTCGTCGACGCTGTCCGGTGGAAGCATGGCGTGCGCCATGCCCTCGGTGAGTGCCGGAACGCGGTCCCTGGTCGCGAGCTATACGCCTACCGGCGACTTCGCCCCCAGCAGTGGCAGCGCGAGCCACGTGATCGCGCGCGCGGGGGCGGTGTTCGCCAGCAGTGGCGTGCAGCCTTCGCCCTCGAGTCATGGGCAGGCGGTGACGGTGAACTTCGCGCTTGCCGCGGTCGCGCCCAGCACGCTCAGTCCTGTCGGCACGGTCACGGTGGCTGCGCTGCCAGGCGGCGAGAGCTGCAGTGCGAGCGCAAGCGCCGGCGCCTGCACACTCACGCTGTTCGGCGCAGGTAGCCGCAGCCTGAGCCTGAACTTCGCCCAGACGACTAACTTCAACTCGGCAAGCACCAGCCTTTCGCATCAGGTGGTGGCGGCGGGCACCAGCACGCGCATCGAGTCCATCGCGCCCGTGTCGGCGCGTGTGGGGCAGCCCTATGACGTGCAGGTGCGTGTCGACAGCCCGAATGCCGTTCCCGACGGCAGTGTGCAGGTCAGCGAGGGCAGCGCGAGCTGTGTGCTTCCACTGTCGGGCGGTGTGGGCAGTTGCCGTCTTTCCTCGGCAGTCGCAGGCACGCGCGCTCTGCAGGTCCAGTACGGTGGTGGCGTCAATTTTCTCGCAAGCAGCGCGACCGGCAGCCAGAACGTGCTGCGCGGGGCGACGGCCCTTCGTGTGGCGGGCGTCCATCCGCAGCCCTCGCCGGTCAATTCGGTGCTGCAGGTGCGCTGGGCGCTGGAGGTTCTTGCGCCGGCCGCCGGGAGTCCGGGCGGCACGGTGACGGTGTCGGCGGGGGCGGGCGAAACCTGCTCTGCGCCGGTCGAAGCCGGCGGCTGTGCGCTGACTCTGGGCGCCGCGGGCCCGCGCAGCCTCGAGTTCAGCTTCGTTGGCAGCGCCGACTTCGAGCCTGCCGCGACCAGCCTTCCCCATGTCGTGGATGCCGATGCGCTGTTCCGCAGCGGCTTCGAGGCGATCGAGGCGCCGGGTCCGTCACCTTGAACAGGAATCGACCCCGCGGTTGCGGCCTCTTCGGCGCAAGCGGCCACTAGAATGGTGAGCCCGAGGCCGCGCACGCGGCCGTCCGCCCCAGATCCCCTCGCATGTCCGGATTGAACCCCCAGCAGGCCGCCGCGGTGGCCTATCGCAGTGGCCCTCTGCTCGTGCTGGCCGGCGCCGGCTCGGGCAAGACCAAGGTGATCACCGAGAAGATCGTGCGGCTGGTGCGCGAGGACCATCTGGCGCCGAACAAGATCGCCGCGATCACCTTCACCAACAAGGCCGCGCGCGAAATGCGCGAGCGCGTTGGCAAGCTCATGAAGTCCGAGCAGGCGCAGGAGCTGACCGTCTGCACCTTCCATTCGATGGGGCTCAAGTTCCTGCAGATCGAGCACGAGGCCGCCGGCCTGCGCCGCGGGTTTTCGATCTTCGATTCCGACGACAGCACGTCGCTGCTCAAGGAGCTGCTGCCCAAGGGTGCCAAGCCCGATGTGGTCGACGGCGTACGCGGTCTGATCTCGCGCGCCAAGAACGATGTGCTCTCGCCCGAGCAGGCGATGGCGGTGGCGCGCAGTCCGCGGGAGCGCGAGGCGGCGGAGATCTATGCCGAGTACCAGCGCCGCCTGGGCGCCTTCAATGCGCTCGACTTCGATGACCTCATCCGTCTGCCGGTGGCCCTGCTCGCCGGCAGCGAGGACCTGCAGCGGACCTGGCGCGAGCGCCTGCGCTATCTGCTGGTCGACGAGTACCAGGACAGCAATCCCGCGCAGTACGCGATGGTCAAGCTGCTGGCCGGACCGCGCGGCATGTTCACCTGCGTGGGCGATGACGACCAGTCGATCTACGCCTGGCGCGGTGCGAATCCCGAGAACCTGAACCAGCTCAGCGTCGACTATCCGAACCTGCGTCTGATCAAGCTGGAGCAGAACTACCGCTGCGCCAAGCGCATCCTGCGCGCGGCGAACGCCTTGATCGCCAACAATCCGCACGAACATCTGAAGGCCCTGTGGAGTGAACACCGCGAGGGCGAGCCAATCCGCGTCTTCGAGTGTCGCGATGACGAGCACGAGGCCGAGCGCGTGGCCGCGGAGATCTTGCATCTCGCCGAGAAGCACCGCGCGCCGTGGAGCGACTTCGCCGTGCTGTTCCGCGGCAACCATCAGTCGCGGCCGCTGGAGAAAGCTCTGCAGCTGCTGCGCATTCCCTATCACCTGGCCGGCGGCACGGCGTTTCTGGATCGCGGCGAGGTCAAGGACACCCTGGCCTGGCTGCGCCTGGTCGCGAATCCTGATGACGATGCCGCCTTCCTGCGCGCGGTCACCTCGCCCAAGCGCGAGATCGGCAGCACCACGCTGGCCAAGCTCGGCGAGCTTGCCGGCCAGCGCCATGAGGGTCTGCTGAAAGCCGCCGAGCGCAACGACGTCCTGAAGGTGCTGCCGGCACGACCCGCGGCGGCGCTGGATGGCTTCGTGCAGCTGATCCGCCGCTTTCGCCAGCTCTCGAACGCGCTGCCGGCAGCCGACCTCTGCCGAAAGCTGATCGAAGACTCCGGCCTGCTCGCCGAAGTGCGCGCGACATCAAGAGACGACAGCCTGTTCCAGCGCCGCCGCGGAAATCTGGAGGAACTCGCCGGCTGGCTGGAGGCCGCGCGCGGCGGCGGTGGCCCGGGCGAACTCGCGGCCCAGCTGGCCCTGCTGAGCCACGCCGACCGCGATGACCCGGGCGAGAGCGTGCGCCTGATGAGTCTGCACGGCAGCAAGGGCCTGGAGTTCCGCTACGTGTTCATCGTCGGCGTACACGAGGGCTCGCTGCCGCATGACGCCAGCCTGGACGAGGGCAAGATCGAAGAAGAGCGCCGCCTGATGTACGTCGGCATCACCCGCGCCAAGGAGCTGCTGCACCTGTCCTATCCCAAGCGCGCCAAGCGCTTCGGTGAGGTCTCGAAGAACGAACCCAGTCGCTTCCTCAGCGAGATCCCGGCTGCCGAGTTGCACTGGATCGGTCGCGACGCGGAGAAGGATGCCGAGCGCCGAGAGGATGTCGCTGCCGCGAGCCTCGCCAAGCTGGCCGCCTTGTTCGGCGACTGAGTTCCGGCTGGCCTTTGGCAGATCCGATCCGTTCTGCGTGTGCCGAGTGCGCGACGTTGGGCCGCGCTTCGCTTGGCCCGACCTACGGCAGACCATAGGGTGGGTGTCGACCCACCGAAGCTCGACGCTCGAAGCTCGAAGCTCGACGCTCGAAGCTCGACGCTCGACGCTCGCCGGAGCTCCAGCGGAATGCCGGGCTCGACGCTCGCAGAAGCGTTTGCGCTTGAGCGCCTGCGCCGCGTTCCGATCCCGCGCGACTAGAATGCGTTCGCCTTTCCGCTGCCCGAGCCCGCCATGTCACGCATCCCCGCCCGCCAGCGCCTGATCTTCGCCCTCGACGTCTCGACCGCCACCGAGGCCGACGCCTGGATCGAACGCCTCGGCGACAGCGTGGCCTTCTACAAGATCGGTATGGAGCTGCTGAGTTCAGGCGACTACTTCCGCGTACTCGAAAAGCTCGCGGATGCCGGCAAGCGGATTTTCGTCGATCTCAAGTTCCACGACGTGCCTGCGACGGTAGGCCATGCGGTGCGAGGTCTTTCGCGCTGGCCGGTCGACTTCTGCACCATCCACGGCCAGCAGCCGGCGATGATGCGCGCCGCCGCGGAGGCTGCTGGGGCGATGAAGATCCTCGCGGTGACCGTGCTGACGTCGATGGACGCCGGTGATCTCGCGTCCGACGGCATCAGTCGCAGCCCGGCCGAGCAGGTGCTGGCGCGTTCGGCGCTGGCGCAGGCGGCCGGCTGCCACGGGGTGATCGCGTCAGGTCAGGAAGCCGGCATGCTGCGCGCCGCGCGCGGGTCGGAGTTCCTGATCGTCTGCCCGGGCATCCGTCCCGGCGGCCCGGTCGGGGATGATCAGAAGCGCACGGTCGGCGTGGCCGAAGCGTTTGCCGCCGGCGCCGACTACATCGTGGTGGGACGGCCGATACGGCAGGCGGCCGATCCGCGGCTGGCGGCGGATAGCATCGTTGATGAGATCGAGGCGGCGCTCGGGGCGGCCTGATTGCTACGAATCGTGGGTTGAGCGGCCGCGTGCCAGTCGCGCCTGCTCGTCTCGATTCCGTTTCCCGAGAAGAAGGGAGAGCTTGAGGTGGGCTTCACCCCTCTCCCCCGGCCCCTCTCCCGCAAGGGGAGAGGGGAGAAGAGCCTTTGGCGCGCGCAAGGGGCGGAATCAGGAAAGTCTTTCCACTCAGTGTGATGCGCGACTTACTTCAGGTGTTGCATCAGCAATTGACGTAGTCTAGGCTTGGCGCCGCCACTGACGGTTCACCGCCGCAGCGAGCGCCCAAAGCCGAGCAGCCGCAGACAGGGCTGCCGACAACAAGAAAATGCCGGCTTCGATCCGGCTTGGCGGGAGTCCCAGGGGGCTCCCGTTCTTGTTTGGGGTTTCCGAGCGCTGAGAGCGAATCGCGGGCAACAAAAAAGCCGGCCTGAAGGCCGGCTTTCTGCTGTCCCGAAACCGCTGCGCGGCTCGATACTTACGCCATCGCCTTGATGCGCGCCGTGAGGCGGCTCTTGTGGCGGGCAGCTTTGTTCTTGTGGATCAGACCGCGGGCAGCGTAGCGGTCAAGCACGGGCTCGGCGGCGGCCAGAGCGGCGCGGGCGGCATCGGCGGCGCCGGTGTCGATCGCCTTGATGACCTTCTTGATCGTGGTGCGCACCATGGAGCGGGCGCTGGCATTGCGGGCGCGGCGAACTTCGGACTGCTTCGCGCGCTTCTTAGCGGACTTGATATTGGCCAAGGGAAACTCCTCGAGGCGTAGCGGTAAGGGCGGGACAAGACGCGCAAGTATGCGGGGGAGGCGGGGGCGCGTCAATCCGGCCGCGTTGCGGCCGGATGGGATTGGGGATTGGGGATTGGGGATTCGGGATTCGGGATTCGGGATTTGACCGAAGGTCGGGGCGATTGAGGATGCCTTGCAGCGCCAGAGTTCGCTTGCCGCCGCGCTGGGGCGTCGCTGGCCGCGCGCGTGGCGCAAGCTCTCGGCTGGGGTAGCCTTTCGCACCGCACGCACGGATCAGGGATCAACGCCCGCCTCTTGCCGCGACCGATGTTGCCCGCTCTACGAATCCCCAATCCCCAATCCCGAATCCCGCGCGGCGGCGGCAACGCCGCCGCGCCGGCACAGCCGAAAAAAATGCCCAACCTCCTCCGTTCGCTCGCTTCCTTCAGTGGCCCGACCTTCCTGTCGCGGATCCTGGGGCTGGTGCGCGAGATGGTCATTGCCCAGACCTTCGGCGCCAATGCGGCCACCGATGCCTTCTGGATCGCGTTCCGCATTCCCAACTTCTTCCGTCGTCTCTTCGCGGAGGGGTCGTTCTCGCTGGCCTTCGTGCCGGTGTTCACCGAGTACAAGCAGACCCGCGAGCAGGCCGAGCTGCGCGAGCTGATCGCACGCACCGCCGGCACGCTCGGTGCCGTGCTGCTGGTGGTGACCGCGCTGGGCATGCTGTTCGCGCCGGAGATCGCCCGCCTCTTCGCACCGGCCACCAGCGCCGAGGCCGACAAGGTCGACCTGATCGCCGACCTGCTGCGGGTGACCTTTCCCTTCCTGCTGTTCGTCTCGCTGACCGCGCTGGCCGGCGGTGCGCTCAACGCTTACGGGCGCTTCGCCCTGCCGGCGGCGACGCCGATGATCTTGAACATCTGCATGATCGGCGCCGCCTGGTGGCTGGCGCCGCTGCTGGAGGTGCCGGTGATGGCGCTGGCCATCGCCATCCTGGTCGCCGGCGTGGTCCAGCTGCTGGTGCAGTTCCCGGCGCTGCGCCGGCTCGACCTGCTGGTCTGGCCGCTTTGGGGCGGCGCGCATGCGGGCGTGCGGCGGATCCTGAAGCTGATGGTGCCGACCCTGTTCGGCAGCTCGGTAGCGCAGATCAACCTGCTGCTGGACACCGTCATCGCTGCCTTCCTGATCGCGGGCTCGCAGACCTGGCTGGCGCAGACCGACCGCCTGCTGGAGTTCCCGCTGGGCATCTTCGGCGTCGCGCTCGGCACGGTGATCCTGCCGGCGCTGTCGCGACATCACGTCGATACCGACCCTGCCGGCTTCTCGCGCGCGCTGGACTGGGGCTTGCGAATCGCGCTCCTGATCGCGCTGCCGGCCATGCTCGGCCTGATGCTGCTCGCCGAGCCCATCCTCGCGACCTTGCTGCAGTACGGCGCGTTCACGGCCTTCGATACGCAGATGGTGGCGCTGTCGCTGATGACCGTGAGCTTCGGCCTGCCGGCCTTTGTGCTGATCAAGGTGGTGGCGCCCGCCTTCTATGCCCGCCAGGACACCGCCACGCCGGTCAAGATCGGCATCGTCGCGATGATCGCCAACATGGGATTCAATTTCGCGTTCCTCGCCGCCCTGCTGTGGTGGCGCGCCGACGAGTTCGCGCCGGGCCTCAGCGTGTTCGAGAAGCTGGCCGCGCTGCCGGGCCTGCATCTCGCGCTGTCGGCGGCCAGCGTGGCATCAGGTTGGCTGAACCTGCTGCTGCTGGCCTGGGTGCTGCGTCGCCAGGGCGTGTACCGCGCCCAGCCGGGCTGGTCGCGACACCTGCTGCGCCTCAGTCTCGCCTGCACGTCGATGGCGGCTGCGCTATGGGCCGGCCTGCAGCTGTGGCCGGAGTTCGGGGCCTATGGCTGGCAGGGCCGAAGCTGGCGACTGAGTGTGCTGGTCGGCGGCGGTGCGGCGGTGTTTGCACTGGTGATGCTTGCCTTGGGCTTCCGACCCCGAGACTTGAGGGAAGCGCGAGGCTAGAGCCTGGAAGCCGGGATTGGGGATTGGGGATTCGGGATTGGAACGTCGCCCAGCTCTGCAGCATGGAAATGCCTGCCCTCAAGCTCACACCGGCAGGCTCCCACAGGGTGCAAACCCGGACCCATCGCAGCGGCCCCAGCGAATCCCTAATCCCCAATCCCCAATCCCG
>JBKCVA010000153.1:0-76751 GCA_046318115.1 Lysobacterales bacterium | reverse complement strand
GCGGATGCGCGAGCGCGACGCCGACAGGTTTTCGGAACTCGTCTGCAGGTTGGTGACCACCGAGCTGAAGCGGTTCTGGATCGCACCGAGTTCAGCGCGCGAGGAGTTGACGGCGGTCAGAGCGTTGTCGATCTGGCCGATGGCGAGCTGGGCGTCGGTGAAGCTCGACACGTTGACCGTGGTGATGCCGGTGGTGGTGGAGGACGTGCCGGTGAAGGCGTTGGTAATACCTGCAACGGTCGCCGAGTTGGTGGTACCCGTGGTGACCACCGCGGCGTTGCTGACCAGGGTCACGTCACCCGTGGTGGCGTCATAGGATGCACCGACGCCCGACTGCGATGACACGCGGTTGATGGCTTCCACCAGCTGGCCGGCACGTTCCTGCGCGTTGGCGGCCGCGCCGATCGCACCGACGTCCGTTCCGTTGAGCACCAGGCCACCCGCTGCGATCGCGGTGGCGAAACCGGTCAGTCCGGTGGCATTGAAGCTACCCGTAGTGCGGGTGAAGGTGCCGCCGATCGCGGCGACCTGGGCATTGGCGATGCTGGAGATGCTGATCGTCTCACCGGCATTGGCGCCGACCTGGAAGGCGACTGCGGTGAACGTGCCGTCCAGCAGCTTGGTGCCGTTGAAGCTGGTCTGCTCGGACACGCGCTGGATTTCCGCCTTCAGCTGGGTCACTTCGGCGTTCAGGGCGTCGCGGTCGGTCTGGTTGTTGGTGCCGTTGGAGGCCTGCACGGCCAGCTCGCGGATGCGCTGCAGGTTGTTGCCGACCTCGGCCAGCGCGCCTTCCGCAGTCTGCGAGAGCGAGATGCCGTCGTTGGCATTGCGGGCGGCCTGGTTGACGCCGCGGATCTGGCTGGTGAAGCGCTCGGAGATGGCGAGGCCGGCGGCGTCGTCCTTGGCGCTGTTGATGCGCAGGCCGGAGCTCAGGCGCTGCAGCGAGTTGGCCAGCGACGAGCCAGAGGCGGACAGGTTGCGCTGGGCGTTCAGCGAGGCGGTGTTGGTGTTGATGACTTGCATGGTGTTTCTCCTCGGGGTTCGGGTTCCGTCGGCCTTCAGGGCCTGGATTCCGCAGGGGGGTTGGCCTGTTGCCGAGGCCCCGGCGCCTGCTGAGTCAATTAACGTCCTCGCCAAGGATTTCTTTAGGGCGCTGTGGGTGGCGAATCGAGTAGGGGTGTGCCTGACACCAACAGGACGGCGCGCGTTCGACGTTCGTACACGGTAACCACCTGCGCGTGGCCGTGAGTTCCGCCGGCGGACTCGTATCGTGGCGATCGGCCGAGCCGTTTGCGGAACGGCGCCCGAGAAAGCCTGGGCAAATCCGTCCTTGAGTCCTTCTTTGGACGCGAGTCCGGCGCGGGGGCCGGGCTCGTTCGGCCGCTGCGCGGCGACGCCTTCGCTTCGCTCGTTCACCCCAGGTCGCGCCTTGTGTGCTCGACCCGCCTACGCGCCTTGCGTGGAGCGCGGGAGGCTCCGATTGCCCATGGCTCTTTCTGCCGCGCGCGACGGATGCGGGAACGCGTGAACTTGGACATGGCGGGCGCCAGCGTCTAGCGGCCAGAGCCCAGTTGCTTGCATAACCACAAGGGGCCCTGACGGTGCCGTGTCCTCGCGAAGGCCTCCGAAGCGACACCTCAGCGCAAAAGAGCCAAGGCTGTTTGCGAATTGAGATTGGCTTGCGCGCTCATCACCTGCGCGCCCGAGGCTTGAGCCTGTTCGCGCAGTCGGCCCAGGCTCTCGTTGATACGCTGTGCGGTCTCCGCGCGGGTCTGGTCCAGCAACTCGGACGCCGAAGGCGCTCCACCTTGCGCGGTGCGCGCCAGCTCTCCGCTGCCACTCAAGGGGCGCGGGCGCGAGAGGAACTCCGCGCCCAAGGCGAAGGTGTCCTGCCCGGGCTGGATGCGCTGGTCGATCTGCAAGCCGACGTTCGATGGCTGCTGGGTCTCAGCCGCTGCCGTGGGATTGAGCGCAAGCCCGCTGCCCAGGCGCTGGCCGGCACGAGACTGGGTGTCCAGGTCGACGGCTCGGGTGGTCTGGGCGGATAAGGTGGGTTTGACGTTGATCTGCATGGCGGCACCGCGGGTTGGGGCCTACTCGGTGGGCGCAGTCTAGGCTGGCGCGCGCGCGCGGGTCGTCAAGCCGGACACAGTCGGTTGTCAGGGCAAACCTGACAGGCCCGCCCGTGCAGCGGCCTCGGGGATCAGCGCTTGGGCAGGCGCACGGTCAGCGTAGCGGACGCAAGTTCCTGCCAGCTGCGGCGTTCGCGGTCGATCAGCACCCAGACGAAACCCAAGCCGGCTGCCGCGAGCGAAACCGTGGCAACCGCGAAGCGTATCGAGATCGCCATCCAACCGGGCGGGTTGCCGTTGGCGTCCACCGCGCGCAGGCGCCAGGCGCGCATGCCGAGCGTCTGACCGCCGAAGCGCCATGACAGGCCCGCATACAGAAAGGTCGCACCGACCAGGGCGATGAACTCCAGCCAGGCGCCCAGACTGCCGGGCGTGACCGGCTCGCCGCCGTTCAGGGCATAGCTCAACAGCGCCACCGCGAACCAGATGCCCAGCACCGGAAACAAGTCATACAGCAGCGCGAGCAGACGTGGCAGCAAGGGCGCGGTTTCGACTTCGAGGCGGGGGGCGGGGGCGTTGCTCATGGGCGGCAAGCATACCGGCCCGACTCGCCAAGGAAACGCTGAAGAATTCAGCGTTGCCCCGCGCCATGAAAGGCGCGCCCACTGATCATGCCCAGAAGGCTGTTGACCAGCGTTGTCCTAAGCTTGTGCGCATGTCCACGCCGCCAAAGCCCACGCCGAGACCCAAACCTGCCTCTGCCGCCGATCGGCGGGAGCAGACGCTGTCGCTGCCGCCTGCGCGCGAAGCCGACCAGCGCCTGATCGAGGCCTTCATCGAACGCGCGTGGGCGGAGGACGGCCTGTCGCGCAACACCCAGGACGGCTACCGGCGCGACCTGGAAGGTTTCGCCCGTTGGCTGGTCGAGCGCGGCCCGGGCCTGTTCGAGGTCGGGCGCAGCGAAGTCTATGCCTACCTGGCGTGGCGGAGCGCCCAGGGCTACAGCCCGCGCAGCGGTGCGCGTCTGCTGTCCAGCCTGCGCCGCTTCTATGCCCAAGCTCTGCGCCTGAACCGCATCGACCGCGATCCGCTGGCATTGATCGAGAGTCCCAAGCTGGGTCGACCGCTGCCCAAGGCGCTGACCGAGGCGGAGGTCGAGGCCCTGCTGGCAGCGCCCGAGCCCGACGCTCCGCTCGGCCTGCGCGATCGCGCCATGCTGGAGCTGATGTACGGCACCGGTCTACGCGTGTCCGAGCTGGTTGAACTGCCGGCGGCGGCGGTCAACCTGCGCCAGGGCGTGCTTCGGGTCGTGGGCAAGGGCAGCAAGGAGCGCCTGCTGCCGATGGGCGAGGAGGCCCAGCACTGGCTGCAGCGCTATCTGGACGAGGCCCGCCCGCTGCTGGCGCGCGGCCGCCAGCCGCTGGCCCTGTTCCTGTCGCGGATGGGCGAGGGCATGAGTCGGCAGATGTTCTGGCACGGGGTGAAGCAATTGGCGTTGCGCGCCGGCATTCCGGGCGAGCGCGTCAGCCCGCACACCCTGCGGCATGCCTTCGCGACGCATCTGCTCAACCACGGTGCTGATCTGCGCGCCCTGCAGATGTTGCTGGGCCACAGCAGCCTGTCGACGACCCAGATCTACACTTTCGTGGCGCGTGAAGGCTTGAAGCGCCTGCACAGCCAGCACCATCCGCGCGGCTGAGCCGGCCCGCGGCGTCGCGTTCGCCTCGGGTACACTGCCGCCGCCTGCGCCCACCGCGGCACTGAACTTCCGGCCCGGGGCACGGTCGCAGCGCGACAGGCCCGCAGCCCGCCGGCCCCATCCAGCTTCGAGGAACCGCATGACCCGCATCCTTGCCGGCGCCGTGATCGCCGCTCTGAGTTTCGTGGCCGCCGCCACGCCCGCCTTCGCGCAGTCCGGTGAGTCCGCGGTGCGCGGCGCCATCGAAAGCCTGGTGCCGAACGCCAAGATCGACAGCGTGTCGGAGTCGGTGGTGCCGGGCCTGTACGAGGTCACCATCGAAGGCCGCGTGGTCTACGTCACCGCCGACGGCCGCTACCTGATCCAGGGCTCGCTGTTCGACATCCCCAACCGGGTCGATATCACCGAGGCCAGCCGCGCCAAGGTGCGTCGCGAGGCGCTGGCCCAGGTCACCACCGGCCGCATCGTGTTCGCGCCGCCCAACCCCAAGTACACCCTGACAGTGTTCACCGACATCGACTGCGGCTACTGCCGCAAGATGCATGAGCACATGACCGAGTACAACAGCGCCGGCATCGCCATCGAATACCTGTTCTTCCCGCGCGCCGGCGTCAATTCCGAGAGCTACCAGAAGGCAGTGTCGGTGTACTGCTCGACCAACCAGCAGAAGGCCATGACCGACGCCAAGGCCGGCCAGCCACTGGATATCAAGGAGTGCGAGAACCCGATCGCCGACCAGTACGCCCTCTCGCAGCAGATCGGGGTGACCGGCACGCCGGCGGTATTTACCGCGGACGGCACTCAACTTGGAGGCTACATGCCGCCTGACCAGCTGCTGCAGCGCCTCGAGGCGATGGCCGCGGCGCCCAAGCAGTAATCCGCGCCAGACGCGGCCTGAGGTCGAACGGCGATTCCGGTTTCGGGGTCGCCGTTCGTCGTTTGGCGGCCGGCTGCGCCTGGCATTTGTCGCGAACGCCGGGCGTTCGCGGTTGGAAGCCCGGCTGCGTCAGCCCGCCGACCTGTCTGGCGGGGCGGCACCCGCGAGCCGCTGGCGACCGGCCCTCAGTGAGCAAGCTGGTAGAATCCGCGCCCCGCATTCCTCGCGCCGCGCGCGCGTGACAAGGTCACCATGATCGTGTTCGAGGGCCAGGCGGCCCTGTCGTCCTTCCGTCTGGCGGCACTGGCCGCCCGCGTTGGCAGCCTGGCACCGGGCCTTGGCCCTGTCTCCACCCGCTGGTTGTATTTCATTGAGCTGGAGCCCGGCGCGGTTCTCGGCGAGGCGGACAGCCTGCGCCTCGGGCGCATCCTCGAAGCCCGCCCCGGCGGCGCGGAGCCTGCGCCGACCTCGCCCTGGGTGCTGCCGCGGCTGGGCACGCGTTCGCCCTGGTCCACCAAGGCCACCGAGATCCTGCGCGGCGCCGGCCTGCCGGTGGCGCGGGTCGAGCGTGGCCTCGCCTATGCGCTGAACGCCGAGCTGCCGGCCACACCGGGGCTGGCCGCACTGCTGCACGATCCGATGACCCAGAGCCTGGTGGTCGATGCCTCCCGCCTCGCCGGCCTGTTCGCCGCGCAGGCGCCCGTCCGTGCCGAGCGCATTGCCCCGGCCGAGCTGCCAGTGGCCAACCAGCGCCTGGGCCTGGCCTTGTCCGGGGACGAGATCGAATACCTGCAGGCGCGCTTCGCCGAGCTGGGGCGCGACCCGTCTGACGCCGAGCTGATGATGTTCGCGCAGGCCAACTCCGAGCACTGCCGGCACAAGATCTTCAACGCCAGCTGGCGGATCGACGGCGAGGACAAGTCGATCGGCCTGTTCGGCATGATCCGCAACACGCAGAAGGTGTCGCCGCAGCTGACCCTGTCCGCCTACAAGGACAATGCGGCCGTGGTCGAGGGCTTCAGTGCGCGCCGCTTCGCCGCTGGCCCCGATCGCGTTTACGTCGAGCGGCCGGCGGCGCCCTCGGCGTTTGCGATCAAGGTCGAAACCCACAACCACCCGACCGCGATTTCGCCCTTCCCGGGCGCGGCCACCGGCTCGGGCGGCGAAATCCGCGACGAGGGCGCCACCGGCCGCGGCGGCAAGCCCAAGGCCGGGCTCACCGGCTTCACGGTCAGTCATCTCCGCATTCCCGGCTTTCCGCGGCCGTGGGAGAACGCGCGCCCGCTCAATCCGCGCATGGCCACGGCCTTCGAAATCATGCGCGACGGCCCGATCGGCGCGGCCGCCTTCAACAACGAGTTCGGCCGGCCAGCCCTGACCGGCTACTTCCGCAGCTTCGAACTGCCCACCGAGCAGCCCGGCGTGTACCGCGGCTACGACAAGCCGATCATGCTGGCCGGCGGCGTCGGCAGCATCGAGCGCGACCAGGTCGAGAAGCGCCGCCTGCGCCCCGGCGACGCCGTGGTGGTGCTGGGTGGGCCGGGCATGCTCATCGGCCTCGGCGGCGGTGCGGCCTCCTCGGTGGCCTCAGGCCAGAGCAGCGAGGATTTGGATTTTGCCTCGGTGCAGCGCGACAACCCAGAGATGCAGCGCCGCTGCCAGGAAGTGATCGACCGCTGCTGGCTGCTGGGCGAGGCCAATCCGATCCTGTCGGCGCACGACGTCGGCGCCGGCGGTCTCTCGAATGCGCTGCCCGAGCTGCTCAACGATTCGGAGGTCGGCGGCGAGATCGACCTGGCCCGGGTGCCTTCCGACGATCCCGGCCTGTCGCCCATGCAGCTGTGGTGCAACGAGGCGCAGGAGCGCTACGCCCTGGGCATCGCGGCCGAGCGTCTGGCCGAGTTCGAGGCCCTGTGCCGGCGCGAGCGCTGCATCTACGCCGTGGTCGGCCGGGTCACCGCCGAGCGTCATCTGCGAGTCACCGATTCGCGGCCGCAGGCGCTCGCCGTCACTGCCACGCCGGAGGCGGTCATCGACCTGCCGATGGACGTGCTGTTCGGCAAGGCGCCGAAGATGCACCGCGAGACCCGGCCGCCACGCGCGGTGGCCTGGCCGCGGCTCGATCCGTCCGCGATCGAGCTGCGCGACGCGGGCCTGCGCGTGCTTTCGCATCCCAGCGTTGGCGCCAAGCAGTTTCTGGTCACCATCGGCGACCGCACGGTGGGCGGCCTCTCGGCCCGCGACCAGATGGTTGGGCCCTGGCAGCTGCCGCTGGCCGATGTCGCCGTCACCCTGGCCGACTTCGAGGGCTATACCGGCGAGGCGATGGCGCTGGGCGAGCGCAGCCCGCTGGCCCTGGTCGATGCCGCCGCCTCGGCGCGCATGGCGGTTGGCGAAGCGCTGACCAATCTGGCCGCAGCACCCGTGGCATCGCTGAAGGACGTGAAGCTCTCGGCCAACTGGATGGCTGCCGCCGGCTTCGACGGCGAGGACGCCCTGCTGTTCGATGCGGTCCAAGCGGTCGGCATGGAGCTTTGCCCCGCCCTCGGCATCGGCATTCCGGTCGGCAAGGATTCGCTGTCGATGCAGGCGCGCTGGCCGCACGCTGGCGAAACCCAGACCGTCGCCTCGCCGGTTTCGCTGGTCATCAGCGCCTTTGCCCGCGTAGAGGATGTTCGCGCCACCCTGACCCCGGTGTTGGCCACCGACCAGGGCGAGACCGAGCTGTGGCTGATCGGCCTGGGCGCCGGCAAGCAGCGCATGGGCGGTTCGATCCTGGCGCAGTGCTTCGAGCGCTTCGGTGGCGCCAGCCCGGATGTCGATGCCCCGGAGATGCTGCGCGAGTTCTTCGAGCTGATCCAGGCCGCGCGCGCGGAAGGGCTGATCCTCGCCTACCACGACCGTTCCGACGGTGGCGCGTTTGCCGCGGCCTGCGAAATGGCCTTCGCCGCGCACTGCGGCCTGCAGCTGCAGATGCGGGGCTGGTCCGAACAGGTGCTGCCGGCCCTGTTCAACGAAGAGTTGGGCGCCGTCGTGCAGATCCGCACCGAGGACCGCGCGGCCTTCGCCGATCTGGTCGAGCGGCATGGCCTGATCCACTGCGCGCAGCGTATCGGCCGTCCCAGCCGCCGGCCCAGCGTGCGCGTGCTGGATGGCGACGACACCCTGGTCGAGTGGGCCTGGAAGGATCTGTTCGAGGCCTGGTGGTCGACCAGTCATGCGATCCAGCAGCGCCGCGACGAGCCCGGCTGTGCCGATGCCGAATTGGCCCAGGCCAGCGACTTCGAGGGCGCACCGCTGGAAGCCGCACTCAGCTTCGAGCCCGCGGATGACATCGCTGCGCCGTATATCGGCACCGGCGCGCGGCCGCGGGTGGCGATCCTGCGCGAGCAGGGCGTCAACGGCCAGATCGAGATGGCCGCGGCCTTCCATCGCGCCGGCTTCGAGGCGGTCGACGTGCACATGAGCGACCTGCTCGAGAACGGCGGCTCGCTGGACGGCTTCCGCGGCCTCGCCGCCTGCGGCGGCTTCAGTTACGGCGACGTGCTGGGGGCGGGCCGCGGCTGGGCCACGTCGATCCTGGAGCACGCCCGCCTGCGCGCCGAGTTCGAACGCTTCTTCCATCGGGCCGATGCCTTCGCCCTCGGCGTCTGCAACGGCTGCCAGATGCTGAGCCAGCTGAAGGACCTGATCCCCGGCGCCGAGGACTGGCCGCAGTTCCACCGCAATGCCTCCGAGCAGTACGAGGCGCGGCTGGTGCAGGTGGAGGTACTGGAGTCGCCCTCCATCCTGCTGCGCGGCATGGCCGGCTCGCGCCTGCCGATCGTGGTCAGCCACGGCGAAGGGCGCGCGGTGTTCGCCTCGGCCGAGCAGCAGGGCAGGGCGACGGTGGCGATGCGCTTTGCCCGACATGGAGGCGGCCCGGCAACGGCCTATCCGCTGAACCCGAACGGCTCGCCCGCGGGCATCACAGGCCTCACCAACCTCGACGGTCGGGTCAGTCTGATGATGCCGCACCCCGAGCGCGTCTTCCGCACGGTCCAGATGAGCTGGCATCCGGCCGGCTGGGGTGAAGCTTCGCCCTGGCTGCGACTGTTCCGCAACGCTCGCGCCTGGGTGCAGTGATGCAGCTCTCGCCGCTGCGCCAGTTCATTCTTGCCGCCGCGCTCTGGCTGCCGGCCTGCTTCTTTCTGTGGGCGGTGCTGATCTCGCCGATCCTGCTGCCGGTGGCCAAGATCGCGCAGGCAGTGCTGCTGCAGCTGCTGCCGCAGACGGTCGAGTTGATCGAACAGAACGGGCAGAACTTCGAGGTGGTCACGCGGCTGCTCACCGAAGCCGACGCCAGTGGCCGGGTCGGCCAGCTGGTGCTGACCTCGACGCCGATGATCTACGCCTGGTGCTTGCCCCTGTTCGCCGGGCTGGTGATGGCGGCGCCGATCGCCGGGCGCGAAAAGCTCAAGCAGTTCGCAGTCGGTGTTCCCGTGCTGTGGCTGGTGGTCAGCTGGGGTGCGATCTTCGACGCCCTCTATCTGCTGCAGTTCCAGGCCGGCCCGCTGGGCGAAGCCGCCTTGCAGCAGGCCGGGCTCGCGCCGAACCTGGTGGCGATGGGCTACCAGTTCGGCTACCTGATCCTGCCGCCGGTGGTGCCGATCGTGATCTGGATCGGGCTGAACAGCGCTTTCCTGCAGGAGTTGGTCGAATTCACCCGGGAACCCCCGGAGCCACCCGCAGTCTGAGGCGCGCTTCCGCGTCGCGGCAGCCCCTGCGCCGGCCATGGGGTTATCCTTGCCGGCCCGACCTCTCTGGCCGCCCGAGGCAACCCGCTTGAACGCAGCGCTGGCTGACCCCCCGCACACCGAAAGCCTGGCTGGTGCCGACGGCTTTGATGCCAGTCTCGTTGCGCTGGAGAACCGCATCAGCGAGGCCCTGCTGGCCCGCGGTCGACTGAAAGACGCCGACCTGCAGCGCGCGCGTCGCCTGCTGGAGGAGAACCCCGGCAGCCTGATCGGCCTGATCACCCGCATTGGCCTGGCCTCGGAGCGCGACGTCGCCGAGGCCAGCGCGGAAGTGCTGGGCCTGCCGCTGGTCTCGACCAAGGACGTGCCCGAGCAGCCGCCGCAGAACGTGCAGCTGTCGCTGCGCTTTCTGAAGCAGCAGCATGTCTGCCCGATCGGCGAGAGTGAGACCCACGTCGACCTGCTCACCGCCGACCCGCAGGATCACTACCTCGTCGACGCGGTGCGGCTGGCCACCGGCAAGGACGTGAAGCTGCACGTGGGCCTGCGCTCGGAGATCGACGACCTGATCGAGCGCTACTACGGTGCCGGTCGCTCGGCCATGGGCACGATTGTCGAGAATCTCGCCGAAGGCGATGTGCGCAGCGAGGACGATGTCGAGCACCTGCGCGACCTGGCCTCCGAAGCGCCGGTCATCCGCCTGGTGAACCTGGTGATCCAGCGCGCCGTCGAGCAGCGCGCCTCGGACATCCACATCGAACCCTTCGAGAGCCGGCTCAAGGTGCGCTACCGCATCGACGGCGTGCTGCACGAGGTCGAGTCGCCGCCCTCGTCGAGCACGGCCGCGGTGATCTCGCGCATCAAGATCATGGCCAAGCTCAACATCGCCGAGCGTCGCCTGCCGCAGGACGGCCGCATCATGCTGCGCGTGCAGGGCAAGGAGCTCGACCTGCGCGTCTCGACCGTACCGACGGCGCACGGCGAGTCTGTGGTGATGCGTATCCTCGACCGCGAGTCGATCGTCTTCGATTTCCACAAGCTCGGCTTCACCGACAACTTCCTCGACAAGTTCGTCAAGGTGCTGGAGCTGCCGCACGGCATTCTGCTGGTCACCGGCCCCACCGGCTCGGGCAAGACCACCACGCTCTACACGGCGCTTTCGAGGCTCAACACGCCGGATCTCAAGATCATCACGGTTGAAGATCCGGTCGAATACCAGATCGAGGGCATCAACCAGATCCAGGCAAAGCCGCAGATCGGCCTCGATTTCTCGCATGCCCTGCGTTCGATCGTCCGCCAGGACCCTGACGTCATCATGATCGGTGAGATGCGTGACCTGGAGACCGCGAAGATCGCGATCCAGTCGGCGCTGACCGGTCATCTGGTGCTGTCGACCCTGCACACCAACAACGCCGCCGGTGGCATCACCCGTCTGCTCGACATGGGCGTCGAGGATTACCTCCTGACCTCGACCGTCAACGGCATCCTCGCCCAGCGTCTCGTGCGCCGACTGGTGCCGGAGTATCGGGAGGCCTATGTGGCCATGCCCGAGGTGATCGAGGAGTTCGGCCTGCGCCGCTTCACCGACGCCGACCCGGTGACGCTCTATCGCCCGGTGGCCAGCGCCGGCTCCAGCACGGGCTACCACGGGCGGACCACGATCATGGAATTCCTGGTCATGAACGACCCGCTGCGCAGGCTGGTGATGAAGCACGCCGGCATGAATGAACTCGAGCAGGCCGCCCGCGAGAACGGCATGCGCACCATGTACGAAGACGGCCTGGTCAAATCGCTGGAAGGCGTGACTACGATCGAGGAGGTCCTGCGGGTGACGCAGGAGGGCTGAGTGCGGGGATTGGGGATTGGGGATTCGGGATTGAACCTGATCCGCATTGCGGTGTCCCGAGTCCCTGTGCTTCGTTACCGCGCGCGCATTGCAGCCGGCCCAGTTTGTGGTTTTGCAATCCCCAATCCCCAATCCCCAATCCCCAATCCCGGCCCTTGAATGCCCCAATTCCGCTACAAAGCCCTGAGCCCCGCCGGCGAGGCACTGGATGGCCTGATGGAAGCAGCGAGCGCCGATGAGGTGATCGCCAAGCTCCAGGACGCCGGCAATATCCCGCTGAAAGCGCTGCCCGCGGATCAGGCACAGGGTTCGGGCCTGTCCGCCCTGTTCCAACGCGCGCCGATGGGGGCGAATCAGGTGCTGCAGTTCACGCAGCAGCTAGCGACCCTGCTCGGCGCCGGCCAGCCGCTGGACCGCGCGCTGCAGATCCTGCTCGATCTGCCCGAGTCCGAGCAGGCGAGACGGGTGATCGACCGGATCCGCGAGGCGGTGCGCGGCGGCACGCCGCTGTCGCAGGCGATGGAGGCGCAGAGCGGCGTGTTCTCGCGGCTATACGTCAACATGGTGCGTGCCGGCGAAGTCGGTGGTGCGCTCGACGACACCCTGAAGCGTCTGGCCGACTATCTTGAGCGCAGCAAAGCGCTCAAGGAAAGCGTGACCAACGCGATGATCTACCCGAGCATCCTGATCGTGCTGGTGCTCGGTGCCATCGGTCTGCTGGTGGGCTATGTGGTGCCGCAGTTCCTGCCCCTGTTCGAGGACATGGGCGCCGAAATCCCCTGGCTGACCGCCGCGATCATGAGCCTCGGCCTGTTCGTGCAGGGCTGGTGGTGGCTGCTGCTGTTAGCTGTCATCGGCCTGGTGTGGTTCGCTTCCCATGCCCTGGGGGATCCCGTCAGGCGACTGCAGTTCGACACCTGGATCCTGGGGCGCGGTCTGTTCGGTCAGTTGCTCGCCAAGCTCGACACCGCTCGGCTCGCACGCACGCTTGCCACGCTGGTGCACAACGGCGTGCCGCTGCTGACCTCGCTGGCGATTGCCCGCAACGTCCTCACGAACAGTGCGCTTTCGGAAGCCGTCGGTCTGGCTGCTGAGGAGGTGAAGACCGGTGGCGGACTGGCCGTTGCGCTGGGCCGCAGCAAGCTGTTTCCCCGCCTTGCTCTGCAGATGATCAGCGTCGGCGAGGAGTCGGGCGAGATGGACGCCATGCTTGGCAAAGTCGCCGACACGTTCGACGCCGATGTGAGGAACACTGTCGACCGCCTGCTGTCTGCTTTGGTCCCGGTCATCACTATCGTCATGGCCGTTGCCGTGGCTGTCATCATGATGGCCATCCTGATTCCGATCTTCGAACTCACCAACACCGTGGGATGAATGCCATGAACACTTCCAGCTCCGCGCGCCTGCGCAGCCTCCGCCAGGGCGGTTTCAGCCTCGTCGAGATTCTCATCGTTGTGGCCCTGATCGCGGTCATCGGCGGCTTCGTAGCGAGACAGGTCTTCGGCGGCCAGGACAAGGCCAAGGCCAATCTGGCGAAAGCCCAGATTCAAACCCTCGTCGGCAAGATTGAGCAGTACCAGCTCGACAACGGCGGCGCGCCAACCAGCTTGGAAGATCTCGTGCGTCAGCCCTCGGGCTCGCGTTCCTGGTTGGGCCCTTATGCAAAGGAGGCCGACGTCAAGGATCCTTGGGGCCGGGCATTTCTGTATCAGACCGGTGGCGATGTTGATTTCGAGATCATCAGCTTGGGCAAGGATGGCAAGCCCGGTGGCGACAGCGTGAACCGCGACATCAAGAGCAGCGAGTAATCCGGCCTCCCCGCGGGCGTCCCAAGGGCAACCCATGCGCGCACGCGGCTTCAGCCTGGTGGAAGTCCTGGTGGTGGCGGCCATCATTGCCTTCGCAGTCGCGATGCTTGCCGGCGCCATGGGCTATAGCTTGACCGGCCAGCAGATGCGCGGCGCCAGCCGCGATCTGGTGGCCGCACTGCGCTATACCCGCGGCCAGGCCATCGTGAAGCGCGAGGCCCAGGTGCTCACGCTCAATCTCGACCAGAAGAGCTACCGCGCCGCCAATCGGCCGCCGGTGCAATTGCCCCCCAAGTTCGAGCTTGCGATCGAGACCGCGCGTCAGGAGATGCTCAGCCAGAGCGAGGGCGGCATCCGCTTCTTCCCGGATGGCTCCTCCACCGGCGGCAACATCGAGCTGTCCCGCGGCGACACCGTCTGGCGGATCGACATCAACTGGCTGACGGGTGAGGTGAAGCTGCGTGAGCCGGGTAGCCGCTGACGTGCGCCAACGGGGTTTTACCCTGATCGAAGTGGTGATCGCGCTCGCCGTGTTCGCCGTCGCGGTGGGCGTGTGCATGCAAATCGCCACGGCCGGCCTGCGGCAGAGCCGGATCGCCGCCGAACAGACCCAGGCGGCGCTGCTGGCCCAGTCCCTGTTGGATATGCATGGCGTCGGCGAAAGGCTTGAGCCGGGGCGCAGCAGCGGCCGCCTCGAAGGCGATTACCAGTGGGAGATCGAGGTCACACCCTATGACGTCCCACTGCAGGTCGACAGTCCGCTGGCCGCCGGTCTGAGCGCAGTGCAGCTGTTCCGGCTGGACCTGACGATCCGCTGGCCCGCAGGCACGAACGAGCGCAGCGCCCGATTCTCCACGTTGAGGGCGATGACGCCGGATCCCAATGTGCCCATTGCCCCGGCCACCGCGCCCCCTTCGGAGGGAGGTGGCGAATGATTCGCCGTGGCCAAGGTTTCACGCTGGTGGAGATTCTCATCGCCACCAGCCTGCTGGCGCTGATGATCCTCGGCGCGATGGCGGCATTGTCCAGCAGCGTGCGTGCGGTGCGGTCGGGCGAGGCCCTGGTCAATCGCACCGACAGCGTGCGTATCGCTCAGGAATTCCTGCGTCGACAGCTCTCCCAGGCCTTGGCGCTCCCGTTCGAACGTACTGACGACCTCGGCATGGTCTTCGTCTTCGAGGGCGGCGATCGCGACCTCAAGTTCGTGGCGCCCATGCCCGGGCATCTCGCCCGTGGCGGTCCTCATGTGCAGCGCATCAGCATTGGCAGCGGCGAGCGCGGTCTGAAGCGGATCGAATTCACCCATGCGCTTCTGAACGGCTATGACGATGCCCGCGGCGCGATGAATGAGCGGCCGCCGGTCGTGATCCTCGAGGGGCTGCAGGATGCCTGGTTCGAGTACCGCTCGGTCGATGAGAACGGCGAACTGCTGCCCTGGAGCCGCGATTGGGACTATCCGCAGTTCCTGCCGATGATGGTCCGGTTGGTCGCCGAGTTTCCCGCGGAGCGTCCCCAGAACTGGCCGCAATTCGAGGTGCCCGTCCATGCCGGTGCAGCGGGCTCGGTCAGCAGCTTCTACAGCCGTCTGCCGTTCTCACGCCAGCGCCGTGATCGCGAGAGCGACAGCCCGAACAGGCCCCAGCAATGAGCCGCCCATGCCCGCGCTCCGGCGCCCGCGGTGTCGCCCTCGTGTTCGTGCTCTGGCTGCTGGCGTTGCTGACCCTGCTGTTGGCCAGCTTCGCCCTGGTCACCCGGACCGAATCCCTGCAGTCGCGGCATCTGTTCGACAGCACGCGGGCACGATACGCCGCGGAAGCCGGCGTCAACCAGGCCGCCTGGGCGCTGTCGCTTCCGGACCCGCTCCTCCGCTGGCTTCCCGACGGCCGCGAGTACCGGGTGCAGTTCGAGGAGTCCGAGATCTCGATCCGGATCACCGATGAGTCCGGCCTCATCGACCTGAACGCCGCCGAGCCGCAGACGCTGGCCAACCTGTTCGTAGGGGCGGGGGTTGAACTGCCCCAGGCCTCGGCCCTGGCCGATGCCATCCTGGACTGGCGTGATGGTGACGATCTCAAGCTGCTGAATGGCGCTGAAGACGACGACTACCGGGCCGAGGGCTATCCCTATGGCGCGAAGGACGCTCCTTTCGATCTCGCGGCCGAGTTGGAGCAGGTGATGGGCATGAACCCGGAGCTCTACCGGCGGGTGGCGCCGGCGCTGACGGTCTATTCCGGTCAGGCGGTGCCCAATCTCGCCTACGCCCCGATCGAGGTGATCCGGTCTTTCCCGAACATCGACCCGGTCATGGCGCAGATGCTGATCGAACAGCGGCACGCTTGGCTCCCGGGCTTGGGGCTGCCGCCTCCGACCCTGCCCGATGGCACGCCGCTCGTGGCAGAGGGGGGCACCGGGACGTATAGTATCGAGTCGCGTGCCACCCTTCCGAACGGCGCTTTCACGGAACTTCGGGTGACTCTGCGACTCGGAGGCTCCGGTATTTCCGGTCGTGCTTTCAGTGTCCTGCGCTGGCAGGACACGAGCGCGCTGTGAGGACTCCGGTCCTTTCCCCGTCCCAACCACTCGAAGCTGGCGCATGACACTGGCGGATGCCTTGAACCCGCTGCTTGCGCGACTGCGGTCGCGCCTGGCCCAGACACCGTTGCCACACTTCTGGCGCTGGTGGACGGGCGAGCTGCTTTCTTTCCTGCCCCCCCGCTGGCGTGAGGCCCTGGCGGTGGAGCAGGCCTGCCTGTTGCTGTCGGCCACAGGCGAAGGGGTCAGTCTCGAACTGGAGCGAGCGACGCGCCGAACCGTTCTGCTTGAGCTTGACGGCGAGCCTGCCGGCTGGAGCCAGCGGTTCGTGGCCGATATCGATGACAACCTTCGCGAGTTGCCACTGGTTTTCGGCCTACCCGCGGCGAGGGTCTTGCGCCGAACGCTGTCGTTGCCCGTAGCCGCGCTTGAGAATCTCGACGCGGTGCTCGGCTTCGAGTTGGACCGGCAGACGCCCTTCAAGCCCGAGCAGGTGTACTTCGCCAGCCGCGTGCTGCGACAGGATGCAGGCGCCAAGCAGGTCCAGGTGGAACTGGTGGTGGTGCCACGCACGGTGCTGGACGACGCGGTGGCCGCTGTGTCCGGACTTGCCGAGCGTTTGGCCGCTGTCGATGTGCTCGATGGTCGCGGCCAGCGGCTTGGCGTGAATCTGCTGCCCGTCGAGCGCAGAGCGCGGCAGCCGCGTACCCAGCCGCTCATCCAGTTCGGTCTGCTGTGTGCGAGCGTAGTGCTGGTGTTTTTCGGACTCAGCCAAGTGGTCGAGAACAGGCGCGCCGCGGTGGCTGAGATGGAAGCCCTGGTGCAGTCGCAGCGGGAGCGTGCGCGTGAAGTCGGTGCGCTGCGGGCCCAACTCGAAGACGCCGCAGCAGCGGCCAATTTTCTCGCGGTGCAGAAGCAGACCCAGGCCTCGATGGTGTTGCTGCTGGATGAAGTGACCCAGCGTCTTCCGGATGACACCTTCCTCACCCGGTTGTCGGTGAGCGGCAACCAGGTCAGCCTCAGTGGCTACAGCGCACAGGCCCTGAAGCTGGTCGGCGAACTGCAGAAGTCTGGTGTCCTCAAGGATGCTGCGCTGAACGGTGGCGTCCAGCAGGAGCCCCGCGTATCCCGCGACATGTTCACGATCAACGCCACGTATGGGCCTGACCCGAAGGCCCAGCCATGACGCCCGGTAGCCTCACGCCTCAACAGAGCCGCTGGCTCGCCCTGGGCCTGCTCGGCCTCGTGCTCGGTCTGGTCTACCTGTTCTTCGTGCACTGGTGGTTTGTCGAGCCGTTCATGGAGGCGCGCGCCGGCTTCATCGAGCAGCGCGAGCAGGAGCAGCGGCTGCGTGCCAATGCTTCCCAGCGCGAGGAGATCGAGGCGCGTCTCGCCGAGGTGCGTGCCTTCGAGGCAGGCAACCCCGGGTTTCTTTCCGAAACCAGCTTCGATCTGGCCGCCCCCGCGCTGATCATGCGCATCCAGAGCGCGGTGGAGCGGCAGGGGCAGCCGGAGCGCTGTCTGGTGATCAACAGCCAGCCCATGCGCGGCCAGCAGGCGGAGAAATTCGAGCGCGTGACCATCCAGGTGCGGCTGCGCTGCGAGTTGGAGCACCTGTATCCGGTGCTGCATGAGCTCGAGAGCGGCAGTCCGCAGCTGTTCCTGTCGGAGCTCAACATCATCGCGAGGCGCATGCCGTCCACGCCAGGCGGCGAGGTGTTCGTCGGCTACGTCGACGTTTCCTTCAACGCGCACGGCTATCTGCGCCCGCAGGGAGGTGGTTGATGGCGAGTCGCTCGCAGATTCTGCTGACCGCCGCCCTTGGCGCAGCCACCGCGTGGAGCGCCGGCTTCGCGGCGCTGGGCGTTGCCGGTCTCGGCGGTCGCTACGGCACACTGCCGGACGACCCCTCGCTGGTTGCCCCGCTCCCCGCGATCAACCTCGAGCAGGCGGTCAGTACGCTGGAAGGCGTGGGCAGTTACGCCGCCATCGGTGACCGGCCCTTGTTCAACTTCGATCGTCGCCCTTTGCCGGTCGCGCCCGAGCAAGGCGGGGGCGAGGCCGAGGGCGGGGTGACGCCGCCGCCTGAGTTCATCCTCACCAGCGTCATCAAGAGTGGAGACAAGCAGATCGCCATCGTTCAGCACACGCCCTCGGGCAAGAGCCAAACCGTCGCGGTTGGCCAGCCCCTGCAGGCCGAGCTTTCGGGCTGGACGCTCGTTGAGCTGGCGCCTCGCGGCGCGGTGTTCGAGGGCGGGGGCGGGCGCAAGTCTTTCGAACTGCGCGTCTTCGATGGCACCGGTGGCCAACCTCCGACGCCTGTGGATGCTCCCCCTGCGCAAGCTCAGCCGCCTGCGGACGGTTCGGCGCCGGTCGTCGGCGCCGACGGCCAGCCCCAGCCTGCAGCCGTCGATACGCCGGAAGCTCGCGCCGAGATGATCCGCCGTCGGATCGAGGAGCGTCGTCGTCAGATGCGCGAGGAGGCAGAGCGTGCCCGCCAGTGATTTGTCCGCCGTCGCCGGGAACCTTCACCGGGAAGGGCGTTCTGTCGCCGTCCCCAAGCCCGGGGCTGCCACCGCGGCCCCCGTTGCAGGAGTCACACGCGTGAACCAACGCATCCTCGGTCTGTTCATCAGTGCGAGCCTGGTCCTTCTCAGCGGCTGCGCAAGCACCGGTGGCTATGCCCCGCTCGAATCCCGCCCTCAGCCCAGCCAGACACTGGTACGTGACCCCGAGCCTTCAGAGGGTTCGAGCGCAGATACGGATCAGAGTCTCGATGTCGCCGACAAAGACGCCGAAGCGGAACCCGAGGCCGTCCGTCTGGGCACCGGCAGTTTCATCAACCGTGATCTCGCCAGTCGCGGGCCAGCGGGTGCAGGTGCCACCGGAGAGGTCACGTTCAACTTCGAAGGCGAATCCCTGCATGCGGTGGTCAAGGCCATCCTGGGGGACTTCCTGCAGGAGAACTACGTCATCGCCCCGGGTGTGCAGGGCACGGTGACCTTCTCAACCGCCAAGCCGCTGCGCGGCGATCAGGCCCTGTCCATCCTCGAGATGTTGTTGCGCTGGAACAACGCCACTGCGGTCTGGCAGGACGGCAGGTACACGATCCTGCCCGTCGCACAGGCATTGCCGGGCAATCTGACGCCGCGTACGGGCTCCGCGGCCAGCGCCCGTGGCTATGAGGTGCGCGCGGTGCCGTTGCAGTACATCTCGGCCGTCGAGATGGAGAAGCTGCTCAAGCCCTACGCCAAGCCCGAGGGCATCATCAACGTCGACCCGGCCCGCAACATGCTGGTGCTGGCCGGTACCGCCGCCGAACTGGCCAACTATCAGCAGACCGTCGAGATCTTCGACGTCGACTGGCTGGCGGGCATGTCGGTCGGCACCTATCGCCTGGAGCAGGCTGAAGCGGCCAAGGTGGTGACCGAGCTTGACAAGGTCTTCGGTGAAGGCGCGGGTACGCCGCTGTCCGGCATGTTCCGCTTCATCGCCCTGGAAGGCGTCAACTCGATCATCGTCATCACCCCTCAGCCGAAGTATCTGGCGCAGGTCCAGGAGTGGATCGAGCGCCTCGATGCGGGCGGCACCCAGAGCGGTTCCCGTCTCTACGTCTATGACGTCAAGAACGTCAAGGCGACCGATCTGGCCGGAACGCTCGGCGAGATCTTCGGCGGCCAGCCGCGGCAGCAGACCGCCTCTACGTCGGGCACGGTCGCGCCGGGGCTCGATCCGGTCCGTGCCAGCACGCTGGGTCGCGGCGAGCAGCCGCGCTTCGACAACAATCCCGAGCCAGCGAAGGTGGACGCCACCGAGATCGCGTTCGGGGTGGGTAGTCCGCCTTCTGCGGGCGGCGCTCCGGGAATCCCCGGAGCCGCAGGCATCTCGGGCCCGGTGGTCGATGCGGCCGGCGGCATCGCGCTGGGCTCCGAAGAGAACGTGCGCGTCTCAGCCATCGAAGAAAACAACCAGCTGCTGGTCAAGGCCACCAGCCAACAGTGGGAATCGATCCGCCGGGTGATCGAACGACTTGATCAGATCCCGCTGCAGGTGCATATCGAGGCGAGGGTGTTGGACGTTAGCCTCAACGACACCCTCCAATGGGGGGTCAGTTGGTTTCTGGAGAACGAGATCGAGAGCGCGGTGGTCCGGTCGATCGCGACCAGTCGATCGAACTTCAGCTCACTGGGCGGCAACATCAACCCGGGCGGAGCTCGCTGGAACGTGATTCCGGGCGGGAGCATGCAGGCAATCATCAACCTGCTGGACTCGGTGAGCGAGACCCGGGTTGTGGCTGCGCCCTCGATCATGGTCCTCAACAACAAGAGCGCTACGATCAACGTCGGCAGTCAGGTCCCGGTGCAGAGTGTGTCAATCGGAGCTCTGCCGGGCACGGGCGTCGGTGGTGGGACTGGAACCACGAACTCGTTCACTCAGTTCCTGCAGACGGGAGTAACGCTGGATGTCACTCCGCGGGTCAATCCGGGTGGGCTCGTCTTCATGGAGATCTCTCAGGATGACAGCACTCCAAAGTTCTCCGGAGACAACACCAACCCGACCGTCGACAACAAGACTCTGACAACCGAAGTCGCGGTCCAATCGGGCGACACTCTCGTGCTGGGTGGCCTCATCAGTGACTCCAACTCGCGTGGCAAGGGCGGACTTCCCTTCATAAGCCGGATCCCGGTGCTTGGCGGGCTCTTCGGCCAACAGAACCGCATATCGAGTCGACGCGAGCTCGTGGTTCTCATCACCCCCAGAGTGGTGGCCAGCGGGGAGGACGCGCAGAACGTCACGCGAGACTATCTGCGCCAGTTCCGCGGCCTCCAGCCCTTCGGAGTGATCAACGAAACGCCTGGTGACCAGCCCTGAGCGATCAGCGGGGGCTACGCGGACTCCAAATTTCTGAAGAAGAGGTATACCAATGCATCCAAAGCACATCTTTCTGATCTTGATGTTGCCCCTCCTCGCTGCCTGCGCAGCGGGCGGCGGTGCCAAGCCGACGGCTGTCGTGCCCTCAGACGACGAACAGTTGACGACTCGCCCGGTCGAGCGTTGGGAGCACCTCATCGCCAAGCGCGCGGATCAGGCGTGGGACCTCCTGAGCCCTGGCTACCGCAGCACACGCAATCGTGAGGAGTACATCGCCGCGATGACCACCCGTCCGGTGCGCTGGATGGCCGTGGAGTACCACTCCCACAGTTGCATCGATGTCGGCAGCTTCTGCGAGGTCAACCTGAAGGTGACCTTCACGGTGGTGTCCCGCCAGGCGGGCGTGGGGGAAATCCAGAGTTTCGGGTTCGTCACCGAGCGCTGGCTGAAGTCCGGTGAATTCTGGTATCACGTGCCGGAAAACGTGTCCGGCTGAGGTTTTCGGGCCGCGCTTCAGCGCGGCCCACGTCCTTTGGGCTTGGCTCCCGGGCGGGGCGGAGCCGGCCCAAGCCGTTCGGGACCGCGCCTGTGACGACTGCTTCAGGTGGCGTTGCGTGGCCTGTATCGATGTGGCAGACTGCCAGCGCTCTTGTCTAACCTCGCCCATGTAAGGCGGGTGGAACACCGCCGTCATGGCGTGCGGTTGGTCGGTTGGCAAAAGCACAAAAAGCCCTGTGGTTGAATTTAGGAGTGTTGTGATGAAAAAGAGTTCTCTGACCACTGCCGTGGTCGCAGGCATCGTGGGCGCCGCCGGTCTGGTGAGCGTCTCCAACGCCGTCAACATCAACCCGGACGGTCTGGGCCAGGCCCTGATCTACCCGTACTACACCGTGAACAAGGGCAACAACACCCTGATCTCGGTGGTCAACACGACCAACCAGACCAAGGCCGTCAAGGTCCGCTTCCTGGAAGGCCGCAACTCGCTGGAAGTCCTCGACTTCAACCTCTACATGTCGCCGTTCGACGTGTGGACCGCCGCTGTCGTCTCCGACGGTCCGGAAGGCACCAGCCCGGCTGCTGCGCCGGCTGCGCGCATTTTCACCAGCGACACCTCCTGCACCGTGCCGGCCATCCCGGCTGCGGGTGAGACCTTCAAGAACTTCGAGTACGCCGTCGGCACCGAGAAGGTGAACGGTCCCTTCGCTCTGAGCCGTACCCGCGAAGGCCATCTCGAAATGATCGAGATGGGCGTGCTGGACCCGGCCGGCAGCCTGGCTGCCGCCGCCAAGCACAACGCGCAGGGTGTGCCCGCCAACTGCGGCGCCCTGATCGCTGCCTGGGTTGCTCCGAGCAGCACCGCGATCTGGACCAACAACGCCAGTGCCCAGATGCTGCCCCCCAGCGGCGGCCTGTTCGGTGGCGCCGAGATCGTGAACCCGGCGAACGGCACCAACATCAGCTACAACGCTGACGCCATCGAAGGCTTCTTCATCTCGACCACCGCCAACCTGCACACCAACCCGGGTTCGCTGGCTCCGTCGCTCGCCGACGCCCAGACCGCTCCGGGCGCGGCCACGGCGATCGTGTTCAACAACGGCACCATCACCCAGTTCCCGTTCACGGGTACTGGCGCTGGTCTGAAGGCGGTCTCGGCTGTGTTCATGCACAACGAGATCTACAACGAGTACGCCAGCCGCGTGTCCTCGAACCTGGTCGCCGAGTCGGAGTGGGTCATCACCTTCCCGACCAAGAACCTGCACATCACCGAAGCCCAGCCGCTGCGTCTGCCGTTCCGTGCGGCCTACGACCTTAGCGCCGGCGGCGCGTGTGAGCTGATCGCGATCAGCTTCTGGAATCGTGAAGAAGCGACCCAGACCCAGCAGGGTGGCGTGCAGTTCTCGCCGCCCCCGCCGTCGAACCCGGTCATCCCGCAGCTGTGCTTCGAAGCCCAGGTCGTGACCTTCAACCAGTCGAACATCGGCGACTACCTGACCGGCGGCAACCGTTCGGGCGTCCTGGGTTCGTACTATGCCCGCAACATCGCTACCAGCACCTTCAACGAAGGCTGGGCGCGCATCACTCTGGGCGACCAGAGTGCGACCTCCAACACGCAGAACTTCCTGCCGCTGGCCACCCCGACCGCGACCGCTCAGAACACCAGCGCACTGGTGGGTCTGCCGGTCACCGGCTTCTGGGCTGCCAACTACGCGGGCACCGGTACTCCGGGCGTGCTGGCCAACTACTCCATCGTGCACAAGCACCGCGCCGATCGCCTGATCGCCGACGTGTCTGTCTCGCTGAGTGGCACCAACCCGATCTGGCGCGCCCCGGTCATCGCCCAGTAAGGTTTCAGCTACGCTGTGTAAGTACGAAGGGGGCCCTCGGGCCCCCTTCGTGTTGGTTCAGATCGAATTCATGCGTCGGGATCAAGCTAGCCAGGCTTGACGCGATGACGCATCGGCGAACACGGAGCTTCTAGATGAATTCCCACTTTTCTGTTTTGGCCTCGGCCGCGTGCCTGCTCATGGGCTCGACGGCTGCCATGGCCCAGTCTTCCCTGACCTTTCGCGGTTCCAGCCTTTCCCCTATCCCGCTCGATGTCAGCCAGCCGCTGACCATTGGTGACGACGGTTCCGTGCAGGCCTCCTGCCTCTTCCAGGCCGGTACCACGGTCTGTCAAGGCGTCAGTCCCCCCGTCTCCCAACAGATTCCAACCGTGGCCCTGAGCGTCAGCGGGCTTACCCAGGACGGACAGGGTCGCTACGAGTTGACCGCTGGGACCCAGTTTGCGATCTCGCGCACCATCACCAACACGGCGGATGTCTGTGTCGCAACGTCCTCCGTGTCCGCTACGACGGTGGGATGGGACAGCGTGTTCGCGCCTGCGGCCACCAGCTCGGCAACCGTGCGCTTGACTTCTGCGGGTGAGTACACGCTCGGTCTCCGCTGCTACAACCTCGCCGGCGCCGCAGCTACGCCTACCCAGCTCAGGTTCGTGGTTGCGGCGCCCGTCGGTCCGAATCCCGACTCCTGCACCCTGCCTGCCGATCCCTCCATCCAGCCGGCGAACTTCACACGCTACGTACGTACTTGGAACCAGGTGTTCCAAGTGGGTGACTTCCCGAACGCGCCTGGATACCTAGTGCCGATGGGCAGTTTCTTGGTGAACAACTCCCTGCCAGGACCGGCCTCTGCAGGCATGTACATCAGCGTGCCGTTCACGCCCCAAGCCAACCGCACCTACACGCTCCGCTTCTATCCGGCGCAGGCCATATTTGCCGCCGGCTACAACGGCGACCAAACCCGACGTGGCACATCTTTCGTTTCCGCCAGTCGCTGTGCGGGTGATCTCCGGGCACCCGATGTAGGGTCGTCTGACCCCGACCTCCGTCTGTGCCGCAGCATGGTTAACAATGGGCAATTCGTGTTCACCACCACCAGCAACGCGGGCCTTTGCCAGTTGCAGGCAGGGCAGACGTATTGGTTGAACTTCATGATGGTCAACCCCATCGGCGGGTTGTCCAACACAACGAACACCTGCGTCTTCATCGATCGCTGCGAGAGCCTGCTGCAGTTCAGTCAAGAGTAGGAGTCCACGCGCTGCTCAACCAAGGCCCGAGGATTACCGTCCTCGGGCCTTTCTGCTGTCCGCATCCGCTCGTACCGTCCTGACGTTCCACCGGTTGCGGGATGACGCACAATCCGGGTCCCACGAGGGGAACTCGTGAGCGCGCGAAAGGTCCTCTGGCGCCTGCCATCGCCACACGCCAACCCTCCAACCTACGGACACCTTCCATGATGCTCAGTCACTCCGCAGCTCGATCCTCCACTTCCGTCGCCGCCAAGCTGCTGTTTGCGCTTGCAACCTCTGCACTGGCGGCGCCTTCGCTGGTTCTCGCGCAAAAGCTGCCGCCAGATCCGAAGACCGTGATCGTCGCGGAGCGTGGCGGCCAACAGGTCACGCTGCACGAGATCGACGCCCAGGTGATGGCGATGCCTCGACACCTTCGGCCCAGCTTTCTCGACAACCCCGAGCGGCTTGAGGAAGTGATTTCCGGCATCCTCATCAACAAGCAGCTCGCGGCGCGCGTCGACAGAGCGCAGCTTGAGAAGGACCCGCACTACGCCGCGCAGCTCCAGCTCGCCACGGAAGAATTGCTTGCGCGCCGCGCGCGCTACGAGTTCGAGAACCGACTGATGGCCGACCAGCCGGACTTCGACGTTTTGGCAGAGGAAATCTTCCGCACCCATCCACATCGCTTTCGGCGGCCGGTGACCTTGGAACTTCGCCACATCCTGGTGCGGATTGGCGGTCGCGGTGAGGCCGCCGCGCGTGCCCGGGCCGAAGAAGCGCGTGCCGCGCTGATCGCGGGTGAGCAGGACTTCCGTGACATCTTCATGACCTACAGCGATGAGGCCGCGGATCCGCGTGGTCTGTCCAACGGCATCCTCGAGAACATCATCCCGGGTGTGACCGAAAAACCGTTCGAGGAAGTAGTGTTCCAGCTGACCGAACCGGGACAGGTCTCGGAGCTCATCAAGACCCCCTACGGCATTCACGTCACGCAGCTGGTGAAGCGCGCCGAGCCGACACAGAAGACGTTCGAGGAAGTGCGCCAGCAATTGGTGACAGAGCAGCGCGACAAGTTCTTCAATGATCGGCGTGCGGCATTCCTCAGCGAGATGCGCGATCTGCCCGTCGACGCCAAGCCGCTCGTGGTAGCCCAGCTGCGTTCGCGCTATGCGCAAGCCGACCAGGACACCCTGCCCCCCGCCCTGGATGGAACCGAGGAGTCAGCAGAAGCGGATCAGGCCGAGCAGGGCGCGACTCGGGCCGTAGACGCTGGGAACAGGGCGGACGACTGAACCACCGTCCGGACACGACAAGCCCATGGCGAATCGGCTGAGCCCGATGCGGTTGCTGGCACTGTTCCTGCGTCAGGACCTACGCCAGCGTTTCGCGGGGAATCTGCTGGGTGTCGCCTGGGCGGTGCTTGCTCCCCTGCTGCAACTCGCAGTGTTCAACCTCGTATTCGTGCACATCCTCAAGGCCCGCGTGCCGGGCCTTGAGGGATCGAACTACCTCGTCTTTCTTGCACTGGGCTTCTGGCCGTGGTTCGCCTTCTCTGAAGCCGTCACGCGTGGCTGCACGGCCATCACCGATCACAGCGCACTGGCCGGCAAGGTCGCTGTACCGCGCGCAGTTCCGGTGCTGGCGGCAGTTTGCACTGCGTTCCTGCTGCACGGCCTCGGCTATCTGTTGGTACTTCTCGCGCTGGCCGTGTTCGGCCCCGCACTCGATTGGAGCCAGCTGCCGTTTGCGCTGCTGCACTGGTTGCCGCTGCTGGTGATGGCGGGCGGGCTCGCGCTGGCCGTTGCTGCGGTGCAGGTGTTCATCCGTGATCTCGCCCAGACCATCGGGCTGCTGATCACGCTGTGGTTCTTCCTGACACCGATCATCTACGCACCGGAAACGGTGCCAAGTCGTCTCGCGCAATGGCTGGCGATCAATCCGATCACCGGGATCGTTGATGCGCAGCGGGCGCTGCTGCCCGGTCTGTCTTCGCTGCCCGGAAGCACGACGGCAACTTGGGTCGGCGCCGTGCTGATCCCATTGCTGGGCATGTTGGTCTTCCGCCGGCTGCGTCAGCACCTCGAGGAGTTCGAATGAGCGGGCCCCTCCTGCGCGTCGAGGGGCTCTGCAAGAGCTGGCCGATCGACGCCAGCCCGCGCGCGCGCGCTTCGGCGCTGCTTCGCGCGCTGCTCGGACGCCCCATCGCGCGCACGCCGGTGCTTCGCGAGATCAACTTCGAAATCCGGCCCGGCGAGTCGCTGGGCATCATCGGCGAGAATGGCGCGGGCAAATCGACCTTGCTGAAACTCATTGCGGGTGTGCTCACGCCCAGCGAGGGCAGGGTGCAACTCAATGCAAGCGTCGGCGCTCTGCTGGAATTGGGGGCCGGGTTCGAAATGGAGCGCACGGGCCGCGAGAACATCGGCATCGCCGCCGGCCTGATGGGCTGGTCGCGCCGTGAGATCGAAGCGCGCGCGCCGGAGATCGAAGCCTTCGCCGACATCGGCCGCTACCTCGATGAGCCCGTGAAACACTATTCCTCGGGCATGGTGGTGCGCCTTGGATTCGCCATCATCGCGACGGTGCGGCCGCAGCTGCTGATCACCGACGAAGTGCTGGCGGTAGGCGACGAAAGCTTCCAGCGCAAATGCATCCGCTGGATCGAGGACTACCTCGAACACGGCGGCACCCTGCTGCTGGTTTCGCATTCGACCTATCACATCCAGAAGCTCTGCAAGCACGCGCTCTGGCTGCGCGAGGGCAGGGTGCAGGCCTACGGTGACGTCTTCGACGTGACCCAGGACTACCTCGCCTACCACGAGCGCAAGAGCGCCGCTGAGCGTGGCCCCGAGCTGGATGCCGGCTATGCCGGCAGCGAATACCGGCTGGTCCGCGTGGCCATCAACGACCGCGAGGACGAGGGCGCGCGCCTGCTCGCGGAAGGCGAGTCGCTGCGCGTCGAGGCCGAGCTGCACAGCCCGGATGGCCGCAGCCCGCAGTTCGGCTTCGGCGTCATCCGCGCCGATGGCACCGCGCTGTACGGCCAGGTCGCCGAGATCGAAGGCGTGCGCGGCGAGCCGCTGGGTGGCAGTCGCACACGCTACGCGCTGGAGATTGATCCCTCCGCCCTGCTGCCCGGCAGCTACGTGCTACGACTGCATGCGATGGACCCGGAGGGCCTGCGCGTGTTCGATACGGTGGAGCGCGCCTTCACTCTGCGTGGCGCCAGCCGTGAACTCGGTTGCGTGCGCCTGCCGCACCGCTGGCTGCATGCGGGAGCCAAGCCATGAGTACGCCCGCCATGCAGGTGATCGTGCCGGTCTATCGCGCACTGCCTGCGCTGCAGCGTCTGGTCGAAGGGCTGCGCCGCACGCTGGAAGCGGGCGAGCGCGTGCTGTTCTGCGATGACGCCTCGCCCGAGCCCGAAATCCTGACCTATCTGCAGAGCTTGCCGGGCTCGCTGCCCTTCGACGCGCGCGTGGTGCGGCGTGAGCGCAACCTCGGCTTCGTCGGCAACGTCAATGCGGCCTTTGCCGAGACCGGCGCAGACGATGTGGTGCTGCTCAACAGTGACACCCTGCCCAGCGCAGGATGGCTGCATCGACTGCGCGCCTGCCTCGCGGCGGACGCGCGCATTGCCACCGCCACCCCCTGGTCGAACAACGCCGAGATCTGTTCGCTGCCGCATCTTTGTCGGCCCGGGCCGCTGCCCGATGATCCCGACCGCTGGGCGCGCGCCTGCCTCGACGCCTGTCGCGATGAGTACGTCGATCTGCCGACCGGCGTCGGTTTCTGCATGGCGATCCGCCGCGCCTGCCTCGATCGGATTGGCGCCTTCGATGCCGAGACCTTTGGCCGCGGCTACGGCGAGGAGAACGACTTCTGCCTGCGCGCCGAGGGCCACGGCTGGCGCAACGTGCTCTGCGCCGACGCGTTCGTCGGTCATGAGGGCGGCGCCTCCTTCAGCCTTGAGGGGCTCGCGCCCGGAGGCGGCAATCTCACGCGCCTGCTCAACCGCTACCCGGACTACAACCGCCGCGTTGCCGAGTTCATCATGGCGGACCCGATCAAACCTCTGCGACTGCGCGTGGTCGAGCGCTACTCCGCGCTGGCCGCCGGTCAGCCCGACGCTACCGGCCTGCAGGGTCAGTTGTTCCAATAACCAATCCGAGGTTGTCCGCGATGAGCGAATCGACGCCGGCGCTGGAATTCACCGGCGAACGCTTCACGCCGGAATGCGTGCGTGAGATCTGGTACGAGCACTACCACCGCTACGCCTTCGCGCAGCCGCTGGCGCGCGGCAAGCGCGTGCTGGATGCCGCCTGCGGCGAGGGCTACGGCGCGGCCCTCGTCGCCAGCGCTGCAGTGTCCGTGCTGGGGCTCGATGTCTCCGGGCAAGCCATCGCCCACGCGCGCGCGCGCTACGCGCAGCCCAATCTGCGCTTCGACCAGGCCGACGTCACCGCGCTCGAGCACCTGCCCGCCGCCAGCTTCGACCTGATCCTGAGTTTCGAGACGCTGGAGCACCTGCTGGCGCAGGAGGTCATGCTCCAAGGCTTCCGCCGCCTGCTGGCACCCGGCGGCCTGCTGCTGGTGTCGACGCCAGACAAGCGGAACTACACCGACATTCCGGAGTTCCACAACGAACATCACGTGCGCGAGCTCTACCGCGAGGAGTTCGAGGCCCTGCTGGCGGGGATCTTTCCGTACCGTCGCCTGTACGCGCAGAAATTGCTGTTCCAGTCGGCGCTGTGGGCAACGGATGCCGTGGATGGCCAGCCGGCTGCGGCTACCCTTGGGCGCGAGGGGGGCTTGAGTGAAGGCCTCGCCTACCCGCCGCTGTACTACATCGCCGCCTGCGCGATGGAGCCGCTGCCGGTACTGCCTGCCGTGCATCTCTTCGGCGATGCGGAAGAGAGTGTCTATGCCCACTACAACCATGAGATCCGCAAGAACATGGCGGCGGGGCATCGCATCCTCGAACTCGAGGCTGAACTCGCGGCGGCGCGCGCTGAACTTGCCGCGCTGCGCGGCTGAGACCGACGCCCGGTGAGTACAGAGCCTGCCGCTGTGGGCGCGCCGCGCATGCTCCCGCGTGCGGTCGACCTCGCGGTGCTGATCGTCAGCCATGACAGCAACGATGTGCTGCCGCGTTGCCTCGATGCGCTGGCTGCGCAGTGCGGCATTGCGCTTGAAGTCGTGGTCGTCGACAACGCCTCCGCCGTGCCACCGGCGGCGCATCCGCGGCTTGACCAGCTGATCCGCAATCCCGACAACCCGGGCTTTGCGGTCGCCTGCAACCAGGCGGCGGTGCGGGCGAGCGCGGACTGGCTTCTTTTCCTCAATCCCGACTGCTTTCCGGGCCCGAATGATCTTGCGGCTCTGCTCGCGCTCGCTGAGCAGGCCAACGCTGAGGGTCGCCTGGGCGCACTCGGGGCGCAGCTGCTTGAGGCCGATGGCAGCGCCCAGGCGGCCTCCTATCGACGTGACCCGACGCCTGCGCGACTGCTGGCGTCTCTGCGCCGCGGTCGCGCCGCGATTGAACCGGTGCCGCCCAGGGCGGGCGAGATGCTGGACGTCGAGGCCATTTCCGGGGCGCTGATGCTGCTGCCGCGCGCGGCCTTCGATGCGGTGGGCGGCTTCGATGCCGGCTATCGTCTGCACTTCGAGGATCTCGACCTGTGCCGGCGCCTGCGTCAGCACGGACTGCGCGTGCGGTTCGCGCCGATGCCGCGCATCACCCACCTCAAGGGCACCAGCAGCCGCCGCCGTCCGCTGTGGGTGGCCTGGCAGAAGCACCGCGGCTGGCGCCGCTACTTCGAGCGCTTCGATGCACAATCGCTGGGCGTGCCGGCACGCTGGGGTTTTCGTCTGCTGCTCTGGCTGGCGCTGCCGGGGCTGCTGCTGCGCGCGCTGAAGCCCTCCCCCTGATCCGTCTTCCGAGCTTCACTACCGACACCATGAGCAACACGCCCGCGCCCACCGACATCGTGCTGCACCAACGCTCGCGCATCCTCGAGGTGGCCTTCGAGGACGGCAGCCGCTTCCACCTGCCCTGCGAGTACCTGCGGGTGGAGTCGCCCTCGGCGGAAGTGCAGGGCCATGGGCCCGGTCAGAAGGTGCTGGTGGCGGGCAAGCGAGAGGTTGGCATCCGCGCCATCGAACCGGTCGGACACTACGGCGTGCTGCTGCGCTTCGACGATGGGCACGACACCGGCATCTACAGCTGGACGACTCTGTTCGAGCTGGGGCGCGAGCAGGAGCAGCGCTTCTCCGCGTATCTGGCTGCCCTCGGCAAGGCCGGGCTCTCCCGCGATCACCGCTGAGCTGCGCGCTCAGAACACCGCGTAGCTCATGCCCAGCACCAGGCCCAGGTAGAGCAGGGACAGGGGCAGGCCGACCTTGAGCAGGTCGCGCACACGATAGCCGGCAGCACCGCTGACCATGGCCAGCACCGGGTTCGAGCCGGTCAGAAAGTTGTTCGAGGCCGACAACGCCACCACCACCGCGAACTGGATCGGTGCCGCCCCCGTCGAAATCGCGATGTTGATCGCCATCGGCACCATGATCACAGTGGCCCCCACGTTGCTGATCACCATCGCCATCGCCGTCGTGATAAGGCCCAGTACGGCCAGCAGGGCCCAGCCGGGCAGGTGGCCGAAATGCACGAGGGTCTGGCTGGCGACGAAGTTGGCGACGCCCGAGCTGTCCACCGCCCAGCCCAGCGGTATCAGGCAGGCCATGATGAACACGGTCTTCCAGTTCACCGAGGCATAGGCTTCGTCCATGTTGATGACGCCGAGCAACAGCATGCCCACTGCGCCCGTCATCAGTGCCACGGGCACCGCGACTTCACTGGACAGGGCCAGCGCCAGCGCCAGCGCGAAACAGAGCAGGGCGTGCCAGAGCTTGTGCGGACGCTGCTCGTCCTTGGGATAGTCGGTCACCACCACGAAATCGCGGCTGCTCGCGGCCGAGCCCAGATCGCGCCAGAAGCTGTGGAACACCAGCAGGTCGCCCGCGCGCAGCGGCGTGCGGCGGATCGCGTCGCGATAGACCTCATTGCCGCGGTTGATCGCCAGCACACTGATGCCGAGCCGCTTGCGCAGCTGCAGCTCCTCCAGGGTCTGTCCGATCAGCTGCGAGTTGGGTGGGATGACCGCCTCGGAGATGCCGGCGCGGCTCGGGTTGAACAGATCGGCGAAGTTGCGCAAGCGCGCCTGCAGGCGAAGAAGATTGTTCTGCGCGTAGTCGGCAACCTGCTCGCGCGGCCCCATCACACCCAGCACGCTGCCGACCCAGATCATTGCGTCCGCTGGAGGTGCCAGTCGCGACTCGTTGCCGCTTTTCAGCGCGAGGAAGAGCGGCGCACCCCGCATCGACTCGGCTTCTAGTACCGACATGCCGACCAATGGGCTGTCTGGCGTTATAGTCAGCTCGTAGACATCGCCCTCGATGCCATAGGCGCGGGCGAAGTAGCTGTCGGTGCGGCCCGGCGCAACGCCCTTGTCTTCACCCTGGCCCAGAAGGCGTGCGCCGAACAGGCGGAAGAACGCCAGCGCCATCAGCAGCAGGGCCAGGCCGATCGGCAGCGGCGCGAAGATCGGCAGGGGCGCCAGCGAGGCCACGCCTGAAGGCAGGTTGCGGTTCGCGGCCACCAGCAAATCGTTCAACAGGATCAGCGGCGAGCTGCCGACCATGGTGAGCGCGCCGCCCATCACGATGCACACCGCGATCGGCAGCAGCAGCCGACCCAGCGACACGCCGGTGCGCGCCGAGAGGCGCGCGGCCACCGGCAGGAACAGTGCGGTCACCGAGGGGTTCTGCATCACCGAGGACACCAGCCCCGCGACGCTGCTCGACAGCAGTACGAGCCGCTCCTCGTAGCCCTTCGACTTGCGCAGCAGCCAGACCGCGACGCGATTCAACAGCCCGGTGCGGTCGAGCCCCGCGCCGAGGATCATGGTGGCGATCACGCTCATCACTGCGTTGCCGGCGAAGCCATCGAACAGCTGCTCCACCGGCACCAGCCCGAACAGGCCAAGGCATACCAGCACGAGCAGGGCGGTGACGTCCTGGCGGACGCGCTCCCACACGAACATGCCCATGGTGAAGGCCATCAGGCCCAGGACCAGCCACATGTCGAGGGAGAGGCCGGCGAACATCTAGCCGCTCCGCCGCGGCAGGCGGCTCTCGCGCTGCACTCGGATGTCGGCGGCGTGGGCCAGCATCTGCGCCTACACCCTGCGGTAGAGCATGTCCCAGACTCCGTGCCCGAGGCGCAGGCCGCGGCGCTCGAAGTGGGTCTCGGGGCGCCAGTCCGGGCGGGGCACATGGCCGCCCGGGCCTTCACTGTTGCGGAACTGCGGGCAGGCATCCATCACCTCCCACATCTGCTCGGCATAGGGCTCCCAGTCGGTGGCGAGATGCAGCAGCCCGGCCGCGGCGATGCGGCTGGCCAGCAGTTCGACGAAGCCGGGCTGGATCAGCCGACGCTTGACATGGCGCTTCTTGTGCCAAGGGTCGGGGAAGTAGATCCGCACTTCGTCGAGTGCGCCTTCCCCAACGCACTGCGTCAGCACCTCAACGGCGTCTTCCGCGTAGAGGCGTACGTTGGGCAGCCTCTTGGATTCGATGGCGTTGAGGGCACGGCCAACGCCGGGCTTGTGCACCTCGATGCCTACGAAGTCGCGCTCGGGCGAATGCAGGGCACCGTGGATGAGCGCCTCGCCGTTGCCGAAGCCGATCTCCAGCACCAGCGGCGCCTCGCGTCCGAAGCGGGCGGGGGCGTCGAGCGCGCCTTGGTCGATCTCCAGCCCGTACTTCGGCCAGAGCTCATCGAGCGCGCGCTGCTGCGCCGGGGTGAGTCGACCGGCGCGCTGCACGAAGCTGCGCAGCACGCGCGTGGCGGCGTCGGGCAGCTCGCGGGGCGGCTTGGATCCGGCTTCGCTCATCAGAAGAACAGCCCGTCGACTGGCGAAGACGCGCTGGCGTAGCGCTTGCGCGGAATGCGCCCGGCCAGAAAGGCCTCGCGACCGGCCTCAATGGCCTTGCGCATTGCGCTTGCCATCAGCACCGGATGCTTGGCGCCAGCGATCGCGGTGTTCATCAGCACGCCGTCACAGCCAAGTTCCATCGCGATGGCGGCGTCGGAGGCGGTGCCCACGCCGGCATCGACGATCACTGGCACGCTCAGGCTCTCTATGATCTCCAGCAGGGTGTAGCGGTTCTGGATGCCCAGCCCCGAGCCGATCGGCGCGGCCAGTGGCATCACCGCCACGCAGCCAATTTTCTCAAGCTCGCGCGCGACGATCGGGTCGTCGCTGGTGTAGACCATCACCTCGAAGCCGTCGCGCACCAGAACTTCAGCGGCCCGCAGGGTTTGCACCACGTCGGGGTAGAGGGTCTTTTCGTCGCCCAGCACTTCAAGCTTGACCAGGTTGTGTCCGTCGAGCAGTTCGCGCGCCAGCCGGCAGGTACGCACCGCATCGTCGGCGCTGTAACAGCCGGCAGTGTTGGGCAGCAGGGTGTAGCGCTCGGGCGGCAGAAAGTCGAGCAGGTTGGGTTCGCCGGCATTCTGGCCGAGGTTGGTGCGGCGGATGGCGACGGTGACGATTTCGGCGCCGGCCGCCTCGCTGGCGCGGCGCGTCTCGTCGAAGTCGCGGAACTTGCCGGTGCCTGTCAGCAGGCGGGAAGAGAAGTTGCGGGTGCCGATCTTGAGCCGGTCGGCGGCGGGCTGGGCTGCACTGTCCATCGCGGGATTATCGACCGAACCCGCAGGCGCTGTCGCGACGATCGCCGCGCTTGTGTCGGAATCGCTTCAGCCACCGCCCAGGGCATGCACCAGTTCGACCACATCTCCATCGGCGAGCATGTGCTCGGCATGGCGGCTCTTGGGCACGATCTCCCGATTCACTTCGACGGCCACGCGACGGCCGGCATGGCCAAGCTGCTCGATCAGGGCGGCGACGGTGGTGGCGGAGGGCAACTCTCGCGCCTCACCGTTTAGCTGGATCTGGATCATGGGGTGCCCGTGCATCGGAGCAGAGGATGAGGCGACGCGCTGTGCGATGTTCGAAGAGTACGCCGCGGCATTGCCTGCGCGAGGTCAGCGGGGCTAAGCTCTCGCACCGCAGCGCGGGTGTAGCTTAATGGTAAAGCAGCGGCTTCCCAAGCCGCCGACGTGGGTTCGATTCCCATCACCCGCTCCACTCGAAGTCGCCGCCCGGGCCATGGTCGAATCCCTTCCCATCGTGCTCGGCTGGTGCGAAACCCTCGCCCTTCCGGACCTGTCCCTTCCGGCCATCGAGGCCAAGATCGACACCGGTGCGCGGAGCTCCTCCTTGCATGTCGACAGCCAGCAGTGCTTCGAGCGCGCGGGCCGCGAGTGGGTGCGCTTCGCCTTGCATCTCGACGGCCCGGCGGCCAAGCGGGCTGTGCAGGCCGAGGCGCCTGTACACGACCGCCGTGCGGTGCGCGACTCTGGTGGGCACGAGACCGAACGCGTGTTCATCCTCACCACACTCGCCATCGCTGGCATCCGCTATCCCATCGAAGTGAACCTGGCGGCGCGCCGGGGGCTCAAGTTTCCCATGCTGCTGGGCCGCACCGCCCTTGCGGGGCGCTTCCTGGTCGACCCCGCACGCAAGCACGCTTTGTCCGACCCCCTCCCGTAACCCGTGCGACGCGGGCGAGCGCTACGCTGCCAACGTGTCCCCAGTCCCGATTCCCGGCCCCGATGAAACTTGCAATCCTCTCGCGCAACTCCAAGCTTTTTTCCACCCAGCGCCTGATCGAGGCCGGTCGTGTGCGTGGTCACAGCGTGCGCGTGCTCGACCCGCTGCGCTGCTACATGCGCATCGCGCCTGGCGACTTCCAGATGCACTACAAGGGAAAGGAGCTCACCGACTTCGATGCGGTGATTCCGCGCATCGGTGCCTCGGTGACGTTCTACGGCACGGCGGTGCTTCGCCAGTTCGAGATGATGGGCACCTACACGCCGAATGGCTCCGAGGCCATCCTGCGCGCCCGCGACAAGCTGCATTGCCACCAGTTGCTCGCCCGTCAGGGCATTGGTCTACCCAAGACCGTGTTTGGCGACAATCCCGACGACACCGCCGATCTGCTCGCCATGCTCGGCAAGCCGCCGCATGTCATCAAGCTCACCGAGGGTACCCAGGGTACGGGCGTGATCCTCGCCGAGCGCGCGTCCTCCTCGCGTAGCGTCATCGAGGCCTTTCGCGGCCTCTACGCCAACTTCATCGTGCAGGAGTTCATCGGCGAGGCGAAGGGCGCCGATCTGCGCTGCTTCGTGGTCGGCAGCCGGGTGGTCGCATCGATGCGCCGTCAGGCCAAGGCCGGCGAGTTCCGCTCCAACCTGCATCGCGGCGGCACCGCCAAGGCCGTGGACTTGAGCGACGAAGAGCGAGAGATCGCAATCCGCGCTGCGCGCGTGATGGGCCTGGGTGTGGCGGGCGTCGACCTCCTTCGCTCCAAGCGCGGGCCGCTCGTATTGGAGGTGAACTCCTCGCCGGGACTCGAAGGAATCGAGGGTGCGACCGGGGTGGACGTGGCCGGTGAGATCATCGACTACATCGACCGGCGCCTGCGCGCGCGAAAGCGCAAGGAATGAGCGCAGGACCCTGCGGCGGTCCGCAAGGCGTTTCGTCCCTGCGGCACGTTGCGTCGTCCGAGGGCATGCCCGTTAACGCTTGCGGAAGACGGGCTTAACTTCCATTTAATCGACTGCGTTGCACCCTGATACGACCGTGTCCTCTGCTCGGCACTCCTAAGTCTTCGTGACTGGCAGATCCATCGGTATCGGGGCAGTACCTCTTCAACCCGCCGCGCGCAGTTCCCCCTGCGCCGGCGGGTTTTCTTTTTCTGACGTGGCAGGATCGGCACCCGCATCGGACGCGTCGGTATCATGAGGAGCAGTAGCACTTTGGAATGCAGCCTCCCGCCGGCGAATCCCAATGTTCCGCACCTTTCCAGGTCGCTCCGAGCATGCAGTTCCACCGCGCTGGAAACGATGAGTCAGGTGGCGCTGCGGCGGTCACGCGCTTGGGCAGCATCCGGCCGTTCTCGAAGGAGACGAGAGATATCATGAACATCCGCGCGACCAAGCACCTGCTGTGGCTTTCCTTGCTCTCAACGGCGCCTGCTCATGCAGACATACATCCCTGCGCCGAACGGGCGGATCCTCAGGCTCGACTGGCTTGCTATGACGAGGTGTTCCCGCCGCGTTCAGCAGCACCGGCGACGGTACCGGTCCGCAGTGAAGCGGAGCGCATCCGGGAATTTGGGCTGACTCAGCGTGCCGTGGAAGAATCGAAGCCTGCTGCCGAGCGCGAGCAGCCGATCGAGCGCATCGAAGCGAGCGTGACTGAAGTGCGCTCGATCCAAGGTGGGCAGCGCCTCCTTTCGCTTGACAACGGCCACACCTGGCGCATTGTCGATGGCGGGTCCCGGGGATTCCTCAAGGTCGGCGACAGGGTGATGATCAGGCGAGGCTTGATGGGATCGCACATCCTGTCCACGCCAGGTGGCGTAGGGCTGCGTGTGAGGCGGGTGGATTGAAGAGCGCGCTGCGATCGGCCCAGGCTCTCGCAACTGGACTTCGGTTGTCGAAGGCTGGCCCCGGTCCTCGGGGCATCCATCTGTCGGCCTGGATGCGCTGTTCGAAGGCAAGGCCCGGTCCCGTCGCCACTTGCGCTGCATGCTCTCTGCTGTTGGACTTGACGCCCCAACCACAGCCAAAACTTCAAAGGCATACCCTCAATGACTCTCCGGAACCCTTTGCGCTTGATGATTTTCGCCTGTTGCTGCGCGATTCTTGCAAGCAACCTTGGGGCCCAAGAACGCGGCGGAGACGAGCAGCAGCAAGTGAATGACGCCACGCGAGCGAGTCAAACCACAGCGATGATCGAGGAGTTGGAGTTGTCGATGGCGCTGGCCCGCGACGGTCAGTTTGGCCACATCAAGAGCCGAGACATGAAGGCACTTGAGGAGGCTTACGCATTCATCGTCGAAACGTTGGGACAGGTTGATTCGGTCTCTGAGTTGAACCCGCAGCAGAGCCAGTCCCTTGAGCTGGCCCGCTCGCAGTTCGATTCGACCCTCCGCGCGGATGACGAGGACCGAAAAATCTGCAAACGAGTTTCGACCACCGGAACGCGTCTGGGGGCGCTCGAATGTTTGACTGTGGCGGAACGACGAGCTCGTGCCGAGGCTGCTCGGGCCAACGTGCAGGCCCTTCAGCGGGGACAATGCAATCCGAGCGAAAATCGCCCTTGCCCATGAATTCAACCGCTCGTAGAGCTCTGGACAGTCGAAATCAGTGTTTCGCCGTTCTGTGCGCCATTCTCTGGCGTCTGAACAGGCTAGAGTTCTGCGCTCAGAACTCTTGAAGATTTCAATCTGGCACAGGCTAGACGCCGGTCGAGTTCCGGGCTTCACAAGGCCGGCAGTGTTGTCCTCGCGACAGAGCTCCCTTCCATGCAGGCTCTAGATGCTTCCAGTGCGAAGCTCGCTGCTGCGCTTATGGCCCCTATCGCATCGGGTCAGGGCGCGAGTGTCCTGACCCAAGCGAGACAGCTAGTTTCGAGGGCGCCCCGGGCACCTGACGCGCATCATCTTCTCGCTCTGTGCGCGGCGCAGGCAGGGGAACATGTCGAGGCCGTTCGTAGCTTCTCACGAGCGCTCTCGCTGGCGCCCGCGCATCCAGTGATTTCAGCAAACTTCGCGCGCTACTTGCGTTCCACGGGAGCTGTGAGTCAAGCAGTCGAGTGCTGGCGAGATGTGCTTGAGCGCTCGCCGAATGACGTCGTCGCGTTGACCGAGCTGGGGCTTTTGCTTATGGAACTCTCAGCTGGCTCCTCATTTGACGAGGGCCATGAGTGGGACGCGCAATCGCAGCTCGCTGAGGCAGCAAGGTTGCTGCAAAGCGCGGTTAGTCTGTCCCCCGGTGCCGTACGTGCCTGGCACGCGTTAGGCTGCGTGCTCAGAGAGCAAGGTGCCCTCGAAGACGCTAGACATGCTTTCAGCCGCGGGCTCGAAGTTGAGCCCACAAATGTGACACTGTGGGCGAACTTGGCGGGCGTTTTTCGTCTTGAGGGGAAGCCAGAAGCTGCGGTTGCGGCGTATGCCCAGGCACGGGGCGTTGGCACTCTTCCTCCATCAGTTCTTGACGGCGAGATTGGCGCCCTGATTGATTGTCTCCGCCTCGAAGACGCCCACGCCGCGGCGCGCAGCCTGATCGAAAGGCACCCCCAGTATGCGCCTGCGTACACCACGCTCCTTCATCTCAACCGAGAGTACGGACTTGCTGAGGGTGAGGAGGGCGCGCCCGAAGATGCGCTTCGTCGGGCGGCGGAGCGTCAACCCCGGAACAGCGAACTGCAGCTTGCCTTGATTCGCTTCTTAATCGAGTCCAAACAGGGTGCCGAGGCTGTAGATCGGCTGTCTATTCTGAGGCGCGAGAGTAATGATCCACAACTGGTTGCGCTGCAAGCCCGCGCGTATAGCGCTATGGGGGATATCGATGCCGCAGATCAGCTTTTCTTCGGAGTGGATTCAGTCTTGGGTGGTGGTGATGTGGCGTTCTGCAATGCCTTTGTCTTCCACCTGCTGAAATCGGGGCGCTGGTCAGATGCCGCGAGCAGGGCTGAGCGTGTGATTCGAATGCGGCCCTATTGCCAGGAATCTTGGGCCTACCTCGCGACTGCCTGGCGTATGTTGAATGACTCGAGAGAAGAATGGCTGTGTGGATATGACAGGTTGGTGGCATTGATGCCAGTCGAAGTGCCTGGCGGATGGGCCAGCATTGAACACTTCCTTTTCGAACTTCAGGAGTCTCTCGAACCACTGCACAAAGCGCGCACACACCCTCTCACTCAGAGTGTTCGCGGAGGCTCCCAAAGCCCAGGGAGGTTATTCGGCAGGCCGGATGATCGAATCGCCGCATTGCAGCGGACCCTCTTGGAGACCGTCGAACGCTGGCTTGAGTCCCTGCCTCGGGATTCACAGCACCCTTTCCTCAACCGTGCTCGCCGTAGTGTCCGCTTCACCGGCTCATGGTCGGTGAAGCTGTGGCAATCAGGCTGCCACGCGAACCATTTCCACAGCGATGGATGGATGAGTTCGGCGTTTTACGTATCGCTACCGCCTTCTGTTGAAGCTCAAGCAGCAATCAGCGTGACGAGGGAGGCGAATCTTCAGGGATGTCTCCAGCTGGGACAGCCACCCGAGGAACTTGGACTCGCTTTGCCTCCGCGGCGGGTGGTTCGCCCCCGACTCGGTCATCTTGCTCTTTTCCCTTCCTACCTCTGGCACGGCACTGTGCCCTTCAAGGACACGAAGCCTCGCATAACCGTGGCCTTCGACATGCTGCCCCGGGGATGAGCGTATGTAAACCTTGCAGTAAGGAAGCTCTGATTTATCGGAGCTTCCCGTGCGCCATGGATGGCGAGCTCGCGAATCAAGCATACATGTGCTTGATTCAGCGGGAGTGAGTCCGGACCTGCGCCGGACTCACGACGTCTGAAGAACTGCAGGATGGAGTTATTCAGACCTTCCCTAGATCGGGCCTGCCACCTTTCTGTTCCGAAAACGAATGAGCCAGCCCACAAGATTTCGTTCATTGTGGAACAGTGGGCGACGAAAAGTGGTGTCTAGACCAGCCTCATTCGCCTCAAATTCGATGCGTTGCATCGTCTTCTCGTTCACAGCGTGATTGTTGAGATCGTTAAGTCGTCGCCACGATGTTCGAAGCTCGGACTCCGCTCTATCGACTTCAAGCCCTACTTGTTGCGCGCGGGAAGAGCGGCGAGCGGCCAGCAGTTGTTGAGTGGCGTCAAGGGCGACGCTTAGGATCCGACCGCCCCCGGCAGCAGCAGCCTTCGCGAGCGCGCCCCTCACATTTCTGATTGCGCCAGCGAGTTCCTCTTGGGCGTGCTGCAGTGCTCCGTTCTGCAGGTTCTCCGTGCCAACAAGTCGGTGGAGCTTGCGGAATATGCGCGTCTGCTTGAAGACAAGGTCGCATTCCGCCATGGAGCTACGAGCAGCCTGCACAAGGACGGAATCTGAGTGATGCAGAATGAACTGCGCCCATGCTCGGGGCAGAAGCACACGGGCAACCTCTTTCAGGCTCTCTGCCGTATTGCCGTACTCCAAGGCGTACTGACCGATCACGGCATCGAAACTGCCAGTCTCGAACGGCAGGTTCTCGTTCGCGACGCCCGGATGGAAACGAACTCCTTCGAATCGGCGCAAACCATCCGGTACGAAGCGTTTGGGGTCGATTCTCGCCAGGTCCGTCGCATCGATTTCCCATTGAGCGCCCCTCCTATCGCGGGCGCTGAGAGCAATCAAGGGCAACACGCCGTTACCGGTGCCCAAGTCCAGCAAACGAGCGCGTGTTGGCAGTTCGTCAAAGAAAGTCTCCCAAGCGTCGCGAATCTCCAGATCGTAGAGGCCGTCCGCGCCAGTCGGTCCGGTGGCAACGCCGCCACCTCGGTAGAACACCTCCCACTGTTCCAGACTCAATCTCAACTCCCCGTTTGGTGTGGCAATGAAGTCTGCGCACGCTGCAGAGCGGGCACGGTCGTCGGTCGCCCTCTCCAGCGCCAGCGCGCAGTTCGAGGTGATTCGGCACCTGCCCGGAATCGCAAGGATGAAAGTATAGGTTGATCCGGGCTCGACTGACCTGGCGATGGCGCAGGGGAGGTCTATTCTTGTCGCTTACCGTCAGCGGCGACCACCGAGGAATTCAGTATGAGCACACATCTTGACTCGCTCGCGCAAGCTGCGGCCCGTGCAGCGCAGCAAGGCCAGTGGCAAGAGGCGGAGCGCCTGTGGCTGCAGGTTCGCGCTTTGCAACCGAGTCATCCTCAAGCCTTGCACAGTCTCGGCATGCACGCGTTCCAGCGCGGGAGGCTCGATGAAGCCATCGACTTCCTCAAGCAGGCTCACTTGGCGGCTCCCAGTGAGCCAATGATTCTGGTGAGCCTGGCAACAGTGTTTCGAGAGCAGGGAGATCAAGAGGCTGAGGTCGATGCAATCGAGACCGCACTTGCCGTCGAGCCCTACTGCTGGCCAGCATTGCTCTCGAAGGCACAACTGATCGAGCGCAGGCAGGGGCATCGCGCCGCCGCGGAGGTGTATCGAAATGTGCTGAGGATCGCCCCTCCGGAGGCGCAGCGTCCCCCAGCGTTACGTGTTGCGCTCGCCCACGCGAAAGAGTGCATCGATCGAACGGGGCAGGAACTCGCCGAGTTTCTGGAGCATCGCTTGGGGACGCGCATGGGGAAACTTCGGCCCGAGGAAGCACAGCGCTGGCGGGAAGCTGGGGCTTGGGTGGCCGGGCAGAGCCAGCCCTACCATTCGGTGCCCAACCGGCTTCTGGTGCCCCGTCTGCCGGCAGTGCCCTTTTTCGATAGCGCCCAGTTTCCCTGGGTGCCTGCACTGGAAGCAAGGACACCCGAGATCGTTCATGAGATGCGGGTTGCTCATGCTCAGTCACAGGAGGAGTTCGCGCCCTACGTGGCCTATGAGCCGGGCACCCCGGTCAACCAGTGGCGAGAGCTGAATCATTCCAGACGCTGGAGCAGTTACTTCCTTTGGAGAAACGGCGAAGCGGTTCAGGAGCATCAGCGTCAATGCCCGCAGACTTCAGCCGCTCTGCGCGAAATCGAGATGGCGGATATCGGCGGGCTTTGTCCAAACGCGATGTTCTCGGCCTTGGCGCCTCACACCGCCATACCTCCACATCACGGTGAAACCAATGCGAGGCTGGTGGTGCATCTTCCACTGGTGGTGCCCGAAGGCTGTCTGTATCGCGTGGGGTTCGAGAAGCGACGATGGAAGGTCGGCGAAGTTCTGATCTTCGACGACAGTATTGAGCATGAGGCCCGCAACGATAGCGACGAACTCAGGGTCGTCCTGATTTTCGACGTCTGGAATCCCCTTCTTTCCCCAGCAGAGCGCGACATGGTCCGTGAAATCAGCGCGGCGCTGCCTGACTTTCAGTTGGGCACCTGAATGGCGATCTTTTTGCAGGACCAAGGGGCAGCTTGGTCGATCGCGGGGCCTGTGCCCGACTAATCCTTCGCGAGCTCGAGCTTCATGCCATCGCGACGCCGTCGACGACGGGATCGGAAGAAGCGTTGGTTGGCCTGACTCAGGTTGCACGGTGCCACTGCGCCCGACTCCCGGCCCTCGCCTACATCCTGCTGAGGCCACAAAAAAAAGCGGCGGGCACGAAGCCCGCCGCTTTAGGAGACACACTCAGCCGAAGCTGATCAGAAACGCACGTTGATGCTCGAGAAGATGAACCGTCCCAGCTGGTCGTAACCGCCCGGCGCATTGGCATTGAGCGCGTTGTCAACGCCCACCAGCGGCGGCTCCTTGTCGGCGATGTTGTTGATGCCCAACGTCAGGTCGATGTTGTCGGCCAGTGCCAGCGAGCCCGACAGGTCGATGTAGCTGTAGCCCGGGATTCCACCCTTGGCCGCGACCAGCAGGTCGTCATCCAGCGCCTCGCCGTCGACGCCGACGTAGTCCATCTCGCCGAAGTAGCGCCAGCGGAGGTTCAACGACCAGCTGTCACGCGAGTAACGAGCGCTGGCGATATGGCGCCAGTCGTTGTTCTGACAGCTTTCGTTGATGAGGCCTGCGCAGTCGAACTCGGTGTCGGGCACGCCCGGCAGCGGGGAGCTCCGCTGTTCGAGGATCTTGGTGCCCACGAAGTTGGTGAAGAAGCGGCCACCCAAAGCTTCGAACGTGTAGTTGACGTTCAGGTCGATGCCGTTGGTGGCCAATTCACCGAAGTTCTGCGTCGTATTGCGGACGAAGTTGTCGTCATCCAGCCAGATGTCGCCGTCGGGGCCGCGCTGGATCAGGTTGCACACGCTGGAAAGACCCGTGTCCAAGCAGGTGCGGAGGATGGTCGCCGCGCCAATGCCGGTGATGGTGTCTTCGATCTTGATGTCGTAGTAGTCGACTGCGAACGACAGGTCATCGGTGGGCGCGAAAACCACGCCCAAGGTGTACGTGTCGGCCTGCTCCGGCGTCAGATTCGGATTGCCACCAATGAACTGATTGTTCTGGCCGGCAGGGTTGCTCGGAATTCGACCGTACTGAGCAGCCGTGACGCCGGTGCGGGCGCACTCAGCGGCAGTACGGCTGGGCGTAGCGCCTGCGCAGGGATCAGCACCGGCGAACAGCGCAGTACGCTGCAGCGAGAACAGATCGTTGATGCCAGGTGCGCGGATGGCGCGGTTGTAGCCCACGCGCGGACGGAACATGCCGATCTCGCTGATCAGGCCCAGCTTGTAGGTGTTGGCGCCGCCAGAGCGATCGTAGTCGGAGTAGCGGTAGCCAAGGTCGAGGTCGAGCGACTTGAAGACGCCATCGCCCACGAACACGGGAACCAGGGCTTCCATGAACACTTCGTTGACCTTGGTCTGGCCATCGATCGGCGGGGCCGAGGAGCCAGCACCGGCGAAGTTGCCCGCTGCGCTGTCGTTGTCCGACACCGAGGCAAAGGACTCGCGACGGTGCTCAACACCGAACACGCCGAAGATCGTCGAACCACCAGCCGAGGGCAGGCCAAAGCCGAAATCACCCGTCGCGAAGGCGTTGAACACTTCCATCTCGGTATCGGTCTTGTTGAAGCTGACGCCGGCCAAGGCGTTTGCTGCTGCCGGAGTCACACCGCCGTCCCGCCAGACGTTCCAGAACTGGCATCCGGCGAAGGAACCGGCCGGGCAGCCCAGCAGACCGCTGGTGATGCGCGAAATCAGGAAGTCATTGTATCCCTGCGTGTCGTTGGACGTGCGCGCGAAGAGGTAGGACGCGTCGTAGGTCCAGGTGGAACCGAGGTTGCCCTTGGCGCCCACAACGAAGCGGTAGGACAGGTCGGACGTATCGGTACGACGGGGGCCGCCCTCGACGTTGCGGCGCAGCACGTTCACCTGGAAAGGCAGAGCCGGGTTCAGGCCGAGATCGGAGCAAAGGGTGCCGAAGATCGGGTTGGAGCAGCTCTGGTTGCGCAGGGCCACGTTGAAAGCGCCGGACTCGGCGATCTGCGAGCTGTCCTTGCGGTTGACCAGCATGGCCTCGAAGTACGGGGTGAAGAATTCGTTCACCTCGTAGCTGATGGCGGTGCCGGCGGTGTAGCGCTCGTCAGGGCGCTGGTAGTAGTTCGGCGGCGCATAGTTGTACAGATTGCGCACGCCGTTCGACCAGCGGCCGGCGCTGTTGAAACTCGCAAAATCAAGCACGCGGACGCCGGTCTGAGCAACCAGGAAGTTGCCCGTGTCGCTGGTTGCGGAGCCGCCGCAGGCGGTGCCGGCCGCGTTCAGGGCGCAGGAAGCGTAGTCGCGCTGGCCGTGGAACAGCGGATCGTTCTGGCGGTAGGTGACCCACGCCATGGCGTGACCGGAGCCGTCGCCGATGCGGCCGCCCCAAGCCAGGTCAAGGTTCTTGCTGGCGCCATCGAGGCCCGAGTTGCCGTCTTCGAACGCAAAGCCGCGGGCGCGCTGCAGGCCCTGCATGTACTCGTTGCGGTTGTCGTGCTGATAGGCCGAGTAGCCGGCGTTGATGCTGAAGCCTTCGAACTCGGTGTCGAGCATGAAGTTGACGACGCCCGCGACCGCGTCGGAGCCGTACACCGCGGACGCACCGCCGGTGAGGATGTCGACGCGGTTGATCAGAGCTGCAGGGATGATGCTGATGTCGCGAAGCTCACCGGTCGGGCCCGGCGGCAGGCGGCGACCATTGACCAGGGTAAGGGTGCGCTCGGCGCCCAGGTTGCGCAGCGACACGGTGGCGTAACCCGTAGACGGGTTGTTGGTCTGCGAGTCGAAGGCCGGATTCAGCTGCGGGTACTGGTTGACGAGGTCATCGACGCGGGTCGCACCGGAGAGCGCGAAGTCTTCGCGCTGGATTTCGGTGACCGGCGCGGAGGACGTCACGGTCTGGCTCTGGATACGCGAGCCCGTGACCACAATCTGGTCGAGCGAGGTGGGCGTTTCTTCTTCCTGCGCGTACACCGGAGCGGCCACGAGGGCGGCGGTACCGGCAACGAGGGCGAAGCGAATCGCACCCGACAGCGGGTTGAACTTTGACATCGGCTATGTCTCCAAACAGTTGGCTGGGATCGGGGCGGCGCCCGAAGACCTCAACCGCCCCCGGAACTGGGACAGCGGTCGCTGGATGCTAACACAATGTTTACAACCCTTTGCCAGCCAGGGCGCGCCGCGGGACGCCCGCGCTGAGCCGGCGAAAGGCGTCGGATTGTCCTTGCCCTGGGAAAGCCGCGTGGTAGTACGATCCTGAGCTTCGCGCCTCATCATGAGGCCGGATTCGGGTGCGCAGGGGGACGCAAGTGTGGCGATAGAGGAACGCAGCCTGCCCTTGGCCGCTCTCGAGCCTGGAATGTTCGTCTGTCGCATCGACCGGCCTTGGGCGGAGACGCCCTTCGCCTTGCAGGGTCTCTTGATCGCTTCGCAGGCGGACGTGGATGCGCTCAGGCCATACACCGAGATGGCGGTCGTCGATTTCCATCGGAGCGTCAGGCCGGAGGGGCGCAGCCTGCTGCTCACGCTCGGTTATCGCGCCTCTCCGGGCGCGCGCTTGCCCGAGCTCAGGCACTATCCCGATGCGTTGCCGATCGAACAGGAGCTGCCGCGCGCGCGCGCCGCGCGCGACTCGGCCACTGGTCTGGCGCGCAGGCTGCAGGACGATCTGCGCGCGGGTCGCCCGCTCGAGCTCGATCAGCTGGGTGAGGCGATGCAGCCGGTCGTGGCCAGCGTCCTGCGCAGTCCCGATGCTTTCTTCTGGCTGGTCGCGCTGCGGCACCGCGACCCCTACGCCTACGGGCATGCGCTGAACGCGTCCGCCTACGTCACCGCGCTGGGCAGGCAGATCGGTTTGCCTGCCGATCTGCTGGTCGAGCTGGCGGGCGCCGCCCTCCTGATGGACATCGGCATGCCGCTGCTCCCGGACGGCTTGTGCAATCACGGCCTGGTGCTGTCGCCTGCCGAGCATCGGAGAGTACAGGCCCATGTCGAGCTCGGACTGCAGGCACTGGAGGGGCGCGAGGGCGTCAGTGACGCTCAGCGGCAGTGGATCGCAGCCCACCACGAACGTCATGACGGCAGTGGCTATCCGCGTGGATTGGCGGGTGCCGAGATTCCGTTGTTCGCGCGCATGCTCGGGCTTGTGGATACCTTCGATGCCATGTGCACCGACCGGCCGCACCAGAAGGCGGTGTCCCGCCACGACGCCATGCAGTCTCTCTACCGCGAGCGCGATCGCCTCTTCCAGGCAGAGCTGGTCGAGCAGTTCGGCCAGGCGCTCGGGGTCTACCCCACGGGTACCCTGGTCGAACTGTCGAGTGGTGAAATCGCGGTGGTCACCCAGCAGAACGCGGCGCGGAGGCTGTTTCCGCGTGTGACGGTGCTGACCGATGCGGACAAGCAGCTCGATCCTTCATTTCCGCAGTTGGACCTGTGGCTCGACGCGACCGCCGATGGCGGACGCCGCACCATCCTGAAGGGGTTGCGGCCGGGCGCCTACGGCATCGATCTCGCCCAGCTTTTCCTCACGGATGACGCGCATGAGGCGCGGGAATGAAGCGCGGGCGGTGCGCATGCCCGAACTGAGTCCGGACTGGCCCGTGCTGCGCGGCTTCATCGACGACGCCCTCGGCGCTGCCGATGCGCAGCCGCTCGCCCTGCTGCACTTGCATCTGCGCCGCCATCGCAGCCTGCGCGCCCGACTTGGCGAAACCCTGCTGCTTGAGATGGGTGAGCGCGCGCTCGAGCGGGTCTGGCGTGTGCTCCGCCCCCAGGACAGGGTGCTCCGGCTTGGCGAGGCCGATCTGCTCATCGCCCTGCCGGGCCTGCTCAGCGTTGGACACGCGCGGCTTGCCGCGCAGGCGCTGCAGCGCGCGCTCGCCGTGCCCGTGCAGTCCGGAGAGCTCAGCCTGCGGCTGCAGCCAGAGATCGGCCTCGCGCTCGCGCCCCGGCATGGTGCCGATGCCGAGCGGCTGCAGCGGGCGGCCAGTGCCGCGGTGGAAAGCGCGCGTGGAGCGGCCGGCAACATCGCCGAGGCGGCGGGCGTGCCGCCGCCGCTGCTGTACACCGAGCTCGCCCAGGACCTCCGCGCCAACGCGCTGCAGATGGAGTTCCAGCCGATCGTGCGGCTGCGCGATGGACGCCGGGTCGGCTACGAGGCCTTGGCGCGATGGCGACATCCGCTGACGCAGGAGCCGGTCTCGCCTGCGCTTTTCGTCGTACAGGCAGAGGAAGCGGGACTTGTGACCGAGCTGACGCGCTGGAGCTTGCAGGCGGCGCTGCGTGAGTTCCAGCCGCTGCATGCGGCGGACAGCTCCCTGCACTGTGCGCTCAACCTGTCGGCGCGCGCGTTCGAGGACAGCGCACTGGTCGAGCAGATCGAGTCCGCGCTCGGCATCTGGGGGCTTCCGCCCTCAGCCCTGCTGCTGGAAATCACCGAGACCGCGCTGCTGGAGGAACCGCAGAGAAACGCACGCCAACTGTCGCGCCTGCGCGCACTCGGGGTGGGCGTGGCGCTTGATGACTTCGGGCAGGGCTACTCCTCCTTTGGCTATCTCCAGCACCTTGAGCTCAGCCTGCTGAAAATCGACCGGCGCTTCCTCGAGCGTCTTGACGGTAGCCGCGAGCGCGGGCTCGTGCAGTCGATGATCCAGCTTGCCCACCGCCTGCAGATGCAGGTGGTGGCGGAGGGCGTGGAGACCGAGCAGGTGGCGCAGGCCTTGGCGCAGCTTGGCTGCGATTACGCCCAGGGCTGGTACTTCGGCCATCCGCGCTCGTTGGGGCACTGGTTGCCATCTCGCTGAATCGCGCTCGGGAGCGCGCCGCGTTTGCCCCCCTCCGGACCCTCGGCGACAATATCGGGCTTCCCGCCCCGTCGCCCATGGAACCCCCGATGCCCAGCCGTCGCGAACTTGCCAACGCCATCCGTTTCCTGTCCGCCGACGCCGTCGAGGCGGCCAAGAGCGGCCACCCGGGCATGCCGATGGGCATGGCCGACATCGCCGAGGTGCTGTGGAACGATGTGCTGAAGCACAACCCGGCCAACCCCCATTGGGCCAACCGTGACCGTTTCGTGGTCTCCAATGGCCATGGCTCGATGCTGCTGTACTCGCTGCTGCATCTGGCCGGCTATGACCTGCCGATCGACGAGCTGAAGCGCTTTCGCCAGCTGCACTCGAAGACCCCGGGCCACCCCGAGGCCTTCCACACCCCGGGCGTGGAGACTACCACCGGCCCGCTGGGCCAGGGCTTGGCCAACGCGGTCGGCATGGCGCTGGCCGAGAAGGTGCTGGCGCGCCGCTTCAATCGTCCGGGTCAGGCCGTGGTCGACCACCACACCTATGTGTTCCTCGGCGACGGCTGCCTGATGGAGGGCATCAGCCACGAGGCCTGCTCACTGGCGGGCACCATGAAGCTCGGCAAGCTGATCGCCTTCTGGGACGACAACGGCATCTCGATCGACGGCGAGGTCCACGGCTGGTTCACCGACGACACGCCGGCGCGCTTCGAGGCCTATGGCTGGCAGGTGATCCGCCGCGTCGACGGCCACGACCCCGAGGAGATCGCCCAGGCCATCCGCACCGCCCAGGCCGAGAGCGATCGCCCCACCCTGATCTGCTGCCGCACCACCATCGGCTTCGGCGCGCCGACCAAGGCCGGCAAGGAGGCCTGCCATGGCGCGCCGCTCGGGAAGGACGAAATCGCCGGCGCCCGCACCGCGCTGAACTGGCCGCATGCGCCCTTCGAGATCCCGCAGGACATCTACACCGGCTGGCGCGCGCGCGATCTCGCAGGTGCGGAGGCGCAGTGGAAGGCGATGTTCCAGGCCTACGCGCAGGCCAACCCCGAGCTTGCCGCCGAGTTCGAGCGCCGCATGCGCGGCGAGCTGCCGGCCGACTTCGTGGCTGCCGCCGATGCCTACATCAGCAAACTGCAGGCGGAAGGCCCGACCGTGGCCTCGCGCAAGGCCTCGCAGATGGCGCTGGAGGCCTTCGGCCCGCTGCTGCCCGAGTTGATCGGTGGCTCAGCGGATCTCGCCGGCTCCAACCTCACGCTCTGGAAGGGCTCGAAGGACGTCAACGCCGAGGATCCGAACGCCAACTACGTCTACTACGGCGTGCGCGAGTTCGGCATGAGCGCGATCGCCAATGGCCTCGCCCTGCACGGCGGCTTCCTGCCCTACGACGCCACCTTTCTGGTGTTCAGCGACTACGCGCGCAATGCGCTGCGCATGTCGGCCCTGATCCCGACGCGGACCATCCACGTGTTCACCCACGACTCGATCGGCCTGGGCGAGGACGGCCCCACGCACCAGCCGGTCGAGCATCTGGCCAGTCTGCGCTACATCCCCAACAACCACGTTTGGCGCCCCTGTGACTCGGTGGAGAGTGCGATCAGCTGGAAGGCGGCGATCACCCGTACCGACGGGCCGAGCTGCCTGATCTTCAGCCGCCAGAACCTGCAGCACCAGCCTCGCACGGCCGGGCAGGTCGCCGACATCGCCCGTGGCGGCTACGTGCTGACCGATCCGCCGGAGGCGCGCTTTGATCTCATCCTGATCGCAAGCGGCAGCGAGGTTGAGCTCGCCATGCAGGCCGCCCGCGCGCTGGAAGCCGAAGGCACCCGGGTGCGCGTGGTCAGCATGCCTTGCAGCAATGTCTTCGACGCCCAGCCGGTCGAGTGGCGCGAGGGCGTGCTGCCCGGCTGGTGCCGCAAGCGCATCGCCATCGAGGCCGGCGTGTCCGACTTCTGGCGCAAGTACGTGGGCCTGGACGGCGCCGTCATCGGCATCGACAGCTTCGGTGCCTCGGCGCCGGCGGACCAGCTCTTCAAGCATTACGGCTTCACGGTGGAGAAGGTGATCGCGGCAGCCAAAGGGCTTTGATGGGGCGCTGGGCTGCGTCCGCCGACACGAACCCACAGCGTGGGGTAAGGCCCACTCTGTGAAATGCGGCGCGACCCGATAGGGTGGGTCTTGACCCACCGAAGCTGTAGAGCGCCTCGATCCCTGTGGCGACACATCGCGACTGTTCCTCGCATCGGTCCTTGTCATGCCCAGTCGCGGTGTTTTCGGACTGGGGCTGGGGTGGGTCAAGACCCACCCTATGGGATGCGGCGTGCTTGGTGGACGCCCATGACAGGAACGACAGCGCGAACATCCACAGGAGGCTTTGTTGATTGCTTTCCTGTTGTTCGAGCGCTTGGATTCGCAAGCTGCGAGAAGCGCGTACAACTGCTGGGGGCTTTGTTGAAATTCTCCTCGTCATTCGAGTGCTTGGATTCGCAAGCTGCGAGAAGCGCGCACAACTGCTGGGGGCTTTGTTGAGATTCTCTTCGTCATTCGAGTGCTTGGATTCGCAAGCTGCGAGAAGCGCGCACAACGGCTGGGGGCTTTGTTGAAATTCTCTTCGTCATTCGAGTACTTGGATTCGCAAGCTGCGAGAAGCGCGCACAACTACTGGGGGTTTCGTTGAAATTCTCTTCGTCATTCGAGCTTGTAGGCTTCGACGCCGACGACACGCTGTGGCACAGCGAAGTCCACTTCCAACAGGCGCACACCGAGTTCGAGCGCATCGTCGGCCAATACGTGGATCTCGCCGACGCCGGCCTGCACCAGCGCATGCTCGACACCGAGCGACGCAACATCAAACTGTTCGGCTACGGCGCCAAGGGCATGTGTCTGTCGATGATCGAGACCGCCATCGCGCTGACGCAGGAGCGGATCAGTGCGACCGACATCCACCGGCTGCTGGACCTGGGGAAGGGGATCCTCACCCACCCCGTCGAACTGCTCCCGGACGTGCGTTACGCAGTCGAGGCGGCGGCGGAGGTCGCGCCGCTGGTGCTGATCACCAAAGGCGACCTGTTCCATCAGGAAGCCAAGATCCGCCAGTCCGGCCTGGCCGAACTGTTCCCGCGCATAGAGATTGTCTCTGAGAAGGATGCGCAGACCTATGCCCGCGTGCTGTCGGAGTGCGAGGTGGCACCAGCGCGCTTCGCCATGGTGGGCAACTCGCTGCGCTCGGATATCGAGCCGGTTCTTGCGCTCGGTGGCGCTGGCGTCCATGTGCCCTATGCGGTGACCTGGGCGCTGGAAGCCGAACACGCGGTCGATCCAGCTCATCCGCGTCTGCGCAGCGTGCAGCGCACGGCCGACGTGCCCGATGCGCTGCGCGAGCTGGCCAGCCCCTGAGCCGAGGCTGTCCCGTTCGCACCCGCCTCTGGCACGCTTTGCCAATCCCCAAGGCCTGATCCCACTCCCGCATGTACACCCAATGCCCGCACTGCCTGTCCGTGCACGCCCTGAATGCCGCGCAGATCGCGCTGGGTCGCGGTGAACTCCTGTGCGGCGTGTGCGAAAAGCCCTTCAACGGGCTCGAGCGTCTTGCCGACTCTCCCGCGCAGGCGGCGGCCGGCTACGGGCGCGGGACGCTCGCGCAGGCTCCCCGCGTCCTGCCAGAGGGGTTTACGGATGCGCGCGGCGGCCCTGCGGAGGGCCTGCCCGCGAGTCCGCCCGTGCCCCAGTTCGCGCTGCACCGCCGGCGCGTCGGAGCCGCTCGCGGCGGGCGCTGGTGGGCAGCGACGGCGCTCCTGGGCGTGCTGCTGTCGGGGCAGATCGTGCTCGCGCAGCGCGCCGAGCTGGCGCAGGACCCTACGCTGCGGCCTTGGCTGCAGCGGCTGTGCTCCGCGTTGTCCTGTGACCTGCCGGCGTACGCGGCGCCAGAGCGCATTGCGCTGCTGAGTCGTGATGTGAGTCCACACCCCTCGGTGCCGGATGCCCTGCTGATCAGCGCCAGCTTCCGCAACGATGCCGTGTGGCCACAGGCCTGGCCGGTGCTCGAGATCAGCATGTCCGATCTCGACGGGCGACTCGTTGCGCTGCGTCGCTTTGGAGCGGTCGACTACCTCGGTCAACCGCCAGCGCGCGAGGTGCTCGCGCCCGGTGAATCGGTGCTGGTTGAACTGGAAGTGGTCGACCCGGGTAACCAGGCCATCGCCTTCGAGTTCAGCTTCCTTTAGCCCACGTTGTCTCGGAGGGCTGCGGTTCGATGGCGGCAGGACGACTGCTTTCCGCGGCCGCGACGTGAACCACCCCGCCCGCGCCTGCCGCTGTTGCTGGCCGCCCTGGATCCACCGGGTGCAGTCGCGGTACATCGAAGCGGGGGTGCGGCTGGACCTTGGAATGTGCCCGGTTCCGTCCCGGTTGCTCCGGGCGGCACGAGCTGCGGAGCAGGGGCGGCGCGGGGTTCGGCTGCTACACTCGCGGCGCCCCGCGACGGGCCTTCGACCGCGAGACGCCCCGCCGATGAACCCACGCCCTGCCGAAACCGATCTGCCTCTCATCGACGACGAAGCCGGACGCGATGCGCGTCGCCTGTCGCCTCTTGAGCTGGCGCTGTTCGAGCGAGTGGGGGAGCGTCGCGTGGTGGCTGCGGGAGAACTCATCTTCCGGCGCGGCGAACTTGGCCGCACCATGTTCGTGGTGGTCGAAGGCGAAGTGGCTCTGGAGTTCGGCGACGGCATGCGTGACAAGCGCATCGGCGCGGGCGAGTTCTTCGGAGAACTGGCATTCTTCATCGGCAACCACGCTCGCCTCGCCAGTGCGGTCGCCGTGGGGCCGTGTCTGCTCGTGGCGGTGTCCAACGGCGATTTCGACGCTCTGCTCGAGCATGAGCCGGCCAGCATCGCGCGTTTCATGCGCCGGAGCTTCGCCTATCTCGTCTCGAGCGAGCAGCAGTTGATCCTCAACCTCAAGCGTCGCAACGAAGAATTGCTGTTGACCCTCGATTCGCTGCGACAGACCCGCACGCGTCTCAACAACGCCGAGACCCTCGTGCAGACCGATGAGCTCACCGGCCTGCGCAACCGGCGTGGCCTGTATGCCCATCTCGACGAGATCGAACACCTCCCGCGGCCAGGTGCTCTAGGTCTGCTGCTGGTCGACCTTGATGATTTCAAGTCGATCAACGACAGCTTCGGACATATCACCGGCGATCGTGTGCTGGAGGCGGTCGCCGGCCAGCTGCGGCGCATCGCCGGCGAGTTCGATGTGCCTGCGCGTCTTGGGGGCGATGAGTTCGCGCTGCTGCTGCGCGTGGATCGGCCGGAGGAGGTCGAGCTCAGGGCGCGTGCGCTGGTCGACAGCGTCCGACTCCTGGCCCTGCCCGAACCCCTGCACGCGACCACCCTGACGATCAGCGTCGGCGCTGTGGTCTGTGATACGGAGGCCGGTTGGTCAGTCTGGTACAGCCAGGCGGATCGCCTGCTTTACCGCGCAAAGGCCGAGGGTGGCGATGACTTCCGCTTCCAGCCGCTCGACTGAGTGCATGTGAGCACCATCCGCCTGCTGCGGCCGCCTCTGGCCGACCGTGGCGGCAGCGCGCTAGGCGAAATCCGCGGTCACCAGCTCGCCAAACCTCTCTGAATGCGCGTGCAGCGCTTCGCCCCGAACGCCCAGAGACGCTCTCGCTGCGGCGTCCGGGTTTTCCCACGCGCACGGAATCCAGTCCCCGCCACGCATCGGGGCGGCTTTAGACCGCCGCTTGCGGCTGGACGGGCGAGCGACCGTTAGACCATCGCCGCATGTCCGTGCGGGTAGGCTTGACAAGCTCGTCGCGGCGCATCAAGACTGCGCGGCATGCCCCTGAAGCCGAACTGCTGCAGCCTGACCCTCGACCGCCTCCCGGCGGCGTCGCTGCTTCTTATCGGCCTTCTCCTTCGACCGCACAGGTGCGGACTCGAACTCTAGGGCGCGAAAAGAACACCGAGCCTGACGAATCCGAGAACCCCGCACCGGGCAACCGAGGCGGGGTTTTTCTTTGCCTGCGGTTTGCCCAGCCCTCCCCGCCACCTTCGATCTCGACACCCGCTGGAGCCGCCATGAGCCACCGCATCCGCATCTTCGACACCACTCTGCGTGACGGCGAACAGTCGCCGGGCGCCAGCATGGGCCCCGCCCAGAAGAAGGTGATGGCACGCGCGCTCGCCGAGCTTGGCGTCGACGTGATTGAAACCGGCTTCCCCGCCAGCTCGCAGGCCGACCGCGAATCCACCGATGCGATCGCCCGCGAGATCGGCAGCCAGGTGACTCTGGCGACGCTGTCGCGCTGCACCGAGGCGGACATCGAGGCTTGCGCCCGTGCCATGGAGAAGGCCCGCAAGCCGCGCATCCACGTGTTCATCTCGACGAGCCCCTTGCACCGCAAGTTCAAGCTGGGCCTGAGCGAGCAGCAGGTGATCGAGCGCGCCGAAAGTGCGGTCACCTTCGCGCGGCGCTACTTTGACGACGTCGAGTTCTCGGCCGAGGACGCAATCCGCACCGAGTTCGAGGTGCTGGTCAAGGCGTTCAGCGCCGCCGCTCGCGCGGGTGCAACGACGCTCAACGTGCCCGATACCGTCGGCTACACCACGCCCGAGGAAATCCGCAGCCTGTTCGAACGCCTTCGCGCGGCGGTGCCCGGCGATCATCTGGTATGGAGCGCGCACTGCCACAACGACCTGGGTCTGGCCGTGGCCAACTCACTGGCGGCCATCGAGGGCGGTGCGCGCCAGGTCGAGTGCACGGTCAATGGCATTGGCGAACGCGCCGGCAACTGTGCAGTGGAAGAACTGGTGATGGCCCTGCGCGTACGCCAGGGCTTCTACAACGCCGATACCGGCATCCGCAGTGAACGACTGGTGCCGACCTCGCGCCTGCTGCAGCGCCTGACCGGCATGATGGTCCAGCGCAACAAGGCCATCGTCGGCGTCAACGCTTTCGCGCACGAGGCCGGCATCCACCAGCACGGCATGCTCAAGAACCGCGAGACCTACGAAATCATGCGGCCCGAGGACGTGGGCTGGCCGAAGTCCGAGCTGGTGCTGGGTCGCCACAGCGGCCGCGCGGCATTGAGTGAGCGACTGCGCGCGCTGGGCTTTGTATTCGAAGACGACGAGTTCGAGCATGTTTTCGCCAACTTCAAGGCGCTGACCGAAACCCAGCGCGTGGTCGGCGACCGCGATCTGGAGCAGCTGATTCTGGGTGCCACCGCAAGCGCCGGCCAAGGCTATCGACTGGCTTCGATGCGCATCTCGGATGCAGGCGGACAGGCGCGCGCCGAGGTCGAGCTGTCCGACCCCGAGGGCAATCATGTGGCCGAAAGCGCCGAAAGCGACGGTCCGGTCGCGGCCCTGTTCGCGGCCATGGCCGCAGCGACCGGCATCGAACTGAAGCTTGAGAGCTACCAGGTTCACAGCATCGGCATGGGCGCACAGGCACGCGGCGAGGCCAGCCTCTCGGTCAGTTACGAGGACGAGGAGTACACCGGCGTCGGTGTCAGCCGCGACATCATCGAGGCCAGCGCGCTGGCCTGGCTCGACGTCGCCAACCGCCTGCTGCGCAAGCGAGAGGTCGCGCCGACCGCTGCGACGGCGTCGGCTTGATCGAGGCTCAGCTTTGCGCCCCTCTCCCCTGGTGGGAGAGGGGTTGGGGAGAGGGGGCAATGCTCGCCGCAAGCTTTCTACCCCTATCCCCCAGCCCACCTTCGCTTCGCTCCGGCACCAGACAGCGTCGGCTGCGACCGGCAGCCGACAAGCGCTCTCCTCCGCTTCCCACAGGGGGAGAGGGGAGCAAAGCGGCTCCGATTGAACGACCGAAGTCCGCTCTTCCGAATCCCGAATCCCCAATCCCCAATCCCGGCTCTCAACATGCCCCGTACCCTCTTCGACAAACTCTGGGACGCCCACGTCGTCGTTCCTGAAACCGAGTCCGCGCCCGCGGTGCTCTACATCGATCTGCACCTGCTGCATGAGGTCACCACGCCGCAGGCCTTCTCCGAGCTGGAAGCGCGCGGGTTGTCGCCGCGCTGCCCCGAACGCTGCATGGCGACCATGGACCACAGCACGCCGACCCTGCCGGCCGATGCGAACGGTCGATTGCCCTATGCGACGGCCGCCTCCGAAAAGCAGGTCGACCAGCTGCGCGCCAACTGCGCGCGCCACGGCATCGAGCTGTTCGACATGGGCGATGCGCGACGCGGCATCGTGCATGTGGTCGCGCCCGAGCTGGGCCTGACTCGGCCGGGCATGACCATCGTCTGCGGCGACAGCCACACGAGCACGCATGGGGCCTTCGGCGCGATGGCGTTTGGCATCGGCACCAGCGAGGTCGGCCATGTGCTGGCCACGCAGTGCCTGCTGCAGCGCAAGCCCAAGACCATGGCGATCGAGGTCGAGGGCGAACTGGCGCCGGGCGTCTCTGCCAAGGACGTGATCCTGCACGTGATTGGGGTGATCGGGGTCAATGGCGGCACCGGCTACGCGCTGGAGTACCGCGGCTCGGCGATCCGCGCGATGGACATGGAAGCGCGCATGACCCTGTGCAACATGTCGATCGAGGCCGGCGCGCGCTGCGGCATGGTCGCGCCCGATGCCACCACCTTCGAATGGCTGCGCCGCGCGCCGCGCGCGCCCAAGGGCGCGGCCTTCGAGGCGGCGGTGATCGAGTGGTCGAAGTTCACCAGCGATGCCGATGCGCAGTTCGACCGCGTGGTCCGCATCGATGCGGCGGACATCCGCCCGACCCTCACTTGGGGCACGCATCCGGGTACCGCGATCGCAGTCGATGCCGTAGTGCCGGAGCCGGCCGATGCCAGCGCCCGCAAGGGGCTGGACTACATGGGCTTCGAAGCGGGCTTCGGTCTGGTCGGCCAGCCGGTCGATGTGGTCTTCGTCGGCAGCTGTACCAACGGCCGCCTCGCCGATCTGCGCGATGTGGCGAAAATCCTGAGCGGCCGCCGCGTGCATCCGCGCGTGCGCATGCTGGTGGTGGCGGGCTCGGAGAAGGTCAAGCGCGAGGCCGAGGCCGAAGGTATTGATGCAATCGTGCGTGCCGCCGGCGCCGAATGGCGCGAGCCCGGCTGCTCGATGTGCATCGCCATGAACGGCGACATCGTCGCGCCCGGCCAGCTCGCGGTCAGCACCAGCAACCGCAATTTCGAGGGCCGGCAAGGGCAGGGCGCGCGCACCGTGCTGGCCTCGCCGCTGTCCGCGGCCGCCGCGGCTGTCGCCGGGCGCATTGCCGATCCGCGCGAGTTTCTCACCGCCACCGCCGAGGTCGCCTGATGAGCGCCATCACCCACATCCGCAGCCGCGCCGTGGTGCTGCGCGGCGAGAACATCGATACCGACCAGATCATTCCGGCGCGGTTTCTTTCCACCACCACCCGCGCAGGCCTCGGTCAGCACGCTTTCAGCGACTGGCGCAAAGATCCGGACTTCGCTTTCAACCAGCCGGCGAACGCCGGGCGGCAGATCCTGATCGCAGGCCGCAACTTCGGCTGCGGCAGCTCGCGCGAGCATGCGCCCTGGGCGCTGACCGACCTGGGCCTGCAGGCCGTGGTCAGCAGCCAGATCGCCGACATCTTCCGCAACAACGCGCTGAAGAACGGGCTGGTGCCGATCGTGCTGGAGGAGGCGATCGTGCAGCACCTGATGCAGCAGGCCGACGGCGAGTTCGCCATCGACATCGCGGCCTGCTCGCTGACCAGCCCGCAGGGGCAGGTCCACCGTTTCCCGCTCGATGCCTTCGCGCGCACCTGTCTGCTGGAGGGCGTGGACGAACTCGGCTACCTGCTCGCGCGCGAGGCGGCGATCAGCGCCTTCGAGTCCACCCGCACTCGCGACTTCTCCCTGCCCACGCCTGCCATCGAGGAACCTGCCCATGCGCGCTGAGATCGTTCTGTTGCCCGGCGATGGGATCGGCCCGGAAGTCACCGCGGCGGCCGTCGACGTGTTGAAGCGCGTCGCCGCGCGTCACGGCCACGACTTCCACTTCAGCACCCAGCTGATTGGCGGCGCTGCGATTGATGCCACCGGCGAGCCGCTGCCGGCGGCCACGCTCGCCGCTTGCCGCAAGGCGGATGCGATCCTGCTGGGCGCGGTGGGTGGACCGAAGTGGTCGGATCCGAAAGCCAAGGTGAGGCCCGAACAGGGCCTGCTCGCGATCCGCCAGGCGCTGGGCCTGTACGCCAATCTGCGGCCGGTGACGCCGCATCCGGCGGTGCTCGACCGAGCGCCCATCAAGCCGCATCTGCTGAACGGCGTGGACCTGTTGGTGGTGCGCGAGCTGACCGGCGGCATCTATTTCGGCGAGCGCACCCGCAGCGAACACGGCGCCTCGGATCTGTGCGTGTACTCGGTGGCGGAGATCGAGCGGGTGATCCGCCGGGCCTTCGGCTTTGCCCGCGCGCGTCGCGGCTACCTGGTCAGCGTCGACAAGGCCAATGTGCTGGAAACCTCGCGCCTGTGGCGCGAAGTCGCCACGCGGATCGGTGCGGAGGAGTTCCCCGACGTGCGCCTGGAGCACCAGCTGGTCGACTCCATGGCCATGCACCTGATCGCGCGCCCGCGCGAGTACGACGTGATCGTCACCGAGAACATGTTCGGTGACATCCTCACCGACGAGGCCTCGATGCTGGCCGGCTCGCTCGGCCTCTTGCCCAGCGCTTCGCTGGGCGAGGGCAAGCGCGGCATCTACGAGCCCATCCACGGCAGCGCGCCCGACATCGCCGGCCGCGGCATCGCCAACCCGATCGCCACCATTCTCAGCGCGGCGATGCTGCTGCGGCACTCGCTGGGCCTGGAAGACGAAGCCCGCGAGATCGAACGCGCCGTCAGCGAAACGCTGGATGCCAAGGTGTTCAGCGCCGACATTGCCGGCGGCGAACGCGCGTACTCGACGCATGAGGTCGCCGATGCCGTGCTGGAGCGCCTGCCTGAGCGCCTGCCGGCGGTGGCGATGCGGGATTGATCCAAAGCCGGGATTCGGGGTGAGGCGGCGCGTTCGCGCGGCACTGCCGCGCGCGCCGGCGAACGCCCGAGCGCTGCGCGCGAGGGCCGGGTCCGGGATTCGGGATTCGGGATTCGACCGAAGCTCAGCGTCTGTCGCGCGGCCAGCCTTGAAGCTTCGCTTGCGGCTGTCGTACGCCAGTGAGCCGAAAGCTTGCGGAGCGCTGCGCTCGCGATAGCTCGGTCGCATGGCCCCCATGATGCGATGTGGCGATGCAGGTCGGGTCAAGCGCAGCGCGGCCCAAGGCAGTGGATGCGGATCTTGCGGCGAGCGTTGAAGTGGCGAAGTTGGGCCGCGCTGCACCAGGCGCCAACCTACGCGACGCGTGCAGCGCAGCGCGCCGCTTGGGCTGCACTGCACCGCTCCGATGGATACTTGCACGCGCTCCGCATCCCTTTTCCCCAGGGGAGAAGGGGGCGCGAAGCGACGGAGGAGGGGCTGTGCGCAGCGTAAGCTTGACGCCTGCGGACGAACTGCCACGACGCTGCCGTAGCGCGTGCTCGGGACCGGACATCGCATAGGCCCGCCGCGGTCACGGCACGCCATCCGCGGGGTCAGCGGGCGCGTGGTCCCGCCACGTGCGACCTTTCCCCGTCTACCTTGCGCGACTCATGATCCGAAGCCTCGCCCTGCTGGGCCCCCTCGTCTTCCTGTGCACCGCCATCACCGTGCAAGCCCTGCATCCCGGTTACGACTGGGTGCGGGCGCCGCTGTCCTTCTATCTGTCCGGGCCGCACGGCCTCTGGCTGCAGGCGGCCTATGCCTTCCTCGCTGCCGCGATCTCGGCGCAGGCCTGGCAGAGCTGGCGCGGGGAACGCACGGGCGTGCTGAACACCACAGCCCTGCTGCTGTTCCTTGGTGGTGCGATCGCCCTGGTGGTCACCGCCATCTTTCCCGGCGGCTCGCCGGCCGGCGCGGTGCCGCCCTTCGAGCATCGGCTACATGCGCTGAGCGCACTGCTGGCCTTCTGGCTCACCGGTCTTGGCCTGTTGCTGCGCGGCGCGCTCGACTGGACGCGCGGCGAGCGCATGTTCCTGCCGCTGGCGTTGCTGGCCGTCGGCTGCCTGCTGCTGCACGTGTTCGTGCGTGAACTTCCGCGCGGAGCCAGCCAGAAGCTGACGATTGCGCTGTACCTGCTGTGGCTCTGGCTGCACGGCTGGCGGGTGCCGAAAGCGTCGGCTCCTGTACCTGCGCGACCTGCCGACGGAACAGCGCCCTGAGTGCATGAGAGAACCCTCCGCCTGCTGCGGCTGGGTTCTTTCACACGCTCTGAGGGGTGCCCGCCGCGAAAGGCGGGTGGATGCGGCGCCCGCACCTTTCCCCGGATGCGACGGCATGTCACGGTCGTCGGCACTCTGCCTTGTCGCTCCTTCACCGCTTCGCCACACTTGCGAAGGCCGCTGCGGCGGCTCGTCCCATGACCACGGAGTTCGCCCCATGCGCCTGTCGCGCCGCTACCTGCTGATCCTGCTGCCGTTCTTCCTGCTGCTGATGGGCGCCCGCCAGGCGCCGCTGACCGATCCCGATCCGATCGCGGTACCGGCCGGGCTGGAGCTCAAGACGGTCGAGCGCGAGATCAAGCGCGCGTTGATCGGCCGCGGCTGGACCATCACCGCCGAGACCGAAGGCCAGATCGATTCGACGCTCAACATCCGCGCCCACACCGCGCGCGTGCGCATCAGCTACGACGGTCAACGCGTGTCGCTGGCCTATGTGTCGAGCGAGAACCTCGCCTACGAGGAGAAGCGCGGCGAGCGCTACATCCACAAGAACTACGCGAGCTGGGTCAACAACGTGCTGACCGATCTCTCACGCGGGCTGCAGATGGCGGCGATCGAGTAAACGACGCCGCGAGCGAGGCCTTGAAGGCGAGCCCGGCCGGTGACGGTCGGGCTTGCCGCCGTGTTGGGCCCAAGAGAGGGGTTCAGTCCCCGCGTAGCGCTTCAAGCAGCGCAGCACGCGGCAGCTTGCCGGTTGCATTGCGGGGCAGGGCGGCGACGCGCTTCAAGGGCCGCGGCAGGTAGACCGGGTCGACCACTTCGCGCAGGGCGGCGAGTACGGCGGCCTCCTCCAGTTCCGGCGCCACCACCAGCGCGGCCACGCGCTGCACTGGCCCGGCAGTGTCGGGCAGAAAGACCACCCCGTCCTGCACGCCGCGAATGGCCAGCAGCCGACGGGTGAGCTCGCCCAGTGAGGCGCGCTTGCCGGCGATCTCCAGCAGATCCGCCGCGCGACCGGCCAGACGGAAGCGACCCTGCGGCAGCAGCTCGATCAGATCCTGCAGCAGCACCGGTGCCGCCAGCCAGGCGGCGTCGATCTGCGCGCCGTCGGGGCGCGGCTGGATCTCCACGCCTTCGTAGGCGGTCCAGGCATCGTCGCAGGCAGTCTGGCGATTCGCGAACACGCAGGTCTCGGTGCTGCCGTAGAGCTCCAGCACGCGGCCGCCGCTGGCCGCTTCGGCCGCCCGCGCCAGCTCGACCGCCAGCGGCGCGGTGGCGCTGACGATCGCTGCGATCGGCGGCAGCGACAGCCCGGATTTGATCAGCGCGCGCAGGTGCACCGGCGTCGTGACGAGCACGCGCGGTGCTTCGAGTTCGTTCAAGGCGCGCACGATGTCAGCCGGGAAGAACGGCCGCGCTGGATGGATCGGAAAGCCGCCCAGCAGCGGCAGCAGCACGGAGGTCTCCATGCCGTACATGTGCTGGGCTGGCACGGTGGCAAGGATCTCTGCGTCCGCGCCTGCGACTTCGCTAAGCAGCGCCGCATTGAGTGCGGTGCTCCGGCTGAAGCTGCCCCAGCTCTTGGGCTGGGCCTTGGGCGGGCCCGAGCTGCCCGAGGTGAAGCCGATCACGGCGAGGCTTTCCGCAGGCAGCTGCGGCAGCTCTATCGGCCCTTGGCATTCGGCCAGCACCGCCGGCAGCGCGGTGTAGCGCGGCGGCAGGCGCTCCAGCGGACAGCCGTTCAAGCCGTCATCGCCGACGCAGTGCGCCTCGGGATAACGCTCGAGCATCTCCAGGATCACGCTGGGTGCGCGCGAGGGCGGCAGCAGGGTCGGCTGGCCGCGCAGCAGGGCGGCGGTCAGGGTCAGGATGAAGCGGTAGCGGTCTTCACACAGGTTGAGGCAATGGCTGCCCGACGGCAGCGTCTCCGCCAGCGTGTGCGCTTGGCGCAGGAAACGCTCCAGCGACACAGGACCCGCGCCACCCACGGCGAAGCGCCGCTGGAGGGGCCCGCAGGCAAGCGGAATCAGGGCGGTGGCGAGGCTGGGATCGCTGGGAACGGCCGACATGCAGTGAAGAACGCGTTACGAGGCCGCCAAGACTCCATGAAAACGCGGGGGGACTCAAGAGAGCCGGGATTGGGGGTAAGGCGACGCGTTTGCGCGGCATGCCGCGCGCGTGGCCGAACGCTCGAGCGCCCACCGCGAGGGCCGGGACGGGATTCGGGACTTGAAAGGGCAAAGGCCGAAGCCGCGCCCTGCGCCGCCGCCGTCCGTCATGGCAGGATTCGGATCTGGATTCCAAGGGTCCTTAACGACGACGGGCTGCGCAAGGCAGCCCGTCGAGCAAAACCCGGTGACCTGGTCAGGGCAGAGCGCGCCTTCGAATCCAGCGACGCTCTTGCGAATCCCGAATCCCGAATCCCAGCTACTTGTCAGCAATCGAATACGCCGGCAGCTTCTTCGGCACCCGCACGTTCTTCAGGGTGACATAGCGGGGCAGGCCGTCCTTGCCGAAGGGCGGGAAGGCCTCGCCCTGGATCAGCGGGGCCAGGTACTTGCGGCAGGCCTCGGTGATGCCGTAACCGTCGCGGCGGATGAAGTTCTTCGGCATTTTCTTTTCGTGGTTGGCGACCTTGGCCAGCGGCGCCGGCTCGATCTTCCAGCGGTAGGGCGCATCGCTGAGACGCTTGATCACTGGCATCACCGCGTTCTTGCCGGCCAGCGCGTACTCGACCGCGGCGCGGCCCACGGCCTGGGCCTGTTCCCAGTCGGTCTTGGATGCCAGATGCCGCGCGGAGCGCTGCAGGTAGTCGGGCACCGCCCAGTGGTACTTGTAGCCGAGCTTGTCCTTGACCAGCGCGGCGATGGTGGGGCCGACGCCGCCGAGCTGGCTGTGGCCGAAGGCGTCCTTGCCGCCGGCCTCGGCGACGAAGCGGCCGTCCGGATGGCTGAGCCCCTCGCTGACCACCACCGTGCAGTAGCCGATCTTCTCGACTGTTGCCTTCACCTTGGCCAGGAACTTCGCTTCGTCGAACGCGATTTCCGGGAACAGGATGATCTGCGGCGGGTCGTTCTCCTCGCGCTGCGCCAGACCCGCGGCGGCGGCAATCCAGCCGGCGTGGCGGCCCATCACCTCCATCACGAAGACTTTGGTCGAGCTTTCGGCCATCGAGATCACGTCGAGGCTGGCTTCCATCACCGACACCGCCGTGTACTTGGCCACCGAGCCGAAGCCCGGGCAGCAGTCGGTGACCGCGAGGTCGTTGTCGACGGTCTTGGGCACGCCGATGCAGGTCATCGGGTAGTCGAAGGTCTTGGCGATCTGCGACAGCTTGTGCGCGGTGTCGGCGCTGTCATTGCCGCCGTTGTAGAGGAAATAGCGGATGTCGTGCGCGCGGAACACGTCGATCAGGCGCTCGTACTGCGCGCGGTTTTCCTCCAGCCCCTTGAGCTTGAAGCGGCAGCTGCCAAAGGCGCCGCCGGGGGTGTGGGCGAGGTCGCGCAGGGCGGCTGCGGATTCCTTGCTGGTGTCGATCAGATCCTCGCGCAGCGCGCCGATGATGCCGTTCTTGGCAGCCAGCACCTTGACCTTGTGCTTGCGCGCGGTTTCGATCACGGCAGCGGCGGTGGCATTGATGACTGACGTCACGCCACCGGACTGTGCGTACAGCAGTTTTCCCTGGCTCATGCGGGTGAGGGCTCCGACCAAAGTGTTGAATTGACTCTACCCGGGGCAGCGGTTACGTTGCCGGCGACCGCGCGAACCGGGGCCTGTAGGGCCCGCAAGTCTAGCCGCCCCGCCACCGCCGCGCCCCAGGTTTTCCATCACTTCCGGATCTCCCATGCGACTCGTACTTCTCGGTGCGCCCGGCTCGGGCAAGGGCACGCAGGCCACGCGCCTCAAGGAACAACTGGGCGTGCCGCACATTTCCACCGGTGATCTGCTGCGCGCCGCCGTGGCAGCCGGCACTCCGCTGGGCCTGCAGGCCAAGGCGGTGATGGAGCGCGGCGAACTGGTGTCCGACGAGATCGTGCTCGGCATGCTCGAAGAGCGCTTCAGCCAGCCCGACATCGCCCGCGGCTTCATCCTTGACGGCTATCCGCGCAACCTGGCCCAGGCGAGCGCGCTGGACGCCCTGCTGCAGCGCCTGCACCTCCCGGTCGATGTCGCCGTGCAGCTGGACGTCAGCACCGAGCTGCTGGTGCAGCGCATCGCGGGGCGCGCCCAGGCGGAGGGCCGCGCCGACGACACTCCCGAAGCTGTGGCCAACCGCCTGCGGGTCTACTCCGACCAGACCGCGCCGGTGATCGACTACTACCGCGAGCGCGGTCGCCTCGTCTGCGTGTACGGCGTCGGCGCGATGGAGGAAGTCTCGGACCGCATCCTGTCCGCAATTCGCAGCGCCACTGCGGACGAGACCTGATTCCGCGGCCTGCGGTCGGTACAGGGCCGCGTCCGCCAGCCGTTCGCTGCGGACGCGCCCGCCCCACGAGGTGCCCGGCATGAACCCCCTGCTCGCGCGTCTCATCGGCATCGCCCTTCTGCGTGCCGGTCCGCAGGATCTGCCTTTCGACACCCGGCTGCTGACGCGGCTGCTGTTCGCGTGGGCGGTGCTGCAGCTCTCAGCCCAGTATCTGCTGTTCGAGGGCCGGGGAGGGCCACTGCAGTTGCCTGTGGCGCTCATCTTCCTGCTGTTGCCCATCCACGTTCTGCTGCGGATGCGCGCACGCAGCGAGCGCTTCGTGCAGACCGCCACCGCCTTCGTCGGCAGCAGCCTGCTGTTCGGCGCCGCGATGCTGCTGGTGATGGTGGGCGCCGATCCGCCGCCGGACGCCGGTGCGACGCCGCCCGCGCCGTCGCTGCTGCAGACCCTGCTCGGCATGGCCTGGCTCGTACTCACCGCCTGGAAGCTGGCGATCGATGCGCACATCTGGCGGAGCGCTCTGGAGGTGCCGCCACCGCTGGCGATCGCCACCAGCCTGACCCTGTTCCTTGCCGAGGTGGCTGTGCTGAGCCGACTCGCCGGAGCCACTGAATGAAACTGCACATCCTCGGCATCTGCGGCACCTTCATGGGCGGCGTCGCCGCGCTCGCCCGCGAGCTCGGCCATGCGGTGGAAGGCTCGGACCAGAACGTCTATCCGCCAATGAGCACCCAGCTCGAAGCGCTGGGCATTGCGCTCGCCAGCGGTTACCGGCCTGAACATATCGGCGCCGACGTCGACCAGGTGGTGGTTGGCAACGCACTCTCGCGCGGCAACCCAGCGGTCGAGGCCGTGCTCGATGCCGGTCGCGACTACCGCTCCGGCGCGCAGTGGCTGGCCGAGCAGGTGCTGCGCGGCCGTCGCGTGCTGGCGGTGGCGGGCACCCACGGCAAGACCACCACCAGCTCGCTGCTGGCCTACCTGCTCGACTGTGCGGACGCCGCACCGGGCTTTCTCATTGGCGGCGTGCCCGAGAACTTCGGTGTGTCCGCGCGCATCGGGGCGAGCCCGGCCTTCGTGGTCGAGGCCGACGAATACGACACCGCCTTTTTCGACAAGCGCTCGAAGTTCGTCCACTACCGGCCCGAGATCGCGATCCTCAACAACCTCGAGTACGACCACGCCGACATCTTTCCCGACCTGGCCGCGATCCAGCGCCAGTTCCATCACCTGGTGCGCACCGTGCCGGGGCGCGGCCGGCTGATCGTCAACGCCGAGGACGCGGCACTCGCCGAGGTGCTGGCGATGGGCTGCTGGACGCCGGTGACGCGCTTCGGCATCGACGTCGCGGCCGACTGGCAGGCGCGCCTACTCAAGGCCGACGGTAGCGCCTTCGAAGTCGTGCAGAGTGGTGAGTCAGTGGGCGAAGTGCACTGGAACCTGCTCGGTCGGCACAACGTGATGAATGCGCTGGCGGCGCTGGCTGCGGTCGACGCTTACGGACTCGACGTGCGTCCGCTGCTGTCCCCGCTGGCCGACTTCGTGTCGGTGAAGCGCCGCATGCAGAAACTCGGCAGCCCGCAGGATATCTGCGTCTACGACGACTTCGCCCACCACCCCACGGCGATCCGCACCACGCTGGCCGGTCTGCGCGCCCAGGTCGGGGCGGCGCGCATCCTGGTCGCCATCGAACCGCGCAGCAATTCGATGCGCTTGGGCGCGCACGCGGCCCAGTTTGCGCCGTCGCTCAGTGACGCCGACGCCGTGGTCTTCCTGCACCGGCCCGAGCTCGCCTGGGATGCGGCCTCCGTGGTCGGCGCCCTGCGCGGCGAGGGGCACACTGTGCCGACCGTCGACGCCCTGCTCGACCAGCTCGCCGCCCTCGCCCGCCCCGGCGACCATGTGGTGTTCATGTCGAACGGCGGATTCGAGGGTGCGCCGCGTCGGATGGTGGAGCGGCTGCAACCGGACTGAAGCTCGCGGCTTGAGCTACCCGCCGCTCACCAGCGTGCCTTTGTCCAGATGCACGGTGCGCCGGGCGTACTCGGCGGCTTTGGGGTCGTGGGTGACCATGATGATGGTCTTGCCGAACTCGCTGTTGAGGCGCTGCAAGAGGCGCAGCACCTCGTCGGCGGTCTTGCGGTCGAGGTCGCCGGTGGGCTCGTCGCAGATCAACAGACGCGGGTCGGAGACCAGGGCGCGTGCGATCGCCACGCGCTGCTGCTGGCCGCCGGACAGCTCGTTCGGCTTGTGCCCGCCGCGGTCGGACAGCCCCACCAGCTGCAGGGCGATGCGCGCGCGCTTGGCGCGTTCGCTGGCGCCGAAATCGGTCAGCAGCAGCGGCAGCTCGACGTTCTTCTGGGCCGACAGTACCGGCATCAGGTTGTAGCTCTGGAAGATGAAGCCCACCGTGCTGGCGCGCCACGCGGCGAGTTCGTCCGCGCTGTAGTCCTCGATGCGCTCGCCGCCGACCTTGAGCACACCCGAGGTCGGCGAGTCGATGCCGCCGATGAGATTCAGCAGGGTGGTCTTGCCCGAGCCCGAGGGCCCCATGAGCGCGACGAAATCGCCCTCGGCGATGTCGAGGTGGATGCCGTGCAGCACCTCGACGCGCTGGCTGCCGCGCACATAGGTCTTGGTGAGCTGGCGGATCTCGACCAGCGGGGTGGAGGCGGCCACGGGCGTCAGCGGCTCGTCTTGCGGCTGACGCGGTCGCCGTCCTGCAGCGTCTCCGGCGGCGACAGCACCAGGGTCTCGCCTCCGCTCAGGCCCGCCAGTACGCGGCGCTCGCCGTTGGCGGCTTCGCCCAGCTGCAGTTCGACGCGGCGAACGCTGTCGTCCTCGGCCAGCACGAAAACGTGGCCGCGATCGCTAGCGCTGCCGCCTTCGGCACCCTCTTCAGGTTTTGCGAGCACTACGGCGCGCTCGGGCACGAGGGCACCGCTGGGCGGGGCCGCGTTCGGATCGGGGCGGGCTTCGAGGAAGCTCACCCGCACGCCCATGTCGGGCACGATGCGCGGGTCGCGGCTGTCCAGCGCGATGCGCACCTTGACGGTGGCCTTGCTGCGGTCGGCGGCCGGCACGATGGCGATGACGCTGCCGGGGATCTTCCAGTCCGGGTAGGCGTTCAGCACGGCGTCGACCGGCATGCCGGGCTGCACGCGGCCGATGTAGGCCTCGTTGACGTCTACGTTCACTTCCAGCGAGTCCATGTCGACCACGGTGCCGATGCCAGTGCGGGTGAAGCCGCCGCCGGCCGAGAGCGGCGACACCATTTCACCGGGCTGCGCGGCTTTGGCGATGATGACGCCGCTGAACGGAGCGCGCACTTCGGTATTGGCGAGATTCAACTCCGCCACCGCGACCTGCTCGGCGGCGACTTCAGTCGCCCGCTGCAGCGAGCCGAGACGGGCGGCGCGGGCATCGCGATCACTCTGCGCCTGCTCCAGTGCGGCGTCCGAGGTGAGCTTGCGCGCGGCCAGCTCCTGCTGGCGCTTCAGCGTGCTCTCGGCCAGCGCCAGCAGCGAACGCGCTTCAGCAAGCTGCGACTGGCTCGATGCCAGTTGGGCGCGGGCCAGTTCGAGCTGGGCGGCGGCGTCGACCGGGTCGAGTCGGGCCATGAGTTCGCCTTCGGTCACGCGCTGACCTTCCTCGATCAGCACCTCCAGCACGCGGCCGGTCACCTTGGACGAGACCGTGGCAATGCGCCGCGCGGTGACGAAGCCCGAGGCATCGAGCAACGAGGTTGGCCCGGCCTCGGCGGCGCTGCGGGCGCTACCGGTCTCGACCTCGATCGGACGCATCGCGCGCAGGGCGAAGAAACCGATCGCGAGCGCGACCAGCACCAGCAGCCAGATCGGCAGGCGGCGCCTGCGCTTGCCTCGCCCACCTTCACCGCGCGGAATGCGCAGGGCTTCCAGCAGGGCATCAGAGCGTTGGGCGTCCTGGCTCATGGGGCGGGTCCGTTCGGGAAAAGTTGTGGAGTCGGAGCAAGCGATGTCGGGCATCGGCCTGGCGGCGCGCAGGCTGCGCCGCCTGCCGCCAAGCCGATGTGTTCAACGCCGGTAGCGCTGCTCCAGGAAAGCCCAGGCCGCGCGCAGGCCCTGCGCCTCGCCGCCGGCCGGGCGGCCCGGGCGGTCGCTGTCGTTCCAGCTGTAGACGTCGACGTGGGTCCAGGCCTGCTCGGCGGCAACGAAGCGGTCGAGATAGAGCGCAGCGGTGATGCAGCCGGCCATGCGCGAGGGGCCGGCGTTGGCGAAGTCGGCGATCCCGGACTTCAGATAACTCATGTAGGGCCGCCACAGCGGCATGCGCCAGAGTGGATCGCTCTGCGCCTCGCCGGCGGCCAGGTAGTCGTTGGCGATGTCGTCGCGGTTGGCGAACAGGGCCGGCAGGTCGGGGCCGAGCGCGATGCGCGCGGCGCCGGTGAGCGTGGCGAAGTCCATGATCAGATCGGGCTTGGACTCGCCCGCGTAGGTCAGCGCGTCGCAGAGGATCACGCGGCCTTCGGCATCGGTGTTGTCGATCTCCACCGACAGGCCGGCGCGGGTGGCGATCACCTCACCCGGGCGGTAGGCATCGGCGGCGACCGCGTTCTCGACCGCGGGGATCAGCAGCTGCAGACGCACCGGCAGCTGCTGCGCCATCACCAGCTGGGCCAGCGCCAGCGCGTGCGCGGCACCGCCCATGTCCTTCTTCATGTTGCGCATGCCGTCGGCCGGCTTCATGTCGAGGCCGCCGGTGTCAAAGCAGACGCCCTTGCCGACGATGGCCAGCCGCGGATGGCTGGGGTTGCCCCAGTTCAGCTCGATCAGGCGCGGCGCGCGGTGGCTTGCGCGGCCGACCGCATGGATGGCCGGGAAGCGCTCGCTGATGAGGGCCTCGCCGACGATGCTGCTGAACGCGGCGCCCTGCGCCTGCGCCAGCGTGCGCGCAGCCTGCTCCAGCTGCTCCGGTCCCATGTGTTCGGTCGGCGTGTTGATCAGGTCGCGGGTCAGCAGACTGGCGTGCAACAGGGCGACGGCTTCGGCCAGCGACGGGTCTTCAAGATCGATGGCGAGACGCGCGGCGGCGCGGGCCGGCTTGCGGTAGCGGGTGAACTGGTAGGCGCCCAAGCCCCAGCCGATCACGGCTGCGCCGCGCTCGATCTGCAGACCGCGTGCATCCAGCGCAAAGGTGCCCTCGGGCAGGGTCAGCGGCAGGCCGGCCAGCGCCCAAGGGTCGTCGGCGCGGACCACGCCGACCAGCACCGCGGCCAGCGCGCCGTTGGCCTCGGGCAGGATGAGATGGGTGCCAGGCAGGCCGCGGAAGCCCTGTGCCTGCGCCCAGCGGCGGGCCGACTCCCCAAGCGTGTCGAGCAGGGCATCGAGGCTGGCCTCGGTGCAGAGAATCAGGGGGCAGGCGTGGGCGGCCTCGGCCGCAGAGGCAAAACCGTTCATCCGGAGGTCCGCTCGAAGGGAAAGCCGCCCAATGCTATCAGGCGCTGGAGGCGAACCCGCGTGCCGGTTTCCCCAAGGTCCGATAGGTGCACGGCCTGCACGTGCCTATGCTGGCCGACCAACGCAGGCCGCCGAACGGGGACGCCATGCAGCGCAGGGCCAAGGGCAAGATCGTCAGCGCCGCCGAAGCGGTGGCGCTGATCCACAACGGCGACACCGTCGCCACCGGCGGCTTCGTCGGCATCGGCTTCGCCGAGAACCTGGCGATCGCGCTGCAGCGGCGTTTCCGCGAGACCGCCGCGCCGCGCGACCTCACCCTGGTCTATGCGGCGGGGCAGGGCGATGGCAAACAGCGTGGACTCAACCATCTGGCCGAGCCCGGCCTGCTGCACGCGGTGATCGGCGGCCACTGGGGCCTGGTGCCGGCCCTGCAGAAGCTGGCGCTCGACGGCGCGATCGAAGCCTGGAACCTGCCGCAGGGGGTGATCTCGCATCTGTTCCGCGACATCGCTGCCGGCCGGCCGGGGCATCTGACCCGCGTGGGGCTGGGCACCTTCGTCGATCCGCGGCACGGGGGCGGTCGGGTCAATGCGCGCAGCGCGGGCGAGCGCGTGCGGCTGATGCCTATCGATGGTGAGGACTACCTGTTCTACCCGGCGTTCCCGATCGATGTCGCGCTGCTCCGCGGCACCACCGCCGACCCCGAGGGCAACATCAGCTTCGAGCGAGAGGCCCTGACCCTCGAAAGCCTGTCGATCGCGATGGCGGCGCGCAACTCGGGTGGCGTGGTGATCGTGCAGGTCGAGCGCATCGCCGAGAGCCACAGCCTGAACCCGCGGCAGGTCAAGATTCCCGGTGTGCTGGTCGATTGCCTGGTGCTGGCCGAGCGGCCCGAACTGCATCCGCAGACTTTCGCCGAAGCCTACAGCCCGGCTTTTGCCGGCGAGATCCGGGTGCCGCTGGAGCGCATCGCGGCGCTGCCCTCGGGCGCACGCAAGGTGATCGCCCGCCGCGCCGCGCTGGAGCTGCCGCCAAATGCCGTGGTCAACCTCGGCATCGGCATGCCCGAGGGCGTGGCCGCGGTGGCCGCGGAAGAAGGCGTGCTGGACCTGATCACGCTCACCGCCGAGCCCGGCGTGATCGGCGGCATGCCGGCCTCGGGGCTCAACTTCGGCGCGGCGGTGAATGCGCAGGCGATCATCGACCAGCCCTACCAGTTCGACTTCTACGACGGCGGTGGCCTGGATGTGGCCGTGCTCGGCCTGGCCCAGGCGGATGCGGCCGGCAACGTCAACGTCAGCCGCTTCGGCGCGCGACTTGCCGGCGCCGGCGGCTTCATCAACATCAGCCAGTCGGCGCGGCGGCTGGTCTTTGTCGGCAGCTTTCTCACGCCGGCCGGCGAAGGTCGTCCAATCACGCGCAAGTTCGTGCAGGCGGTCGAGCAGGTCACCTTCAGCGCCGAGCAGGCGCGCCGTCGCGGCCAGCAGGTGCTCTATGTCACCGAGCGCTGCGTGTTCGAACTCACCGAGCGCGGCCTGCGCCTGATCGAGCTCGCGCCCGGTCTGGACCTCCAGCGCGATGTGCTGGAGCAGATGGACTTCGTGCCGGCGATCGCCGAGCCGCTGCCACCCATGGACGATGCGCTGTTCGGCGAGGCAGCGCTCGGCCTGCGCCAGCGCCTGCTCGCCCTGCCGCTGCCGGCACGACTGCAGTTGGATGCCGCGCGCGACCTGCTGTTCATCAACTTCGAGCACTACCGTATCGCCCGGCCCGAGGACATCGACGCCGTCGAGCACGCGGTGACCGCCCTGCTGCAGCCGCACGGGCGGCGCGTGAGTGCGGTGGTCAACTACGACCATTTCGCGATCGCGGCCGAGCTTGAGAGCGCCTGGGCCGACATGGTCGGGCGGCTGGATGCACTCTGGTACAGCGATGTGCGCCGCTACAGCACCTCGGCCTTCCTGCGCGCCAAGCTCGGCCAGGCGCTTAAACAGCGCGGTCTGGCGCCGCACATCTATGTCAGCGAGACCGAGGCCTGGAGCCAACTCGGCGCGGGCGACTGAGACCTCGCTGCGTCGCTTCACATCGAGTGGTAACGGCCGCGGGCTAAGCTGCATGCATGCCCCGCCTTCCCAAGCCTCTCCGCCCTGCGCGTTGCATCCTGTTCGGTCTGCTGCTGGCCGTCGCTGCCAGCGCACCGGCGCAGGCCACGCCGCCTGCTCCGTCGCCCGGCGTCGAGCCCGCACGCGAACTTGAGGCGGTCGAAGTCATCGCCGAGGTGACCGGCCCGGGCCTGTGGGCCCTGCGTCGCGAAGGGCGTGTGGTCTGGGTGCTGGGCGTGCAGTCGCCACTGCCCAAGCGCTTCCGCTGGGAGTCGCCCGAGCTCGACGCCCGGCTGGCCGAGTCCAGCCTGCTGATCGCGCCGCCCGGCTTCGATCTGAAGGGGGTCAACCGCTTCAACGCGGTGTTCCTGCTGCCCAGCCTGATGCGCGCGCGCCGCGACCCGGAGGGCCTGACCCTGGCCGAGCGCGTGCCGCCCGAGCAGCACGCGCGCTGGCTCGTGCTCAAGGACAAGTACTTTCCGCGCAAGCGCGGCACGGAGAAATGGCGGCCGCTGATTGCAGCACTCGAGCTCTACAGCGAGGCCATGGAAGACGTCGGCCTGAGCTACCGCCGCCAGGTCTGGGACGCGGTCGAACGCAAGGCCCGGCGACAGCGCATCGAGATCTTCCGGCCTGAACTGGTGATCGAAGCCGGCCGCCCGCGCGAGTTGATCCGCAGCTTCGCCGACAACACGCTGGACGATCTCGAATGCTTCGAGCGCACCCTCGATCGCCTTGAGGCCGACCTCGCCGACATGGCCGAGCGGGCCGAAGCCTGGGCGGTGGGCGACGTTGCCGCCCTGCGCACACTGCCGTTTCGCGACCAGGCCCAGGCCTGCCGCGACGCCTTCCTCAAGGCCCAGTTCGCCGAAGACCGCGGGCTCGACGAGATCCCGCAGCGCCTGCGCGCGCTGTGGATCGAGTCGGTCGAGTCGGCCTTGGCCGAGCACCGCAGCAGCGTTGCCGTGCTGGACATCGCCCTGCTGCTCGACCCGGAGCTCGGTATGTTCGAGGCCCTGCGCGCGCGCGGTATCGAGGTGGTCGAGCCGGATGCTGTGGACATGCTGGAAGAAGCGCCGGCGGCTGAACTGTCGGCAACCTTGCGCTGATTGGTCGGCGCGCTTAGCGAGGCGCTAACACGCGGCACGGCGGGCTGGACGTAGAGTGCGCCGCCTTCACTGACGCGAGCGCACTGCATGCCAAGCCCCATCGCCGCTTCCCGAACGCTGCTGCTCGGTGTCCTCGCATTCGCGCTGGCGCCGGTCGCTGTGCGGGCCGAGTCCAGCGGGGCGCCGCCGGCCGAGGCGACGACGATGGAGACCGTGGAGGTGATCGCCCGCGTTACCGGGCCGGGCCTGTGGGAGGTGCGCCAAGGCGACAACGTGCTGTGGGTCCTCGGCACGCAGTCGCCGCTGCCGCGCCGCTTCGAGTGGGTCTCCGACGAAGTCGACGCGCGGCTGGCCGAGTCAAGCTTGCTGATCGCGCCGCCCACCGTGTCCTTTGCTGCGGACATTGGACGGTTCCGCGCCCTGACGCTGCTGCCCAGCCTGCTGCGGGCGCGGCGCAATCCCGATGAGCGAAGGCTGGAAGAAGTGGTCGGCCCGGAGCTGTATGCGCGCTGGCAGCCGCTGAAGCAGCGTTATCTGGGCCGCAATCGCAAGGTCGAAACGTGGCGTCCGCTGTTCGCGGCCATCAAGCTTTGGGAGGAGGCGATCGAGGACGCGCGCATGACCGGCTCGGGCCCGGTGTGGCGTGCGGTTTCGAAGTCGGCGAAGAAGCTCAAGCTGCCGGTCGAGACGCCAAAGGTCGCGGTCTCGATTGCCGACCCCAGGGACAGCATCCGCAGCTTCGCTCGGAGTCCGCTTGACGATCTGGAGTGCTTCAGCCGCACGTTGGAGCGACTCGAAACCGACATCGAGGCCATGCGAGAGCGCGCCGAGGCTTGGGCCGTGGGGGATCTGGAAACGCTGCGGGCACTGCCCTTCAGCGACCAGAACCGCGCCTGTCAGGACGCCTTCCTTTCCGCCAGCGTCGGCGAGCAGAACCACATCACCGATGTGCCCGAGCGGCTGCGCGAGGCTTGGCTGGACTCGGTCGACAAGGCGCTGGCCGAGCACCGGTCCAGTGTGGCGGTGATCTCGATCGGCAGCCTGCTTGACCCCGAGACCGACCTTCTGGGGCATCTGCAGCGACGGGGCTACCGTGTGCGGGCGCCTGACGAGGCACGAGCGACAGACGCTGAACTGTTGGCGCCGGCCTTGGAGGCCGCGAGTGGCGCCCAACGCCCCTGAGGAGGTGATGGCTTGCGCTTCAACGAGCGCTTCGGGCCGCGGACGAACGGCGTTCGCAGCGCGCAGCGCCCGTCTCCTCGGCGGGTGACGTATCCCGCTTCAGTTCGATTTCGTCGGTGTCCCGGTATCCGCCTGCAGCAGGGCGGGAGGATTGCCGCTGTCGGCGCGTCGGGCGATGAACACCACCCAGAAGTCGACGTAGTCGGAGTCGCGCTTGCGTGCATAGCCTACGGCGATCTCGTCCTGCTCCGCGTAGAACGGATGTTCCGCGAGCAGGTGCGTGCGATGCGGCGGCGAATCGAGGAAGCCCTGCAGGGCTTCCTCGGCCGTGGCGTAGCCGCCGGCCACCGCCTCCACCTGGTTGTGGTAAGCGCCGGGATAGTCGGCGGGCAGCATGTAGCCTGCACTGCGCAGACGACGATTGGGGGCGAGCACCCCGTAGATGTGGCTGACCTGGTCGCGCGCGGCCATCTCCTCGGCTTTGGCGCGCGCTGCTTCGGCCAGGAGCGGATGGCAGCTCAGACGGAGCCGACGCTGCAGTGGATGGCGGCGGATGAGCTCCGCCAGCCGCTGCGCCTGCGGACTGTGCCCGCAGGCGTCCTGAGCATCGTCGGCGACCGGCTCGGGCAGGCGAAACGCGGGGCGGTCGCCCAGCTCACCGCCCGATGCGGCAGGCGCCGAGGCGCTGGCCGAGGCCTGCGGCGCAAACAGGGCCAGCGGCAGGGTGAGCAGAAGTTCCCGCAGTCCAGGTCCGCGCATCGTCAGCCTCCGTATTCCTCGTGCGTCAACCCTAGCGGGTTACTGGCGAGCAAAGGAAGGCCTGTGCCTGGGGCGCGCTATTCGCCTTGCGCGAGCGAGTAGCCGCGCTGTTCGCCGAAGCGATACAGGTTTTCGGTCTTGACCGGCTCCAGGCCGGCTTCGATCAGTCGCGACAGCAGAGCGGGCACCGCGCGCGCGTCCTCGAAGCGGAAGCGCAGCCGCCAGTGGTCGCTGCACCAGGTGTCAGGATGGCCCTGCGGCCATACGCGAACGCCGCGGTTGGTGATGAGGCTCAGCTTGAAGCTGTCGGCGGCCATCTGCGCGCGCTCGGCGAGGCGCTGGGCCGAGCGCCCGGCCTCGTCCCAGTGCAGGAACACGTCGACGCCATCAAAGCTTTTCTGGGCGCCGTTGACGACCGCCTTGGGCACTGCCGCCTTGGGCTCGGCATGCGGTGCGGTGTCGGGATAACGCACGGGCGCGAGCCGGATCGGCTCCTGTCCCAGGCGCGCGACCACGGCGCGGCCGAAGGCGCGGGTGCCGACGCGTTCGCGGCTGAGTCCGTCCTGCCACAGGTCGGCGGTATGCACACCGTCTTCCAGCGTGCGCAGCCAGGCGTTGTGCAGGGTTTCGGCGGCGCGGCTGCGGCCGACGTGCTGCAGCAGCATCACTGCGGCCAGCATGAGACCGGACGGGTTGGCGATGTCCTTGCCGGCGATATCCGGGGCGGAGCCATGCACCGCCTCGAACATCGCCGCACGCAGGCCGAGGTTGGCCGAAGGCGCCAGCCCGATCGAGCCGGCGACTTCGGCAGCGACGTCGGAGAGGATGTCGCCGTACAGGTTGGGCGTCACCACCACGTCGTAGTCCTGCGGCCGGCTGGCCATGCGCGCGGTGCCGATATCGATAATCTGGTGCTGGCTGCGGATGTCGGGGTACTCGGCGGCGATCTCATCGAAGACCTGATGGAACAGGCCGTCGGTGAGCTTCATGATGTTGTCCTTGCTCATGCAGGTGACGCTGCGGCGGCCATTGCTGCGGGCGTACTCGAAGGCGTGACGGATGATGCGCTCGCAGCCCGGGCGGGTGATCAGCTTGAGGCACTGCACGACTTCGTCGGTCTGGCGGTGCTCGATGCCGGCGTAGGTGTCTTCCTCGTTCTCGCGCACGATGACCACGTCCATGCCCGGCTGCAGGCTGCGGACATAGGGGGCGTACGACACGCAGGGCCGCACGTTGGCGTACAGTCCCAGCGTCTTGCGCAAGGTCACGTTGACGCTCTTGTAGCCGCCGCCCTGCGGCGTGGTGATCGGGCCCTTGAGCAGCACGCGGTGCTGGTCGATCGCCTCGAACACCTCGGGCCCGAGCCCGGCCGCGTGACCGGCGCGATAGGCCGCGAGCCCGACGGTGAGCGGCTGGAAGTGGAGCGAAGGATCGAGCGCCCGCAGTACCTCCAGCGTGGCGGCCATGATCTCGGGGCCGATGCCGTCGCCCTCGGCGACAGCGACGGTGAGTGGGGCGGTGGCGGGCGTCGCGGCGATGACGTTCTCGAAGCGGGGCAGGGCAGACATTTCGGCACTCCAATACATGAAACA